>FR895338.1:136805-136949 GCA_000434995.1 Firmicutes bacterium CAG:341 | reverse complement strand
CCTTGTTATGTAGGAATACAAATGTTGACTTTTGTGTTATTTCTTGCTATTCTTGAAATACTATAAAAAGTGTGAGGTTATAATTACGAAAAAGATATTTGAAAAAATAATAAATAAATTCATCAATTTTTGTAAATGGGTGTG
>FR895338.1:112358-136771 GCA_000434995.1 Firmicutes bacterium CAG:341 | reverse complement strand
GTGGAAAGAGTGTAAAGATTGGCACACGCTTGTTTTATTTATAATTGTTGTTATTGTTATGTACACTCCGGTATGGGGCGGCTATCTTTTATATTTTTTGTTTAAATCTAAATGGGCAATGGGCGTGGCTAGCACCTATCTTGTTTTTTGGGCTGGGCCGTTTACCCCTTATTTTCCATTGTGTATTGCAATAACACTCGGTATCAAGAAACTTTTTGATAAATTTAAAAGTAAACGAGATAAGCGCGAAATTGATATTGAAAATGATGTTGATGATGAATGACAGCTTTGATATTTCAAAGCTGTTTTTTGTTAACAAAATATGATAGAATTCACTTGACACGGGTGGTACAATAAAGCGGTAAATAAAGGAGATGTTTAAAATGGTAAATAAGAAAAAACAAATTCCGGTTACTCTTTTAACCGGCTATCTCGGTGCGGGTAAAACTACACTTCTTAATCATGTGCTTGCAAATCAAGAGGGATACAAAGTGGCGGTTATAGTTAATGATATCGGTGAAGTAAATATTGATGCGTCACTTATTGCTAAAGGCGGCAATGTAACCCAAAAGGATGAAAACCTTGTTCCGCTTTCAAACGGATGTATTTGCTGTACATTAAAGGTTGACCTTATGAAGCAAATTATTCAGCTTGCTACAAGCGGCAAGTTTGATTATATCCTTATTGAAGCAAGCGGTATTTGTGAACCCGGTCCGATTGCAGGCTCTATATGTATGCTTGACGGTACTGACCCAAGAAGTGAATTGCCGGCAGTTTGCTATCTTGATAATATTGTGACAGTAGTTGACTCTTTGAGAATGGTTGATGAATTTCTTTCAGGCGATGCACTTCTTAAAGAAGATAAAGACGAAGATGATATTGAAAATCTTCTCGTTGAGCAGATTGAATATTGTACAACAATTGTTCTTAATAAAATTGATCAAATAAACGATGAGGATAAAGCAAAGGTGCTTAAAGTAATTAAAACTTTACAGCCTGAGGCTAAAATCATTGAAACCTCATTCGGTGATGTTCCTGTTTCTGACATTCTTTCAACCGAAAGCTTTGATTATGAGAAAATTTTAAATTCACCGGGCTGGCTTAAAGCTATGGAAGGCGAAGAAGAGGATGAAGAAGAGGGCGAAAGCGAAGAATATGGAATAGGTACTTTTGTTTACGAGTCACTTCCTCCACTTGACCAAAAGAAATTTGAAAATTTTGTTTTTGCTCATTATCCTAAAGAGGTTATTAGAGCCAAGGGTTTGTTTTGGATTAAGAATGACCCGCAAACAGCATATATTTTTGAACAGAGCGGTAAGCAAAAAACAGCTACCGATGATGGCAAATGGATTGCGTGTATGCCAAAGCATCAACAAGAGCAAATTCTTGCAATGAATCCTGATATTGCAAATGCATGGGATGATGAATATGGAGATAGGGTAAACAAGATTGTATTCATAGGTCAAAATATGGATAAAGAAGCTATTACAAAAGCCCTTGACGCTTGCAAGGCAGACTGATAAAAACAAAACGGTGTGTAGAAATTTTTTCTACACACCGTTTTTTATGATTTTTATATCAATAAATACCTTGTGCCATCATTGCTTCTGCAACTTTTTCAAATCCGGCAATGTTTGCTCCTGCAACCAGGTCATAGCCTAGTCCGTATTTTTCTGCTGCTTCAACAGAATGTTTGTGAATGTTAATCATAGCATTGTGAAGTTTTTCGTCAACTTCTTCGGCAGTCCAGGAAAGCCTTTGGCTATTTTGGCTCATTTCAAGGCCTGATACACATACACCGCCTGCATTAACAGCTTTAGACGGAGCTACAATTACATCCTTTCTATCTATAAGGAAGTTTAATGCTTCCTCTGTTGTTGGCATATTGGCAACTTCAATATAGTATTTTGTACCGTTTGCAATTATCTGTTTTGCTTCTTTAATTCCGATTTCGTTTTGTGTAGCGCAAGGCATGGCAATATCAACTTTTATACCCCACGGTTTTTCACCTTTATAAAACGGAACACCGAATTTGTCAGCGTAATCCTCGCATCTGTCTCTGCCTGATGCACGCATTTCAAGAAGATAATTGATTTTTTCTTCTGTAATAATTCCGTCTTTATCGTAAATATATCCGTCAGGGCCTGAAATTGTAACAGGAATAGCACCGAGTTCGGCAAGCTTTTTGCAAGCGCCCCAAGCCACATTGCCAAAACCTGATACAGCAACTGTTTTTCCTTTTAATTTATCTTCTTCGTGTTTAAGAACTTCGCAAAGGTAATATACTGCTCCGTAGCCTGTTGCTTCGGGTCTGATAAGTGAACCGCCGTAAGATAAGCCCTTGCCTGTTATAACGCCGTTTTCAAATGCGTCGGATATTCTTTTGTATTGGCCGAATAAAAAGCCTATTTCCCTTGCTCCTACGCCTATATCCCCGGCCGGTACATCAACATTAGGGCCAATGTGACGGTAAAGTTCAGTCATGAACGCTTGGCAAAATCTCATAATCTCGCCCTTGCTTTTTCCTCTTGGGTCAAAGTCTGAGCCGCCTTTTGCACCGCCCATAGGTAAACCGGTGAGTGAGTTTTTAAATGTTTGCTCAAAGCCGAGAAAGTACATAATTGAACTGTTTACACTCGGGTGAAAGCGTAAGCCGCCTTTGTATGGGCCGATACTTGAATTGAATTGTACACGGTAACCTCTGTTGATTTGAGTTTTTCCCGCATCATCAACCCAAGCGACTCTGAAAGTAATAAGCCTGTCAGGTTCAGCCATTCGTGTTAATAAATCGTCTTCAACATATTCCGGATGCTGCTCAATCACTTTTTCGAGTGAACGAAATACTTCCTTTACGCACTGTATGTATTCGGGTTTTGCATTATCTCTTTTTTCAACTGTTTTAATTACATTTTCAATATATTCATTCATTTTGATTACCCCTTTTTATAAAATTCTTTGCAGGTGAGCGACTACTCACCCTATAAATTATATTAACACTATCAAATAAAAATGCAATATCTTATCTAAATTTACGTTGAATTTGTATAAAAATTACTTGTTTTAAAGCAGTCGCAATAAAAAAAGGAAAGTGCTTAAAATAAACACTTTCCTCAATTTTATTACATTGAAATTACTACACTTTTTTGTGCAATTTTAAAATACACCCAGAGCTTGAAGCAAAAGAACAACCAAAAGAACAGGTGCAATAACTTTTACCATAGCTATATAAATAAACTTTCTGCCGAATTTTTCTCCGTTTTTCGTAACTTCGTCAATAATTGTTTTCGGTTTTGCAACCCAGCCGATAAGAACACAGGTGAGTATTGCAACAATAGGCATTAAAATATTATTGCTGAAATAATCGAATACATCAAGAATTTGACCTACTGAGCCGTTAGGAAGTTTAAGCTCAAAGTAGAATACATTATAGCCAAGGCATACGATTATTCCGAATATGACTGCATACGCTGTAACGATTATTGCGCTCTTTTTTCTGTCAAGCTTGAACTTGTCCATAATACTTGCCACAACGGCTTCCATGACCGATACAGAGGACGATACAGCCGCAAATATTACCATTAAGAAGAACAGTATACCCACAGCTATGCCAATTTTGCCCATTTGGTTAAATACTTTAGGCAAGGAAATAAACATAAGTCCCGGGCCGGCACTCATTCCCTCGGTTCCGGCAAATACAAATACTGCCGGTACAATCATAAGTCCTGCAAGGATTGCTACAAGGGTATCAAAAAATTCGATATGGTTGATTGATTTGTTTATGTTTGTTTTATCAGGGACATAAGAACCGTAAGCTACCATAATACCCATAGCAACACTGATTGAGTAAAACAGTTGCCCCATAGCATCCATAATTACCAAGAAAAATTGCTTTAATGTTACACCTTTAAAGTTTGGTATTAAATATAACTTTAAGCCCTGAAGACCTGTTCTGGTAACGCCGGTTGCTTCATCAGTATAGCTTAATGTGAGTGAGAAAATCGAAATGCCGATAATAAGAACAATTAGTATCGGCATAAGTATTTTGCCCATTTTTTCAATTCCCTTATCAACACCTCCGAGAACTACACCGGCAGTTGCGGCAAGGAAAATTAAAAACCAAATAATAGGTTCAGCTTTTCCCGATATAAAGTTTGTGAAATATCCGTCTGCCGCTGCAAGCGCGCTTTTACCCGTTATAAAATCAAAAAAGTATTTGCATACCCATCCGCCGATTGCACAGTAATATGGCAATATGATTATTGGTACAAGTGTTGCAATTGAACCTAAAAATCCGAATTTCTTGTTTATTTTTCCATATGCGGTCAGTGGGCTTTGCTTTGTTTTTCTGCCTATTGCAATTTCGGTTATCAGAAGTGTAAAACCGAATGTTACAACTAAAATTAAGTAGCAAAAAATAAATAAGCCTCCGTTATCTTTTGCCGCCAAGTACGGAAATCGCCAAATGTTTCCAAGTCCTACAGCACTTCCTGCCGCAGCAAGAACAAAGCCGACAGTACCTGAAAAGCTACCTCTCTTTTTTTCTTCCATAATTTACTCCTATCAAAATAGTATAATGCGGTTAGTATAACACATTTATATGAGATTAACAAGCCAACGCGGTAGCACATTAGCACGCTAAAGTCATATTGCATTTTATAATCTAAAAAGGTATAATTATTTTATCAATTATTAAGGATGATTATATGAAAGCTTACAGAAATATTTTAGCTGTGTTATTGGCAATTGTTATCTCTTTTTCTTTTCCTTGTATTTCATTTGCGCTTGATGATACCGCAGTGCAGGAAATTGAGGTTAAAACCGTTGAAGAAAGGGCGGAAGAAATATTATCTTCAATGACTTTGGAAGAAAAAGTTGCACAAATGTTTATGGTGTATATGCCGAGCGAAAAGGCGACAGCTATTCAAAAGAAGTATCAATTCGGCGGTTACTTATTATTTGCAAATAATTTTAAAAACAATTCGTATAATAAAAAGCAAAGCCAAATCAAAGCTTATCAAAAAGCTTCAAAATTAAATATGCTTATAGCTGTTGACGAAGAGGGTGGCACTGTTAACAGAGTATCAATATATAAGCAGTACAGGAAATCACCGTTTTTATCGCCGCAAAAGCTTAACAGAAAAGGTGGACTTTCAAATATCAGAAAAGATACAAAATCTAAGGCAAAGTTATTATTGGATCTTGGTATAAATACAAATTTAGCTCCTGTTGCCGATACACCTTACAGCAAAAGCGATTATATTTACTATCGTACTTTTTCAACTTCCGCAAAGAAAAACAGTAAATATATTAAAACAGTTATAAAAGAAATGGGTAAAAATAACCTTGTAAGCACATTAAAGCATTTTCCAGGTTATGGTAATAACGGTGATACTCATTCGCAAATAATCCGTGATAAAAGAAAACTGAGTACATTCAAATCGCGCGACCTTCTTCCGTTTAAGGCCGGTATTAAAGCGGGTGCGGATATGATTATGGTAAGCCACAATATTGTTGATGCGTTTGATAAAAAGCACCCTGCATCTCTTTCTAAAAAAGTGCATAAGTACATTAGAAATGAAATGAACTATGACGGAGTTATTATTACCGATGGTTTAGGTATGAACGGAGTTGTTGATTTTGTAGGCGGAGACAAGGGCGAGGCAGCAATAAAAAGTGTTTTGGCAGGAAACGATATGCTGTGTGCCAATAATTACAAAATTCAATATCCCGCTGTTTTAAAAGCTGTAAAAGACGGAAAAATTAAAGAAAAACAAATTGACGAAAGTGTAAAAAGAATATTGAAATTAAAACTTAATCGCAAGATTATAAAGTGATACAAATAAAAAATGCAGTTCGCTTGTGCGAACTGCATTTTACTTTGCTGTTTAATTTTCTGTGTCAGACATAAGTTTTTCACGCTTTTTTTCAAGTTCTTTTTGTGCCTGTTCTTTTACCTTGCCTGTGTAGTTGTTAAAGAACATCGGAATAATTGTAAGAAGAAAACCGATAGCAGGTACAATTGTTACAAGTGCCAAAAGCATTTTTTGAGTGTTGACTGATTGCTCAAAGAAGATTTGCCTGCCAGCAGTATCAACAAGTGATTTATCAACAGCTTTAAAGTCTGTTCTGTCAAGAATTTGACCGAATACAAATGTTGCAACTGCTGCATTTACTTTTGAAAGGAAAGTTTGGAATGCAAAGCAAACACCCTCCTGCCTTTCACCTGTTTTCCATTCAAGGTAATCAACAGAATCGGCAATAAGCGCATAGGTGATAACATTGTAAATACCGAGAGGGAGTCCCATAAGGAAAAGGAATATCCAAAGTACATAAATGTTAGCTTTTGTAACATCGTGTGCCATTACAACATAGCAAAGTGCATGAACAACAAGTCCGAATATAGCTGAACCTATGTAAATTTGCTTGAGCGATAATTTCTTTCTGAGCATTGGGAAAATAGCCATTGCAGGAACCATACCCACACCTATTGCAACTGTAAGAGTAGTTACAATTGTACCGCGCGGAATCCAGAAATCGTAAGCGGCAGCCGCATCAACATTAGGTATAAGTGTGGTTTGCGCACCCGGCAAGAAATCTTGGAAAATTTGAGTGAAATCTGTGTAGTTTTGAATGATGATATAATTACCGATGTAATCCGCACATTGGTTTGCTGTTACCATAGTTGAGCCCAAAATTGCCGCAAAAATTACAATGATAAGAAGTTTGTTTTTGCCGAGAACCACAAATGTTTCTTTAAATGAAGGTGTGTGGTCCATTTTTGGAACTCTTTCTTTTGAAACAAAGAAGATAAGAATTGAAAGTCCGCAACCGAGAAGTGCAAATATCACACCGCTTAAAAAGAAGCCTTTTGTATATCCCATATTGCTTTGATAAAGAATAGGAACAAGAAGGGCAGGGAGTATACCGCCGAAAGTTGAGCCTAAACGGGCTGTTGAAATAAATGAAGTTCTTTCACTTTCAAGCGGGGTTATTACTGATGAAAGCCCCCAAAACGGTACATCCTGAATTGTGAATGCCACGCCCCAAAGAATGTATGTAACAAGTGCCCAAATAAATGCCGCTGTTGAACCCTCTTTAAACGGAGCGGAAAAAAGTGCAATTGTTGTAATCGCAATAGGAATAGGTGCAAATAATAAGTAAGGTCTCATCTTGCCCCATTTTGATTTTGTTCTGTCAACAATCATACCCATTACAGGGTCATTTAATGCATCAAATATACGCCCGATAAGAATTATTGTAGTGCCTTGCTTTAATGTGAGTCCTGCACCGTTTTGGAAAAACACAAGTGTAAACATTGACATAAGTGTATATATTCCCGAGCGGCCAAATGCGCCTACTGTAAAGCAGATGCGTTCTTTCATGGTTAAGTATTTTTTTGTTTCAGCCATTATTTTCTCCTTTTAATTACAGCCGGAAAAATTACCGGCGCTTCTTCCTGTGCATTTTGCATTTGCTTTAATAATAAGTATTTAAGCTCCTGCCTTATATGTCTGTATCTTGGGTCTTTGATAAGGTTGTATTTTTCATTAGGGTCTTTTTTCAAATCGTATAAATAATTTTCAAAATAAACCTTTGCTCGATGGTGTGCGTATCCCGTAACAGCAATATCGCGAACTTCATATTTAAAACGCTCGGTTCTTATTGCGCGTGAATTTGATGCTTCGCTGATTTGCATAAATACACAGTCACGCTTTTTGTCGGGATTATCAATTTGTTCAGCCAAGTCAACACCCATATATGTACTTGGAATCTGTATTCCTGCCATGGAAAGAAGAGTAGGCGGCAAGTCAATAAGCGATGATAATCTTTCTTCTTTTTTCCCGCCTGTGAATTTTCCGCCTTTTATAATCAAAGGTGTGTGCGTTGCACTTTCGTGGCAGCTTCTTTTATACTCGGGATTTCTTGTTTTGAAATGGCTTCCGTGGTCGGAAGTATAAACTATAATTGTATCATCATATATTCCAAGTTCTTTGAGCTTATCAACAAGCCTGCCTACATTGTAATCAAGCCTGTTAATAGCCGAAATATAATCGGGATACATTTTCTTATAATCGCCTTTTAAAAATGTCAAATCATCAGGTAAAGGATAATCTTTATATTTTTCTACGGTGGGTTTGTAGCCCTCGTATGTATGGTGGTCGTTTTGATGATGCGGCTCTAATTGGCTTACAAACATAAAAAATGGTTTATCCTTATCTCTTTTATCAAGAAATTCTAAGGCAAAATCATTTATGCAGTCAGCCCTGTAACCTTTAAAATCAATTTTGTTTCCGTCGCCGTCAAATACATATCCGTCATAACCGTGCGATGTAAATTCCAGCACATCCGCGCCCCTGAAGTATTGGTATTCACCCTGTTTGTTTTTAGGTATTGCGGTGCTTTCACAGTGCAGTCCTATACCCGGTAATCTGTTTGACGCTAAATGCCATTTGCCGATATAAGCAGTTTCATATCCTGCTTCATTAAAGTAGTGGGCAAGCGGCGTAATGTCACTTGGAAGCGGAATTCCATTCCAATAACAACCGCATTGTGTAGCGTAAACACCTGTTTGCAGGCATGCCCTTGCCGGTCCGCAAACGGGCTGGCAGGTGAAGTTGTTTTCGTACTTGATCCCTTCCTTTGCAAGCTCGCAAAGGTTAGGCGTTACTTCTTCATTTACCGTGTCCCAACGCTGTTGGTCGGAAAAGTAGAAGATAATGTTTTTCTTTCCCATAAATTTTCCCCTTTATTTTAGGCTGTAAAACCTACAATTGCATTGTAAAAATTAACCAACGCAATTAAAGCTACCACTATTGTAAAAATTGTTTTAATAACTTTTTCGTTGCCTTTTTTATTCATTTTTGCACCCAATATGCCGCCTGCAACCGCACAGATTATTGCTACTGCGAGAGTAAGTATACTGCATTTTGGAATTGTATGGGTGACGCCTAAAGTTATCAATTTTGAAAGCTGGCTGAAAAATATTGTGCCGACGCTGTAAATAGCAGCTTCCTTAACAGTCATTGAAAAAAATAAAACGACAAATGCTACATTTATCGGTCCGCCGCCGACACCTAAAAATGACGCGATAAAACCAAGTGTTAAACCTACTGCCGCAATACATATCGGATTTGTTATTTTAAAGCTTTTTGCATTTTTAATATTTATATAAATAACCGATATTACAAGTAATATACCTAATATTAAACCTTGCAGACTTTTGAGCATATTGTTATTAAATATACCTAAAAGATAATCAAATAATTTTGAACCGAGTATACCGCCGATTACTGCCCCGACAGACAGTGAAATAATAAGCTTAAAATCAATTTTTGTTTTTGACCTGATGTGCTTAACCGTTGAACTGATGCTCATACTAAACACAGCACAAGTTGAAATGAAATTAACAACTGCTACACTGTCTTTGCCTATTAAGTCGAGAAGCGGTTTAATGATTACTCCGCCGCCAAGGCCGACAAACGCACCCATAAATGTGGCAAAGATGATTATTATTCCATATAATACAGTTGTCAATTTTCCTCACCTCAAAATAAATCAATCATCTTATTATATATTAACCTAAAGGTTAAGTCAAATAAATATTATACTTTAATCAATTATTGCATAAAAATTGCTTTCCCAAGCAGGAATATACAGGCTGTGCCTAAAATATAATTTGTACCTTTTATCAAAGCTTAATATTTTTTTTCCGAGTGCAAATAAATCCTCGTTTCTGTGATATGCACATACATATAGTTTCGGAAGATTTCTTTTTATTGTTTTTGTTGCTCCGTCAAGTGCTTTCATTTCCGAGCCTTCTATATCCATTTTTATTAAGGTAACAGGATAATCAACAAGTGAGTCTATATCCGTTACTTTTACAGGTACACCGCTTGCGGATATGTGTGAATTTCTGCTTTGCTCTTTAGCAAATATTAAGGTATCTTTTTCATTCCACGCACCCATATTTAACGCTTCTAAATTAGGCATTTTGGCTGTGTTCTTGACTAATTTTTTGTAACTTTTTGCATCAGGTTCAAGTGCTAAAATTCTGTTGTATTTTCCATTTGTAAATGATGTGAATTCCCTGATTGTGTCCCCGTCATAAGCACCTAAATCTACGATGGTTTCGTTTGTATCAAGCTTTAAAATATCTTTGTAAACGCTGTCTTTATCGCAATATGATTTTAGCAGATAATCAACTTTTCCGGATACTTTGAAATTTATAATGTCAACATAGTCGCTTTTGCTTTTTTCGTCTGCTAAATTATTGTAAACAAAGTCGAATTCATCATTATGCTCTTTAACATATTCTTTTGTAAAAAGTCCGCCGCCGCAAACAGGCACATCCGGTGCAAAAACCTTATGTTCATTGTTGATTTTTTTTATGTTTTCAATCACATTTTCGAGGTGAGTGGCAAATGCCAATACAACATTGAAATCATCATATTTTTCGCAAATATCGCTGTATTTTAAAACTTTATATCCTAAAAATGAATGACCTCTTACAAATTCATCGCTTGCAAAAATTTCACTTACTTTAACACCGTAAGTATCAAGTGTTGAAATGATTTTTTCAGCACCGTTTCCCATACCGTAAATCATAATCGGCTTATTGTCATTTTTTAAAAAATCCCAAACATTCTCTTCTTTTATTTTTTCAATCATCACGAACCTCATAAATTTTTATTAAAAATATTATATCATATTTGCAAATACTTTACAAACAGAAAAAAATATTATATAATATTATTTGATTTAAAAATAATAAATAATGATATTGGAGTGATTTTGCCTTTATGGGCAGTGCCTTAAAAAATCTGTTTAAAAAAGAAAATTCGACAGAAGATGAAATAAAACAACTTGTTGAAGAAGATGAGCAGGTCGGTCAGCTTGAAAAAAATCAAAGAGAAATGATTAACAATATTTTTGAATTTGATGACCTTGATGCAGGCGACATTATGACTCACCGAATTGACATCAATGCTGTTGATTGCAATTCAAATATTGAAGATGCAGTAAAGCTTGCTATTGAATACGGTAATTCAAGACTTCCGGTTTATGACGGTGACCTTGATAATATCTGCGGTATTTTGTATGTTAAAGATTTGCTTAAATTCGTCGGTAATCATATTTCGCCGGATGAAAAGCTTTTATCATATATCAGGAAGCCACTTTATGTGCCTGAGTCGATGCCGGGCGGTAAGCTTTTTGCAAAAATGACGGAAACCAGAATTATGCTTGCAATTGTAATTGATGAATACGGCGGTACAGCAGGCCTTGTAACTATGGAGGATATTCTTGAAAGCATAGTTGGTAATATTTGCGATGAGTATGACGATGAAGAAGAACAAAGCATAACGCAAATAGATGATAAAACATTTACATTTGACGGTTTTGCCGATATTGAAGATGTTGAAAAAGCTCTTAAAGTTGATTTGCCTGACGGTGATTATGATACAGTTGCAGGGTTTGTAATCAGCCTTTTGGGTTACCTGCCGAACGAAGATGACGGAAAAGAGCATTGTGTAAAATACAAAAATCTTGTTTTTACCGTGTTAAATGTTAGAGATAGAAGAATCGGCAAAATAAAAGTAGATGTTGAATAATTAAGGCGATAATATGGCAGAAAAAATTATAGAATTTGACGCTATGGAGCAAGCGGTAAGCCTGTTCGGTAGTTTTGATGAAAATGTAAAAATGATAGAGGGCGAATATGATGTTTCAGTCATTTCCCGCGGCTCTGAATTAAAAGTGTGCGGTGATATTGAAAATGTAGATAAAGCTGTGCGTGCCTTAAACTCAATGCTTATGCTTATAAATAAGGGCGAGCAACTGACACAGCAAAATGTTCGCTATGTGCTTACTCTTGTTAACGAGGGTAATGAAGATAAAATATCAAGTATGGGCAGCGGTTCGATTTGCATATCTTCAAAGGGTCGTCCGGTGAAACCTAAAACTCTCGGGCAAAAAAAGTATTGTGATGCGATTATGAACAATACCATCACATTCGGTATCGGCCCGGCAGGTACAGGTAAAACTTACCTTGCTGTTGCAATGGCGGTTACAGCCTTTCGTGCAAAGGAAGTTGACAGAATCATACTTACCCGCCCGGCAGTTGAAGCGGGCGAAAAATTGGGCTTTTTACCCGGAGATTTGCAAAGTAAGGTTGACCCTTATTTAAGGCCGCTTTATGACGCACTTTTTGATATGCTCGGTGCAGAAAGCTTTCAAAGGTATCAGGAAAGGGGAGCTATTGAAGTTGCACCGCTTGCTTATATGCGCGGGCGTACACTTGATGACAGCTTTATAATTCTTGATGAAGCTCAAAACACCACGCCTGAGCAAATGAAAATGTTTTTAACCCGCCTTGGCTTTAATTCAAAAATGGTTATTACGGGTGATATAACACAAATTGATTTACCTGACGGAAAGAAATCAGGATTAAAAAAAGTAATGCATATTCTTCGCAATGTTAATGATATTGCGATTTGTAAGTTTGATAAAAAAGATGTTGTAAGGCATAAGCTCGTGCAGGATATTGTAAACGCTTACCAAAAATACGAGGAGGATAAGAATAATGGACGCAGTTAAAGTAATTATTTCAAATGACCAAAAAGCAGTTAAAGTACCAACCGGAATAAGAATGTTAATCAGGCGTTGCTGCCACGCTGTATTACAGCTCGAGGGCTTTAAAGGCTCTGCTGAAGTCAGCGTAAGATTTGTTGATAATGAGCAAATAAGAGAACTTAATAAGCAGTACCGCAATATTGATAAAGAAACAGATGTTCTTTCTTTTCCGCTTGGCGAAAACGGAGAATATGATATTAACCACGATACCGGTGCAAAGCTTTTAGGTGATATTGTAATTTCCGTACCAAAAGCAGTTGAGCAGGCAAAGCTTTATAACCACCCGCTTCAAAGGGAAATCGGATTTTTAACTGTTCATTCAATGCTTCATCTTTTAGGATATGACCATGAAGACGGCGGACTTGAAGCAGTACATATGCGTGAAAAAGAAGAAACCGTGCTTACTCAAATCGGTTGGAAGCGTAACAACAGCTATTATATGGGAGACGAATAATGACTAAAACAGCTTTTGTAGCTATTGTAGGTAAACCAAATGTCGGCAAATCATCTTTGCTTAATAAAATACTTGGCCAAAAAATTGCAATAGTATCTTCAAAACCACAAACTACAAGAACTAAAATTATGGGTGTACTTACAAAGGGTGAAACACAGCTTGTTTTTACCGATACACCGGGTTTTCATAAGCCGCATAATAAACTTGGCGAAAAGATGAACGAAGCGGTAGGTGACACCGTCGGCGGTGTTGATGCGTGCTTGTTTTTAACCGAACCTCGCGGTGAACTTAATGAGCAGGAGCTTCAGCTTTTAGATATGTTTAAAAAGCAGAAAATGCCTGTTATTCTCGCAATCAACAAGATTGATATGATAAACGATAAAGAAGAATTGCTTAAAAGAATTGTTTATCTTACCTCGTTTTATGATTTTACTGCCGTAGTGCCTGTAAGTGCAACGCAGGGTGACCATGTTGATGAACTTATTGATGAACTTGATAAGCTTGCTTTTGAGTCACCGCACTTTTTCCCTGATGATACATTGACTGACCAACCTGAAAGAGTTTTGGCGGCTGAAATAATCAGAGAAAAAATACTTAGGCTTATGGATAAAGAAATTCCGCACGGCATTGCAGTTGCGGTCGAAAAAATGCGTGAACGTGACGATAAAGATATACTTGATATTGACGCTACCATTTATTGTGAGCGTGATAGCCATAAGGGTATGGTTATCGGCAAAAACGGTGCAATGCTGAAAAAAGTATCAACTTATGCAAGGCAGGACCTTGAAAAATTTTTCCAAATTAAAGTTAATCTTCACTGCTGGGTAAAAGTTAAGGAAGATTGGAGAAACAGAGAAGGTCTTATTCATAATTTCGGGCTTGATAATAAATAATATCCAATTTTTCACAAGCTTAAAATCATCATCGTAGTATAAAATAAAAACGGTGATATTTATGCTTAATAACGAATGGCAAAATTTTTGGAATTCAGGCAAAATTGATGATTATTTAAAATATAAGCAATCAGAAAATTGCAATTTTAACAGTAATCGGGAAGTGCAAAATGGCGAAAACAAAGGGACTTGTAATCAAAGAGCGAACAGTTGGGGAGAGTGACCGTTTAGTTACTCTCCTTACTGCTGATTATGGACTTGTAAACGCTTTTGTAAGAAATGCCAAGCAATTAAAGAATAAGCTTTCGGCTTCAACTTCGCTTTTTGCTTATTGTGAGTTTTCTATTTATCAAGGCAGAGATGCAAATGTGGTAGATAATGCTACTGTAATAGAAATGTTTTTTGATTTACGAAGTGATATTGAAAAGCTTGCGGTGGCACAGTATTTTGCACAGCTTGCATATGAACTTGCAAATGAGGGGCAGCCTGAAGAAGAAATGTTGAGTATTATATTAAATTCACTTCATCTGCTTTGCAAGGGTGGAAAAAGCATTGTGCAGATAAAATCCGTTGTTGAATTTCGCCTTATGTCACTGTCGGGCTATATGCCGAATATTTTGGCTTGCGCAAATTGCGGTACATATGAAAGCGATATTATGTATTTTGATACACTTGACGGTTGCGTTTACTGTGCAAATTGCCATAAAATAGGAACGATTACCTGCCCTAAAAATGTAATTACGGCAGTTAGATTTATTTGCCTTACTGAACCTAAAAAAATATTTTCATTTTCATTAAGCAGTGAAAATTTAGAAATTTTATCTAAAATAAGTGAGCAGTATGTATTATCTCGAATTCAAAAAAGACTGCCGACATTAGAATTTTATAAATCAGTTAAATTTTAAAGGTATATACTTATGAACAAAAATTATAAAACACTTGAACTTGACCTGATTCTTGACAAGCTTGCCGGTGAATGTTCGTGTGATGATGCCAAGGATTTGGCAAGGGAATTGAAACCTAGCAGTGATATTAGCGAAGTTGAACTTCTTTTACAGCAAACGGAAGATGCATTTTCACTTTTAGCTCGTTTCGGCGGACCGTCATTTTCAGGTTTGAAAAATGTAAATAATCCTCTTCACAGAGCTTCTGCGGGCGGTTCGCTTAACCCTAAGGAACTGCTTGATATTGCTTATTGCCTCAGGGGACTTCGTACTCTTGATGAATGGCACGGCCATTCAAGCGGGGTTAAAACTTCTCTTGATTTCTTTTTTGAAGGAATTACGGCTAATAAATATTTGGAAGCCAAGATTTTTTCTTGCATTATAAGTGAAGAAGAAATTGCCGATAAAGCTTCGGAAACACTTTATGATATTAGAAAAAAAATCAGGTCTAAAGAAAATTCAATCAGGGAAAAACTTGATTCATTGATTCATTCTTCACATTATCAGCAGTTTTTGCAGGAAGCTATTATAACCCAAAGAAACGGGCGTTTCGTTGTTCCTGTAAAAGCGGAATGTAGGGGCAATGTACCGGGCCTTGTTCACGATACATCATCAACGGGCGCTACTGTATTTATAGAGCCGGCATCGGTAGTTGATGCAAATAATGATATAAAAGTGCTTCAAGGTAAAGAACGCGATGAAATTATGCGTATTCTTTATGAACTTTCGGCAGAAGCAGGTGATTTTGCCGAGTCGATTAAACATTCGTATGAAAGTGCAATCAGGCTTAATCTTATTTTTGCAAAAGCACATCTTGCTTACAAAATGAAAGCAACAAAGCCGATACTTAATAATGAGGGAATTACTTACTTAAAAAAAGCACGCCATCCGCTTATTGACCCTAAAAAAGTTGTTGCAACAGATATTGCTATCGGGGATGAGTATGATACGCTTGTTATTACCGGCCCTAATACCGGCGGTAAAACCGTGTCACTTAAAACGCTTGGCCTTTTAACTCTTATGGTTATGTGCGGTATGCTTATTCCTGTATCAGATATGTCACGAGTTTCGGTGTATAATAACATACTTGTTGATATTGGTGATGAGCAGAGCATTGCACAGTCGCTTTCAACTTTTTCATCACATATGGTTAATATTATTGATATTATGAAAAAGGCTGACGACAAGTCGCTTATTCTTATTGATGAACTCGGTGCGGGAACTGACCCGGTTGAAGGTGCGGCACTTGCAGTTTCGGTTATTGAAGCTTTAAGAGAAAAGGGCGCAACCATTGTGGCAACTACACATTATGCCGAACTTAAAGCTTATGCGCTTGATACCCCGGGTGTAACAAACGGATGTTGCGAGTTTGACATTGAAACGCTTCGCCCGACATATAAACTTTTAATCGGTGTTCCCGGCAGGTCAAATGCATTTGCAATTTTGGCTCATCTCGGCATGGAGCAATCGGTAATTGACAATGCAAAAGCAATAGTTGGTTCAGATAACCGTGATTTTGAAGCTGTGCTTGAAAAACTTGAAGCATCGCGTCACGCTTTGGAAGAAGAACGAAAAATTGCCGAGGAAATGACTCAAAAAGCAAAGAGAATAGAGGAAAAAGCACAGTCGGATAAAGATAAAATTGAAACTTTAAAAGCCCGTGAAATTGATAAAGCAAAGCGAGAAGCGCAAAAGCTTATTGACTCTGCAAAGCGTAAATCAAGTGAATTTTTGCTTGAACTTGAAAAATTGAAAAAAGAACAAACTTCGTCAAACGCTACTGAAATTGCCCGCAAAACAAGAAGAGCGGTTAAGGCCCAAATGGGCGAAATGGATGACCTTATAAATCCTAATGAACTAGCAGATAATTGGGATTATGATTATAAATTGCCGCGAAATCCCGTTGCAGGTGACAGAGTGGTAATTAAAGGTATAGGCGAAGGTGAAGTTGTTGAATTCAAAAATAATAATGTTTTTGTTAAATCAGGGCTTCTCAAAACCCGTGTTAAGCTTTCGGATATTATGATTATTGATAAGCCAAAGAAAAAGCCGGTTAAAACACAGCATAATTTGTATCGCACATCATCGCGTGCGGATAAAGATGTTAAAACAGAAATTGATATGCGCGGTGAAACTGTTGATGAAGCAATCGGAGAACTTGGACTTTTTATTGACAGATGTGTTTTGAATAATATCGAAGAAATTAGAATTATCCACGGTAAAGGTACAGGTGTGCTTAGAACTGCGGTAGGCGATTATCTTAAAACTCATCCTAATGTGGCTGAATACAGGCTTGGCAGATACGGTGAGGGTGAAAATGGTGTTACAATAGCTAAACTTAAGTAAACGGAGAATAATATGGCAGACGAACTTGAAAATTTAACAGGTACCGTTGAAAATATTACTTATAGAAATGACGCTAACGGTTACGCTGTAACCGAAGTTAAAACAGATGAAAATGAATTTGAAACTGTTGTCGGCATTTTAGGTGATATAGCAGTCGGTGAGCAAATTGTGTTTCAAGGTGAATGGACTATGCATCCAAGCTTTGGCAGGCAGTTTAAATCTGTTCGTCTGACTCATACAAGGCCGTCGGATGCATCTGGAATGCATCGCTTTCTTGCAAGCGGTATTATTAAAGGTATAGGTGAAGCAACAGCAACTAAAATAATTGAAAAATTTGGTTCTAACACATTTAATGTAATTGAAAATGAGCCTGAAAGGCTTGCTGAAATTAAAGGTATATCAAGAACAAAGGCAAAGCAAATAAATCGTGATTTTAAAATGCAGTTTTCTGCAAGAGATGTTATGAACGGGTTATCCGAACTCGGTTTTAATCAGCAGGAAGCTTATGATATTTATAATGTGTTCAAGGGTGATTCGCTTGATATAGCAAAGGAAAATCCGTATGCTCTTGTTTCGGTTGTTAATTCAATTGATTTTGCTAGGGCAGACGAAATTGCGATGAATTTGGATGAAGAACCGCCGTTTGATTGCAGATGCCAGGCCGGTGTTACATATATAGTCAGGCATAATCTTTATAATGGGCATACCTGCCTGCCGAGATACAGTGTAATCAAACCTGCAATGCTTTTACTTGAATGCAGCGAGGATGAAGCTGAAATTGCAATTGATAATGCTATTGATGCAAAACAGCTTGTTGAAGAAAATATTAACGATAAACCTTTTTTATTTTTGCCTGAAATATACGAAGCTGAGTCTTCAATAGCTCAGCGTATAAAAGTTATGATTGAATATCCGCCGACCCCTAAAGAAATTTCGCCTGCCGAAATAGACACTTTTGAAAAAGCAAACGATATTGTTTTTGATGAAAAGCAAAGGCAGGCAATTGAAATTGCTGTTAATAAAGGCTTGCTGATATTAACAGGCGGCCCCGGTACAGGTAAAACCACAACAGTAAAGGGTATAATTACCCTTATGGAAAACAGAGGGCTTGATGTTGCGCTTGCCGCACCGACGGGAAGAGCCGCAAAGAGAATGACGGAGCTTACCGGTAAAGAAGCTAAAACTATACACAGGCTTTTGGAAGTGGAATTTAAAGACGGAGCTGATGAGCCGAGTTTTGCGCATAATCTTAAAAATCCGCTTGAATGTGACGCTGTAATAGTTGATGAATTATCAATGGTTGATGTTACTGTTTTTTCAGCACTGCTTGATGCTTTGCCGCTTTCTTGCAGGCTGATAATGGTTGGGGATAAAAACCAATTGCCGCCCGTCGGTGCAGGCAATGTACTTGCAGATTTAATAAAAAGTAACCTTATAGGTGTAGTAAGTCTTGATAAAATTTTTCGCCAGGCTATGAAAAGCAAAATTGTATCAAACGCTCACAGAGTAGTTAACGGTGAAATGCCTGTGTTTGATAACAGCCCGGATTCTGATTTTTTCTTGCTTCGTGAAAATTCAAAATATATCGCTTCAAGAAAAATTGTGGATTTGGTGACTAAAAGAATACCGATAGGCTACGGGTTTGACAGTGTTAAGGATATACAGGTTCTTTGCCCGAGCAGAAAAGGCGAAGTGGGAACTGAAAATATAAATGCGCTTTTACAAGCGAAGCTTAACCCGCCGTCATATGAAAAAAATGAAGTGAGATATAAAGGCTATACTTTGCGTGAAGGCGATAAGGTAATGCAAATTAAAAATAATTACGATGTTCCTTGGTTTAAAGACGGTGAAAACGGCACGGGTGTTTTCAATGGGGATATAGGTATTTTAACTTGTATTGATAAGGCTAATGATATTATAAATGTTAAATTTGATGATAAGGAAGCAATGTACAGCTTTGAAAATGTAAAAGAAATCGAGCTTGCATACGCAATGACCGTGCATAAAAGTCAGGGCAGTGAGTTTTCGGCTGTGGTTTTGCCGACTGTTTCAACTCCGCCGAAACTTTCATACAGAAATCTGTTTTATACAGCTTTAACCCGTGCAAGAAATTTATTGATAATTGTTGGAAACGAAACTTCAATTAAAGCGATGGTTGATAATGATAAAAAAAGCAGACGCTACAGCGCACTTGTTCATTTTTTATCTGTTGACAATATTGATATTTTAAAGTAACATTATATAAAAGTTTTAAATATTTAGGAATGTAAATTATGTTTGGATATGATTTGGGAATTGATTTAGGTACAAATTCAATAGTTATTTCCGTTGTAGGCAAAGGTGTTGTTTTAAGCGAGCCTGCCTATGTTGCATACGATTGCAATAAGGGCGAAATGCTTTATGCCGGCAAGCGTGCATATTACCTTGAGGGTAGAGAGCCGGTTGGTGTAAGCGTTATTCAGCCGATTAAAAACGGTAATGTCAGCAACTATGAGCTTGCACAGCAAATGGTTGAATATTTTATGAATAAAGTGCTTAAAAAGAATATTTTTAAGCCGAGAATAGTTGCAAGTGTTTCATCAGACAGCACCGATGTTGAAAGAAGAACACTTATTTCTGTTTTGATTTCTGCCGGTGCGCGCTCCGTCTGCTTGCTTGAACAGCCGATTTGTGCCGCTTTTGGTGCAGGTGTCGACCCGATTAACCCAACGGGTGTGTTTGTTATTGATATTGGTGCGGGTTCAACAGATATGGCAGTTATAAGTCAGGGTGCTATGAGCCAAAACGAAACCGTAAAAATCGGCGGCGATGATTTTGATGAAGCTATTGTTAAGTATCTTAAAGATAAACACGGCCTTTTTGTAGGGCTAAGAACTGCTGAAAATATTAAAAAAACCATTGGTTCGGCTGTTATGCGTGATACTGATGTTACAATGAGTGCGAAGGGCAGAAATGTTCTTTCCGGTTTGCCTAAAACCGTGGAAATTACAGGCAATGAAATTTGCGAATGTTTCGGTGAATTACTTGACCAAATTATGACGGTTGCAAAGTCTATGTTTGAGCGTACTTCACCACAGCTTGTTGCCGATATATCAAATTCAAGTGTAATTTTAACAGGCGGTATGTCACAGCTTTTTGGGCTTGATAAGCTTATTTCTCAAACACTTAATCTTGATGTTACCATTCCGGTAAGGGCAAATCTTTGCGTATCGAAGGGATGCGAATTAGCACTCAAAAAGATGCATATTCTTGACGGATACGGATATTCGTTTAAAACTAAAGAAGAGGTCAGAATCAGATGATTCAAATATATTTCGGATACGGTAAAGGTAAAACTACTTCGGCTTTGGGGCAGGGTATGCGTGCAAAAGGTGCAGGCAAAAATGTACTTCTTGTTCAGTTTTTGAAAAATAATAAATCAAGCGAATTAGCTGTTTTACCGTTTGATATTTTTAAATCACCTGAAAAATTACCGTTTAACCCCGGCAAAGAGTATCAAGCTTGGGTCGACAGTGCACTCTCATATATCAAAAATTCAACTTGTGATATTATTATTCTTGATGAATTTCTTGATGTAATTGATACTTTTGTTTCACTTAATGATTCGTTAGATTTATTAAACTGTTTGAAAGATAAAGAAGTAATTATAACAGGCCATAAAAAAATTGATAAATTTTTTGAAAAGGCTGATTATATAACTCATATGGAAAAAGTTAAACATCCGTATGATTTGGGTATTGGCGCAAGAAAAGGTATTGAATACTGATTGAAAGGGGAAAGCGTTATGGATAAATTTTCAAGTTTTAATCCAAAAGTGTGCTTTCTCTTTTTTGTTTTCGCTGTTATTCTTATACTTTTAAATTTTAATCCTTTCTTTTTATCGGTGTCACTGCTTGCGGGCTTAATTTATAACTTTATGCTTCAGGGTAAAAAAGCAGTTTTGACTTTTGTTTCTTTCCTCTTGCCTTTTACTCTGCTTGTTGCTCTATTTAATATGGTATTCACTTCTTATGGCGTGGATGTTCTTTTTTCCCTGGCTAATAAACATTTTACACTTGAAGGCTTTTTTTACGGATTGTGCCAGGGTGTTATGTTTTCAAGCGTGATTTTATGGCTTTCAAATTACTCAATTGTAATGAGCAGTGATAAATTTATGTCTGTCTTTTCAAAGCTTGCACCTAATTTAACACTTGTATTGACTATGACTTTTTCGTTTATTCCAAGGCTTAGAAAAAATGCACAGGAAATAAATGACGCAAGAATGAATATAGATTTGGGGCAAAGCAAATTAAAAAAAAGTCTTGATAATTTTTCTTCGCTTGTTTCCATGACTCTTGAAGAAAGTATAGAGATTTCAGATACAATGCGCGCAAGAAATTTTAACAGTTCAAGAAAGCCATATTCCAAATACAGATTTTGCAGTTTAGATTTAATTTTAATGATATTTATTATTGCTTTGGCTGGGTGTGAAGTTATAATGAATATTTTTAATGTATCCGAATTTATATTTGACCCTGAAATAAAGGTGATTTCTTTTTCTTCGCTTGATTTTACCGTCTTTGCGGTGTTTATGTTTATTCCGGTAATTATAAATATTTTGGAGGGTATAAAATGGTATATTTTGAAACAAAAAATTTAACATTCACATATCCTCAGTCAAGTAAAAAAGCACTTGATAATGTTGATTTGAATATTAAACAGGGCGAATTTGTTTTAATAATGGGTAAAAGCGGAAGCGGAAAATCAACATTACTGCGCCTTTTAAAAAAAGAAATATCACCCGTAGGTGATATTAGCGGTGATATTGATGTAAACTGTGAGCCGATAGGCTTTGTAGGGCAAAATCCCGAAACTTCATTTGTATGCGAAAATGTTAGGGGTGAGCTTGCATTTGCGCTTGAAAATCAAGGCCTTTCAAATGATGAAATTACCGTGAAAATAGGGGAAACCGCTTCGTTTTTTAATCTGAATAATATTCTTGATAAAAAGATTGATGAGCTTTCGGGCGGTGAAAAAGCAACCGTGTGTATTGCGTCTTCAATGATTTATGATACGAAGGCACTTCTTCTTGATGAACCTCTTTCCCAGCTTGACCCTAAATCTGTAATAACTGTTTCTTCGTTATTAAAAAGGATTAACGAAGAACTTGGAGTTACGATTGTTATTGTATCCCATTCAAGTGAAGACTTTATTGATTATTGCGATAAACTTATCATACTTGAAGACGGAAAAATAATTTGCAATGACAAGCCTGATAATGTTAAATTTAATGAAGAATTATTGTTTTACTTTCCGATTTGCACACGCATTTTTGATGAAAGGCCGCTGAATGTAAAAACCGCAGTTAATCTTGCAGGCAGATTAAAGCAAAAAGATGTGCTTGCTGATAATGAAGACGAAAAGCCGAGCGTTATTTTAAAAAATGTATCGTTTGCATATTCAAAAAATGATAAAGATATTTTATCCCGTTTGAATTTTAAAGCGTATAAATCTAAAATCAATTGCATAATCGGTTCAAACGCAAGCGGTAAAACAACTTTACTTAAAATTATTGCACAAATTAAAAAGCAGTATTCCGGCAAAGTAAAACTTTATGGCAAATGCGCCTATATGCCGCAAAATGTAAAATACCTTTTTACTAAAGATACAGTAAAAGAAGAAATAAGAGCAGATACGGCAGCAAAACTCGGCATTGCCGAATGTTTAAATCAGCACCCTTTTGATTTAAGCGGTGGGCAGGCACAAAAACTTGCGTTTGGTATTCTTTTAGAACAAGATGCCGATATTTTTCTTTTGGATGAACCTACAAAGGCATTTGATGAATTTTCTAAACTTGAAGTAAAAAAATTACTTTTTGATTTGAAAAATCAAGGTAAATCAATTATAATGGTTTCTCACGATTTGGATTTTGTCGGCGATGTTGCAGATTATGTTTCGTTTTTAAGTGATGCAATTATATCAAAAGCAGGCAGTAGGCGTGAAGTTTTTTCAAGTCTTAACTTTTATACCACACAAGTAAGAAGAATTACTAAAAGATATTTGGAGTCGGCAGTGTCAATGGGGGATATTGTATGAAAAAGATATATCCTTTTTTAACTGTGCTTATAATAGTGTTTGTGGTGCTGTGGCAGATTTTTTTCAGTAATACTAATTATTATTTGGTAAGTGTTTTAATTATTATTGTTTCAATGCTGCCGTTTTTTTCATCATTTGAAAAAAGTGAGCATACTTCTAAAGATATAACCCTTATAGCTTCGCTTACTGCTCTTGCAGTTGTCAGCAGGGCTGTGTTTTATTTGGTTCCTCAAGTTAAACCCATTGCTGCAGTAGTCGGTGTCAGCGGTGCTGTTTTGGGTGCTAAAAGGGGATATTTAATCGGCGCACTTTCAATGTTTGTTTCAAATTTTATTTTTGGTCAGGGTGCTTGGACCCCGTTCCAAATGGTTGCAATGGCAAGTGTAGGCTTGTGTTTCGGTCTTGTGTTTGACTATATCAAGCCGACCAAAATTTCGCTTTCGGTTGTAGGCTTTTTGTCTGTGCTTATTTTGTATGGTTTGATAGTTGATTTGTCCTCTGTACTTTATTTTAACAGTAATATGACTTTTAAAGGAATAGTTGCAATTTATGCTTCAGGCGTTCCTTTTAATTTGGTTTTTGCAGGTGTAACCGCTCTGTTTTTATATTTCTTCGGTGAAACATTTATAAAAAAAATCGAGCGTATAAATATTAAATATGGTATTATATCTAAGTAATGAAAGGAAAAGTTATGGAAAATAAAGATGTTATTAAAAATAATGATGATAAAAACCCTGATGTTATTGACAGATTATGCCGCTTTGCTTTTATAATGGCAACTTTGGGTGTGTTAACTGTCGGCGTATGCCCTGCATTCGGCGTAATGGGAATAGTGGTTGGCACAATATTTAAAAGCAAAAAATTCCCTCTTTCAAATTTGAATAAAGACAGAATAAAAAAAGCAAACTTTCTCGGTATAGTTTCACTGTTTTTATTCGTAATTGATATTATACTTCTTGTGGTATTCAAATCTAAATTCAAAGCATAATTGTTTCTTACTAAAAAACACTCCCGATTTATAATCAGGAGTGTTTTGCTGTTTGACTTTATATGAATTTTTGATACTGGCTC
>FR895338.1:112104-112296 GCA_000434995.1 Firmicutes bacterium CAG:341 | reverse complement strand
GGCAAAACCTACTATGTTCCTGCTGATATGACATATAGAGATTGGGAAAAGAAACTTGTAGTTCAAAAGCCTAAAGGTCTATTGAAAAGAAATAAGAAAATTGATAAAATAACTATTAATGGTTGTCTAAGTCCGGGTGACTTAATCAATTTTCTTAAAAAGCAAAATATGTTGGGGCTTGAGGCGATAGGA
>FR895338.1:86180-112014 GCA_000434995.1 Firmicutes bacterium CAG:341 | reverse complement strand
TGGATGTAATGAATTTATTGTAAATGCAATTGATAATTTTAAAGACAAATATCCTAATTTGAATGTTGAAAAAGATTATTACTTGATTATTGATTTTTCAAATGAATTATTAAATGAAGGTGAAAAATATGGACTTGAAATCGTCAAAGGGTGAATATGTATTTGATGACAAATTTAACCCTCAAAAAATAATAAGCGAAACTGAGAAAAAAATAACGCCACAAGAGGCTGAAAAACAAAGAAAAATCATATCGGAATTTTTAGAGAATATGAATAAATGAAGTAATTAAAGCACTTTACATTTTTGTAAGGTGCTATTTTTATGCCCAAAATCAGTAATCAGAAGCTGACACTTAATTGTGTTGGCTTCTTTTTATATTTACCTGTCGGAAGTCGGAAAAAGCCGGAAATTCTGATGTTGAGGGCTTAAAACAAAGATTACACATCAAGTAATTTAAAATAAATATTGACAAAACAGAATGTAAAAGTTAAAATACAATTGTGTCACAGGTATTCTATTACCGGTACACAGCGCACTATGAAACGCCCTCGGTCACCTAAGCCGAGGGCGTTTTGATGTTGTCTCTTCAGCAAAGAAACAATAAAAATAAGCAATACCCAAATGGGTATTGCTTATTCTTGGTGCGAGAGACGGGACTTGAACCCGTACGAGTCGCCCCACACGCCCCTCAAACGTGCGCGTCTGCCGATTCCGCCACTCTCGCGTCAACGCTATGTATTATAGCAGAACGATGTGCATTTGTCAATAATAAATACAATAAAATATTTTTTTGATTTTAGATATAATTTATTCTAAAATTATAGATCAAAACAAGAACTTCGCAGATGTGTCGCTCAATGGACGGCAAGCATTTTCCTATTTGTGTCGGCTTCTTTTTATATTGACCTGTCGGAAGTCGAAAAAAGCTGAAAATCCTGATGTTGAGGGGTTTAAACAAAGATTGCACATCAAGTAATTTAAAATAAATATTGACAAAACAGAATGTAAAAGTTAAAATACAATTGTGTCACAGGTATTCTATTACCGGTACACAGCGCACTATGAAACGCCCTCGGTCACCTAAGCCGAGGGCGTTTTGATGTTGACTCTTCAGCAAAGAAACAATAAAAATAAGCAATACCCAAATGGGTATTGCTTATTCTTGGTGCGAGAGACGGGACTTGAACCCGTACGAGTCGCCCCACACGCCCCTCAAACGTGCGCGTCTGCCGATTCCGCCACTCTCGCGTCAACGCTATGTATTATAGCAGAACGATATATATTTGTCAACACCTTTTTTATATTTTAAAAAAGTTTTGATATGTATTTAGGTTCGTCTATTATTGCTGACGGTGATTTTGCCAAAAGGGATTCAAAGCTTCTGAATCCCCAAGAGCAAGCAATCGCTTCAATATCGGCATTTTTAGCTGTTTCTATATCAACATCACTGTCGCCGAAGAAAATAGCTTCACCGGCTTTGCAACCGAGCTTTTGAAGAGTTTGCTTGGTCGTGGCAGGGTTTGGCTTTCTTGGAGTATCGTCTTTTGATCCGGTTATTAAATCAAAATAGTCTTTACCGAATAAGGTTTCAACCATTTTTACCGCACTTTTATGTGGCTTATTTGTTACAACTGCAATTTTAATTCCTTTTTGCTTTAAAATATCAAGCTGTTCCTTAATTCCGTCATACAAATGGGCGTGGTCAAGCAAAATCTCGTTGTATTTTTCTTTAAACATTTCATATGCTTTTTCAAGTTCGGCAGGTGAAAGCTTGTGTTCAAACGCTCTTTCGACAAGTTTTTTTGCCCCATTGCCGACAAAAATTCTGTAATCATCTGTTGTCCACTTTGGTTCTTTGCCGTATTGTTTTAATACATAATCTGTTGCCAAGCCCAAATCATCAATAGAGTTAACAAGAGTTCCGTCTAAATCAAAAATAGCACATTTAATCATATAATTCACTCAAATCCTGTTCTTTTTTCTTTTTTGAATTATTTATAATTTTTATTGTTATTACAACTATAACCAATGCCCCTAAAACAGCGCATTCGGTATATATTTTTTTATCCTGCTTTTTGCTGTTAACTGAAAGCTGACCGCTTTTCACTTCTGTCCAAAGTCGGTTTTCAAGCTCTGTTGTATTTTGCGGCAAGTTTTTGAAATACTGAATGTTTTTTGCATTGGAATATATAGCAGGGTTACCGTAAAGTGAACTTTCTTTGTTTTGCTCAACCGTGTAGTTAGCACTTCGGTAGTAAATGTATTCACTGTTTGCAAGTGCTACTTCCGGTTCATGCATAAAGTTTATAAATGCTTCACCGGCTTTTTTGTTTTTTGAACATTTCGGTATGCAAAAGGCATCGTAAAATGAATTAACATCCTCCTTCGGAATACAGAATCCCAAATCTTCGTTGTTTTCATTCATTAAAACATAGTCGCCGGCATAATATGTTGCAAATGCGTATTCACCGCTTTCCATAAGGTTAAATACTTCATCCATTACATAAACAGGATTGACTTTGTCTTTTTGCTCTGCCAAAAGCTCGGCTGCTTTAATCCAGTCTTGCTCGTCAGTTGAATTGAAATCCTGCCCAAGCCTTGCTTGTGCAATTGCAAATGCATCACGCGGATTGTTAAACATCAAAACTTTGCCCTTATACTGCTCGTCCCATAAAACATCCCAGCTTGTAGGTTTTTCTTTAACAAGCTTTTTGTTATAAATCAAAATGGTAGTTCCCACATTGTAGCAAACAGTATATTTCTGGTCAGGGTCAAAGAATAGATTTTGAAATTTTTTATCTACATATTTAATGTTTGGGATATTATTGTAATCAAGCTCAAGAAGCATATCTTCATCAATGAGCTTATCAATCATATAATCACTTGGAACTATTACATCATATGATACACCGCCGCCCGTAAGCTTTGAGTACATATTTTCATTTGATTCAAAATTTGTGTAATTAACTTTGCAGCCTGTAAGTTTTTCAAATTCTTTTACAACATCAATTGAACCTTCGCTTCCGTCGGATATATATTCGCCCCAGTTATAAACATTAACTGTTGTGCCTTGCAAGCCTAAATTTTTGTAATAATCAATTTGCTCTTGGCTGAAATATTGATCATCGGCAAAAGCGAATAAAGGAAGTGTGCTTAAAGATAAAATCAAGCATAATAAAAATGTAATTATTTTTTTCATTTTGCATCACGCTTACCCTTTTTTTCAGCTTTGCTTTGAACTATGTTCATCAATACAAGCAAAATCAATATTGATATAAACATAAGAGTAGAAAGCGCATACATATCAGGTTTAACTCTTTTTTTAGTCATTGAAAAGATATAAATCGGAAGTGTTTGGAAGCTTGGGCCGTTTGTAAAATAGCTGATAATGAAATCATCAAGCGAAAGGGTGAAGCTCATAACGCATCCGGTAACTATTCCGCTTATTATTTCAGGCATAACAACTTTAAAAAATGCTTTTATAGGTTTGCAACCGAGGTCAAGAGCGGCTTCGTATATATGCATATCAAATTGTTTCAGCTTCGGAATAACATTTAATATTACATACGGAAGTGCAAAGGTTACATGTGCTATCAACAGTGTCCAAAATCCAAGTACATCACTTTTTTTAACAAGTGTACCTGCAAATACAAATAACAGCATCATCGCAATGCCTGTTACGATTTCAGGGTTCATCATCGGTATGTTGGTTGCCGTCATCATAGCATTTTTATATAATTTTGATTTTGAATTGAAAAGTCCGATGCTTGCAAGTACGCCCAAAACAGTTGAAACCAAAGCAGTGCATACAGCAAGCAAAACTGTGTTTTTCAAAGCTTGCATAGCAACGGTATCTTTAAACATTTCTTGATACCAATGTGTTGAAAATCCCGAAAAAATGTATGTGCTTGATGTTGAATTCATTGAAAAAAGCATCATAATCGCAATAGGAGCATAAAGAAATATAAATATAATTGCGATATAGATTTTTGATGCAAGAGATGTTTTCTTCTTCATATAATAACACCTCCGTCACCGTCTTCATCTGCACCAAAATAATTCATAATTCCAAGGCAAATGAAAATCAATATCATCAATACAAATGAAAGTGCAGCACCTAAATTGTAGTTATTTGCACTTTGAAATTGCGTTTCAATAACATCACCGATAAGCACAACTTGCCCGCCGCCGAGCTTTTGCGTGATGTAGAAGGTTGAAACACAAGGAACAAATACCATTGTAATTCCACTTAAAATTCCAGGTTTTGAAAGGGGAATTATTACTTTTTTCATCACTTCAAATTTATTTGAGCCTAAATCCTGCGCAGCTTCAACAAGTGAGTTATCAAGCTTGGTTAAAACCGAAAAAATCGGCAAAATCATATATGGTAAAAAGTTATATACCATTCCTAAAATTACGGCAGCACCGTTATTTATAAGTTTGAGCGAATGAATTCCAAGTGCATTTAAAATTGTGTTTATAACACCAGAATCACCCAAAATAGTCATCCAACTGTAAGTTCTGATAAGAAAGTTCATCCACATAGGAAGCATTACGAGTAAAACCACAAATTTTTGATATTTCGCAGGTGCTTTTGAAAAAATATAAGCGAAAGGAAAGCCTAATAAAAGGCAAATCGCAGTTGCAAAGACACCGTATAAAACAGAAAGTAAAATTGTAGTAATGTAAGTCGGAATTTGCTCAACACTTGCAAGTGAAAACGCACCGGTTTTATCAGTTAATGCATAATATGCCACCATAAGAAGCGGTGCAATAATAAAAAGTATTGCCCAAATCAGATATGGCTTGTCTGTAAAGAAAGAAAGTTTACTCTTCGTCTTCATTTTCTTCCTCCCAATTATATGAGGCGTCACTGATATGGTCCATTTCATCAGAAAAATACGAATAATCGCCGAATTCACCACTATATTCACTTCTGTTCATAATGTGAATAGCGTCAGGTTCAATATACATTCCGATTTCTTCGCCGACTTTGTGATGCTCAATTGTTTGTATCATCCATATAAATCCGCTCACATCAACAAGTATTTCAAAATGAACTCCTTTAAATGTTACACTTGTTATTTTGCCCGGCAAGGAAGCTTTGCTTCCTTTTTTTACAATTTTAATATCTTCAGGCCTTACAACAGCTTCAACAAATGCGTTTTCACCAAATCCGCTGTCAAGGCATTCAAATGTAACACCGCCGAATGATACAAGATAGTCTTTAATCATAATAGCATCAACTATATTTGATTCGCCTATAAAGTCTGCTACAAAAGCGTTTACAGGTTCGTTATAAATATCCTCCGGCGTACCTATCTGCTGAATTTTGCCCTTGTCCATAACAACAATGGTGTCTGACATTGAAAGTGCTTCTTCTTGGTCGTGAGTAACATAAATAAATGTTATTCCAAGTCTTTTTTGAATTGCTTTAAGTTCGGTTTGCATATCTTTTCTAAGCTTTAAATCAAGAGCGCCGAGCGGCTCATCAAGAAGAAGAACATGCGGTGAGTTTGCAAGAGCTCTTGCAATTGCAACACGCTGCTGCTGACCGCCTGAAAGTGAATCAATGCTCCTTTTTTCAAAGCCTTTAAGGTTTACAAGTTCAAGCATTTGGGCAACGGTTTTTCTGATTTCTTCTTTAGGCTTTTTTTGCAGCTTAAGACCGAACGCTATGTTTTCATATACATTTAAATGAGAAAAAAGAGCATAACGCTGAAAAATGGTGTTCACCTTTCTTTTGTGAGGCGGAACATCATTGATTCTTTTACCTTCAAAAATAATATCGCCGCTGTCAGGTTCAATAAACCCTGCAATGCACCGAAGCGTGGTTGTTTTGCCGCAACCTGAAGGCCCAAGAAGCGTTATAAACTCTTTTTTGTTTATATAAAGATTAAGTTTATCTAATACTACATTGTCACCGTATTTTACAGTGATGTCTTTAAGGTCTATTATCTTTTCCAATATACACATCCTCGTTTGCTAACCCGATTTGGCACTTTTTAATGCCATACGACTAATATATATAATTAGTAATAAAAAGTCAATATATTTTTTTTAATATCTCAATGCCTTTTTCTGCATTTATTATTGTGTCACAAACTTTATCAAAATCACAAACCATACTCTTTGGCTTTTTATTAAAATTGTCCATTCCGAAAGGAACAAAATAATAATTTTTGTAGTTTAATAAAGTGCCGATATTTTTAGCAGCTCCGCCGAGTGCGTCATTAGTCGATATTCCGATAACTACGGGGCGATTGTTTCTTAAATGGCTTTTAACCGCCATTGTTACCGTTGTATCAACTATTCCGTTTGAAAGCTTGGCTAAAGTGTTTCCCGTACAGGGTACTACCGCCAAAACATCAAACATTTTTTTCGGGCCGATAGGTTCTGCTTGCTCTATTGTGTGAATAATGCTGTTGCCGGTAATTTCAATTATTTTATTCTGTATATCAACTGCCTTGCCGAAGCGAGTATTTATATTGTATGCATTTTCGCTCATAATCGGGGTTACTATATGCCCGTCATTAACAAGTTTTTCAATAACTTTAATTGTTTTGTCAAATGTGCAAAATGAGCCTGTTAGGCAATAACCGATTTTCAAACTTTTCCCTCCTTAATCATTTTGTCTATTGCTTCACCGATTAAATATCCGGCAGTTTCTTTGCTGTATCTTGACGGTAGTTTTGATGCGACGATAATGTTTATGTTTTTTGATTTTGCATAGTGCTTATCTATACCGCCGGGAAACGAAGCAAGCTCAATGTAAATGGTATCATTTTTAAATGTATCTATTTCTTTTTTTGTAAAATATACCGCGCTTACGGTGTTGAATATTACATCATATTTACTGCAATTTATTGAAGAAAAATCAATTATTTTATCTGCAATTGTTTCTGCTTGTGCCTGGTTTATACTGCTTCTGGCGCAAACTGTTACTTTTGCACCCATATTTTTTAATGTACTGCAAAGTGCTTTCCCTATTGCACCAAATCCGGTAATTAGTATGTTCGCACCTAATATGGCTTTGTCACTGTTTTCTTTGTAAATTGCTATTGCACCTTCATTTGTAAGCAACGCGTTTTTATATTTGAAATCTTCACGCTTGTTATAATCAAAAAAGTTTTTATGTTTTTTATCATAATCTCCTGCACCGTAAAAAACAGTTTTGTTTTCGTAGGGGGCAAAGCTTTCTTTATCGCAGGCAGGGGAAAATACCGCAAAATCTGCTTTGCTTTTATCAAATACTTCGTGATAGCCTTGATTTACCAAATATTTTTGTGTATAAATCATTCTTTCATCTTCATAATAGGGAATAATAAAATTCATATTTTCAACTCCAAAAACTCTTTTTACATACTATGACATAAAAAAATATTAGTTAATGGCTTGAAGGTATTTATTTTTTTAGGAATATGTTGTATAATAAATACTCAATAATAATTTAGAGGTGACTCTTTTATGAATACAGATAATTTGCATATCGATGATATATTAAAAAAAGTTAAAAGAATTCATTTTATAGGTATTGGCGGGGCAGGTATGTGCCCACTTGCCGAGATACTTATTCAACTTGGCTATAATGTTTCAGGTTCGGATAATAACGATACCGAAACTTTCAGACGAATTGAAAAAGAGGGGGCAAAAGTATACCTCGGTCAAGTTAAAGATAATATTACAGATGATGTTGAACTCGTAATATATACTAATGCTATTTTAAAGGGTAATGAAGAGCTTGAATACGCTAAAGCAAACCGCCCTTGTTTTGAAAGGGCAGAGCTTTTAGGGGCTATGAGTCGAATCTTTACCAATTGTATCGGTGTTTGCGGTACTCACGGTAAAACTACAACTTCTTCAATGCTTACTCAGGTTTTGCTTGACGCAGGGCTTGACCCAAGTGCAGTTATCGGCGGTAAACTTCCGGTTATAAATGCATACGGAAGATTTGGCCACAGCCAAAATTTTGTTTGCGAGTCATGTGAATTTAATAATACTTTTCTTCATATGAACCCTGATATTGCTGTTATTTTAAATATTGATGAAGACCATTTGGATTTCTTCAAAAATCTTGATAACATTAAAAAATCATTTAGGCAATTTGCGGAGAAAACAACTAAAACCATTGTTTATAACGGTGATGATAAAAATACTGTTGATACTTTAAAGGGTATTACAGGTAAAAAGCTCGTTTCAGTAGGCAGAGGCGAGGGCAATGAATGGATTGCCAAAAATGTTGATGTTCCGGGCGGCTTCCATTCAAAATATGATGCTTATCATAACGGCGAATTTGTGGCAACAGTTCATCTTTCAGTTCCGGGTGAACATAATGTTCTCAATTCTCTTTGCGCTTTTGCCGCAGCATATGAAAGCGGAGCAGATGTTGAAAGTATTTGTGAAGGTCTTCAGGCATTTAAGGGTGCAGGCAGGCGCTTTGAACTTTTAGGCAAATATAACGGTATTACTTTTGCGGATGATTATGCGCACCACCCTAAAGAATTAAAAGTGACGCTTGAAGCTGCAATGAAAATGGGATTTAATCGTGTTTGGGCAGTTCACCAGCCTTTTACTTATACAAGAACATCAATTCTTCTTGATGATTTTGCTAAAGTTCTTCAAATTCCCGATGAATGTGTTATTTCTGCAATTATGGGCAGCAGGGAAGTTAACACAATCGGCATTAAGGCAAAAGATTTGGCTGATAAAGTACCGGGAAGTGTTCAACTTGATACATTTGATGAAATTGCGGATTATGTTCTTAAAAATGCAAAGTCTGGTGACCTTGTAATCACTCTCGGCTGCGGTGATGTTTATAAAGTTTCAAGAATGATGATTAAAAAGCTCAAAGAGCAGGGCTATAAAAACGAACAATAAAAAAACAGGCATACAGTGGAAACTGTATGCCTGTTTTTTTATTATTATTCAAATACTCGCGGTATGTTTGGATTTACCATAAGAGGCGAAATTTCAACACTTGCGACATCACCGATTTTAACATCACTGCCTGTAATGTCAATCGCGGTGTGCGAAAGTCCTATTTCACCGACTACATCGTAATTTTTACCGTTTACATTTACGGTTAATTTCTTCTTTTGCAAAAAGTGTTTGATTTGTGAAAGAACCGAATGTAAATCGGCAACTTCTTTTCCTTTTTCTAATCCGAAACCGTCAAAATGGCCTATCGGCACAATTGCAAGCTTTGTTTCTCTTTTTGTTTTATATTGCCCGTTGTAACCGATTGAATATCCTTCCGGAACGGTTTTTGTTTCAATAACTTGTGCTTCAAGTTTGCCGAGCCTGTTGAGAGGATTTTTTCCTTTTGTTATAACTCTGCCTGTAAATGCCGAGCCGATTCTTACAGCGTCAAGCGAGACTCCGTCAACATTTAAAAGGGCCGGTGAGTTTGAAGCGTGGAGTTTTCCGACGCTTTTGCCTGCTTTTTCAATCTGCTTGATTGTATCTTTAAACATCTCAAGCTGTACCTTCGTAAGTTGCACATTGTGAAATGCAGATGAAAAATGAGTATACGCACCGCAAAAATCGAGATTTTCAAAATCATAGCATTTTATTGCGCTTTCAACTTGGCTTGGTAAAAACCCGTACCTTCCCATACCGGTGTCGATTTTTAAATGGCATTTTGTTTTTTTGCCGAGCTCTTTTGATACCTTGTCCATAACCTCTGCGCTTGAAAGTGAGCCTATTGTTGCAATGCAGTCATATTGAGCGATTGTTTTGGCTTCTTCTTCAACGCAAGTTGAGCGCATAACAAGAATGTCATTATCAAGTACGGTTTCTCTTAATAAAGGAATGTCGTATACTTCTGTTACTGCAAAAGTTTTAATTCCGTTTTGCATAAGTATTTCGGCAAGATTTGCCATACCGAATCCATAACCGTTGCCTTTTACAACACCGATAACTTCTACTCCTGCTTTTTCTTTAATTATATTTATATTTTCAATCAGTTTGTTTTTATCAATTATATATCTGCTCATTTTATTATCTTATCTTTTCAAGTACCTTTGTTGCAATGTTGTAAAGCTTATAAACAGGTTTGTTGATTACATAGTCAAATTCGCCGACAAATTCTTTCATATATCCGCCGAATCCGTGCTTGAATCTCCAAAGTCCGTAATGAGGGTTATCCGGATTTTGGCAGTCACCGGAAATACCGCCGAAATCATAAACCTTGCATCCGCATTCCATTCCCCATTTCATCATTGCCCATTGGAGTGCATAGTTTGGGTAAACATTTCTGTGAGCATTTGACGATGCACCGTATTGGTACTTCATTACATTTTGCCCCCATTTTATTGCTATTGTTCCTGCAATGGCTTTGCCCTCGTAATATGCCATATAAAGCCTTGCATCATCAGTCATTTCATCAAGTATCTTTTCAAAGTATTCTTTAGGTCTTGTTGAAAATCCGTCACGCTCTCCTGTTTCATGCATTATTCTTACAAAATCATCAAGTGCTTCTTTTGTGCAAATTTTTACTTCAACGCCTTTTTTAGGCGCTTTTCTTATTCTGTTTCTGTAATCCGGTTTGAATGTAAGCATAAGCTCGTCTTCGTTCATACCGTTGTAATCAAAGCAGTAAACAAATCTTGGCTGAACATTTTCAAAATCCATACATCCCGGATTAAGTTCAATAAATCCTTTTTCTATAAGGTGCTTTTTGTATGCTTCGTTTTGAATTACAATTTCAGGGTCAATTTTAATGCAATACGCTTTGTATTCTTTTCCGAGTTCTAAAAGTGCATTGAAAAGTTTATCAAATGTGTCAAAATCATTTTCATCACATACAAATCCGCGGCAACAGTACATAAGTGAATTTTTAATTACAGGTATTGAACGAATCAATACCGATGCCGAACCTTTTATTTCTCCGTTTTCATCTTTAAGCATAACTGCTTCAAATTTCCAAGCACTTTTTACCTTTGCCCATTTTGAGGAATGTTGAAAAAGTCCCTTTGGATGTTTCTTTATAAAATTCTCATATTCGTCAATATTATCTTGGTTTACTCTGACAATCATTTTTTATAAGCTCCGTTTATCAAATTTATTGTTTAATTATATCAAAAAAATTTTCTTTTGTCTATATCATACCTCTTTTTTGTATATATTATAATAATTTATTTCAATTGACTTTTTTTATATATTAAGGTAATATGTTATACAAGAACATTGCGTTTTGCAATAATATTATATAAGGGGTAAATATTATGGAAAAATTTAGATGGGAAGATCCTTCTATTTTCAAAATCAATAAGGAAGACGGTCATGCTATAATGATGCCTTATGACAGCGAAAACGAAGCACTTTCCGGTAATGAAAGCAAATATAAGCAATCGCTTAACGGTAAATGGAAATTTTATTGGCAGAGAGGTCTGAAAAATCAGCCTGAAAATTTTCAACTTGTATCTTTTGATGATTCACATTGGGATGAAATAAATGTTCCGTCAGTTTGGCAGACGGAGGGATATTCTGTTCCGTATTACTATGCAAGTACTTTTCCAAAAGCTTTCAGCCGAACAAAAAGTAAAATTCCGTCAATTGACCACAATATGCAAGAAATAGGATTTTACAGAAAAACTTTTGTTCTTGACGAAGTATTCGATAACAGGGAAGTGTTTTTACACTTCGGTGCTGCAAAATCCGCACTTGAAGTATATGTAAACGGTGAATTTGTAGGCTATTCGCAAGGCTCAATGGCACCGCACGAATTTGATATTACAAAGGTGCTTAAAAAGGGTGAAAATGTAATTACTGCAAAACTCTATCGTTTTTCCGACGGTTCATATCTTGAAGATCAGGATATGTGGTGGCTTTGTGGTATTTACCGTGATGTTTATCTTTTTGCAGAGCCTAAAGTTTGCCTTCGTGATTTCTATTTTAAAACAGATTTTGATGATACATATATTGATTCAAATGTCACCCTCAATATGTATTTCAATAATTACAATAACATTAGGGGCAAAATTAAAGTTTCGGCAAAGCTTATTGATTCAAAAAATGAAGAAATTGAACTTGGCTCAAGTGAAAAAGAACTTTCAGGCGGCAAGGAAACAATCACTTATAATAAAACAGTAAAATCGCCTGATAAATGGTCTGCTGAAACGCCTAATCTTTATACTCTTGTAATGAGCGTTGAGCTTGACGGAAAAGTAATTTGCGTAAAATCATACAAAGTTGGTTTTAAAAAAGTTGAAATTAAGGGCGAAAAAATATACTTTAACGGTATGCCCCTTATGATAAAAGGTGTTAATCGCCACGATTTTGATTGTGATTACGGATGGGCTGTACCTAAATACAGATACACACAGGACCTTGATATTATGAAGCAAAATAATATTAACTCAATTCGTACTTCTCATTATCCTGATGACCCTTATTTTTATGATATGTGCAATAAATACGGATTTTATGTAATGGATGAGTGTGAAGTTGAAACTCACGGTGTAAGGCGTAAGGGTGTGCCTGGTTCAAATCCTGTTTGGACAGGGGCTGTTGTTGACCGTATGCAAAGAATGGTGCTTCGTGACAGAAATAATCCGTGTATATTTATGTGGTCGCTCGGTAACGAAGCAGGTGACGGAAGCAACTTTATGGAAATGAAAAAGAGTGCTCTTGAACTTGATGATACACGCCAATTCCATTATGAAGGCGATTTTGATTTAACAAAAAGCGATGTTATTTCCCGTATGTATCCTACAAAAGATATTATGGAAAAACTCGGTAACAAGCAGCCGATTACCATTTCACTTTATGATAATATTGCAAATCAGCTTGCTGCCGACAGTAAGCCTATCAAAGCTGAAATGTATGAGGGCAAACCGGTTGTACTTTGCGAATATGCGCACAGTATGGAAAATTCCCTCGGAAATTTCCAAGAATATATTGATGATTTTGAAAAGTATGATAATATGTGCGGCGGCTTTATTTGGGATTTTGTTGACCAAGCTTTGCATGTTAAAGATGAAAACGGAAACGATAATTATCTTTACGGTACTGATTTCCAGGGAAAAGAACCTCACAAGTTGATTGATATTCCAAATACCACTGCTATGACCGGCAGCAATGTATATTTTTGTGCAAACGGTATTATCGGCGCTGACAGAAATCCACATCCGCAAATTGTTGAAGTAAAACACGGTTATCAAAATATTGGTATTACTGCAAAAGATATTAAAAACGGTGAATTTACAATTAAAAATAAATTCCTGTTTACAAATCTTTCTGATTTTAATTGCAAATGGGTAATTAAAGCAGAGGGTAAAGAGGTTTTAAATGGCACAATCGGTAAAATAGACTGCGCACCACTTGAAGAAAAAGAAATTAAAATTGATTATGATTTATCAAAACTTTCTGATGATAAAGAATTGATATTAACTGTTTTCTTTGAAACTACTAAAAAATCATTAGGGCTTGATGCTGACTATGAGATTGCTTTTGAGCAGTTTGTTCTTAATGAAATGCCGAAGCCGAAAGAAATTAAAAGTGATAAAAAGCTTGATTTTGATATTAACGGAAAGAAAATTACCGTTAACGGTGAAAATTTGAAAGTGGTTGTTGACGACGGTAAGGTTGTAAGCTATGTTATTGATGAAAAGGAACTTCTTAAAGCTCCGCTTGAACCGAACTATTTCAGAGCACTTACAGATAATGATATTGATTTCCTTAACTTTACACCGCAATGGGCAAAGTTCCATCCTTTTTATGCTTGGCAGCGTGCAACGCATCATACCAAAGCAGTTAAAACCGAAGTTGTGAAAAACGGTGAAGTAGTTGAAATTCATATTGCTTTTTCAACAGCCGGCCTTAAAAATTCAGTTGCAACTTACAAGGTATATCCTGACGGAAAACTTTATGTATTCCACAGTGCAATACCTACTAAAGGAATGCTTCGATTCGGCTATCAAATGACAATGGAAAGTTCAATGGAATATATCACTTGGTATGGCAGAGGTCCTAAGCCTACTTATATTGATAGAAAACTTGGCTCAAAAATTGACCTATATGAATCAAGCGTAACCGATTTTGAATATCGCTATATGCGTCCGCAGGAATCATCAAACAGATGTGATGTAAGATACTTTACGCTTACTGATAAAGAAGGATTTGGCATTAGGGTTGATGCTTATTATGATAACCCTATAAACTTTTCTGCTTATCATTACACTACCGACGGTTTGGAAAAAGCTACGCATATTAACGATATACCTTATGCTGATATTACTACCGTAAATATCGACCATAGGCAACTCGGTGTCGGCGGTGATCTTCCCGGTCAGGCTTTTGTAAGAGAACCTTACACAATGCCTAAAAATCAAAAGCAGGAATATTCATTTGTTATTACTCCGATAGGCAGAAAGGACTAATAATATGAAAAGGCCCCTGGCATTTGTGGGATTTTCAATGGCAATAACTTTATTGCTTTTAAATATTATTGATTATATTTATGCTAAATATGTGCTTGTTTTGGCAGTGGTACTGTTTACGGTATCACTGCTTATAACAAAGCTTCGACAGGCGAGAGTTGTACCACTTGTTTGCGGTGCGACTTTACTTGCCTGTCTTATTTTTATTTTAGGATATGCCAATGTGAATAATCAGCAAATGTTAGACGGATGTCAGGCAAGAACAGTTTTTACAATTGTGGATGATGTTGAGGTAAAAGACGATACATATTTATATACGGTAAAAACAAAGTATATTGATGTGAAAAATGCACCGCAAAATATAAAGCTAAAGCTTTATTGCGACAGAAAAATAAATGCGGATTATTATGAAAATGTTGTAGGTATAATTAAGTATAAGAAATCTTACAGCAATGCTTTTAGTTCTTACGGTGCGTATGCTGATTCAAGGTATGTTTCGGCGTCACTTGAATCATATGCAATTGCATTAAATAATAATGAAAAACCGCTAAACTATTATGTTCTTAAAGCTCGGCAATATATTAAAAACTCGATAACTTTGTATTTGAAAAACGATACCGGCGCACTTTGTTATGCTTTGCTGACCGGTAATAAAACCTTGCTTTCTGATAAAGCATATTCAAATTTTAAAACCTGCGGTGCAACTCATATTATGGCAGTATCGGGTTTGCATACCGCCGTTATTTGTATGGGATTTTATTTGCTTTTGAAAAACATCGGTGTTAAAAGAAATATCAGAACTTTGCTTTCGCTTTTGGTACTTTTGTTTTATGTTGCGTTAACTGATTTTTCGGTTTCGGTTATTCGTTCATCAATTATGATATTTATTCTTCTTTTCGCCAGGGTGGTTAACCGAAAAGCCGATGCACTCAATTCTTTAGGCCTTGCAACTGCGCTTATTTGCATAAATCCTTTTGCAGTTTCAGATACAAGTGCTGTTTTGAGCGTGCTTTCTGTTTTGGGAATGCTTGCGATTAAGCCGAAGATTGATAGTTATTTGAAACCTGTTAATGCAAATAAATTTTTGCTTTATGCTTATGATTCGTTCACTTTAACGCTTAGTATTATGATAACAACATTTCCTGCTGTTTGGGTTTTCTTTTCAAATATTAGTTTTGTGTCTTATCTTGCAAATATTATACTTATCCCTCTTGCACAGTTAACTATGATAGGTTCATTGTTTATATCTTTGCTTGGGTTTAGTAAATTTATTTGCATTATTCCTGCTGTTATTACATATATTCCGGCAAAGTTGATGCTTACTTTTGCTGATTTACTTGCATCTAATTTGGGATTTTTGACATTAGATGTAAGTAATGAATTTTACTTGCTGTCTTACTGTTTAATAATCGTTTTGCTCGGCTTATCATTAGTCTTTAACAGAAAAATTAAGGTTAAAGCACTTGTTGCTGTTACAATGTCGGTATTTATTTTAACAGCAAGCTTATCTGCGTTTCAAAATATCGGCAAAACTTATGTTAATGTATCTTCTGCCAATGCGGTTGTTATTTATAATCCGAGCGGTGCTGTTGTAATCGGCGCAGATAATGCGAGCGATTACTATGATGTTAGGAAATGCTTGCAAATAGCAAAAAGCGATACCGTTATATTTGTTGATTGCGATTATGATAACGATAAGCTTTCTAATTTGGCAATGAATAATAAAATATTTTATAATAATTGTGATTTTAATATTGATTTATGTGAGGGTATTACTGTACAATATCAGTCAGGCGTTGTTTATGCCAAAGTTAATAATTCAAATGTTGTTATAAATAAAAAGTATGTAATTGTTGATGATTATTTTTCTTGCCTGCGTAAGAGTAAATATATAAATGATAATGATGTCGATACAGTAATAGGTATAAGGAAGTGATATTTTGCCGAAGATTGATGAAATGCAGCTGAAAAAAGAAATAAAATCAGGTGATTTTAAAAATGCATATCTTCTTTATGGGGAAGAAAGCTATTTGAAAGAATACTATGCAAATGAATTAAAAAACAAAATCGTTGATAAAACATTTGAAGCATTTAATTACCATTCTTTTGACGGTAAGGATACAGAACTTGATGATATTTTAAAAGACGCTCAGATGCTTCCTATGATGAGCGAATATAATTTTGTTTTGGTTAAAGATTATCCAATTGAAAAATCATCAAATGATATTAAACTTCTTGAAGAATATTTGAGCGATGCACCTGACTCCACCGTGCTTGTATTTTGGTTTGATGCTCTTGATCCGGATGTTAAAAGCGCAAAATTCAAAAAAGTTATTAAAGCATTTGAAAAAGCCGGAAATTGTGTGGAACTTCAAAAAAGAAGCGAAAATGATGTGGCAAAGCTTTTAGTTAACGGGGCTAAAAAACGCGGTGCTTTATTAGATATAAATGTTGCAAAATATTTGATAAGCGTTTCAGGCAACGATATGAAAAATTTGCTTAATGAACTTGATAAACTTGCTTATTATGCAAACGGCGGTGAAATAACTAAAGATATAGTTGATAATATGGCAACAAAGTGCCTTCAGGCACGGATTTATGATTTATCAAAATATGTTGTTGCAGGAAAGTCAAGTTTGGCATATGATGTGCTTAATACCCTTTTTGAAATGAAAGAAGAGCCGATCATAATTCTTTCCGCAGTCAGTGGTGTGTATGTTGATATGTACCGAGTGAAATGTGCTAAAAATGCAGGGCTTGGTTTTGATGATGTTGCAAAATATTTTAATTACAGAGGCAGGGAATTTGCACTTCGCAATGCTACAAGGGATTGTGCAAATCTTTCGCTTGAACAGCTAAGAACATCGCTTGATGAAATTTCAAAAACAGATGTCAAGCTTAAAAGTACCGCAATAGATAAAAAATTACTTCTTGAAGAACTTGTAATTAAGCTGATTTTAACAGCCAAAGGAGTTAAATATGCTTAAAATAAAAGAAGCTGTAATAGTCGAGGGCAGATATGATAAAATCAAATTATCAAATTTGATTGATGCTTTAATTATTGAAACAAACGGTTTTTCTGTATATAAGGATAAAAAGAAGCTTGATTTTATTAAACGCCTTGCAAATGAACGCGGTATAATTGTAATTACCGATTCAGACCACAGCGGTTTTCAAATCAGAAATTATCTTTCGTCTGCTATTCCTAAAGAAAAAATAAAACATATTTATATTCCCGATATTTACGGTAAGGAAAAACGAAAAAAAGAGGCTTCAAAAGAGGGTAAACTCGGTGTCGAGGGAATTGACGACGCAATACTTTTATCTCTTTTTGAAAAAGCCGATATTAAAGTTACGCGTGTTCAAAATGATAACCCGATTACAAGTATAGATATGTTTGAACTCGGGTTAAGCGGTACGCCAAATGCAAAGCAAAATAAAAAGAAACTCCTTAAATCTCTCGACTTGCCGGAGTTTCTTTCAACCTCATCTTTGATTTCATATTTGAATTCGATTATGAGTAAAAATGAATTTTATAAATATTGTAATTCTCTTTTTACTGATTTTTAATGATAATTTGACTCCTCTGCTCTGTGCCGCAGGGCAGGGGATTTTTGTACCCTAAATTATACAGGTCTGTGCATCTGCATTCAAGTTCAAATAACTTTTTGCCGAAATCATCAAGCTTCTTGATGTCACTGTATTTGCTTATTATCGGCAAATTGGCACTTTTTTTCATTTTGCTTAGCAAATCCTTGCCTTTATCGTTAAAGCCTAAAATGCGAATGTATGGTACATCCTTGCTGTATTCTTTTGTGATACCTAAATAACTTTTAATTATGATACGCCTTATTCTTGAAAGGGTGTATCTTTTTGTTTTTATGTGTTCGTATATTTCGTCGATTCCCGTACTTTCTCTCACAGCGTTAAATATTCTGTTTTCAAGCCCTTCTGTTACATCTTCAATTTCGGCAAAATCTTCAACGCTCATACTTCTTAATTTGGCAAGCACAGCTTTTTCACAATTGTATAATGAGCATATATCGTCATTCTTTAATGTTTGCCTGATAGCAGAAGCACTGTAAAGTTCATCATCTGTATCGTGTCCTTTGCCGATACGCTTAATTGCTTTTACCGGTAAATTTGTTTGCCTGATATATTCAATAGCTAAAATATTGTTAGGAGTGTCAAGCAAACCACTTTTTATAACATTTTTTCGCGCGCTTGGATATGAAATTCCTTTTTTCATTTCTTCTTTTATTAAGTCTTGGCTCTCGTTCACTTTTTGGGCAATACTTTTTAATAAATCAATATTATCACATTCGGCGCCGAATGCTATTTGGTCTGTTATATTTGTGCTTTCGAGCAAAGTAACTCCGGCTTTTGCAAAACCTTCTGCTGACATTAAGGAATATACACAAGGCAGTTCAATCACAAGGTCGGCACCGTTTTCAAGTGCTGCGTCGCATCTTTTAAATTTGTCATATATTGCAAATTCACCGCGTTGCACATAATTTCCGCTCATTACACATATTACCGCACCGTCATTTTTAACGCTGTCAATCAAATGCTTGTGGCCCGAATGAAAGGGATTAAATTCACAAATTATTCCTGTATTCATAAAAATTCACCAATTTATCAAAAAAATAACTATTAGTCCTTGACAATAATATATAATTTATATTATTATATTACTAAATTATTATATTAAATTCAATATGTGGAGGCAATATTTTGAAAATTCTTGTTATAAATTGCGGCAGCTCCTCACTTAAATATCAGCTTCTTGATATGACTGACGAGTCTGTTCTTTGCAAAGGTTCGATTGAAAGAATCGGCCTTAAAATTAACGGCGGTGAAGAAAATGTTATCGTAAAAGTCGGCGATGAAAAGTTTGTTTATGATAAAGAACTTAAAGACCATGTAGCTGCTTTTAATGAAGTTAAGTACATCCTTTCCGAAGGCGAGCATAAAGTTATTGATTCATTTGATGAAATTGATGCTATCGGCCACAGAATCGTTCAGGGTGGTGACAGGTATACCAAGAGTGTACTTGTAACAGAAAAGGTTGTAAAGGATGTTGAAGAGCTTGCTCCTCTTGCTCCGCTTCATAACCCTGCTCACCTTATGGGTTACAGAGCTTGCCTTAAAGTTGTAGGCCCTGATGTTCCACAGGTATTTGTATTTGACACATCATTCCACAGCACAATGCCGCCAAAGGCATATATGTACGCTGTTCCTTATGAATATTATGAAAAGTATGCGGTTCGCCGTTATGGTTTCCATGGTACTTCACATAAATTTGTATCACACAGAGTTGCTGATAAAATGGGTAAGGATATTGAAGACCTTAAGATTATCACTTGCCACCTCGGTAACGGTTCATCTATTGCTGCTGTTGACCATGGTAAAGTAATTGATACATCAATGGGCTTTACTCCTCTTGACGGCTTTATGATGGGTACTCGTTCAGGCGGTGTTGACCCATCAGTTGTAACATTTATTATGAAGAAGCTTAACCTTACTCCTGATGAAATGGATAATATCCTTAATAAGCAATCAGGCGTAAACGCAATTTCAGGTGTTTCTTCTGATGACAGAGATATTTGTGCCGCTCAAAATGCAGGCAATGAAAGAGCTATTCTTGCTCACGAAATGCAGGCTTATGAAATCGCAAAATATATAGGTTCATATATCGCTGCAATGAACGGTGTTGATGCTATCGTGTTCACCGGCGGTATCGGCGAAAACGGTTTCTGGCTTCGTTCTAAAATCTGCTCATATCTCGGTTATATGGGCGTACATATTAACGAAGCACTTAATCAGGCAACAGTAAAGGGTGCTGAAGCAGAACTTACCGACCCTGAAGATAAAGTAAGAGTATTTATTCTTGCTACTGATGAAGAACTTACAATTGCCCGTGATACAAAAGAAATTGTTGAAAATCTTAAAAAGTAAAATTATATAATCAATATAAAATAAATAAGGAGGAAATGAAATGCCTGAAATCAAGTATGAAATCACTGAACATCTCGGTGTAATTTCTGAAACAGCAAGAGGATGGACCAGAGAAGTTAATATGATTTCTTGGAACGGTCGTGAGCCAAAAATTGATGTTCGCGATTGGTCACCTGACCATTCAAAAATGAGCAAAGGTCTCACTTTTACTGTTGATGAAATTAAAGAGCTTACTAAGCTCGTTGAAAATCTCTAAGGATAAGCATTTAGGGGCAACAAGGCTTTGTTGCCCTTGAAATTTTGTTATGAGAATTTTGATTTTAATGATTACAAATTTATTTTATTAAATTTGATTAAATAGATATAATAAAATTGAGGTAAATATATTATGGAATGGACTTCGTTAAACGATTTGAGAGAAAAATATCTTTCTTTCTTTGAAAGCAAGGGGCATTTAAGGCTTCCTAGTTTTTCGCTTATCCCTAATAATGATAACAGCTTGCTTTTAATAAATTCCGGTATGGCACCTATGAAAAAATATTTCACAGGTGAGGTTACACCGCCCCGCAACCGTGTAACTACATGCCAAAAATGTATTCGTACTCCTGATATTGAGGAAGTCGGTAAAACAGACCGTCACGGTACATTTTTTGAAATGCTCGGTAACTTCTCATTTGGTGATTATTTCAAAAAGGAAGCTACTGCTTGGGCTTGGGAATTTTGTACTAAAATTCTTGAAATGCCGGTTGACAAGCTTTATGTTACAATTTATGAAAATGATGATGAAGCTTTTGAAATTTGGACTAAACAAAACGGTGTTGACCCGTCACATATTGTCCGTCTAGGCAAGGCTGATAATTTCTGGGAACACGGTTCAGGTCCTTGCGGCCCATGTTCTGAAATTTATTTTGACCGTGGTGAAAAATACGGTTGCGGTTCGCCTGATTGCGGCCCGGGCTGTGAATGTGACAGATTTGTTGAATTTTGGAATAATGTATTCAGTCAGTTCAATAATGACGGTAACGGTAATTATACCGAACTTGTACAAAAAAATATTGATACCGGTATGGGACTTGAAAGACTTGCTTGCATTATGCAGGGTGTTGATAATATTTTTGAAGTTGATACAGTTCAGAATATTATGAAAAAAATCAGCGATATTTCAGGTGCTAAGTACCATGAAGATAAAAAGAAGGATGTTTCACTTCGTATTATTACTGACCATATTCGTTCAGCAACATTTATGATTGGTGATGGTGTTATCCCGTCAAATAACGGTAGGGGTTATGTTCTTCGCCGTCTTATTCGCCGTGCTTGCCGCCACGGCAGGCTTTTAGGTGTTAATGAACCGTTCCTTTATAAAGTTTGCGATACTGTAATTCATGAAAATCATGTAGCTTATCCTGAACTTGCAGATAAGGCAGAGCTTATTACTAAGGTAATTCACGCAGAGGAAGATTCATTTGGCAAAACGATTGATGCCGGCCTTGCAATGCTTGATGAATACATCAATAAGCTTGACGGAAATGTTTTTTCCGGTGAGGATGCGTTTAAACTTAATGACACATACGGTTTCCCACTTGATTTAACAAAGGATATTCTTGAAGAAAAGGGTATCACTGTTGATGAAGATAAATTTAATGCTCTTCTTGCCGCTCAAAAAGCGACAGCCCGTGCTGCTCGTAAGGATGCAGGCGCTGACGCTTGGAAGGGCAATTCAGTTAAGATTGACGCTGATAAGACTGAATTTGTAGGCTATACCGATTTTGATTGCGACGCAAAGATTTTAGCTATCGTTAATAATGATGGTGAACTTGTTGATATGCTCGGCGCAGGCGAAAGCGGTACTGTTGTACTTGATAAAACTCCTTTCTACGCTCAGTCGGGCGGTCAGGTAGGTGATAGCGGTGTTATTAAAAACGGTGAGGACAATGCATTTATCGTTGCCGATACTGCTAAAAATGCAGATACAATTTATCTTCATAAGGGTGAGGTTTCACGCGGAATTATCAGCGTGGGTGACAGCGTATTTGCAAGTATTAACGGCGAGAGAAGAAAGTCAATTATGCGCAACCATACTGCCGCTCATCTTCTTCAGGCTGCACTTCGTCAGGTACTTGGCACTCATGTTGAGCAAGCAGGTCAGCTTGTTAATGAAACCGAAGTTAGATTTGACTTTACCCATTTCAACCCTATGACAGCGCGGGAAATTGCCGAGGTTGAAATGCTTGTTAATAAATTTATCCTTTCTGCTTCAGCTGTTACTATGCAGGAAATGCCTATTGAAGAGGCCAAAAAAATGGGTGCTATGATGCTCTTTGGTGAAAAGTACGGTGATATAGTAAGAGTTGTTAAAGCAGGTGATTTCTCAACCGAATTTTGCGGCGGTACTCATGTTTCTAACAGCGGTGAAATCGGTATGTTCAAAATCGTATCAGAAGCTTCTGTTGCCGCAGGTGTAAGAAGAATTACTGCTTATACCGGACTTGGAGCTCTTGCATATCTCAATCTTAACGAAATGGCTGTTAAAGCAGTAGCCTCTATACTTAAAACAAGTGAAAATGAGGTTGAAGAGAGAACGCAGGCTGTAATTAGCGATAATAAAGAGATGGAAAAGGAAATTCAGGCTCTTAATGCTGAAATTACAAAGCTTAAAAGTGCTGATATGTTCTCAAAACCTATTATTGTTGACGGACTTGAGCTTTACATTGCAAAAATTGAGGGTACAACTCCTGACTCACTTCGTTCAATGGGTGATGATCTTAAAAATAAAGGTGATAATGTAGTTGCTCTTATTGCAGGTGTTAACGGTGAAAAGGCAAACCTTGTTGCTGTTTGCGGCAAAGAGGCAATTGCGAAAGGCGTAAAAGCCGGTGACCTTGTGCGTGAAATTGCAAAAATGGCCGGCGGCGGCGGTGGCGGCCGTCCTGATTCAGCAATGGCAGGTGCTAAAGATATTTCAAAATTAGATTCAGCTATTTCTGCTGTTGAAGATACAGTTAAATCATTGATTAAATAAGAAGGTGTAAAAATGTGTTTGTTTTGTGATATAATTGATGGTGAAATTCCTTCAACTAAAGTTTATGAGGATGATATGATTCTTGCATTTAAGGATATTAACCCTGTTGCACCGGTTCATATTGTTATTGTACCGAAATGTCATATTGAATGTGCTAATGGTGTTGATGAAAATAACAGCAAATATGTTGCACATATATTTGAAAAAATACCTGAAATTGCAAAAAGTCAGGGTATTGAATCATACAGAATTATTAACAATTGTGGCGAAGACGCAGGCCAAAGTGTTATGCATCTTCATTTTCACCTTGTTGGCGGTGTGAAGTTAGGAGAGAAAATCATATGAGCGAGCAATATTATACATTAAAAATTGCAGGCCTTGAAAGGCAATTAAAAAAATTTCCGGTTTCTGATACACTCGATATTGCCGCATTTATACTTTTCGGTGATGTTGAGCTTACGGAAGCTTGTGCAAGGGAACTTTTGAGGAAAGTTCCTGAGTTCGATTACATCGTAACACCTGAAGCAAAATCTATTCCTTTAGCTTATGAAATGAGCAGACTTTCAGGCAAAAAGTACATAGTTGCAAGAAAAGGTGTTAAGGTTTATATGGACAATCCTATTGAATTTAAGGAAACGAGCCTTACTACACAAAAGGAACAATCACTTTTCCTCGGTCATGAAGACGGTGATTTGATTAAAGATAAAAGAGTTCTTATTGTTGATGATGTTATTTCGACAGGTGAGAGCCTTAAAGCCGTAATCGGCCTTGTAAATGCATTCGGCGGAAATATTGTTGCATCATGTGCACCTCTTGCCGAGGGTGATGCAGGTGAAAGAGATGATATTATCTTTCTTGAAAAGCTTCCGCTCTTCTTTAAATAAATAGTATTTTTTTGTGATTTTTTTATATAATAAGAAAAGGTGATATTTATGCTTAATGACGAAAAGAAAGTTGTAATTGTCGGTGTGGGAATGGTTGGAATGAGCTTTGCTTATGCACTTCTTAATCAAAATATTTGTGATGAACTTGTTTTAATTGATATTAACAAAGTCAGAGCAAGAGGCGAAGCTGCCGATTTATCTCATGGTCTTCCGTTTGCACCAAGCAGTATGTCAATTTATTCCGGTGATTACAGTGACTGCTCAAATGCAGATTTGGTAGTCATTTGTGCCGGTGCGCCTCAACTTGAAGGTGAAACAAGGCGTGACCTTTTAAAGAAAAATTATGAAGTCTTTAAATCTATTGTTAATCCTATTATCGCAAGCGGATTTAACGGTGTATTTCTTGTTGCATCAAACCCGGTTGATGTAATGACTCAAATTGTATATGAACTTTCAGGATTTCCTGCTAACAGAGTTCTCGGTTCAGGTACAACGCTTGATTCAGCACGACTTCGTCATATGATGAGTGACTATTTTAAAATAAATCCACGCAATGTTCACGCTTATGTTATAGGTGAGCATGGTGACAGCGAATTTGTACCTTGGAGCAATGCTTCAATTTCCGTAATTCCGCTTAATGAGTTTGGAAAAAACAGACCTACTCTTATGGATGATATGCAGAAAATTGCCGTTGATGTTAAAGAATCTGCTTATGAAATAATTAAGGCTAAAAAAGCCACATATTATGGTATCGGTATGGTTCTTGCAAGGTTAACACGAGCTATATTATTTGATGAAAATTCAATTTTTACCGTTTCTTCTTATCTTAAAGGTGAGTATGGTGAAAAGGGAATATATATCGGCGTTCCGTCAGTAGTTAACAGAAACGGTATTCGCGAAATACTTGAAATCGAACTTAATGACGAGGAAAAAAATAAATTTGCTGAATCGGCAAAAATCATTCACGAAATGGTTGATGAAATTGATTTATAATTTGGAGAGCAAATATGAGTAACAAAAAAAGCGGCATAAAAGATATTATTGATTTTTGCATTCCAATTGTTATTGCTGTTGCATTAGCTTTGTGTCTGAGAACTTTTGTTTTTGCAAACGCTGTTGTGCCAACCGGTTCAATGCTTAATACAATTCAGGAGGGGGATAGAATTATTGCAAGCCGCCTTGCTTACAATAATAACGACCCTGAAAGGTATGATATTATTTTGTTTCATTATCCTGATAATGAAAAGGAAATTTATGTTAAGCGTATAATCGGACTGCCGGGTGAAACGGTACAGATAGTAAACGGAGTTGTGTATGTAACTAAAACTGACGGTAAAACCATTCAGCTTGATGACAGCTTTATTACTACCGGTACTCCTTACGGCGATTTTGGCCCGTATGAAGTGCCCGAGGATAGTTACTTTATGCTTGGGGATAACAGAAACAATAGTAAAGATTCACGGTATTGGAAAAATACATATGTAAAAAGGGATAAGATAATCGGCAAAGTAAAATTTAGATATTATCCGTCAATAGGTAAAGTTCAATAATAAAAAACGGTTCTTGTATCAAATACAAGAACCGTTTTTTT
>FR895338.1:70802-86157 GCA_000434995.1 Firmicutes bacterium CAG:341 | reverse complement strand
AAATACAAGAACCGTTTTTTTATTATTTTATTGATTATTTTCAAGTACATATGTACCGCTTGCCATTACAGCAATGGCATAATCGCCGAATTTAAAATAATTCTTAATTGAATCTGTAAAGTTAAGATAGTCTGAAACAGTATAATTATTTCCGTTAATTTTTCTTACCTTGTTATTATCACAGCAAACAAAAAGGTCGTCACCTTCAAGGCTTATATGAGTTGGATTTATAAATGTGTCGGTTTCTTTGCCGCCTATTCTTAAATCGACGCTCATATTTTGGCTTGAATATCTAATAACACAGTTTTCATTAGGGCAAACACTCCAAAAATACTTACCCTCAAGTGCCAGGTGTTTAACCGGCTGGTCGTGATATTCAAATGTACCGTTCCATTCAAGCTCGCCGTCACGGTCAAATATACCTGCTTCACCGTTTGGAAAAACAGCAAGTACACGCCTGTCATATAATACTCCTGCATCGCATTGTACGAAGTTAGGCATTATTTGGCTTATTCTGTTAAAATTTGAGCCGAACTTTTTCAGTAAATAAGCATTCTTTGTTAAAACATCAATGCTCTTTGTTTTAAAATTTACAACGGAATATTGAACTTTATACTGTGTGCCGTTTGGAAGTGGCAATTTCTCAACAATAATTACGGATTCATCATTATATTTAATTACATCGGCAATTTCTTTTGTGCTGATTAACTGCAATATTATTCCTCCGATTTGTCGAGAGAAGTATTTGTGAGATAACCAAGAGTTAATAAACTATCCCTAAGATGTACATTTTCAACTATCACACCGGGATGTGCCATGGCTATATCATAGTTTGTAAAGTTCAAAAAGCTCTTAATTCCAACTTTAACAAGTAAGTCAGTGATTTCTTCCATATCTGTTGACGGAATACAGGTTACAGCGCAAGTAGGGGTGTTATCAATACAAAAGTTTTCAAGGTAGTTTATATTTCTTACGGGAATACCTTTAATCATATTGCCGCAGATGGCTTCGTTTTTATCAAAAATACCAATAAGCTTGAAACCGCTGTTTTTTGAAAACATTTTGTTTGTGATAGCTTTACCCAAGTTACCAGCGCCGATAAGTATGGTTTTAATTTCTTTGTCTACACAAAGGATTTCACCGATTTTGGCATGGAGTTCCGGTACATTATAACCGTAACCCTGTTGTCCAAATCCGCCGAAACAGTTGAAATCATGCCTTATTTGTGAAGCGGTAAGCCCCATTCTTGCTGCAAGTTCTTTTGAGCTGATTCTAACTATTCCGTTATCTTTAAGTGATTGCAAGAATCTGTAATATCTCGGAAGCCTTTTGATAACGGATATAGATATATCATCTTTATTTTGCATAATATTCCTCTCCTGAATTTCTGTAATAAAGATATACTATTTTGTCATTTCAGTGATTGTTTCCATTACATAGTCACCGAATTCGCTGCAAGTGCAACCGTCACTTCTGCCGGTAACAATAAGCTTCTTTTCTTCAAGCATACATTTATCAAGTGCAGCTTCAAGAGCGTTTGCTTGCTTTTGGAAACCAATGTGTGAAAGAAGCATTACTGATGCACGAAGCATTGAGCAAGGGTCTGCATATTGACCTCTGCCTTCTTTAATCATACGAGGTGCTGAACCGTGAACAGCTTCAAACATAGCATATTTTTTACCTATATTAGCTGAACCTGCTGTACCTACACCGCCTTGGAATTCGGCTGCTTCATCAGTGATGATGTCACCATAAAGGTTTGGAAGAACAAATACTTTGAAATCTTTTCTTCTTGCCGGGTCAATAAGTTTAGCTGTTGTAATATCAACATACCAGTCGTCTGTTACAATGTCAGGATATTCCTCGCCGATTTTTTGTGCTGTTTTGAGGAATTTACCATCAGTTGTTTTAATAATGTTTGCTTTTGTAATGATAGAAACTTTGCCCTTGTTATTCTTCTTTGCATATTCGTATGCAAGGCGGGCAATTCTTTCACAGCCTTCCTGTGTTGCTACCGTAAAGTCAACAGCAAGGTCGTCTGTAATGTTTAGTCCGTATGAACCGATAGCGTATCCGCCCTCGGTATTTTCTCTGAAAAATGTCCAGTCAATGCCTTCTTCAGGTACTTTTACAGGTCTCATATTAGCAAAAAGGTCAAGCTCTTTTCTCATAGCAACATTAGCCGATTCAACATTTGGCCATGGGTCACCGGCTCTCGGTGTTGTTGTAGGGCCTTTAAGAATAACATGGCATTTTTTAAGCTCTGCAAGTACATCATCAGGAATTGCTTTGTTGCAAGCTGCACGGTTTTCAATTGTTAAACCGTCAATTTCTTTAAACTTAACTTTGCCGCTTGCAACTTCGTCTTTAAGTAAAAACGCAAGTACTCTTTCACTTTCTTTAGTAATGATAGGGCCGATACCGTCACCGCCGCAGATACCGATAACAATGGTATCAAGTGCGTCATAATCAGTAAATTCTTTATCTTCTTTAATCTTTTTGGCTCTTGCAAGCTGTGATTCCATAAGCGCACGGAATTTTTCAACAGCTTCGTCAATGATTTTTGCATCGTCTGCCATAATAATATCCTCCGATATGTTATATTATTTGTTTATTTCTCTAGTGTAATCAAGAAGTCCACCGCAAATAAGCATAGCTCTTTGTCTGCTTGAAAGGTGAGAAGAATCAAGCTGATATTCTTCACCCTTTGTAATGTTTTTAAGTACAACAGGCTTGTTGTTTTCAATTGCATCTTTAATGTTTGGAAGTGAAAGCTCGTCCATTTGGTCAATCTTATCATAATCTTCTTCATTAACAAAGGTGAATGGCAAAATGCCTGCGTTAACAAGGTTTGCAACATGAATTCTTGCGAATGACTTTGTAATAACAGCCTTAACACCAAGATAAAGAGGAACGAGTGCCGCATGCTCTCTTGATGAACCTTGGCCATAGTTTGCACCGCCGATTATAAAGCCTTTGCCCTCAGCCTTAATTCTTTCAGGGAATGTTTCATCACATACAGCAAAGCAGTATTGTGAAAGGTGAGGAATGTTTGAACGATAAGGAAGAATTTTAGCGCCGGCAGGCATAATATGGTCGGTAGTGATGTTATCACCGACTTTAAGTACAGCCTTTGCAGTGATTTCTTCAGGAAGCTTTTCTGTTTTTGGGAAAGGTTTAATGTTAGGGCCTCTAAGAACTTCAACCTTGTCTGCATCTTCCGGTGAAGCAGGTGGTTCAATCATATTGTCATTAACAATAAAGTGTTCTGGCATTGAGATTTCAGGTGCATCTCCGAGTTGCCTTGGGTCTGTAAGATAACCGGTAAGTGCAGATGCAGCGGCAACTTCAGGCGAAACAAGATAAATCTGTCCGTCTTTAGTTCCTGAACGACCTTCAAAGTTTCTGTTAAATGTACGAAGTGATACACCGCCTGAATTAGGTGATTGGCCCATACCGATACAAGGGCCGCAAGCTGATTCAAGAATTCTTGCGCCGGCACTGATCATATCTGAAAGCGCACCGTTTAAAGCAAGCATATTAAGAACCTGCTTTGAACCCGGAGCAATGCAAAGTGAAACTGATGGGTCAATTGTTTTACCTTTGAGGATTGAAGCAACTTTCATCATATCAACAAATGATGAGTTTGTGCAAGAGCCGATAGCAACCTGATCAACTTTAATTTTGCCGATTTCATCTGTTGTTTTAACATTATCCGGCATATGCGGGCAAGCTGCCATCGGTGTGAGCGAGCAAAGGTCAATATCAATTACTTCATCATATTGTGCGTCATCATCAGGAAGAATTTCAGTCCAATCATCTTCACGGCCTTGCGCTTTAAGGAAAGCGAGAGTGATTTCATCTGAAGGAAAGATTGATGTTGTAGCACCAAGCTCCGCACCCATATTTGTGATAGTAGCTCTTTCCGGAACGGAAAGTGTTTTAACGCCTTCGCCGCCGTATTCAATTATTTTGCCTACGCCACCCTTAACGCTCATGATTCTGAGAACTTCAAGGATAACATCTTTTGCTGAAACCCAAGGTTTAAGATAACCTGTAAGGTTAATTCTTGTCATTTTCGGCATTGGAATATAATATGTGCCGCCGCCCATAGCAACAGCAACATCAAGTCCGCCTGCACCCATAGCGAGCATACCGATACCGCCGCCGGTAGGTGTATGGCTGTCAGAACCGATAAGAGTTTTGCCCGGAATACCAAATCTTTCAAGGTGTACCTGGTGGCAAATACCGTTACCCGGCCTGCTGAAATAAATACCGTGCTTTTTGGTTACAGATTGGATGTAACGGTGGTCATCGGCATTTTCAAATCCTGTTTGTAATGTGTTGTGGTCAATGTATGCAACAGATTTTTCGGTTTTAACTCTGTCAACACCCATAGCTTCAAATTCAAGATAAGCCATTGTACCTGTTGCGTCCTGAGTTAAGGTTTGGTCGATTCTTAAACCAATTTCAGTACCGACTTTCATTTCACCTTCAACAAGGTGAGCCTTAATAAGCTTTTGCGCAATAGTAAGTCCCATTGTTAAAAAGTCCTCCTAATTGTTAATAAAATTATCAAAAGATATTTTATTACAAATGAACAACATTGTCAATGAAAAAAGGGTAACAATCTTTTTAATAATATATTAACTATTATAATAACTATTTTATATTGAAAAAACATTAAATTTGTGATAAAATATCCTATTATATTGGGATGTTTCGGGCAAAATACATTTGAGGTGTTGATTTTGCTTGAAAATACTAAATGTGAAAATGAACAAAATGATGACGAAAAAGAAACGAGTGATACCGCGTCTGGTTCGAATGATTTTGAAACCGGCTCAATAACCGTTTCAAAAGACGGTCATTTTATTCATTGTTTGACTATAATAGGTCAGATTGAAGGGCATTATATTCTACCGAGCCAAAACAAAACTACTAAATATGAGCATGTAATTCCGCAACTTGTTGCTATTGAAGAAAGCAAAGAAATTGAAGGCTTGCTTATTATTTTAAATACGGTTGGCGGTGATGTTGAAGCAGGGTTGGCGATTGCTGAACTTCTTTCAACTATGAAAACACCGACTGCATCATTGGTACTCGGCGGCGGGCATTCAATCGGTGTGCCGCTTGCGGTAAGCTGTAAAAAAAGTTTTATTGTACCCAGTGCCACTATGACTGTGCATCCCGTTAGGATGAACGGTCTTGTATTAGGCGTTCCGCAAACATTATCATATTTTGAAAAAATGCAGGATAGAATTGTTAATTTTGTGGTTAATAATTCGTCAATTGAAAAGAAAAGTTTTAAAAATTTGATGATGAAAACAGGTGAACTTGTTATGGATGTGGGAACTGTTCTTGACGGGGAGGATGCTGTTAACTGCGGCTTGATTGATGAACTCGGCGGATTAAGTGATGCACTTGATTTTTTAGATAAAATGATAGAGGAGAAATAAGATGCTTTGGACTATTATAAATGAAGCTGATGTGTTTTATTCTCCCAAATCTATATGTGAAAATAATGCTGTACGCTCCAGTGACCCGTACAGCTATATAAAAACAGGTTATCATTTGGATAACGCTGGGCTATTTGGAGGAATTGATAATGTGGATTTTAACATCAATCTTTCAGGCAATAGGGCAGGCACTGACTTGGGTGCTCCCCGTATCTGAAAGCGGACATTCGGTAATATTTCATAATTTTTCGGGTAGGTTTTCAAACGCTTGTTCTCAACTTACAGGCGTTGTACATATCGGTATTGCGATAGGTCTTGTTATTGCATTTTACAAGTTATTTGTAAATTTATTCAAAAATTTCTTTGGCACATTTGATGATATTTTTCACAAAAAACTTGATTTGAAAAATATCACACCGCAAAGAAACTTTATGTATATGACCGTACTTTCATTTATGTTTTTTATCATATATGCTATTCCGGCAGGAAAATACGGAAACTTTTATATGGTCTTTCACAGAACTTCGTTTAACAAAACTATACTCGGCGAAGGAATATGTATGGCTCTTTTAGGCGTTTTGCTTATTGTAACAAATACGCTTATAAATTCCAGCAGAAACAAGCTTCCTGATTGGGCAAATGCCATTATACTCGGCATGATTGCTTTTCTAGCATTGCCGACGGGCGGATGTTCATTTATGGGTGCGATTTTTGCATTTGGTATTCTACTTGGAATGAGCCAAAAATACGCAATTCGTTATGCAGTTACTATGTCTGTTCCGACTCTTATTGTAATGGGTATTGTTGAACTGTGTATTGCTGTAACAAAGATAAATATTTTCTCTGCGTTAATCGGTATTATCTTATCGGCAGCAATTTCATTTTTTGCAGTTAAACTGTTTATTTTTATTGTTAATAAAAAGGCGCTTAACTATATAGCGTATTATGATATTTCAATTGGTGTAATAAGTGCTATTATAGGCGCTTTTCAACTTGTAATTAAATAATAGAGGTAATTATGGCAAATAAAAAAACTAATAAGAAAGTTACAAATAAAAAGCAAAGTTCCGGCAAGCGTAATTCTGCCGGCAGCAAAAGTATTGCAAATTATGCCGATACAATTCGCGTTACCGAAATTGTAAGCGTTGCGGTATCGGTTATCCTATTCTGCCTTGCTATTGTATCAGGCAACGGTGTTTGGAATGTTATGCATAATGTATATGTCGGTGTCTTCGGTATGTTTGCCGGTATAGTATTGCCGCTTTTGACAATTGTTGTTACAGTTATATTTTCTGCTAAAGGTGATGAAGTATACGGCTATACTGCCAAGATAATAGAAGCCTTTGTAATGGTTTTTATTTTGGCAACATTTATTCATGTTGTAAAAAATACAACAGGTGACTCATTTAAAGAAACTGTAATAAATTGCTATCAGTCAGCAAGTTATGAATTTAACGGCGGTTTTATTGGCGGTGTGTTTGGCTGGTTGCTTCTTACACTCGGCAAAGCACCGGCGATTATTATAAGCGTCGTTCTGTTTATTGTTGATTTGCTCCTTATTACAGGGCTTACAATTTTTCAGTTTTTAGCAGGCACGGTAAAACCGGCTAAAGCTACATATGATAAAGTTGCTCCTGTTATTGAAGAGAGAATTGAAAGGCGCAGGATGAGTAAGGAAAACATTGATGTTCCGCTTGATATTGAAGCGCCGGATGAAGAAAAGAAGCCAAAATCAAAAAAGAAAAAAGAAATTTCTCACGATGAGGAAATGACTAAAGTCCCTAAAGAGATAATTGATGAAATAAACAGAGAAAATTCTAATATCGAACTTCTTAAAAACGCCACACCTAAAAAGGAAGAAAAAAAGCCGAAATCAATTGATGAAATAGTTAAAGACGCTTCAGAGGATAAACCAAAAGAAAAAAATCCAGAAAAGAGCGAAGATTTTACTGTTTCTAAAGAAGCAATGGAATCAGGTGTAAGTGATTATAAGCTTCCTTCTGTTGAACTTTTAAGTCAGCCAACTAAAAAATCAACTGCCGATATAAGCGGCGAGTTAAAAGAAAATGCTCAAAGGCTTATAGAAACACTTCGCTCATTTAATGTAAATGCAACTATAACAGATATTTCACGCGGTCCTACCGTTACACGATATGAGCTTAAACCGGCAGCAGGTGTGCGCATTTCTAAAATAACAAATCTTGCTGATGATATTGCGCTTAATCTTGCTGCTACCCATGTTAGAATCGAAGCTCCTATTCCGGGCAAAGCTGCGGTAGGTATTGAAGTGCCGAATACTGTTAAAAACACAGTATCAATGCGTGAACTTATTGACACCCCTGAATTTAGCGAGCAGCGCTCACTTCTTTCGGCAGGTATAGGTAAAGATATTGCCGGTAACTGCGTTTATTGTGATATTGCAAAAATGCCGCATTTACTTGTTGCAGGTACAACAGGTTCGGGTAAATCTGTATGTATGAATTCAATTATTGCTTCTATCCTTTACCGTGCAAAGCCTGATGAAGTTAAGTTTTTAATGATAGATCCTAAGCAAGTTGAATTTTCAAAATATGCAAATATTCCGCATCTTCTTGTTCCTGTTGTAACTGACCCGAGGAAAGCTGCCGGCGCGCTTGGCTGGGCTGTAAGCGAAATGCTTCAGCGTTATCAAAAGCTTTCGCAAATCGGTGTGCGTGATATTGAAGGATACAATAAATATGTTCAAAAGCACGATGATATGGAAATAATGCCTAAAATCTGCATTTTTATTGATGAATTTGCCGATTTGATGATGGCAGCACCTAAAGAAGTTGAAGATTCAGTATGCCGTCTTGCACAAATGGCGCGTGCAGTCGGTATGCACCTTGTTATTGCAACGCAAAGGCCTTCAGTTGATGTAATCACAGGCCTTATTAAAGCAAATATTTCATCGCGTATTGCACTTACTGTTTCTTCGCAAATTGACTCGCGTACAATACTTGATGCTTCAGGTGCTGAAAAGCTTTTAGGTCACGGCGATATGCTCTATAATCCTATCGGTGCTTCAAAGCCTGTTCGTGTTCAAGGCTGCTTTATTTCTGATGAAGAAGTTGAAGCACTCTGTGATTTTGTTAAAAATCAGGGTGAAAGCCAATATGATGAAGAAATTGCCAAGGAAATTGAAGCTAAAGCAGTTCAAGATAAAAAGTCATCACCGTTTGAAGATGACGGTGACGGTGAACAACTTGATGTTCTGTTTGATAAAGCAGTTGATATTGTACTTGAAACAGGCACCGCTTCAACTTCGTTTTTACAGCGTAAACTTTCAGTAGGTTATGCGCGCGGTGCTAAAATTATTGACCAACTTGAAGATAAAGGTATTATCGGCCCTGCAAATGGTTCAAAGGGCAGGGAAATACTTATCAATCGCCAGCAATGGCTTGAAATGCAGGCGTATTCATCAAGTCAGCCTTTTACTGCTGAAAATACAGAACAGATGTCATTTGACAATGAAGATACCCTCGATGATGGAATTGTTTCTGAAAACTATGATGATTTAGACTGAGTGTAGTCTTGAAATATGATTTGTACAGATGTATAATGTTTGAGGAGATATATGAACGATTTTCTACCTATAAATAAAAAAGAAATGCTTGAACGCGGTTGGCAGGATGTTGATTTTGTTTTTGTTACAGGTGACAGCTATGTTGACCATCCGTCTTTTGGTGTAGCGATTCTTACAAGACTTCTTGAAAATAAAGGGTACAGAGTTGCGGTATTAAGCCAACCTAATTGGAAAAATGACGGTGATTTTACACAGTTTGGCCGCCCGCGTTTGGCCTTTATGGTTACAAGCGGTAATATTGATTCTATGGTGGCACATTATACTGCGGCCAAAAGATTAAGGCACGATGATGCTTATACTGCCGGTGGTGTTGCAGGCAAAAGGCCTGATAGGGCAGTTATTGTTTATTCAAATATTATTAAGAGGATTTATCCCGATTGCCCGGTTATTATTGGCGGACTTGAAGCGTCGCTCCGCCGTTTTGCTCATTATGATTATTGGGATGATAGTATCAGACCGAGTATTCTTATTGATTCAAAAGCTGATTTACTTACTTTCGGTATGGGCGAAAAGCAAACCGTTGAAATTGCTAAAAGACTTGACAGCGGCGAAAATATTGCCGATATGCGCGATATTTTAGGTACATGCTATATTTGCCCGAATAATGAAACACCATATGACGGTGTTGAAGTGCCAAGCTTTGATAATGTGGTTAACAGTAAAAAAGAATACGCTAAATCTTGCAGAATAGAGCAGGATGAGCAAGACCATATTCGCGGCAGACTTATTAAGCAAAAGCACGGCAAAATTATGCTTGTTCAAAATAAGCCAATGCCGCCGCTTACGCAAAGTGAACTTGATAAAGTATATTCATTGCCATATGCAAGGGCATATCACCCGTCTTATGAAAAACTCGGCGGAGTTCCGGGAATAAAGGAAGTTGAGTTTTCAATCACTCATAACCGCGGATGTTTCGGTGCTTGTAATTTTTGCTCAATTGCATTTCACCAAGGAAGATATGTTACATCACGCTCTAAAAAAAGTATTATTGCCGAAGCTGAAAAACTTACTCATATGCCTGGATTTAAAGGCTACATACACGATGTAGGCGGGCCTACCGCAAATTTCAGAAAACCATCTTGCACTTTTCAGGAGAAACACGGGCTTTGCAAGGGCAAAAAGTGCCTTGCGCCTAAACCTTGCAAAAATTTAAGTGTTGACCACAGTGAGTATCTTGATATTTTGCGCCAAGTTCGCTCACTTCCAAAAGTTAAAAAAGTGTTTATAAGAAGCGGTATCAGGTATGATTATTTGCTTGAAGATAAAGACGATACATTTTTTAAAGAGTTAGTTGAACATCATGTATCAGGCCAATTGAAAGTTGCGCCGGAGCATTGCAGTGCATCTGTACTTGATAAGATGGGAAAGCCACATATTGAAGCTTATATCAAGTTTTCGTGCAGGTATTTTGAATATACCGGAGAAATAAATAAAGAGCAATATCTTGTTCCTTATCTTATGTCATCACATCCGGGTTCAACACTTGATGATGCAATTGAACTTGCATTGTTTTTAAAGAAAAATCATATCAGGCCGGAGCAGGTGCAGGATTTTTATCCGACTCCGGGTACAATTTCAACCTGTATGTTTTATACGGAACTTGACCCATATACTATGGAAAGCGTATATGTTGCAAAAAGCGAGCATGATAAAGCACTTCAAAGGGCATTACTTCAATACTTTAATCCTAAAAATCAAAGGCTTGTTGAAGAAGCGTTAAGAAAAGCTAAAAGATATGATTTAATAGGATATGACAATAAATGTTTAATCAAGCCGGCAAAACCGTCACATTCAGTTAATCAAAACGGCAGAAATCAGAACAGAAACTTTAATAAAAGTAAAAAATATTCTATGTCAGGTAAGGGCAAAAGAAAATGAATTCATCACACAGACAAGCGTCAATAATTATCGGTATCGGGCTTATTGTTGTTTCAATAGTTCTGGTTATTTACGCATTTAAATTGCCTAAAGTCAATAACATTGAATTAGAAGATTACAGCAGTTCGACTGTTACATCGGCTGCTTCATCAATTAGCTCAACCGATGATAATTCGACTGCTTTAGAAAAGCAAAATTCAGTTGTTGATAAAACTACGGTTATTAACGAAACACAGTCACAGCAAAATGTTCTTTCAACTAATGTGGAATATCCGATAAACCTAAATTCCTGTTCGCTTGAAGAATTGACTACTATTGAAGGTATCGGTGAAACAAGGGCGCAGGCAATATTGGATTATCGTGATTACCTTGGCGGATACACAAGTGTGTCACAATTAAAGGATATAAAAGGTATCGGCGATGCAACTTTTGCTAAAATTGAGCCTTATGTAACAGTATGATTGAAGATTTAAAAATTGTAATTGATAAAATATTCAATTCGCTTTTTACCAAGAGATGTGAACTTTGCGGTGAAGTGATTGAGTTTGATAAAGTGGTTTGCGATAATTGTAAAACCGCCGAGAAAAACGAACCGCCGTATTGTATCAGCTGCGGATTAAACAAGAAAAGTTGCACCTGTGATAAGCATAAAAATGAATATAAGCAGATAGTAGCGCCTTATATTTATGATGAAAATCTTAAAAGGGGAATAAATCATTTTAAAAGTTCGTATATGCCTTTTCTTTCAAAACGCTATGCAAAGGATATGGCAGAATGTATCAGTAAAAATTATAATGTTGATTTTGATATGATTACATATATTCCTATGACTAAAAAAGATTTTAGAAAAAGAGATTATAATCAGTCGTATCTGCTTGCAAAAGAAATTTCCGATATTCTTAACATTGAATTAGAGGATTTGCTTATAAAAGTGCGTAAAACAAAATCTCAAAAATCATTATCTGCCCGTGAAAGAAAAGTAAATGTTTACGGTGCATTTGATGTTAAAGATAAAGAAATTGTTAAAGGCAAAAATATACTGCTTATTGATGATTTGAAAACAACAGGTTCAACTTTAAATGAGTGTGCAAAAATGCTGAATATTTACGGTGCCTCAGGCGTGTGGAGTGCAACAATTGCCATTACACCTGAAAAGAAGAAGAGGTAAGATTATGAAAAAAATATTATCATTACTTTTAGTGCTTTTATTTACTTTTCTTTGTGCGTGCAGTGCACAGTCAAAGGAAAGCAATCAACTTGCCACAAAAATTGACGGATTGATTGAAGATACTGAAATCGAATGGAACAGTGAAGATAAGGTTGTTGTATCTTTTGATGAGCATACGGTTAATAATATTGTAGTTAACCTTAAAAAGCCTATGTCAACACCGATTAAAATATTTGACGGTGATAATCTTATTTATCAGCAGAATAATAACAGTACATATAAATATTGTGCTTTTGCACCTGTAAAAACATCTTCGCTTAGTATAGAGATAGAAAGCGGCAAATCAAATGTAAAATCAATATCGGTTTATGAAAATGATAATGAACCTTTTGATGATTTCAGGGTAACTTCATATATTGTTGCAGATGAAATTCAAAACATTGATGATTTAAAATCTTATACATTTGATACGATTACCGATGTCATACTTTTCTCTTGTGTTAATTTTAATACAGACGGCGAAATTCAGTATAATGATAGTGAAGATATTTCCGGCAGAAAAATGCTTAAAACTGCGCTTAAAAACTTAAAGACGGTTATCGGTGACAGAGATGTTAATATATATGTTAATATTTTAGGCCCGAATGCCGACGATGGTATTGATGATTGGAAATCACAAATGGAAAACAAAGCCCAAAAGCATACCAAGGCATTTGAAAACAGTACTTTGACTTCAAAAATTTCAGACTTACTTGAAGATTATAATTTGGACGGTGTATTTTTTGACTATGAATATCCTATAAAAGCTAAGTATTGGAAAGCTTTTAGTGATTTTATTGTAAGTCTTGATTCTGAATTGGGTGATAAAAAAATCGGCTTGGCAATGGCGGATTGGGATATTGGACTAAGTAAAGATGCTATACAGTGTGTTGATATGGTTGAAATGATGGAATATGATTTATTTGATGACAACGGTGACCATTCATCATTTGATACTGCACAAAAAGGTATTGAAAAGTTTATTGATGCCGGGTTTGACAGTAAAGTGCTTGATTTGGGCATTCCGTTTTACGGCAGACCTGTTGATAAAGGCAAATTTTGGTACGATTACAGCGATTATTCCGATGTACTCGGAAAGTATTCAAATAAAACTGAAATAGATGGTAATGATGTATATTTCAATTCATTTCAACTTGTTTATGATAAAACAGCACTTGCAATTGATTATAATATCGGCGGGGTAATGGTGTTTAGATATGCGTGTGATGATTTAAACCATAAAGATTTATCACTTTTTACAGCTATTTCACAAAGTATAAATGATAGAAACAACTAATTTAAAAGCAGACTTTTGGTATTTTTCCAAAATGTCTGCTTTTTTAAAATTTAATAATTTATTTACTTTTTTCTGCTTGATTTTTAGCTTTTCCGTGTTAATATCTTGCCTTGGAAAAAGTAAGGTGATATTATGACAAAGAAAAAAGGCTATAAACTGACTATCATTTTTGGCGCATTTCTTTTCTTTATATATATTATGTCTACAATCCCTTTCGGCAGTGATGATTGGGCTTGGGGCACAAGTGTCGGAATGGAAAGGCTTGCGTCGCATTTTGCAGGATATAACGGACGGTATCTCGGAAATCTGCTGATATTATTCTTAACTAAAAATGCATTTATTAAAACAATAGGAATGGCGGTTATTTCGTTTGCAGTCGTTTTGTTAATTTATGAATATATTGGCAAGGATAGGTTTTTATATTTTCTGTTTCCTTTGCTGTTGCTGTTTTTTATGCCGGCAAATGTGTTTAGGCAAACTATGGCTTGGGCTTCAGGTTTGGCAAATTATATTCCGCCGGTTATAGCTATTTTACTTTATCTTAATATAGTTAAAAACATATTTTCGCAGGACAAGCCTGTATACAGTAAAATCTTAATTCCTTTTTCTTTTGCAATCGGTATTTGCGGAAATCTTTTTATGGAGCATAATACCATTTTAAATATTACTTTATCTTTAGCAATAATTATTTATTCATATATTAAGTTTAAGAGTGTATTTGCAGTTCATATTTCAAATTTTTTGGGAAATGTTATTGGCTTTGTAATAATGTTTTCCAATTCGGCTTACGGTATTATATCATCCGGCAAAGACTCATATAGAAGTATGGCAGGGGATAGTAGTGATAATTTTACTTGGATTTTAAAAAGTATTGATACGGTATGTTCAAGGTTTATTGAAAGTAATGTTATATTAAATATCATTATTTCTTTTTTGCTGTTTGTAATAGTTTTAAATGTTAAAAATAAAAAGAAAAGATGCTTGCTTTTTTCTTTAGCTACATTTAATGTTTGTATTTCGCTTCTTGTTTTGTTAAAAGAATTTAATGTGTTTTCTAAAGAAATATTTTCTTTGCCTTTGGTTATCGCCATAAGATTTATTGCTGAAATCTTATTTGTATGTAATTTAGCTTTAATTCCTTTATTTGCTGTTAAAGATAAAAATAAGATGTTCAAAATGCTTGTCCCGGTATTCGCTGTATGCGTGAATGTTACACCTCTGCTAATTGTTACACCCGTAACCGGCAGATGCTTTTATTCGGCATATGTTATGATGATAATATATAGCTGTGAATTGTTAATGTTTATTATTCATAACTTTGTACATGACAAAAATGTGATTAAAGGTCTTTATGTTTTAGTTATTATTGCATTGTGTGCAAGTTGCGTATTTTATGCTGTTAAATATACACAAATAAAGCACTTTGAAGATGAAAGAAACAGTTTTATCATTTCGCAAATTGAAAGTGGAAATAAAACTGTATATCTTCCGCATTTTCCAAAAGAACTTGAATCTTATACAGAGGGAACTACACCGCGATTGTTTAGGTGGTATGGTATTTGGGAAAACAGGTATAAGGAATTTTATAACATTGATAATGATATTTCAGTTCAACCGATTAGCTATAACGCATACCGCCACATTGTTAAAGCCAAATGATTTTATGTAAGGCATGGATTAACCATACCTATTAAAAATCAAGCTATTCTGATAACAGACAGATTTGTTCCGACAGTAGGAGATGCACCTGTTATGGTTCCTGAAACAACTCTTACAGAAACGGTTGATGTTGTATTTGCCGGCACATAAACAATATATTTTCCTTGCGCGGTTGCTGTGTCACCGTTTAATACATTTTGTGTGTTGGTGTCTACCGAACCGTTTATGGCAATTCCGATAGTAGCAGCATT
>FR895338.1:54654-70736 GCA_000434995.1 Firmicutes bacterium CAG:341 | reverse complement strand
ATGCTCTTCCGTTTCTACCGCCTGAAAGTGTGATTACACCGTTATTGTTAATTATATCAGCTTTATCGGTGTTTAACTGCTCGATTGGAAATGCAATGTTTTCACCGGCAGCAAATGTTGCTCCGGTGGCTGAATTATTGATGAATTGTGCATATGATGTTGTTGGTGCAACTATCGGCATTTCAGGTTCAGGCGGGAATGGCGGAGCAGGTGGAAAAGGAGGCTGCGGACGAGGAGGGCAAACATAATAAGGTACTATGCGCTCTACGATTCTTACATTGCAATCGTCTTGGCAGCAACTGCTTGTTTGGGTGTATATGCTTGTGTCTATATTTCTGATGTTTCTGTTATTGCAACTCATAAATATCAATTCCTTTCATATATTCGGTTTAACAACCGTATTATATATTATGAGAAAAATTAAAAAACGACAAAAAGGTATTGAAAATATTTATTCTTTATGTTACTATATGCAAGACTTAAATACGCGGGTATGGTGGAATTGGCAGACACGCAAGATTTAGGATCTTGTGGGCGACCGTGCAGGTTCAAGTCCTGTTACCCGCACCAAAAAAGAGCTGTTTCGTTTGAAACAGCTCTTTAAATATTGTGTTTAATTATTTCCAGCTCTGAATTATTGCAGGGTTATCAAATATTTCGTCAAGTTTTCTCATAAACGGAACTACATCGCCATAGTCAAGCGCCCTGTGGTCTATTGCAATTGTAATAGGTAAAACAAGTCGAATTTCAATTTTGTCATTTCCGTTTTCATCTGTTACAACAATTGGCTTTTTTTGTGCCGCGTTAATTGCAAAGGCAGTTGTTTGCGGAGGTATGATTTCAAGAAGAGCACACAAGCCCTTTTGCTCACGGTAAACTGAACCGAGATTTGAAATTGTTGTTGTACCTTGCTCAATATCGTGCTTTGTTAAACGCTTGGTTATAGGGATTGAATAATAATCCTTTTTAGCCTGACCTGAAAGTGTCTTTACCTTATGCTTACCTGTTTTTGAACCTATAAGTCTGCGAATGGTTTGTAACACTTTACCTTGTTTGAGTCCTGTTAATGTGTTATCAAGTGATACTTCATACATAACTTCGTTCATATCTGAACCTTTAGCCCTCATTGAAGTGTTATTGATTGCCTCTGTCATTTGGGTGAGGGTTTTATTTCCCATATCGTGCATATTTACAGTCATCATTTCGCCTGATGGTAAAATCATCGGCATTGAAATATCAATATGGTCAAAGTAAATGAGTTTACCTCTGACGAGTTTTCTGTTAAATTTAAGATGCGTGTTCATTTTCGGGGCAGCTTTTAAGCCTTCACAGATAATTTTAAGCATAACTGTGTTAATAGTAATTTTTTTGCTCTTATCTGTTACGCCTTCATTTAACTTTTTACACTGCTTAAAAAGTTCTGTAACATCTGCTTCGTATGTCAAAGTAGCGTGCGGAATTGTTTCCCAGCTTTCCGATGTCATATTTGATACGATTTTTCTTGCAATGCCGAAATGTTCTTCTTTAACTTTTGCCATTTGCTTCTCCTAGTTATTCTTTAATTTTCGAAATGAGTGATGCAACACCATCTTTTATCGACTCTTTAGTTTCACTTAAATAATCTTTAAATTGTGTTTGCATTTCCTCACTTGTAAAAGGTTCTTCATTATATCGCTTTTTGTATTCCAAAATCAAATGTGGCCTGAATTTTGGATGAGCTATTCTAATAAGAGCCTTGGCCCTCTCTTTCAGCGTTTTGCCTTTTAATTGTGCAATGCCATATTCGGTAACAACATAGTTAACATCATTTCGCGGCGTTGTTACTGCACTACCCTCGGTGATAAGCGGTACTATTCGTGATATTAAACCTTTTTTAGCAGTGGAGGGCATAGCAATTATTGAACGCCCGCCTTTGCTCATGGTAGCACCCCTTACAAAATCAACCTGCCCGCCGACAGCAGAGTATTGGTTAAGCCCTACTGTATCGGAAACTACCTGGCCTAAAAGGTCAATTTGCAGGCACGAATTTATTGAAACCATATTATCATTTTGAGCAATGACTGATGGATTGTTAACATAATTTATAGGGTGAAGCTCAACTGAAGGATTATTATTTATGTAATTGTTCAGCTTTTCCGAGCCGAATGCCGCACCCAATATAGTTCTGAATGGATTTTTGTTTTTCTTTTTATTATTGATTATACCGGCTTCGAGTAAATCTACAACTCCGTCGCCGACAAGTTCGCTGTGCAATCCTAAATCTTTTTTATCCCATAGTTGTGCGCATACTGCGTTTGGAATACCGCCTATGCCAAGTTGTAAGCAGTCGCCGTCTTTAATAAGTGATGCACAGTATTTTCCGATTTCCATTTCTGTTTCAGATATATCAACTGATTTTACTTCCGGTAACGGCTCGTTGCACTCAACAAAACAGGTGAAATCTCTAACATGCATAAAACTGTTGCCAAATGTTCTTGGCATATATTTATTTACTTGGGCAATTATTATGTCGCAGTAATCGGCAGTTCCACGCGTGTAATCAACCGTTGTACCAAAAGAAACATATCCGTGTTCATCCGGCGGTGATACCATTACAATAGCAACTTTTGGGCAAATGTAATTTTTTATTAAATCAGGTATTTCGTAGAAATGTGATGTTGTAAATTCACTTACGCCTAAAGAAATTGCTTTGCGGTTGCTTTGTGAAGCGAAAAGGCAATTTAATTTAAAATGACCTTTCATTTCAGGCCTACACCATGGTGAATCACCCAATGTTAACATACTTATTATTTCAACATCATGATAATTCTCGTAGTTTTCCACAAGCGCACGCTCGATGCCAAAAGGTTCACCGCAACCAAAACCTGTTACTACCTTGTCACCGTCGTGAATAAATTTTATTGCTTCATTTGCTGTTGTTAATTTGCTTTGGTAAATTTCTCTCCAATTATTCAATTTGTTACCTCTTAAATTAAAATTGAATTAGTTTTTTTAAACAATTAAGCTATATTGTATATAACTTTTATTTATGTTACAATATTTATAAAAGATTGTCAATTGCATATTATTATTTTTATATTTATTATTATAATAATAGACTCTTTTCGTTAAAATAAAAACTATTGTTGATTATTTATCTGAAAATATGTATAATACATTAGGTGATTGTTATGAATATAAATGTTACAGACTATTGTGCAAGCGGCAACGCTTCAATTGGTGTGATTGAAGCACTCAGAAATATTGAGAACGGTGATACTCTTGTTTTTCCGACAGGGGAGTATCATTTTTATAAAGATTTCAGCACACATAAGGTTTGCCATATGACTAATACGGATTCTTTTAAATCACCTGATAAGTATTTTGCGATCGAAATTGATGATAAAAAAGATATTATAATAGACGGTTGCAATTCAACTTTTGTTATCCACGGTGATATGTGCGCTTTTGCAATGTTTAATTGTGATAATATTAAGCTGAAAAATTTTACCGTTAGGTATAATTCACCGACCAATTTTGAAATGAAAGTTATAAAAAAGTCGCTTAATAAAATCACTTATAAAATACCGCCTAAAAGCCTTTTTTATATTGAAAATAATAAGCTTGTGTTTTTTGAGCAAAGCCCATTTACCAAAAAGAATTATTACACCTATAAAGCTAATGAGGAATGTACCTGTAATGTTATTCACAGGGGAAATAGTGTATTCAGAACTTTGCTTTCACCTACTAAAACTGCAAAAAAGATTAAAAGAACCGATATAGATAAAGTTGAATGTTCTTATTTGATTTCACCAAGCTTTAAGCTTGATGATGTGGTTGCAATGTCACGAAATACGCTTCGTGATAACTGCGGTTTGTTTTTTGATAGGTGTTCAAATATTGATTGCCAAAACATAACTGTAAATTATATGCACGGTTTTGGATGGCTTTCACAAATGTGTGAAAATTTGAATTTTGATAATGTTTCGTTTACTCCGGCAGAAAACTATAATGTTTCATCTTTCGCTGATTGTATACATATTTGCGGTTGCAAAGGTTATGTGAATATTACTAATTCATATTTTGAGCATTCTCATGATGACGCAATAAATGTTCACGGTGCTTTTTTAAGACTTAAAAAAATTATTGATACCAATACCGCAGAACTTGAATTCGTACATCATCAGCAGGGTGGGTACAAAGCATTTTTTACCGGTGATGAGGTTAAAATTTACCGCAGGTCTGATTTATCCGAACTTAAAGATATTTATACAGTTGAAAGTACGGATGATGATATTGATAATAAAACTGTAAAAGTGAAGTTTAAAGAGGCTTTGCCGCCGCTTAGACCTAATCAATTTGTATTTGAAAATATTACTTATAACCCCGAACTTACAATCAGCGGTTGCACATTTAATGCTATTCCTACAAGAGCAATACTTTGCACTACCGACAGGCCGTCAAAAATATTTGATAATAAATTTAAGAATATAAATATGCCTGATATATACATATCATGTGATTGTAATCATTGGTATGAAAGCGGACCGTGCAGAAATCTTGAGATATTTAATAATATATTTTCAAAAAAAGATTCGGTTAAAATTGAACCTATAAGTGTCAATAAACCGGTTAAAGATGTTCATAGGAACATTAAAATATATGATAATAAAATTGGAGAATAATTTATGAGCAAAAATATGATTATCGGTCAGTCAGGAGGGCCCACTTCAGTAATAAATTCAAGCCTTGCAGGTGCAATTGAATATGCATTTTCCTGTGAAGAAATAGGAACGGTTTACGGTATGATAAACGGTATTCAGGGCTTTCTTGAAGAAAATATAATTAACCTTACCAAGCGTTTTAAAGGTAAGCCTTATGATATTAACAGACTTCGCTTAACACCGGCAATGTTCCTTGGCTCTTGCAGATATAAGCTTAACGATGATGAAGAAACATATTCACAAATTATAGATATGTTTAAAAAATATAATATTGGTTATTTTCTTTATATCGGCGGTAATGATTCAATGGATACTGTTGATAAACTTTCAAAATATACCGTAAGTCATAATATTGATATTAAAATTGTAGGTGTTCCTAAAACAATTGATAATGACCTTGTAGGAATTGACCATTCGCCTGGATTTGGCTCTGCCGCAAAGTATATTGCGCTTGCCGTGAAAAATGTAGCATACGATACAAGTATTTACAGTATAAAAAGTGTTCATATTATCGAAGCAATGGGCAGAAATGCCGGTTGGCTTACTGCCGCTTCTGCTCTTGCCCGTGACGGTGACAGCGTTGCACCGCACCTTATTTATCTTCCTGAAATTCCTTTTTCAGTTGATAAATTTGTTGATGATGTTAAGGGTAAGCTTGATGAATATAATTCCGTTATAGTTGTAGTCAGCGAAGGAATCAAAGATGAAAATGGGGAGTATATCAGTGCAAGAGGGGATAAAGTAGATAAATTCGGCCATGTTATGCTTAGCGGTACGGGTGCATACCTTAAATCTGTTGTTGAGGAAAGAATAGGTTGTAAGGTTCGTGCATTAGAACCAAGCGTACTTCAAAGAAGTGCCGGCCATACAGCGTCAATGACTGATGTTACCGAAGCGTATAATTTAGGCGTGGTAGCTGTAAAAGCAGCACTTGACGGCAAAACCGGTGTATTTTCCACTCTTCGCAGAATCAGCGATTTGCCTTACACTGTCGATTATTATACAGAACAGGTAAGCGTGGTTGCCAATAACGAAAAGCTTGTACCGAGAAGTTGGATTAACGAGCAGGGTAATGATGTTACAAATAAAATGATTGAATATCTTTCACCTCTTGTTAAAGGTGTGCCGCAAGTACCTTACAGAAACGGTTTACCTGATTATATCGGCCTTTCACATCTTGATGTTAAAAAGCAAAAATATTCTGATTGATTAAAAAACGGAGCTGTTGACATACAGCTCCGTTTTGCTTAATATTCAACTTTAAAACCTTCTTCAGCCTCTGCAACTTTCAGCATTATTGCGCATTCAATGCGCTTTCTGTGAAGTTCACAGCCGAAGTCGTATACACCGTTTACACTTCCCGTTGTATGGTATGCGTTAGCGGCACATCCGCCTGAACAGTACAATTTTGCAAAGCAATCTTTACATTCCTTATGTGAATATACATTGCATTCTTCAAATTGCTCAAGCACTTTTTTATTTGTAACGCCTTTCCATATATCGCCGAGCAGAAACTTTTCATCGCCTACAAATTGGTGGCAAGGGTAAAGTTCGCCGCTTGGTGTGACAGCCATATATTCTGTGCCTACGCCACAGCCTGATACTCTTTTTACAATGCAAGGCCCTGCGTCAAGGTCAATCATATAGTGATAGAAAGTAAAGCCTTTACCGTTTCTGTATCTTTTTAGCATTTCATCAGCTAAAATCTGATATTGTTCCTTTAAAATCGGTAAATCTTCTTCTTTTAAAGCATATGGTTCTTTTGGGTCTGATACAACAGGCTCAATGGAAAGTTCCTTAAACCCTAAATCTGCCATATGTATAATATCTTTTGCAAAGTCAAGATTGTTTCTTGTATATGTGCCGCGCATATAATAATCTTTTTGATTTCGTGAGTCGGCAAATTTCTTGAACTTGTCAACAATCAAATCATACGAGCCTTTACCGTTTCTCGATACTCTCATAAGGTCATTTGTACTCTTTCTTCCGTCAAGTGAAAGTACAACATTTCCCATTTCTTTATTGCAAAAGTTGATTACATCATCATTGATTAAAAGTCCGTTTGTAGTAAGTGTAAATCTGAAATTTTTGTTATACTTCTTTTCCTGCTCTCTTCCGTATTTCACAAGTTCTTTGCAAACTTCCCAATTAAGTAACGGTTCGCCGCCAAAAAAGTCAACTTCAAGGTTACGCCTTGTACCTGATTGTTCAATCAAAAAATCAAGTGCTCTTTTACCTGTTTCAAGGCTCATCAAACCTTTTGGGCCGTCATATTCACCCTTACCGGCAAAGCAGTATTTGCAAGCTAAGTTGCAATCGTGTGCAACGTGCAGGCATATGGCTTTTACTACACCTTGCCTTTTTTTAAACTGCTTTGCAGTTTGCTCAAATGTATCTTCTGCAAAAAGTCTGCCGTCTGCTTTAAGTGCTTCTATATCTTCAAAGCAAAGGTCAATATCATTTTCATTTACATCTTCGTCATTCTTATATTTTTCTAATATATATTTTTTTATTTCGTCTTTTGTATGGCTTTCATACATTGTTATAATATCATATGTGGCTTCATCAACAGAATGTACGCATCCGCTGTTTTGGTCAAGTATAATATTATAACCGTTCATTTTATATGCGTGTATCATCAAATTACTCCATAGTTTTATTTCAATGAAAAAGGTGGGACAAATGCCCACCTAAATTTCATTTATTTACTTCTTAAGCTGTTCGCATTTCTGGTTAGCAACTGAACAAGAAGTTTTACTTGCTGATTGGCAAGATGTTTGGCATTCGCCGCAACCGCCTTTTTTAGCTGATTCGCAAAGATTGCGTGAGCTTAAAGTGTTGATTCTCTTCAAAAGAAACACCTCTTTCTTAAATTTGTAATGCTATTTTACAATAATATTATTTTTTTGTCAATATTTTTAGTGGCAGTAAATTACTGTCTGATAATATATTTACGCCGCTTTCATAAAGTTTTTTGATTTGGTAAACAAATTTATCACTGATTATTTCTCCCGGTGCAATAATCGGACTTCCGGGCGGGTAAGCGTAAATATATTCGCCGCACACTTTGTTTTTAGCTTTTTCTAAATATTCTTCTTTAGTTTCTTCTATTTCGTATGTTTCGCAATCTTTCATCGGTAAATTAGGCTTTTCATAACCTGTATGTATTTTATCTCTTTTTTCAAGATTAGTTAATGCAAGCAAAAGCATGTTAAATCCGTCTTCTGTGTCGCATACGGTTGATATTAAAATGATATATTCAAGAAATGCACCCTCAACCTCGATTTTGAATTTTCGCAAATGATTTGCTAATTCTTCACCACTGTATCCGTCCGCTTTTAAAACTATTCTTGTAATATCATCATTTTTTAATAGGTGAATATTTCCTAATTTGTTTACTTTATTATAAAAATTATCAAGTAAAATTTTGTATTGCTTAAAGTAACTTTCGCTGTTTTTTAAAAAGTCTGTGCATTTTTCGATTGATGCCATTATTACATAACTCGGTGAGCTTGTTTCGTATATATCCATATACTTTTTTACTTTTCCAAAAAACTTTTCGTTGTTAATATGAATTACTGCACTTTGCGTTAACGCAGGCAGGGTTTTATGTAGTGATTCAATAACAATATCTGCTTTTGCCTGCTTTGGCAAAAAATCTGCAAAACCAAAATGTGCCCCATGTGCCGAATCAATGATTAAAGGAATATTGCAGCTTACATTACTTACATAGCCCTCATATGTAGGCGAGGTTATAACTACTGCACAGGCATTTGGATGTTTTGCAATTGCAGTATCAATACTCTTTTGCGTTATATTTTTATAACATCCAAATTCCGTATTATATTCAGGCTCAATGTATTCGACTTTTAATTTGTTGATATAGCACGCATTGTAGACAGATTTGTGGCAGTTGCGCGCAATGATAATTGTCGCATTTTCCTTTGCCACTGCACTGATTGCCGCTAATATGCAACAGGTTGAACCGTTAACACTTATTATGCTTTTTTTTGCACCGAAAAGCTTTGAAATCTCTTTTTGCATATCATCAAGCAAATCGGTGGGGGAGTGTAGATTGTCAAATCCGTCAATTTCCGTTATGTCAATTTCACTCGCCGGGATATTAAAATTTTTATTTCTTTTATGCCCCGGCATATGAAACGGATATAAATCATTATTTTGCAATTTATCGTTTAATTTCAATTTAGTAAATCCTTTTATTACTCGTTTAAATCAATGTTGTTTAATTGGGTAACGGTGCTGAAATATTCGTTTTCAGCTTTAGTTGTGTATGTACCGTTGTACTTTTTAGCAATATCAGAAATGATTTTTTGGCCGTAACCGTGATTTTGTGTATCTTTCTTTTTGCTTTTGTTCAATGCAAAAGCATTTTTGCTCTTGATTAAAATATCATTTGAATTTGAAACTATATTAAGTTCAATATCCTTGTTATTCTTTTTGAAAAGTAATTGAGCGTTTTTACAAATAATTGCTGAGTGAAACTTTTTTGTACAAGCTTTACTAAAACAACAACCGCAAAAGAAAGTATCACCATAAATAGCGATACAGCAATAAGTGTAAATAAATCAAGTGAATTGGAATACGCATTTGTATAATCGTATCCGAAAATATAATTTAATGTTGAAAAGTAAATTATAGATGACATTGTCATAGTCAAAAAAGAAAATACGTAGATATTTCGCCCATATTTGAATCTCCTGATGATATAATATTATAAGTTTATCAAATAATTTCTGTATTTGTCAATCATCTCGGCATACTTTTTAGGAGGAATACCGACTTGCTCGCTGTTTTTTAATAAAAATTTATACGGCTCATACCCCGCAATAAAGTTCATATTTACCATATAGCTTTTATGGCGACTTAAAAAATTCGGCGTCAGCTCTTTTTCAAATTCCTTTAATGTTGAATAAACATGGTGGTTTTTGCCTGTTGCCATATTGAATTCGAGTATTTCATGATAGCTTTTTTCATCATCACAAATAACTATATTTATCAAAAGAATTCTCCTTTCCACACTGTTTTTAAAACATTATATCATAAATATTATAGCATTTCACGACTTTTTACCACGCAAACACAGTCCGTTACCCCGTCATTATTGTAAATCACATTGAATTGCTGTACTATACAGATATAAATTATACTGAACAAGATATGAAGCGTTGGTAGAATGAAAAAGATTTGTTGCAATTTGATAATGAAAAAATAATTTCAAAAGATATAACTGTTAACGATGTTGTTGAAATGATATTAAATGAATTTACAAGTTGTATGTATGAAAACATATTTTTTATTTTTATATACATATTTAATTGACATTTTGAAAAAGGTGTGATATTATAATATTGCAATTATTTGATTGTTGCAGATTGAGTTGAAAAAGTAAGATTATATCTGAAAAGTAAGCTTTGCCTCGGCTGTCCTCGTCGTGTAAAAAAATGGAGGGCGTTTTTTAGTTTATGCGGATGTGGCGGAACTGGCAGACGCGCAGGTCTCAGACTCCTGTGGATAATGTTTCCTTGTGGGTTCAAGTCCCATCGTCCGCACCATCTTTCACTTGCACTAATGTGCTTCATTATCTTTGTATTAAATTCATTCTTATGAATAAAATATGACATTATTTAGCAGAAGAGGAGACGTCATGGATTTTGAACTAATTTCAACTGAAGATTTATATGAAGATGATGATGTTGTCGTAATTAGAAGAACAGGAAAAGCATTTAATGCTGTTGTTGATAATATTGATGTCGCAATAAAAAACGAAGACGGAGATATTACCAATATTGTTGAATTAAAAAGTAAAATAGTAAAATATATTTAATATTAGGCTATTTAGATGAAAAAAGCATTATCAATATTTTGTTTCTTTATCATTGCTTTTGTCAATATCTTTGCTATTGACGGTAATGCTTATGCATTTGACGGAGAATATGTAGATAAGTTTGGCAAATGGTATAATAAAGGAACAGTAATTGACATTGATTGCTCTTTTGTACAAGGTCAATTTCACTATATTATGGACGAGAAAAACGGATGTGCATATTTTTATTTTGCATATACCGATTTTTTAGATAAATATAGTGAGGATGATATTCAATTAGAGTTTTATGTTTATAATTCAATCAACAATTATACTTTTTCTGTTACAAATTCGGGAATATCAGATGATTCTGTTTTAAAAAATCTTGATATTTACATCAACTTCAGCAATATAAATGCCGATTCGCATAATGGTCGTTTGTTAGTAGGATTTGAGCTGAAGAATAAAAGCGACAAAAAATTAACTAACTTCATTTCATGTACTTTTAAAGTATCATCGACTAAAAGTTGTAACTTAGTCGATGAATGCAAATTAGATATGTATGTAGAACCTACAACTACTGCAAAAAAGGTTACAACAACAAAGCTCACAACGAGCAAATTAAAAGAAAAACGCACAGTAGTTTCAACTGTTAGCAGTAAAACTACTAATAAAACGAATAAAACAAAAGGGCAAGTTTCCACGAAATTTGTTCCAAAGCAAAAATCAACTCAAAGTCAAATAAATGGCGGTAAAACTAAATTTACTAAAAAAATAGGCCATAAATCCGGTACGAAATTTTCCGGAAGTACTTCAAATTCTGTGAGAACCACAAAATTTGAATACAGCACGGCAACTGCAACAACTGCTCCTAAAGAAAAAGCAGTTACAACTTCGACTGATTATACAAATTATCCAAAGGCGGTATACTCAAAGAAAAGTAAAAATATTTTTATTTTCGGCGGAGTATTAGGTACAATCGGTTTAGTACTGTTACTTTATGGTGTTATTTCTCATTCCAATACCAAGGAAGATGATGAAAAAATTGATAAATCGTAGTTAAATATTTATTATGATTTATCGAACAAAAAGTGTTGACAATCAGGTGATTTAGTGATATTATATTCAAGTCACTTGATTGTGACTCTTTCATGTGGGCCATTAGCTCAGTTGGTCAGAGCCACCGGCTCATAACCGGTTGGTCCGGGGTTCGAGTCCCTGATGGCCCACCATATATTTAGGGGTATAGCTCAGTTGGTAGAGCAGCGGTCTCCAAAACCGCGTGCCGAGGGTTCAAGTCCTTCTGCCCCTGCCAAAAAAAGCACCGAATTTTCGGTGCTTTTTTCCTTTATTTACGCTGTTTTACGGCTATTTTACTTGCTTTTCCCATATAGATAAAACTACGGCGCACGGTCTTTTCCGTACGCCGTCTTTTCATTTTCAGACCGTTTTTTGTTCACTTTGTATCACACAATCCACTCAATCCGTTTGATACATCATCAAAAAAGCATCAATCACAATTCAAATCCGTTTGTAACGCCCATCAACATATCCGTGTTGCGTTTTACATAATACATTTCGGTTATCTCCGAAGTTGTGTGTCCGAGTAAGTCTGCCACCTGCCTCGGTGTTAATGCTTTGACCGTTCCGTCCTCTGCTCGCACACCTGTTACAAGCTTTGTTGCGAAGGTGTGTCGCAAACTGTGTAACCCTTTTTTCTCGATTCCTGCCGCATCGAGTATGGAATAAAACCGTTTTCTTAAGTTTAACGGTCTTGTAAAGTTTCCGTCTGCATCGGGTATCAACGGTGCATCCTCGCCGAAATATCGCTCGCTGCGTAACTCAATAATCGCTTTTATTGCTGTTTCGTTTAAGGGTACGATACGCTTGCTTGAAGCGGTTTTCAGCTTACCAACTACAATTTCTCGTCCGCTTTTTCGCTCTGTTCCGTCACGCTTTTGTGCTTCTTTAACGCCTCTTTGGATGTGCATCACTTTCTTTTCAAGGTCTATGTCGCTGTTGATTAAACCTAACGCTTCTGCAGTTCTGAGTCCCGTGTTCAGCATAAGAATATATGCTGCCGCTTGATTGTGTTTCGGCTTGCCTGAGGGGTACTTCTTGTATGCTTCCGCTTTGAATTTTTCAATTTCCTCATCGGTAAATACGGTTATCGTTTCGCATACGGGAAGCACTTCTTTGTTTTGTTTTGCAAGATAATTTGACTTTTTTATTGTCGGCACAGCGTTCATCGGATTCTTTTTGATGAACTCTTCACGCATAAGATAATCGAAGTATTCGTTGAGCAGATTGTATGTTTGCTTGACTGTTGAGAATGAATATCCCTTGTCGGTCAGCGTACTAATCAGCCTCTTAATGTCTGCACCTGTTATGTTAGAAACAATGAGTTTGCCCATGTAAGGGACGATTTGATTTTTGTAAATCTGCTCGTTACGGTCGTATGTCACTCGCTCAACATTCGGGTACTTAAACACTTGCAGGTAATTTAACAGACTGTCTTTTACAGTCTTGTTACCCTCAATGGCATCAATGATTTCTTCTTCAAACTTGGTTATGTAGTCCGTCATTTTCTTGTTGACTTCAGCTTTGGTGGTGCCTGAAAAGCTCTTGCGTTTTCGTTCGCCTTGCTCATCCTTGTACCAAACCACGCCACCCCATCTGCCGTCCGTTCGTTTGAATGCATTGCCGTTTGTCAGCAGTTGTTTTTGCATTTTATCACTCCTTTCGCACACACAATATCACAAACCTTTTTCAATATCCAGACCAAAGATTGTGTGTTTGTTTTAGTTGTTTTAGCTTCAAAAAGCCATCACAAATCGCTCACAAGCCGTTTTTAGTTTTAGTCCGACGAGTTACTCTATTTTAAATAGAACTCGTCAATTTTTGCTTACAGCGTTGTCAAAATATTTTGATTTTTAATCATCATACCGCAACACTTAAGTGAATACGCAAAAACCTTGATTTTCTGCGAAAAACACCCCTTACTGCATACGAATTTGGAATCATACGCAAAAGTATTACGAATCGAAAAGCCGACAGGCTTTGCCGGACGGCGTTTTCGGGCATTTCAATGCCCGAAAATCATACCCCTTTATCCTGCTTTAAAATCGACGGCTTGAAATCCGCTTCAAAACCCACTCAAAAGAGCCGAAATTTCATCCAAAAACGCATCAAAAATCAATTCAAAAAACTCAAAAGAAAAACCGCTGTTTTTTTCGATTTTAGGCTATTAGATTATTTGTCATCAGCTCTTACAGTGGGGTACACTATATTTGATGAACTGTGTAGATATTACTTTGCTGTGCGTTTTCAAAAAATCTTTGAGTAATATCTATGTAACCTTTTTCTTCAAGTGACTTGAGCGTGTTTCTGCAAGTGGTCGGACACATATTGCACTTCTTTGCCATCTTCGGAACAGACCAAAAACTTACACCTTTGCTGTCGCCAACCGAAACAAGAAAACAGTAGATCATAAATTCGTGCGGCGAAAAGTTTTCATCAAAGATTTTGTTCGGCATATAGTAAACCTTGCCGTCGGTTTTGTAATTTTTGTTTGCGTACATAATTTTTATCCTTTCTTAATTTGTTTTTGAATCCACAACTTGAATTCATCTTTCGGTACAACAATTCTTGTGCCGATTTTTATTTTTGGAAAACCTTTTTCATTGACAAGCTCGTATGACCTCGTGCGAGATATTCCAAGCACCTTTGCAACCTGCGACACCGATATCATCATCGGTAGTTCATCAAAACTTTTGTAGCTTTCTTTCATTGCGTTGCCTCCTTTCGTATTATTCGAGAGATACTTTTTCAAAAAGAAGAAAGTATAAGTAAATTTGAAACAAAAACTAGCTCATAAAAAAGTCCCTCTACTATACGGAGAAAAATTTCAATTTTGTTCGGGTGTTTTGCAAAAATCTTTACACCTTGTTTACATTTGATTTCACCACAGAAAAAATACCCCTCTATAATACGGAGAAAAAACTCGGTTTTGTTGATGTGTTTTGAAAGAAAATTTACAAATTATTTTATAAAAACAAAACAGAAATCGTTAATGAGCAAGTGATTTATAAATGAAAAAAGGCACAACTTACGGAGAAAATTTCCGTAGGCTGTGCCATAAATTTTATTTGTGAGGTTAGAATATATAATCTTAGCGAGCAGACCATTTGGTTATCCAAACGGTAATTTTCTCGTTAGGGACACCCTAAGACCCGCTTTTTGTATTCGACTTTAATGTTGAAAAAACAAAGTGGCTCAATGTTGCAAAGGAAAACATTATTGACATATAGTCAAAGAGATAAAGCAGTAGGTGTTCGTTATCGCCAAGGAGGAAAAACTGATTTTTCAGGAACAGGTAAGATGCAATATCCCGTTTGAAAAATGCGTAAATTCCGTATGCAAAAAAGAGTATGAATATTATTTTGAAAGCAGTCTTCACTTTTGGTGAGAGTTGCTTTTTCTTTTTTATCATTAGCAAAATCATATTGAAATGAAGTCCGAGGTGGAGTGACATAAATATAAATCCCCAATATGCAGAAAGCATGTGGATTCTGTTAGCCATATAAGTTGATTTTATATTCAAAAATGTAAACAGATGCCTTGAAACAATTACCCCGCTGACGATTGAGCCAAGAAATGATATAAGCACAAGCAAAACAAGAATATTTTGAAAAATTCTTATAGGTGTTTGCCTGCCTTTTGCTAAATGCTTTGCCCAATTTATATTGAGTGCGTGATGAACAACAAAAAGCACAAACATAGCAACGCCGACTACCTCGTGTGCAGTTGAGCCTAAAAGCTCGTAGGACATCAAAAGAAGCAGAGCAAATGTCATTAAAATATCAATTATCGGCTTTAGTTTTAATTTTGTTTTTGAATTCATACGGTTTTGTTTAAGTCTTCAGCCTCTTTGCTGTTCGTTGCCATTCCCATATATTCCATACCATAAAGAGAGGCAAAGCGTTTCATCGTGTATTCGCCCGCGTCAAGCATCCACTTTTCGGGTGCCGCACCTTGGAATACAAAATATAGCTTTCTGTCTAAGAGCTCGCCCTCGTCAACCCTGCCGTAAAAACGGTCTAAAACATTGCGAACAGAGCCGCAAATATTGTGCCAATAAAGCGGAGAACCGATAACGATTGTGTCAGCCTCTTTCATTTTTTCAATCACTTTGTCAAGTCCGTCATAAGGTAAAGTTTGACCGTATGAGCCGATTGTGAAGTTAGTTAAATTAAGTGTTTCGTATTCCTTGCCGTTCAAAAGAATTGAGGCAAGATTAGCAGTATTTCCGTTTTCGTTCGGACTGCCGTTAATAAAAAGAATTTTCATAATATTACCTCTTTTAATAATTTAATGTTCGCCGAAAAGCCAAGACATAACGGTATCGTCCTCGGCGAAAAGTCCGCCTCCGCCATGTTCGTTTGGAGCGTTTCGGCTTGTAAAATAATCTCTTTCTTTAATATCAAGAACAAGAATTTTGTTGATTTCATCATCGGTCAAGCCTTGCTTTTTGTAGAGATTATAGAGCGTATCGT
>FR895338.1:0-54573 GCA_000434995.1 Firmicutes bacterium CAG:341 | reverse complement strand
TAGCTATATAAACGGGCAGTTTTGCTTTTGCAACGCTTTCATATTCTCCGTCCCATTGAGAGCTGACCTGCAAATATGCCGTGAACAAATCAGGTCTCTTGCCGACTGCTTGCGACGCAGTTTCGCCGCCACCTGAATAGCCCTCTATATAAACCTTTGATTTATCTATATTGTAGGCAGACAAGAGATATTCGACAAGAACGATAGTTTCATCTGCTGAGTCTTCGTCCCAACCGTTTAACTGAGGTGCGACAATAATCATATTACTGTTATATTTTTGTGCCTCAAAGCCAAAGTTTTCCTGACGGATATTTACACCAACACCTTGAAAGTACAAGCCCTCATAACCGGGCAAGGTGATGAAAAGAGCGTAAGCCTTACTGCCGTCATAAATTTTCGGAACATAAAGATTGAAATGAATATCGCCGTTATTTTCACTGTGCAAAATATTGTTAACGCTAAAGCCACGGTAAGTGTCCGTGCCGTTTGTGACGGCATAATTTTGTTCGGCAGGCTGAGTAGCTTGTGCTTTTGACGAGCTTTCGGCTGTTGTATTTGTTGTATAACTGCTCGGAGAATTACTTTTAATTGAACAAGCTGAAAGCGTAGTCACCGTAACAGTAACCGCCAAAAGCACAACTGTAAATTTGTGGATTTTATTTAAAGTCAAGACCGTTTACCCAAGATTCGACCTTGCTTGATGAGACACCTGAAGAAAATCTTTCGCCGTCCTGCCAATTGCCTGTGCCTGCCATATCTGCTAAAAGGTCACCGCTTTGACCTAAGCCTGATGATGTTGATGTGCAAAACGGAATAACGGTTTTGCCGCTGAAATCATTGCCCTTAACAAAATTGTTTACAGGCCAAGCAGCAATGCCCCACCAAATTGGATAGCCGATAAATACTGTATCATAATCTGCCCAATTATCAGGCGTAGTCTTTGTAAGTGGTACATCACGCTTGCTTTCGTCGTTGTGCTCAACACTTACACGGCTGTTGTCATCAGTCCAGTTAAGATCATCGCTTGTGTAAGGGTCAACAGGTGTAATCTCAAACAAATCTGCTCCGGAAGTGTCGGCTATAGTTTCTGCAACGGCTTTTGTGCTACCTGTTGCAGAATAATAAACAACTAATATTTTTGAACTTGTATTAGAATTTTGGGTATTTACATCGGTAGTTTTTGAAGTATCTGCCGTTTGTGAAGTGCTTGGGGTTGTATTTGAATTGTCGCTTGAATTATTAGAGCAAGCTGCGAAAGAAAATACAAGCACGAGTGACAAAAGAATTGAGGTTAATTTTTTCATAATCTTAATCTCCTTTATTTTAATTATTTTTGTTCGTCAACAGGCGGTATCATCTCGGCATACTTTTTAAGCATTTCCGGTGTTGAAGTATAATATCTTACACCCTTATCAAGTAATGATATTTTTGCCATTTCTTCATCAGTAAGTGAAAAATCAAAAATATCAAAATTAGCCTTGATATGGTCTCTGTTCTTTGAACCCGGAATAACAATATTTCCGTCTTGAATATGCCAACGAAGAATGATTTGAGCTGTCGACTTACCGTATTTTTCCGCAAGGCTCTTAAAGAGTGGCTCATTGAGAAGTGCATTATCGCCGTGACCCAGCGGATACCAAGCCTGAATTTTAATATCCTCGTGAGAAAGGAATTTTTTAAGTTCCTTTTCCTGATAATACGGGTGCACTTCGGTTTGAAGAACGGACGGCTTAACCTCGCAGATATTTAGGATTTCGCAAATCTGCTCTTCGTTAAAGTTTGAAAGACCGATTGCACGAACCTTGCCTTCCTTGTATGCCTTTTCCATTTGCTTATATCCTGCAATGTAGTTTCCGGCAGGCTGATGAATCAAAAGCAAATCAATATAATCTGTTTGAAGTCTTTCAAGAGTTTTGTCTACTGCATCGTTCTGCTCATAAAATGACGGCCAAAGCTTTGTTTCAAGAAAAATATTTTTTCGGTCAATGCCTGCGTTTTTCATTGCTCTGCCTACTGCCTTTTCGTTGCAATAAGCATTTGCCGTATCTATAAGCTGACAGCCGTTTTTGAGAGCGTAGGTTGCAGATGTCTCTGCCTCGTCAGGTGTGAGCAAAAATGTTCCGATACCCTGCATTGGCATTTCTACGCCATTGTTTAATTTTATAAATTTCATACTGATTACTCCTTTTCTCTCTGGAAATTTAATATCTAAAATTAGCTTAGATTAAATAGTTATTTGCATTCTTCAAAAATTTGAAGAATTTCTTCGTGTGTCATCCTTTTATATGCACCCGGTACAATGCCGCATGAGTCTGCAATTTCTTTAAGGTTGATATTTTCATCAATTCCAAGTTCCTTAAAGTTTGTCGGCATACCGATTTCTTTAATGAAATTTGCTAAAGCCTCAACACCTGCCTTTGCAAGCTCTTCGTCTGTTTTGCCGTCTTTTGAAATACCCCAAACATTAACTGCAAACTGAGCAAATTTTTTTTCGCCTAACTTACAAATATGTCTGTAATAAACAGGGTGAAGAACGGCAAGACCTGCACCGTGATTGCAGTTAGTGTATGCACCGAGCTGGTGCTCCATTTGGTGGCACTCAAAATCCGTCTTTTTGCCAAGTTTGATGATACGGTTTTCTGCCATTGTTGCGTCCCACATCAAGTTACTTCTTGCTGTGTAGTCCTCGGGATTTTTGATAGCGGAACGCAAATTTGTGATAACATTTTTCATAAGAGCCTCGGATATATCGTCCGATACATTGCTTTCATTCGGCTCGCTGAAATAGATTTCCATAATGTGTGAAAGAGTATCAAAAGCACCCGATACCATTTGAAATTCAGGAACGCTGTATGTATAGGTTGGGTCAAGCATAACGAATTTTGCGTTAAGCTGAGGATAATCTTTACCCGTTTTGATTTTAAGTTCTTCGTTTGTGATTACGGCACCGCCGTTACATTCACTGCCCGTACCTGAAACAGTGACGATAATACCAAGCGGCAACGATTCAAAATCAATCACACCCAGTCTTGCCCAAAAGTCAGCCCAAATATCACCGTCATATTTTGCACCGAGTGAAATTGCCTTACAGCAGTCCATAACACTTCCGCCGCCTACTGCAAGAATCAAATCGGCGTTGCTTTCTTTAGCAAGCTTAACCCCCTCAAGCACCTTGCTGTAGGTTGGGTTTGATGGAATACCGCTAAACTCAACAACTGCCTTGTTTTCTTTTTTGAGTACGGTTATAACCTCATCATAAATGCCGTTTTTCTTAATCGAGCCACCGCCGTAGCAGAGCATAACTGTGGCGCCGTAAGCTGAAAGAATATTTGAAAGATATTCTTTTACACAGCCTTCACCGAAATATACCTTTGACGAATTTTCAAAAATAAAATTATTCATAGTTTTCTCTCCTATCCTGAAAATTTGATTTTATTATTTCATCGAGTGATACATTTTCATTCCTGTATCGCTCGTTTTTGTTTTTCTCGTGCTTAATGATAATTGCCTTTTGAGGGCAAGCGTGAACGCAGGCAAGGCAGTATTCGCATTTTTTGCTTTGCCTTTGTGCGTAATCCGTCAGCACAATTATATTGCCTGTCGGGCAAACCTTTTCGCATACCTTACAGCCGATACATTTATCAGTTATTTTAATCATCTTGCCGTTATTAAATGACGGAATGATTTTATTCAGCGTTGCCACTTGCTTGTGGAGTTTCCTGTCTGCGTCTGTTGCAGTTGGAACACCTTTTTTCATCAGTCTAATATTCTTGATTATATATGCAATTTGAACATCTGTATCTTTGTCAATTTTCTTTTCTTCTGCCATATCAAAAACAGGCAGGTAATTATCAACGCAGTGAACGGTATCTATATAATCAAAGTTGATACCGAGAGCCTTAAACTCGTTATATGTAAACTCGGGGCAGTCGCTTGCACTGTTGCCATAGGTTAAAATGAGATACATATATTTTGTATCAAACTTCGATTCTTTCAAAAACTCTTTTACCGTATTCGGTATTTCGCCGCAATAAACAGGGCAAACAATACCGATTTGGTTGTCTGAATAGATTGACGAATTTTTGATAACCTGCGGTATGCTGACAGGATATTCGTCAATACACTTTGCAACATAAAGGCTGTTGCCCGTTGCGGTGAAATAAAATACCATAATTACTTCCTCTTTTTTATCACTTTCGACCCACCGAAAACAGCAGACATATTTATATTATCAAGCTTATTATCAATCGCTGATACCTCATCGCTTGTTAATATAATATCTGCCGAGCCTGCGTTTTCAATCAGTCTGTCAAGCTTTCTTGTACCCGGAATAGGTACTATATACGGTTTTTTGCACATCATCCACGCAAGCGAAATTTGTGCAGGCGTTGCGTTTTTACCCTTTGCAAGTGTGTTTAACAGCTCAAGCAATTCTTTATTTTGACGAACACCGTCGGCAGTGAACTGTGGCATAACTGTTCTGTAATCCGTGTCTTTTTCAAACTTTGAGTTTTCGTTGTACTTACCGCTTAAAAATCCGTTTGCAAGCGGCGAAAATGCAACGAAACCGATATTAAGCTCCTCAAGAACAGGAAACAGCGATTCATAATGCCTTGCCATCATTGAGTAGCGATTTTGTATAGCAGTCAGCGGACAAACCGAATTTGCTTTTCTTATATTTTCATCGGTCGCTTCGCTCATACCCCAATGCGTTATTTTACCTTCTTTAATCAAATCAGCCATTACTCCTGCTACCTCTTCGATAGGAACATTAGGATCGAAACGGTGCTGATAGTATAAATCAATATGGTCTGTGTCAAGTCTTTTAAGCGAGCCTTCAACCGATTTTCTGATAACCTCCGGTCTTGAATTGGGTATAAGAGGTGAATTCGTGGCATTGCTTGTTTTGTCAAATTCAATGCCAAACTTTGTTGCGATAATAACCTTGTCACGGTATGGCTTTAACGCTCTGCCTACAAGTTCCTCGTTATCGTGTGGGTTATTTGCCGTACCGTAAACCTCTGCCGTATCAAAAAAGTTATAGCCTAAATCAACAGCCTTTGCGATAAGCTTGCACATTTCATTTTTATCGGCAGGTGAGCCGTAAGCGTGGCTCATTCCCATACATCCGAGACCGACAGCCGACACCTTTAAGTCCTTACCTAAAATTCTGTAATTCATTATTTCTCCTTAGTGGTGAAAATTTGTAAATGTAATCTGTTCTTTTTCGGGCAGTCCGAATTGCTCCTTGCCCAGTGCAATACTCTTTGCCATAAAAGCAATGTTTCTGCCGAGCGTTCTCATAGTCTGCAAGCCCTCTTTGTCCTGCAAAACTTCTTCTGCCTGACCGCCGTAAACCATATTCCAATACTGACTTGTGGCAATCGGCATAGAGCTGATTGAAAAATATTTGTTGAGCACATCGTATGATGCTGTGTTACCACCTCTGCGACAGGTTGTTACTGCTGCACCAACTTTCATTGTCTTATCAACATTCGCCGTACTGAAAAACAATCTGTCAAGAAATGCGATTGCTCCACCGGCAGGAGATGCGTAATAAACAGGTGCTCCGATAACAAAAGCGTCTGCCTCGTTAAATTTAGGTGCAACCTCGTTTACAATATCATCGAATACGCACTTACCGATTTCCTTACATTTTCTACAAGCGATACAACCGTGCACATCCTTGTGACCTACATTGATAAGCTCAACCTCCATACCTTCTTGCTCCAATGTGTTTTTTAGTTCGGTCAATGCCGTGTAAGTACAGCCCTTTGCTCTCGGACTGCCGTTTATAAGCAGTGCTTTTAACTTTTTCATATCTGCCACTCCTTCGTTGTTTTTCTTTTCAACTATATTATAAGAAAAACGAGACCTCGTATGAAGTCTCGTTTTGTTATTCAGTATATACCTTTGGGTTATAACTGCTTATTTAGTTTTAACTATATTCTTAGCCGCATCTAAAACCCGTCGAACATTTTCGCTTGGAGTCATCGAATGTAAAAGACCATACGGAATGCTGTATTCCCACTCAACAGGAATAACTTTCAGCAGAGGATGAACATTTGCCCAACCCGGTATCGCAAGCAAAACATCGTTCGTGTTTTCGCATCTGTTAAATATGCTCATATTGTAAAAATCGAAATCAACAATATGTATCTGCGTATGATTTTGCCAAATATCGTCACGCAATTGGTCAACATAATTGCTCCAGCCACGGTGCATAAGCATTAAATTTTCGCCGTATAAATCGCTGATTTGAAGCTTATCCTTTTGTGCAAGCTTGTGGTGAATGGATACGGCACAGCAAAACGGCTCACGGGATAATTGCAAGCCCTCGCATTTTCTGAGTTTAAGCATTGTGTCGTCAAATATTCCGCCGATAATATCAATGTTCTTTCCCAAATTCGCAAGTATTTCTTTTGCGTTTTCGGGTGTGTTCTCAAAAGGAACAATCTCAAATTTTATATCCGGGCACTGTTCTTGAATTTTCGGCCACATTTGCATAAGTAATTGGGCAGGAGTTGTAGGTGACGAGCCGATACGAATAATATTTTCGCCCTCGCTCATCGCGTTTTTCGCCCTGACAACACTGTCCTTGCAATAGCCGATAATGTACTTAGCGTCCTGATAAAGCGACTTGCCTGCGTTAGTCAGTATCAACCCACGGTGCGTACGCTCAAACAAAACCACGTCAAGCGAGCTTTCAAGCAAATTGATTTGCTTAATAACGGCGGTCGGTGTGATATACAATTCCTCTGCCGCTTTGTTAAAACTTCCTGCGTCCGCAACCTTTATAAATGTTTCTATCTGTGGATTATACATCATCCCACCACCTACATAACAAAATTAAATCACAATCTGTTGCATATCAAAATGATAAATCTTTTTCTTAATTATACTTTAAAACTCTCAAAAAATCAAATTGTCTAATGAACAGCCGTCTGAACACACAGGCGGTTATTATAATTTTTTAACTTTTTCATCTTATGGGGGTACAAAACGCTTCCGACCGTTGTAAACAAACTTATTGAGCGTATTGGAATTCACAACAATAAGAAGAAACATTCTCACAATAATGTTAAAGTGGATATTTATTTTACGGCAGTCGGGTTATTTGACATCCCAACAGAGCACCAGCTTATTAATACAATGAAAAGAGTAAAACAGAAAAAAGCGGAAAAATCCGCTTAAACAAAGAAAAGGTGTAACCGCTTTATCGGAATTACAACATAATTCCTTAAATACTACCTTATTAGCCCATGGCTAAAGAAAAGTAATTTTAATTATGCATTATGATAACTGTCAATAACTGTAATCGAACATTCTTATTTATCCAATCAGGCTTGCCTATAAGTTGTGGCAATTCTGTTATGTTTCTTCCTGATGAATTTAACGAATAAGGCGAGCGCATATACTAATCATTAAGTTGAATTCTAATCAAAAAAATGTTATAATAAACACATAAATCTTACGAGAAATTTTAGTTTTTAGAGGTGCAATATGGCGCTTGAAAATATAGATAAAATGCCTAAAACAACTTTCAAGGCTGAAGAATTATAAATTTCATAACGAAAGGGTTTTACTATTATTTGTCACTATTTCTTGCAGTGGGGTGCATTATATTTGAGTTATGATTCTTCTCAATTTCCAAGAGCATCAAAAAAGCATCAATTTTCAACAAAAACTATAATGACAAAAATGAACAGCACTTTCAAATCCTGAAAGTGCTGTTTTTATGCGGAATTTGAGGGGGACTGTATTTTGACACGCGGCTTAACTGAAAGCGTGCTTTTCGCTCCAAAACCGCGTGCCGAGGGTTCAAGTCCTTCTGCCCCTGCCAAAACAAAAAGACACCTGCGGGTGTCTTTTTATTTTGTTGTTAAAGCAGAAGAACTTGAACCACGAAATTCAAAAGTGCTTGCACTTTTGACAGTAAACAGTCCGGTGGACTGTTTACGCATTGATTTGATTATAAAGCCCCTGCCAAAAAAAGCACCGATTTTTCGGTGCTTTTTTCCTTTATTTACGCTGTTTTACGGCGATTTTACTTGCTTTTCCCATATAGATAAAACTGCGGCACACGGTTTTTTCCGTACGCCGCTTTTTCATTTTCACACCGGTTTTTATTCTTTGTGTGAATTCATATATGCCGATTTAATACTGTTCGGTAATTTGTTCGGAATTATATTTTTGAGTCTTTCCTCATTTCCGTCTTTGATAGCCTCGCTGTAATACCAACATTTGAAATTTAACATATCAAGCGTTTTATTCAACTTGGTAATCTCTGCTTCTACTTGCTTTTTTTGGTTTTCAAACAACTCTTTTCTTTTGGTATATGTTGAACTTCCTTCCATACACCAAGACATAAATTGCTTAATATCTTTTATTTGTAAACCTGTTTTTTTCAAGCATTCAATCACACGCAATGCCTCAATTTCGTTTTCGCTAAATTGTCTAATTCCCGATGTGCGATTTAATTCAGGAAACAGTCCTTCTTTATCATAGTAACGCAAAGTTGATACCGGTAAATCAAACATTTCAGATACTTGACCGATTGTATACATATTTTTTTCCTCCAAAAAATAAAAAACTCTTGACATAAAGTTAGGTTTAGGTGTTATTATCAATATAGCAGAGATTAAAAAAATATTCAATAGCGAATTTTAATTTTTAGGAGGTTGAAATTTATGGCAGTAAAACAAACAGCCGGTAGAAAAGAATTAGGAGAATTTGCTCCGAAATTTGCTGAATTAAACGATGATGTATTGTTTGGCAAAGTTTGGAGCAGAGAAGATAAGTTATCACTTAGAGACCGTTCACTTGTTACAGTTACTTCTTTAATGTCGCAAGGTTTAATTGATTCCGCTTTTCGTTACCATTTGGAAAGTGCTAAGAAAAACGGAATCACAAAAGAAGAAATCACGGAGATTTTAACACATAATGCTTTTTATGCAGGATGGCCAAAAGCTTGGGCTGCATTTCGTATGGCAAAAGAAGTTTGGAATGAAAAAAACGAGGAAACTGAAGATAATACGATTGAAAAACATGCTTCATCAATGATATTTCCGATTGGTGAGCCGAACGACGGCTTTGCACAGTATTTCAGCGGAAAGAGTTTTCTCGCCCCTGTTTCTAAAGACCAAGTTGGTATTTTCAATGTAACCTTTGAGCCGAAATGCAGAAACAATTGGCATATTCATAACGCAAAAAACGGTGGCGGTCAAATTTTGATTTGTGTTGCCGGACGAGGATATTATCAGGAATGGGGCAAGAAAGCCATAGAAATGTTGCCAGGCGATGTTGTAAATATTCCTGCGAATGTCAAGCATTGGCATGGCGCTGCTCCTGATAGTTGGTTTTCCCATCTGGCAGTAGAAGTTCCGGGAGAAAATACATCAAATGAATGGCTGGAAGCTGTGTCAGATGAGGAATATTTTAACGCAATAAATTCTTAATGGGAGAACTTAATTATGAGTAAAAAAGTTTTAATTTTATCCGGCAGTCCACGAAAGAATGGTAACTCTGACATTTTGTGTGATGAATTTGCCAAAGGTGCAACAGAAGCCGGTCATAATGTTGAAAAAATTCATGTGTCCGAAAAGAATATACACCCATGTATTGCTTGTTACCATTGCAGTAAAAATAGCGGTGCGTGTGTATTTAAAGACGATATGGCTGAGATTTTACAAAAAATGATTGATGCTGATGTTCTTGTGTTGGCGAGTCCGGTTTACTTTTATTCAATAGATGCTCAGCTAAAAGCAGTTATCGACCGTACTGTTGCTCGTTGGTTAGAGGTTAAAAACAAGGAATTTTATTATATTGCTACTATGGCGGACAATGAAAAATCGTCAGCAGACACAACATTGGCTTGTTTTAGAGGTTTTGCTGATTGTGTCGAAGGTGCAGTTGAAAAAGGTGTTATTGTCGCTGGTGGTGTGTATGAAAAAGGTGAAATTAAAAATCACCCTGCAATAAAACTTGCTTATCAAATGGGTAAAAATGTGTAATGAAATTTCTATATTATTAAAGAATGGAGCAAAATTATGTTAGGAAATTTTAGCTATTGTAATCCGACAAAACTTTATTTTGGAGAAAATTCATTATCCAATTTAAGTGATGAATTAAGAAAATACGGTGATAATGTTGTACTTGTATATGGTACAGGTTCTATAAAAAAGAATGGCATTTATGACGATATTATCAAAATTCTAAAAGAAAGTAATAAAAACATCGCAGAAATTGAGGGCGTGATGCCAAATCCGACTGTTGAAAAACTTTATGAAGGTATAGAAATAGCAAGAAATCATAATGCGGATTTTATTCTCGCAGTTGGCGGTGGTTCTGTTTGCGATTTTTCAAAGGCGCTTTCTGTTTCTGTTAATTGTAATGATGATCCTTGGGAAAAATATTTTGTCCGTTTTGAGGAGCCGGATTGTGAAATAATACCGATTGGCTGTGTTTTAACAATGGTTGGAACAGGCTCGGAAATGAACGCAGGTTCTGTAATTACAAATCAGAATACTAAAGAAAAAATCGGTCATGTCTTTGCAGATGAAAAAATTATGCCGAGATTTACAATCCTCAATCCTCGCTTTACAATGACATTGCCGAAATACCAAATGGTGTCGGGAATTTATGATATTTTCAATCATATATGTGAGCAGTATTTTTCAGGAACTGATGATAATACAAGTGATTATATCAGTGAAGCACTTATGAAAAATGTTATTCACTCAAGTCTTGCTGCGATAAAAAATCCTAATGATTACGAAGCAAGAAGCAATATTATGTGGACTGCTACTTGGGCGCTTAACACTCTTATTGCCAAAGGCAAAACAACCGATTGGGAGGTTCATATGCTCGGTCAGGCGGTCGGAGGTTATACAAACGCAACCCACGGTATGACGCTTTCTGCTGTTTCTCTCGCATATTACAGATATATTATGCCTTACGGACTTGATAAATTTAAGCGTTTTGCAATCAATGTTTGGAACATTTCCCCTCAAGGCAAAACAGATGAGCAAATTGCAAATGAAGGATTACTTGCAATGGAAAATTGGATGAACGAAATCGGTGTTATTACTAATATATCCGATTTGGGCGTTACCAAAGATGATATAGAAAACATTGCCGATTTAACACTAACAATGAATGGCGGTTATAAGACTCTTAGCCGTGATGAAAAAATCAAGGTGTTATCTGATAGCTTATAATATTGATAAAATCCGTATACATTATGCGATTTTATAATAACAAAACAGGTTTGCCTTAAAATTTTGGACAAACCTGTTTTGTTTGATAAGTTGAATATTTCTAATTTAAGGTATCCTTGGGCCAAGATTTTTTTAGTGCTGCATAAGAAATGACAAAGTTTGCAAGCCAGCCTGCCGGTACGGCAAGCCAAACAAAGGCAATACCGAAACGGGGCGCAAAAATCAATGCAACGGACAAACGAATTGCGAGATTAACCATATTTGCAATTAAAAACGGTTGCATATTTCCGATTCCACGAAGAACACCGTCTGTTGCCATTTTGATGCCCATAAATATGAAAAAGTAGCCAATCCATTTCATATAATCACCGGACACCTGATACGCTAATCCCGTTCCGTCTTTGCCTAAGAAAAGCGAAGAAATTTGAGTGTGCATCGTTTCAATAATTACAAATGCAAGAACGGCAAAGCATACATCTAACAGTAAAGCGGCATGGTAGCCTTTCTTAATACGGTCGATTTTTCCTGCGCCGAGATTTTGCGAAACAAAGGGTGACACAGCATTCCCGATGGATACAAATATCAGAGAGAAAACATTTTCTACTCTCATTGTTGCCGCATAGCCTGCGAGTGCTTGCGTGCCAAAAGGATTTACAACCGCTTGCACAATCATCATACCGATTGATACTGTTGATTGTTGAAGGATAGATGGAACGGCGATTTTAAGCATTGTACGCAGTTCTTTTTTGTCAAACCAATGAAACAAACTTGCATATTTTCGCATACGGTAAAGAAAAATCAAAAGCGAAAGTACAGCTGAAATACCTTGTGCAATAAGAGTGGCAAGAGCTGCACCGAATACTCCGAGTTTAAGACCTCCTACCATCCAAAGGTCCATAATGATATTCAAAACAGACGAAAATATTAAAAGCCATAATGGGACTTTTGATTCACCGATTGAAGTGAACATGGTTGACAGAATATTATACATAAATAAAAACGGAAAGCCAACAAAATAGATACGTAAGTACAGCACCGCATCTTTCATTATATCCGCAGGCGTTTTCAGTATGTTCATCATCCAATGAGAAGTGCAAAATCCAAAAACACCGAGAAATACGCTTAAAAGTAAAAAACTTATTAAAGAAGTAGAAATGATTGTTTTCATTTTCCCGTAATCTTGAGCACCAAAATAACGGCTTACAAGTACACCTGCGCCTACACCTGCACCGAGTGCTATGCAAATAAAAACATTCGTAAGTGCGGCACAGGCACCGACGGCTGCAAGCGCAGATGAGCCTACAAATTGACCGACGATGATTGAATCAGCCATATTGTAAACTTGTTGAAAAAAGCTGCCTAAAATCATAGGCATTGCAAAAACAGTCAACGCCTTTAGTGGTGGGTCTGTTATTAAATATTCGTCCTTTGTCATTTTTATATTCTCCAGAACTTTGCTTGAATTATTTCTGTATAAGTTTTACTGAAATCACATCAAAAAACAATTATATTATAAAAAAGCCGAACAAGATGCTGCTATCTCAGTCTGCACCCTGTTCGGCTTTTGCTTTTTACTGAACAATCGCTCCCTGAGCGAACGTTAAAATTATATCATTGGTATAAATGAAAGTCAATGAAAAGTAATAAATTGACAATTTTACTTGTATGCTGTGATATAAAACTATCAATCCTAAAATAGTAACAACAACATTGCAAGATTGTAAGGCAGAAAAACAGTTAACAGACTTGCAAGCGTTCCGCCGTTTTATTTATATATCATTTAATGATTATAACTACAACGAGCGAGCAACAACCGCTACAATAGGCAATCGCAAAACAATACCGCTTGAATTAACAGCGGATAGCAACACCGACGAGATGGTATATATTACCGATATGTTAGACTTTGTAAAATGGACTGAGAACGAGTTAAACGGCTTGCATGCTTTAAGTTTAACGAGTGACGATTTACAATTACTTAAGGACTGTATAAAAGCACAAAGCAAAGAAAAACAAAGATATTTACGCTATTTAGCTAATACTCCGCTTGACCGACGAACCGCCACGGGTGCGTTTAACAATGCACAAAGACGCAAAGACGCAAAAATCATCCGTGGAGCTAATGTACAACGCGACTGTATCCGCTATATTCGTGCGGGACTTAAAACGGGTGACCATAGTCAACTACTAATCAATCTTGTAAATGCGTTCATAAATTATTAACAATTGTTAATAAACTGTTTACAAAATTTTGGAGCATTTAAGCCAAAAAAAAACTATATAAGTGTAAAGAGTGCAAAAACAAAAACAAAACACCGCCCGCCAAGGCGGTGTTTATTTTGTGCTTAATACTACAAATTGAATATCCCGCACCTTGTCGGCTACACTTTTACAAGTGTAGAAAGAATAGCAAACGGATACCTTGAAGTCGATGTGGCTTCAGCATCTATCACGGTTAGAACGGTACATACTTGAACACTAAAGCCTTGTTGCTTTGGTGTTCTTTTTGTATCAAGCTGGTGGATAAACAGACAATTAAGGGCGTCTTGCCTGAAACTCACATAAACTCTACTCGGTTGAGTGCCTTACGGCTGTATTGATACATTGAGCGGTGAGATTAGACGGCTTGTATAAACTTAAATTGTATGTTCAAAAACTTAACGATTTACTAAGTCCTTAAGTTAATATTTGAGGATGAATTATTATTATGAATTTATTTAAGAAAAGAGTTTTATATGATGGATTTTACAAGCGAAGAGGGCATTATGGATGCCATTGATAAGTTTTTTCACTTATCACAAGAGAAAAAAGAAAATTACAACAAAGGCTTAAAGGTTGACAAAGCAAATACCTTGAGGTTTTTGTATATGTATCATGAAGTTTTTAAACTTCGAGACTTTGGGTTTAATGTTGGAAACGAGGTTGATGAGCCTAATAGCGTAATGTCAACTACTTCTAAGGCCACGATTACAAAGAAAAGCATGGTATTTGAGGGTGACGCTCTGACTTACCTTGCAAAGGTTTTCAAATTTGCCGATGAAGCAATAATTAACTTTGATGAAATGAATGAAGAAATTTATTTTCCGGTTTTTGTAAAAGGTACGAAAGTTAGGAAAGGTTCGACAGTTAGAGACCCGAGCTGTTACGATGCTAAGGTTTTTAACGATGATAGGTTAACGTTTTATGACCTGAGGGAAAAGGCTAAGGTTTTTTATCCTGATAAAGATTATGACGAGCAGAAGCTTTTTGCCGTTGCGAACTTTATAAAAATGTTCAATTATGATTTAAACGACAATATGGTTGAAGGTTTTGTGAAAGTGAGCATAACTAAAGGTTTAGTTCTAAATGGTAAATTTGACTCGTGGATAATTTCTACACCTCGACGTGTCGAGGTTTTTCGTCAGCTTTTAGAATATTCCGAGAGCTTTAAAATTGAGGCTTGTGATGACAATGATTGCAAGTTTGAATTTGAAATTAAAGAATTAGTTTAAAAGAAAGGAAATTAGTATTATGGGTTTATTAGTAAATTTATTCACAATCGCAGGAGGTAGTGCGCTTTTAACAGGTAAGAGCCTCTCCGAAAAAAGACACGCAAAAAAAATTGATGACAAGCTTGAACAAGGTTACATTGGCACAAACGAAAAAAGGCAGCGCTATTTGCTCAATTTGTTACTTAGCGACGATCCAAAACAGTATGCGGAGTTCGAAGAAATTTGGGGTAAGAAGTTTGTAAGGAGTGACTATGGCTCATTAGCCGAACTACACAAACCAATTAAAGAAATTGCAGACAGGGAAGGTTGGGAAATGATAAGGACAAGTGGTTGTCCATATGGAAAAGAAGACCCAATTTGGGCTTTGTATCATGAATGTAGAATGCGTAATTATGGATATTGATACAATAATATAAAGTTCTTATTTTGTGTTTTATGTTATAGTTGAGTATTTGCTAATATATTTTTATATTGAATAATCATAAAGTAATAAATTGACAATTTTACTTGTATGCTGTAATATAAAACTATCAAAATTAGGAGTGTAATTATGAAAACTAAGGAAAAGGTTGAAAGTAAGAAAGGGAAAAAATTGAAAATTGTTTTGCTTGTTATTGCGGCAATAGTTATCATAGCCGTTGCTTTTATAAATTTAACTACTTTGCCTAGATATGACAACGATAAGAATGTTATTTATGTAGGAGCTATGGTTAAATCAGATACAGTTGATTATAAAGATGAAAGCGGAAAGGGAATAGCTAAAAATCCTATTGTTAAAATTATGCAAATGGTTTGGCGCTTTTGTGATGGCGGTGATAAAAGCAAGCACGCAAAGCAAAATCCCCCTCAAAATATTGAACTTATAAGCGATATTCCATACATAGATGACGGAAATTATTATCATAAGCTTGATGTGATGTATCCTAACAATATTTCTGAAAATGATAAGCTTCCGGTTATTATTGATATTCACGGCGGCGGTTGGATGTATGGTGATAAAGGGCTTAATGAAAATTATTGCCGTGCGCTTTCCGACAGGGGATATGTTGTTTTTGATATTAACTACCGTCTTGTGCCTGATGTTAATGTTAATGAGCAGATTAAAGACGTTATGTCTGCGCTTAAATGGATAGGTGAAAATATTGATGACTATCCTTGCGACCGTGAAAATATTATGCTTACGGGCGATTCGGCAGGCGGTATGTTGGCATCTTACGCAAGTGTTTTACTTCAAAGTCAAGAATTAAGAGATATATTTGGTACCGAAAGCGCCGACATTAAGCTGACTGCTCTGGTTTTGACCTCTCCTGTTTCCTATATGAAAGACGGCGGTTGGTTCAGCGTTTATACAAAGCCGCTTTGGGGAAAAAATTATAAAAACAGCAAAACATACAATTATATGGATTTTGATGAAATTTTGCCTTTTGCAAATGAAATGCCGCCTACATATTTGATTACAAGCAGTGGGGATACTCTTGCAAAGAATCAAACCGTTCAGCTTTATGAGCTTTTAAAAAAGAACGGCGTTTCGTGTGAACTTGCAAATTACGGCAAGGAATATGGCGAAAGTTTACCGCACGTATTCAGTGTTTTGCAACCGTTTGAACCTGCCGGTAAGGAAGCAATAGATAAAGCACTTGACTTTTATCAAAATGAAATGAAACAAGTCGTAAAATAAGATTTTAATTGGGCGGATTATGCTGTTTTGGCAGCGATTGGATGATAAAATCATTTCGGTGTTAATTATGACGAAAAACAAATTACTTAATTCTAATCAACTTAAATTGATTGCAATCGTTGCTATGACGGTTGACCATATCGCTTGGGCAGTATTTCCCGGTTATCCGCTTGATGCGGTGCCGGTTATTATGCATATTATCGGCAGGTTGACTTGCCCGATTATGTGCTATTTTATTGCAGAGGGTTACCACTACACAAAAAATATAAACAAATACACTGCAAGGCTTTTTGTATTTGCTGTGATTTCACATTTTGCTTATATATTTGCATCAAATGATTTTGTTGATGCAAAATCGTTTATTCCTTTCTATTATGGTAATGTTTTAAATCAAACAAGCGTTATGTGGTCGCTTGCGTGGGGGCTTGTTATGCTCCGTGTTGCTAACAGTGAAAAACTCAACTCATTTGTAAAAGTATTAAGCATTATTGCAATTTGTGTGATTACTCTGCCGAGCGATTGGAGCTGCGTTGCTTCACTTTGTATTTTAGCAATCGGCACAAACAGAGGAAAGTTTAAAAATCAAATGTTTTGGATGATTTTTTATGTGGCTATTTATTCGGCGGTATATTTCTTTGCAATTGATAAGGTATATGGACTTATACAAATGTGCGTAGTTCTCTCAATTCCGATAATTTATCTCTATAATGGAGAACGCGGCAAAAAACCGAAAATCAACAAATTTATGAAATGGCTTTTCTATATTTACTATCCTCTTCATTTATCTATAATCGGGATAATAAATTTAACGGCATAATATAAGGCGATGTACCTACTGCGGTACATCGCCTTAATGTCTGTATTTATAATTTTGCGGCTTCATAAGCAACTCCGAGCAGTGCCGAATCACTCTTGAGTTTTGACCTTACTATATTTACATTTTTAAAATTATCCATTAAAAGATTATATATTTTTCTGTCTATAAGGTCAATAACATAATCTTCATTCATAATTCCGCCGCCGAGTACAATCAAAGGCGGATTGAATATATAAATAATGTTTATCAAGCCGATAATCATTTCATCAATCCACTTATCAATAACCGACCTTACTTCAGGTTTATCAAAGTTTTCTTTTTCAAAAATTTGAAAAGCATCAAGATTTGTTGAATTTGCTTTGTTAACTGCGTCGATTAAAGCTTTTGCCGATGCATAGCATTCATAGCAACCTTCGCCGCCGCAATTACATTGCCTTCCACCGGCGTGGGTAATCATATGGCCAAATTCACCAGCAGATGAGCTGTTGCCTTTATAAAGCTTGTTATCAAGAAATAATGCACCGCCGATACCTGTTCCGTATGTAAGACATAAAAAGTCGCTGTGACCTTTGCCGGCGCCGAATCTTGCTTCGCCGAGGGCAAATGCATTAACATCATTTTCAACATAGGTTAATATTCCTGTTTTGTTTTCGATGATTTTTTTAACCATCATTCCGGTGTAATACGGGATGTTTCCGGTGGAATAAACAACTATTCCGTTTTTGCTGTCAACCTGACCTGCTGTTGATATTGCAATTCTGTCAATATCATCATAGCTTTCAATTATACGGATGACTTTTTGAACAAGCTCCTGACCGCCTTTTTCTGCTTCGGTAGGGACGGTATGCCTGTCAGTAATATTGAATTTTTCATTACATAATGCGTATTTAATATTTGTTCCGCCAATATCAAATGCTAATATTTTCATAAAATCACTCCGTATGTATTAGTTGATAGTTTAATTATATCAATTTGTTTTAATAAATTCAATAGTTATTGAAAATCAGATATATTTGTGTTATAATTCAAGTAATAAATTTTCTTGGGAGATTTTTATGGATATTGAAGAAATTAAAGAGGAAAATCTTGATTCTCCTCTTGTTGTACATAAAAAAGATGATGCCTCTTACCAAGAGGCTAATACAGAAGTGAGTATGCAAAATACTCATGTTGATGAGGATTCGGATATGCCTACTTTGGAAAGGCATAGATTTAAGAAAGAAAAGAAAAAGAAGAAATGGCCATATGTTCTTTGCACTTTAATTGCGATACTTGCAGTTGTACTTGTTGTTTTATTTAATAACGGTACTATCAAATTACCGCAAAAGCAAACTACCGCCCAAACTCAAAAATCTTATACAACCCAGGCTGTAAATCCTTTTGCTGACACTATTACAATCAAGGGTACTTATATTTTCTATGAGGGTACAGAACTTGATGATATTGGCTCATTGGAAAGGGAAATTAAGTATCAGGATAGTAATAGAGAATTTACGGTCCAGGATGAGCATGCAGACAGTAATTTCTTAAATAAAGAAGTATTGCCTGTTCTGACAAATTACAAAATGAAATACGAAGTGGTTCATATTCAATCATCAGGCCTTATTTCAAAGTATGAATCTTCACAGCCGGCAGATACCTCTGCCCCGGTAAGTGATACTCAGGCTTCCGATACTCAGCCGGCACAATAGTAATTTTATGGATATTCAGTTATTAGCGGATAAAATAAATCTTAATACCAAATTAAAAAATAAAGTGCTTAGCCTTGTTGATAAAGACAGGGCTAAGCTTATTTATTTGTGTAATATTGCTAAAAGCGGTGATTTTAAATCACTTTTTGTAAAGAATGATTTAACTAAACTTGCAATTGCTTTAATGTATAGTGCAGAAATTACTTATCCTAAATATAAAAGAGCAAATATCAGTGATGATATATATTTTGATACAATGAAAGATATTGCCGTCTGGTGTGAAAATAATAACAACAAAGGTTTAAAAAATCTTGCCTGGATAAAAAATCATCTTAATTTTGAGCTTTTCAAAATAGGCAGGCTTCAATTTCAAATTTATAAGTGTCATAATCGCACTTTGAATTATGATTTATTACCTTTTAATTTCGGTGAGAATCTTATATATGTTCATATTCCGCAGGGCGAAAAGCTTCTTTATGCAGATTGTGTGAATTCCGTTAAAAAAGCACAATCCTTTTTTGCACAGTATTTTTTCGATTATAAATTTGAATATTTCTTTTGTGAAAGTTGGCTGTTATATGGCGAAAATTGGAGATTTATGGATAGTTCAAGCAATATTTTGCGGTTTTCATCATTGTTTGATTTGGTATATTCGGTTGAAGATGACGGGCAGGCGATTGAACGCATTTTTGGAAAAAGGAAAATTATAAAATCAAAATATGAAGAAAAAACCACTTTGCAAAGAAACGCTAAACGCTTTATGCAAAATGGCGGTAAATTGGGTGTGGGTATAGGAATACTTAATAAAAACGATATTTAAAGATTTTTGTAGTAGTTTACTGCTAGCTCATCGCATCTTTCGTTATACGGATGCCCGTTATGCCCCTTTACCCAGTTAAATGTAACTGTGTGCTTTTCTAAAAGCGGCAATAATTCTTCCCATAAATCTACATTTAAAGCAGGCTTTTTGTCTGCTTTTTTCCAATTGTTTTTTTGCCAGGAGTAAACCCAGCCTTTTGTTACTGAATCACACACATATTTTGAATCTGTTGTAAGTTTAACTTCGCAAGGTTCTTTTAATGCTTTTAGTGCTTCAATCACTGCCGAAAGCTCCATACGGTTATTTGTTGTACTTTCGCTTCCACCCACAAGCTCTTTTTCTTTTTTTCCATATACAAGTACTGCGGCCCAGCCTCCTTTACCCGGATTTCCGGAGCAGGCACCGTCAGTATAAATTTGAACATTTTTCATATTTTTCACCAATTAAAAAATTTTATATATTTTACCATTAAATTTGGCAATAATCAATATAGAGTTTAGTCTTAATATTGCAATTGATTTGATTTTACAGCACTTGACAATCTATTTATAATCATATATTATATACTATAATTTCAGTTGAACGGAAAAAATTTAATTTATGGAGGTTTTTAATTTAATGACAAATCAGAATAAGCCTTACGGAAAGGTCGCAAGCGGAAAACGGAATTCCAAAAAGCGATATGTAACTTACCGTAAGACAAATAAAAGAAAGGCTCAAATTCCACCGGAGGTTAAGGAGTCTGTTCGCATTGCATTTTTGGGCGGTATTAACGAAATTGGAAAGAATATGACTCTTTATGAATACGGAAACGATATGTTTCTTGTTGATTGCGGTCTGGCTTTTCCTGATGCGGATTTACCCGGTGTTGACCTTGTAATTCCCGATTTTTCTTATGTTGAACACAATGCAGATAAAATCAAAGGTATAATTATAACTCACGGGCATGAAGACCATATCGGCGGTTTGGCATATCTTCTTAAAAAGGTGAATATTCCTATTTACGCCACAAAATTAACTATCGGTTTAATTAAGGGAAAGCTTGAAGAACATAGGCTTTTAAATTCGGCAAAGCTTGTTGAAATTAAACCGAGGGATAATATTACGCTCGGTTCTTTTAACATTGAAATGATTCATGTTAATCACTCAATTCCTGATGCGGTAGGCCTTGCAATTCGTTGCCCTGCCGGTGTAATTATCCAAACAGGCGACTTTAAAATTGATACCACCCCTGTCGACGGTGATATGATTGATTTAAGCAGATTTGCAGAATACGGCCGCAAGGGTGTATTGGCACTTTTGTCAGATTCAACTAATGCCGAAAGGCCGGGATATACACCGAGTGAAAAATCTGTCGGTGACAGTTTTGAAAACTTATTTAGAAAAGCAAATAAAAAGAGAATAGTTGTTGCAACCTTTGCATCAAACATTCATAGGGTGCAGCAAATTATTGATGTTGCTTATGCAAGTAAGCGTAAGGTTGCGGTTGTAGGTCGCAGCCTTGAAAATCTTGTAAAAGTCGGAAGTGAACTCGGCTATTTGAATGTACCACAGGGGCTTTTGATTGATATAAACACTATCAAAAACTATGCCGATGACCAGCTTGTAATTATAACTACCGGTTCGCAGGGCGAGCCTATGTCTGCACTCACCAAAATAGCTTTCGGTGCGCATACCAAGGTTACATTATCACCGAATGATTATGTTATTATTTCAGCTACACCTATTCCGGGTAATGAAAAAATGGTAGGCAATGTTGTTAACGAACTTATGCGCCACGGAGTTGAAGTAATATATGAAAAAATGTATGATGTGCATGTTTCGGGCCATGCCTGCCAGGAAGAATTAAAATTGATGATAGGCCTTGTTAAGCCTAAATATTTCATTCCTGTTCACGGTGAGCAAAAACATCTTCAAAAGCATGCGAAACTCGGCGAGGCAATGGGTATTGATAAAAAGAATATTTATATTGCAAATATAGGTGAAAAAATCGAACTTTGTGATGATAAAATTAAACTTGTTGAAAATGTGCCTTCTGGTGAAGTATATGTTGACGGTATAGGTGTCGGCGATGTAGGCAACATCGTTCTTAATGACAGAAAGCATCTTTCAATGGACGGTATAATTATAGTTGTTGCTACAATAGACAGCTCAACAGGTCAAGTAGTAAGCGGGCCGGATATTGTTTCACGCGGATTTGTTTATGTTCGTGAAAATGAAGCACTTATGAATTCTGCAAGGGACCTTGCTTGCAGAGTTATTGATGAAAATTATAATGTTAAATTTCACGATTGGAATGCAGTTAAATCGGGACTCCGTGACGAACTTTCACGCCTTATGTACGAAAGAACAAAGCGCAGACCTATGATTTTACCTATTTTGATGGAAATATAAAAAGGAGAACATTAAGATGAAAGTAATTTTACAGCAAGATGTTAAAAGTCTTGGTAAGAAGGGCGATCTTGTAAACGCATCTGACGGATATGCAAGAAATTTTCTTTTTCCAAAAGGACTTGCAATTGAAGCAAATTCAAGTGCAATGAATGATTTTAACAATAAAGAAGCATCTAAAAAATTCCACAAAGCTGAAGAAATTAAAGCTGCTAAAGCAGATGCTGATAAGCTTGACGGTAAAACTTTTAAGCTTAAAGCAAAAGCCGGTGCAAACGGTAAACTTTTCGGTTCTGTAACATCTAAAGATGTTTCAAAACAAATTAAGGAAGAACTTGGAATTGATGTTGACAAGAGAAAGATTGTAATGCCTGATGTTAAAGCATTTGGTACTGTTCAGGCAGAAATTAAAGTATATCAGGGAATCAGTGCAAAGATATTCGTTCAGGTGTCGGAGGCTTAATTTATGGCTGACTCATTAAATGTTTCAGGCTCGGTAAATATGCCGTTTAACCTTGAAGCAGAGCAATCTGTTTTAGGTTCGATTTTGATTAAGCCTGAATGTATTGAAGAAGTAATTGAACATGTAAACGCTGAATCTTTTTATCTTCCGCAGCATAATGCTATTTTCAGCAGCATGATGGTTATGTACAGCAACTCAAAAGCTATTGACCCTGTAATTATTGCCGACGCACTTGCTAAAGACGGAAAGTATGATGAAGCAGGCGGAAGAGATTATCTTTTGCAGCTTGCACAATCTGTTCCATCAACTGCAAATGTTGTATATTATGCTAAAATCGTAAAAGAGCAGTATTATCTTCGCCAGCTCGTTTCTTTATCTTCAAAAATTATTGAAGATGCAACAAGCGGTGAGGCTGATGCAACAAACATTTTGGATAATGCAGAGCAAAGTATTTATAATATTAGGCAGGGCAGGGAATCTAACGGTCCTGCAAAAGTCAGTGAAGTTATTGTAAATGATGTTTATACCAAACTGGCACAAATTACAGGTGAAGATAAAGAGCAATATAAGGGTATTCCGTCCGGTTTCGGTATGCTTGATAAAATGCTTACCGGGCTTAATAAGGGTAATTTAATTCTCATAGGTGCGCGTCCTGCTATGGGTAAAACAAGCTTTGCATTAAACCTTGCACAGAATATAACTATGGGTGCAAGAAAAAAGTGTGTTGTATTCAGCTTGGAAATGCAGAAAACGGAACTTGCTGAAAGGCTTCTTTCATCGCAGGCGGGTGTTGAATCACAAAAGCTTAAAACAGGTGAACTGACTGATGATGAATGGGTAAGACTCGGCAATGCCGCTGCAACATATAATGATGTTGAACTTTACCTTGATGATACATCAGCTATAACAGTACCTGAAATTAAATCCCGCGTTCGCAGAATGAGAAATGTTGACTGCATTATTATTGACTATTTAGGTCTTATTTCTTCTGCCACCAAAAAAGAAAACAGGGTACAGGAAGTATCTGAAATTACAAGAAGCCTTAAAATGATGGCTAAAGATTTGAATATTCCTGTAATATGTTGCGCCCAGCTTTCAAGAGGTACTGAAGGCCATGGTAAAAACCATAAGCCACAGCTTGCCGACCTTCGTGAATCGGGTTCTATTGAACAGGATGCCGATATTGTTCTATTCCTTTACAGAGAAGCATATTACAGCACGGAAGTTGATGAAGATAAGCAAGACCAAATTGATGCTAATAAAACAGAGCTTATTGTTGCTAAAAACCGTCACGGTGCAACCGGCTCAATAGAATTAACATTTGATAAAGAATTTACAAGATTCAGAGCGGTTGATAAATCAAATTATGAATAATAAAGTACTTAAAACAGTCAAAAAATATAATATGCTTTCAAAGGGGGACAGGGTTCTCATCGGTGTTTCCGGCGGAGCCGACTCCATTGCATTGTTGGAGTTTTTTGTATCTGTTAAAGAAAAGTATGATTTAGATATATGTGTTGCTCATATTGAACACGGTATTCGTGGTGAAGACTCGGTAAATGACGCTGAATTTGTTGAAAATTACTGTAAAAAACTTGGCGTAAATTTTTATCTGAAAACGATTGATGCACCAAATCTTGCAAAAAAGGCAAAAATGGGTGTTGAAGAATATTCGAGAATGGCAAGATACGACTTTTTTAACACTATTGAATGTGATAAAATTGCCACTGCTCATAATCTTACAGATAATATTGAAACACTTTTGTTTAGACTTGCAAGAGGAACGGGATTGAAAGGTGCTTGTTCAATTCCGGCGGTAAGAGGAAAGATTATTCGCCCTTTTATTGAAGTTTCTTCAGGCGAGATTCGCAAATGGTGCAATGATAATAATATACCTTACAGAGTTGACTGTACCAATAGCGACAGTGCGTACAGCCGAAATTTAATAAGGCTTGAAATACTTCCGCTTTTTGAAAAACTTAATGCAAATTATCAGGATAATATTGAAAATTTTATAAGTGATGTTAATGAAGATTATGCATTTATTGATGATTATGTTAAAAGCATTTATCCTAAAATCGTAAAAAATAACGAAATTTATTTGACGAAACTTAATGAACTGGATTTATCAATTAAAAAGAGAATTTTGATTATGTTTTTTGATGAAAACGGTTATTCTTTAAATCGTATTCATTTGCAAAGTGTTATTGATATAACTTTAAAATCCGGTAAATCGCAAATTAAGGAAAATGTATTTGCAATCAGTGCTAAAGGTAAAATCCGTCTTGCAAAGTTTAATGATTTGAATAAAAAAGACGAATTCGTAACCAAAATTTTAAATATTGATGAATTTAAAGATAAAAACATTGATTTTTACTGTGACTGTGATAAAATTGTTGGAAACATCATAATTCGTGCAAAGCAGGCGGGAGATAGAATTAAACCCGCAGGCAGAAATGTAAGCAAAACATTGAAAAAGCTTTTTAATGAAAGTGCTTACCCCATTGAAAAAAGGGATAAAAAAATTGTTGTGTGTGACGATTTCGGAATTGTCGGTGTTATCGGGCTTTGTGCTGATGAAAGAGTAAAAGTTGATTGCAATACAGCAAAAATTCTTACTATCAAACTTCCTTCGGAGGATTTATTTAATGAATAATATGTCAAAAAATTGGAAATCAATACTTGTTTATATTTTGATTCCGATACTTCTTATCGGTGCAGTGGTTTTCTTTGCAAATTCGCAAACTTCTACTGATATGAAATATTCACAAATTGTTTCTATGTTCAAAAACGGAGAGGTTTCTGAATTCAGTCTTGATTTATCAAGCGGTAATTTGGTTTACAAAACTTTTGCTAAACCAAAAGAGGAAAAAACTTATTCCGTTCCGAGTGTTTCATATTTCCTTGATGACATTAGGGATGATGTTAAAGCTTATAATGTAAAACATCCGGATAAACCGATTGTTTATGACTATAAAGCAGGAACTTCAAATACTTGGATTTTAAGTATGCTTCCGTCACTTTTGATGTTTGTAGTTCTTATTGCACTCGGTATTTATGCCTTTAAAAAGATGGGCGGCGCAATGTCGAATGAAGCAAACCGTACGCTTGGCTTTGGTAAAATCAAAACCAAAACTCTTGTTGAAGACGAAAAGCGCAAAACAACATTTAAAGATGTTGCGGGATGTGACGAAGAAAAAGCAGAACTTGAAGAACTTGTTGAATTTCTTAAAAATCCTGAAAGCTTTACTGAACTTGGCGCAAGAATACCGAGAGGTGTGCTTCTTGTAGGCCCTCCGGGTACAGGTAAAACCCTTCTTGCAAGGGCGGTTGCCGGTGAAGCCGGTGCACCTTTTCTTTCAATTTCAGGTTCCGATTTTGTTGAAATGTATGTCGGTGTCGGTGCATCAAGGGTAAGAGATTTATTTGAACAGGCAAAGAAAAAAGCACCTGCTATTGTATTTATTGATGAAATTGATGCAGTCGGCCGCCACAGAGGTGCAGGTACAGGCGGCGGAAATGATGAAAGAGAGCAAACCCTTAATCAGCTGCTTGTTGAAATGGACGGTTTTGGTACAAACAGCGGTATTATTGTAATTGCCGCTACCAACAGACCTGATGTTCTTGACCCGGCGCTTTTAAGACCCGGCAGATTTGACAGGCAGATTACTGTTAACAGGCCTGACGCACATGGTAGAGAAGATATACTTAAAGTTCATTCTCGTAACAAACCACTCGGTCCCGATGTTGACCTTAAAGAAATTGCAAAGGACACAATCGGATTTACCGGTGCAGACCTTGAAAATCTTCTTAACGAAGCTGCTCTTCTTGCTGTAAGAAGAAAGAAAAAAGCTCTTACTATGGATGAAATATCGGATGCAACTTCACGAGTTGAAATGGGTACTGAAAAGAAATCACATAAATATTCCGAAAAAGCCAAGAAGCTTACAGCTTATCACGAAGCAGGTCATGCTGTTTCATCATTCTACATTGAAGACCATGACCCTGTTAAAGAAATTTCAATTATTCCGCGCGGAATGGGTGCAGGCGGTTACACTTGGTATACACCGCAAGAAGAAAATTATAATTCAAAAGCAGATATGCTTAATGATTTAATTTCACTTCTCGGTGGCCGTGTAGCTGAAGCACTTTCGCTTAATGATATTTCAACCGGTGCTTCAAATGACCTTCAGCGCGCAACATCAATATGTCGCGATATGGTTTCAAAATACGGTATGAGTGATGAACTTGGCCCTGTTGTTTACAGTGATGATAATAATGAAGTATTCCTCGGTAAAGATTACGGACATGTGAATAATTACAGTGAGGCAACATCTGCTAAAATCGACGCTCAAATCGAAAAGATGATGCGCAATGCTTATGCTCAAACCGAAGAAATACTCAAAACTCACTATGACAAGCTTGAACTTGTTGCCGAAACACTCATTAAGAATGAAAAAATTTCCGGTGATGAATTCAAACAGCTTATGGAAAACGGTTTTATCGCAAGTGATAAGCCTGATGATACAGCAGAAGAAATTACCGATGAAAATAAACCTGAAAATGAATCGGATTCTTCTTTAAATGACGAAAACTAAATAATTATTGAAAAGAGTGGCAGTACAAGTATTGTCACTCTTTTTTACTGATTCTTGACTTTTATACAAGATATAGTATATAATAATATCAATTTTGAACTTCGACTTGGAGGGACAGTATTGGCAAAAAAGCAAGAATATGGCAATGAAAGTATAAAATCATTAAAAGGCGCAGACAGAGTAAGGAAAAGGCCTGCTGTTATTTTTGGCTCTGACGGATTAGAGGGCTGTGAACATTCTGTTTTTGAAATTATGTCAAACTCAATAGATGAGGCAAGAGAGGGTTATGGCAATAAAATTTGCATAACCCGTTTTCTCGACGGCTCAATTGAGGTGCAGGACTTTGGCCGTGGTATTCCTGTTGACTATAATAAAAATGAAGAAAAATATAACTGGGAACTTCTTTTTTGCGAAATGTATGCAGGCGGTAAATATGATAACGGTGGGGATAACTATGAATTCTCACTCGGACTCAACGGTTTAGGCCTTTGCGCTACGCAGTATGCATCTGAATATATGGATGCTGAAATTCATACTGACGGGTATAAATACACGCTTCATTTTGAAAAGGGCGAAAATATCGGCGGACTTAAGAAAGAAAAATATGAAAAGAAAGATACGGGTACACGCATTAAGTGGAAACCTGATTTAGAAGTTTTCACCGATATAAATATTCCTATTGAATATTTTAAAGATACTATCAAAAGACAAGCTATTGTTAATGACGGTGTTAAGTTTATTCTTAAAGACCAAACTACCGCATCAAAATTTGAAACATTTGAATTTTGCTATAATGACGGTATTATGGACTATGTTAAAGAACTTGCTGGTGATAACGCTTTCACAACACCGCAATATTGGGAATGTGAAAGAAAGGGTAAGGATAGGGAAGATTTACCTGAATACAAACTTAAAATTAAAGCGGCAATATGCTTTTCGCTTAAAACTCAGCTTAAGGAGTATTTTCATAATTCAAGCTTTTTGGAACACGGCGGTGCGCCGGAAAAAGCGTTTAGAAGTGCGTTTGTAAATCAGATTAACGCTTATTTAAAATCTAATAACAAGTACGCTAAAAATGACGGTCAGATTAACATACAGGATGTTGAAGATTGCATTATTTTTGTAGTTTCGTCATTTTCAACTCAAACTTCTTATGAAAACCAAACTAAAAAAGCCATAACAAACAAATTTATTCAGGAAGCTATGACGGATTTCTTCCGCAAGCAACTTGAAGTGTATTTTATCGAAAACAAAATGGATGCAGATAAGATTGCCAATCAGGTGCTTATCAATATGCGTGCCAGAGTTAAAGCTGAAAATACAAGAAAAACTCTTAAAACATCTTTGCAGTCAAAAATGGATATGACCAACCGTATTCAAAAATTTGTTGATTGCCGCTCCAAAGATGTAAACGAAAGGGAAGTTTTTATTGTAGAGGGTGATTCTGCTCTCGGTGCTTGTAAACAAGCGAGGGACGCATCATTCCAAGCCATTATGCCTGTTCGCGGTAAAATATTAAATTGTCTTAAATCAGATTATGATAAAATTTTTAAAAGTGAGATTATTACCGACTTAATTAAAGTTTTAGGCTGCGGTGTTGAAGTTAAAAGCAAAGCAGCTAAAGATTTATCACTTTTTGATATGGATAATTTGCGTTGGTCAAAGATACTTATTTGTACTGATGCCGATGTTGACGGTTTCCATATCAGAACACTTATTTTAACTATGATTTATAGGCTTATGCCTAAAATTATTGAAGCAGGAAAGGTATATATTGCTGAATCTCCGCTTTATGAAGTCACTTGCAAAGACCAAACATATTTTGCATATAACGAAAAAGAAATGGATGAAATTAAGGCAGAAATCGGTGACCAAAAATATACCGTTCAGCGTTCAAAGGGACTTGGTGAAAATGAGGCTGAAATGATGGCTTTAACCACTATGAACCCTAAAACAAGGCGTCTTATTAAAGTTACACCTGATGATGCACAAAAAACATCTGAAATGTTTGATTTGCTTTTGGGTGATAATTTGGACGGACGAAAAGAATATATTTCTGATTACGGACATCTTTATCTTGATGCCGCAGATGTAAGCTAAGGAGGTAATTTGTTTTGGCTAAAAGAAAAAATGTTAAAGACGAAGCAAAAAGTCAGCCTCTTGCGGATAATGTTCATATCAAAGGTGCAGGCTCTATTCAAAATGAAGTTATTACAAATACATTAACAGATAACTTTATGCCTTACGCTATGAGTATTATTCTTTCGCGTGCCATTCCGCAGATTGACGGGTTTAAGCCGTCACACAGAAAGCTTCTTTATACAATGTATAATATGGGGCTTTTGCAAGGCGGCACAATTAAAAGTGCTAATATAGTAGGCCGCACTATGCAGCTTAACCCACACGGTGATGCTGCAATTTATGAAACTATGATTCGTCTTTCCCGCGGTAATGAAACTTTGCTTTATCCTTATGTTGAATCAAAGGGTAATTTTGGTAAAGCATACAGTAAGAATATGATGTATGCGGCTTCACGTTATACCGAAGCAAAGCTTGCACCGATTTGCCACGAACTTTTTGACGATATAAAATCAGACACTGTTGATTTTGTTGATAATTACGATAATACAATGAAGGAACCGACTCTTCTGCCGGTTACTTTTCCGTCAATTCTTTGTAATGTAACAACGGGTATTGCTGCCGGTATGGCATCATCCATTGCATCTTTTAATCTTAAAGAAATATGTGACACCACAATTGCGCTTATGAAAAATCCTGACCACGAAGTCAGCGATACACTTCTTGCACCTGATTTTGTGGGCGGCGGATATATACTTTATGATAAAGACGAATTTAATAAAATTTATAAAACAGGCAGAGGTTCTGTTAAAGTTCGTGCAAAATATAGCTATGATAAAAAATATAACTGTATTGATATTACCCAAATTCCGCCGACAACTACAAGCGAAGCAATTATTGATAAAGTTGTTGAACTTGTAAAAACAAACAAAGTTAAAGAAATAAGCGATATTCGTGATGAAACAGACCTTTCAGGTTTGAAAATCACTATTGATTTAAAACGCGGAATTGATGCGGATAAGTTTATGACTAAACTTTATAAAATGACTCCGCTGCAAGATTCATTTAGCTGCAATTTCAATGTTCTTATTAAGGGCAGGCCTGTTGTTTTAGGCGTTAGGGATATACTTCTTGAATGGGTTGATTTCAGGCTTGAATGTATCAGAAGAAGAATTACTTTTAATCTTAATAAAAAGAAAAATCAGCTTCATTTATTAAAAGGCCTTTCAAAAATTTTACTTGATATTGATAAAGCTATTAAAATTGTAAGAGAAACCGAAAGTGAGTCAGAAGTTGTACCAAATCTTATGATTGGCTTTGGTATTGATGAAATACAGGCTGAATATGTGGCTGAAATAAAACTTCGCCATTTAAACCGTGAATATATTTTAAAACGCATTAAAGATATTGAACAGCTTGAAAATGATATTGTTGAACTTGAATCAATTCTTTCAAGTAAAAACAAAATGAAGAAAATTATCATTAAAGAGCTTGAAGATGTAACTAAAAAATATGATAACGGCAGAAAGAGCGAAATCCTTTATTCCATTGATGAAAGCGTTGAAGAAGAACTTGTTGAAATAGCCGATTATCCTGTAACTTTATTTATTACTGAACACGGATATTTTAAGAAAATAAAAACAGCTAATCTTCGTATGAGCGGCGAGCAAAAAATTAAAGAGGGCGATTCACTTCTTCCTGAAATCGAATGTTCAAATAAGGATGAACTTCTTTTCTTTACAAATCAGTGCCAGGTGTATAAAGCAAAAGTTGATGATTTTGCAGATACAAAAGCTTCGGTTCTCGGTGAGTATGTTCCGGGTAAGCTTGAAATGGCAGAGGGTGAACAGGTGGTTTACACTGCTGTTGTGAGCGAATATACGGGATATATGATTTTTGTGTTTGATAACGGTAAGCTTGCAAAGGTTGATATGGCATCTTACGCTACAAAGACTAACAGAAAGAAGCTTATTAACGCTTATTCAAATAAATCACCGCTTGCGCAGGCAATATACATTAAAGAAGATACTGAATTGGTTATTTGCTCTTCAAGCGGCAGAATGCTTCTTGTTAACACAGGAGCGATTTTGCCTAAAACTACAAAGGATACGCAAGGCGTATCTGTTATGAAACTTAAAAAGACGCATAAAATAACCTCACTTCATATTTACCATGAGGGCGAATTTGAAAAAGCATGGCGTTTCAGAGCTAAAAATTTGCCTGCGTCAGGTTCTTTGCCGAGTGAAAATGATGTTGCGGAACAAATAACATTTTAAAATATAAAAAAACACTTGCATTATATAGTGTCTTGTGTTATAATTCATTAGTAATTTATATAAACGGAGGAGATATTATGCTCTGGTATCATTATGTTTTTGGTGCAGTATTGATTGTTTTTTCAATTGTAATTACTATTGTTGTACTTATGCAAGAAGGTCGTTCTCAAAACCTTTCGGGCGCTATTGCCGGTGGTGCTGACACATTTCTCGGCAAGTCAAAGGGAAGAACAATTGAAGCTAAACTTGAAAGAATAACAAAGTGGATGATTGTTATTTTCTTCGTATTGGTTCTTGCTGCATTCCTTGTTTTTCTTTTTATAGGATAAGAATTAAAATGATTAACCTTGCGTAAGGGAAACCCTCATGCAAGGTTAATTTTTTTGTGAGGAAAATATGAATTTTATTATTTTTGATTTAGAGTGGAATAATGCGTATAACTACAAACTTAAGCGCGGTATGAACGAAATAATTGAAATCGGTGCGGTTAAGCTTGATGAAAATTTAAAGGTTATTGATACATTTAAACAACTCATTAAACCAAAATTATCAAAAAAACTCGGCTCAAGATTCAAAAACTTGACTCATATTACAATTGATGAAATAAATCAATCAGGTATCTCGTTTGAAAATGCTTTTGATAATTTTTCAAAATGGTGCGGCAAAGGAGATAATCTGTTTTTGAGCTGGTCTACAAGTGATTTGTACACACTTGTTGCAAATTTCAAAGAATTTGAAAACACCGTTTATGTTGATTTTATTTCTAAATATGCAGATGCGCAAAAGTATTGTATGCACTTTATTGAAAACGCCGATTCAAGTAACCAAATCAGCCTTTCAAATTGTGCTGAAATTTTTGAAATTGATACTGATTGCATAAATTTTCACCGTGCACTTGAAGATTGTATGATTACTGCTTATTGTTTTGAAAAAGTATATGATGCCGATATTTTGCAAAATTTCATTCATACTTGTGATATTTCTTTTTTTGAAAGACTTATATTTAAGCCTTTTTACATTAAAGAAGCGCAATACAGCACATTTAATCTTGATGAAACTAAAATTATTTGTCCTGTTTGCAAAGGCGAAATTAAACCTATTAAAAAGTATGAATTTACCAATAATACCTTTAGAGGTGCGGGAATTTGTGAAAAATGCGGTAAGAAATTTTGGACATATATTAGAGCTAAACAAACTTATGATGATATAGTTGTATCAACTCGTGCAGTTCAAATCAATAAAAAAAGAGCAAAACATCTCGTTTAATTTAAAAGTTTACAAAAAACTTCTTTATTTATTATCTTTTTTGTAATATAATAAATTATATTTTTGACGGAGGTACTTATATGGCTTCAAATGATTATGATGATTTATTAGAGTCTTTTATGAGTAATTCTACAAAAGCATATAATGAAGATAAAACTAACAGGGAAAATGCAGATACTGTACCTGCATCGTATTCTGTTTCTTCAAACAGTGATAAAAAAGCAAAGAAAATCCAGCGTGGCCGTGATATTGAAAAAGAACTTGTTCAAAAGCAAGAAAAAAAGCTTAAAAAGAAAAAAGCTAAACAAAACAAAACTCCCGGTCAGAAAGTGCTTTCAAATATAGGTCGTGTCGCTTTGGGCGCACTTATGGTTATAGGCGTTGTCGGATTAGTTTGCTTTTCCGTTATGTCTATTTACGGATACAGTGTTGTTTACGGTGACCCTGTGTTTGACCTTACTACCGAGGCTAAAGTAGGCCAAAACCAAACATCGTTTATTTACGGATATGACGGTGATGATGTTGTTGAAATAACAAGGCTTCACGGTGAGGAAAATCGTATTTGGGTTAATCTTGATGATATGAGCAAATATATTCCCGAAGCATTTGTTTCAATTGAAGATAAGCGTTTTTATAAGCACCACGGTGTTGACTGGATTAGAACTATCGGCGTATTTTTAAAGAATAACGACCAAGGTGGTTCAACCATAACACAGCAGCTTATCAAAAACCTTACTGATGATAATAAAGTTACCTATGTTCGTAAATTTAATGAGATATTAAAAGCATTAAACCTTGAACGAAACTTTAGTAAAGACCAAATACTTGAAGCGTATCTTAATACAATTTATCTTTCAAACGGTTGTTACGGCGTTAAAACTGCGGCGGAAGTTTATTTCGGTAAAGAAGTATCGGATTTAAATGCGGCAGAAGCTGCTTGTATTGCTGCTATTACCCAGTATCCGAGTAAGTATGACCCGCTTAACGAACCTGAAAATAACAGAAAACGCCAGATAGATGTGCTTTTTGCTATGAAAGATAATGACCTTAAGTATCTTACGGAAGATGAATATCAGCAAGCTAAAGCTTATGAAATGGTATTTACAAACAGTAAGAACTATAAAGGCTCACAAATTAAAGATGACAGCAGTAAATCAAAATCTAACAGCATAACCGATTATTACACAGATTATGTAATAACCACTGTTCAGGAAGATTTACAAAAAATGGGATATACAAGCAGAAAAGCTCATGACCTTGTTTACGGCGGCGGCTTGAAGATTTATACAGCAGTTGATTTTGATGTTCAGGATTCAATGGAAGATGTATATGAAAACTATAAGCGTATGCCTGATGAAACCGTGCAGGGTGCAATGGTTGTAATGGGCTACGACGGACGAGTAATGGGTATTGTCGGCGGTACAGGTAAGAAAAAAGCCTCTATGGTTTTGAACCGTGCAACCAATTCTAACAGACCGCCTGGTTCTACTATTAAGCCGCTTTCTGTTTACGGTCCTGCTCTTGAAAAGACGAAAGAAGACAGCGAAACAGATGTTTACTGGTCAACAATTCAGCAGGATAGACCTTTTAAAACCGTTGAGGGTAAGCCTTGGCCTGTAAATGAGGGGGGCAGTTATTCCGGAAGAAGCGTAACACTTCAATATGGTCTTTCAAGGTCACTTAATACAATTTCGGCAAGAACACTTGATAAAATCGGTGTTGATTATTCATATGATTTTATTACGGAAAATTTCCATATTTCATCACTTGACAGTGTTCGTGACTCTGATTATGGTCCGCTTGCAATCGGCTCATTAACTAATGGTGCAACTGTGCTTGAACTTACAACCGCATATGCATCTTTCGGCAACGGAGGAAGCTATTATGAACCTTATTGTTATTACAAAATTCTTGACAGTCAGGGTAATGTCTTGATTGAAAAAGACCCGGAGAAGACTAAATCAACCGCTTTAAGTGAAAACACAAGCTGGGTTATGAATAAGCTTCTTCAAACTGTTATGACAGAGGGTACAGGTACAACATATAAGCTTTCAGGTATTGAGTGCTTTGGTAAAACAGGTACAACTAATGATAATAAAGACCGTTGGTTTATCGGCGGTACTCCTGATTTTGTTGCAGGTGTATGGTATGGTTATGATAAGCCTAAGGAGGTATTTTATAATCTGTCACCAAACCCATCAGGTACTATTTGGAATACGGTTATGAAAGAAGTTTATGCAAAACTTGACGAAAAGAATAAAAGCTTTGAAACCAAATTCCCGGAAAGTGACGGAATAGTCAGAAAATCATATTGCAGATCCTGCGGTAAGCTGAGAAGCGGAACAGGTGCATACGGTTGGTATGATGTTGATAATTTACCTGCAAATTGCACAGGTAATCATTCGGGTGGCGGTTATTATGACAGCAATTCGAATAATTCATCAGAAAATACAACATCAGCTTCTAATAATTCCGGTAAAAAGAATGACAATTCCACTACTGCTGAAAATACAACTGAACAAACATCACAAGCAGATACAACACAGGCACCTGCTACCGAAGCTCCTTCAACCGAAGCACAGCCTGCCGAAAATGTTGTTCAGTAATAATTTAACAATGATGTTAAGAAAGGAAGGTCGTTATGCGATTTTCCTTTCTTTACTGATTAGAGTATGGAAAGGCTTTTTATGAAAATAATGTCTGTTGATTACGGCGATGCACGAACCGGCATTGCTTTTTGTGACAAAAACGAAATACTTGCAAGTGCGTATACTACTATAAATGAAAGTTATCAGCCGAAACTTGTGGAAAAAATCAAATCAGTTATTGATAAGGAAAAACCTGAAATGGTTGTGATTGGATTGCCGCGTAATATGGATGGTACTTATGGCTTTAGGTGTGATAAGTGCAAAGAACTCGGCGAACTTTTAAAAGATGAAATCAATATTCCGATTGAATATGAGGATGAAAGACTTACTACCGTAATCGCACACGATATTTTATCAGGCAATAATGTTAAGGGAAAGAAAAGAAAAGAAAATGTTGATGCGGTTTCGGCAGTAGTAATTCTTCAAAGCTTTATTGATAAAAGAAAAAAGTAATTAAAGCATTTTTATCGTCGTAATATATAACGGTGATTTTATGCGATTTAAAATAAAAAAATGCGATGTTTGCATTGATTATGTTTTTATATTTGTTTTAAGTATAACGGCAATTTTTAATTCTAAACAAATGCTTTTGCTGTTGCTTTTTTCGGCGCTTCACGAAACAGGGCATTTGGTTGCATTGCTTTTTTGTAAAAGTTTTCCTAATGAAATTAAATTTTCATATTACGGACTTGCCGTAAAATATGATGACGATTTGCCGATTTTAAAAGAATGTATAGTTTTAATAAGCGGGCCTACTGTTAATTTGATACTGTACTTAGTTTTTAAAAATGAAATAAATTTAATTTTGTTTTCGCTTAATATGCTTCCTGTATATCCTCTTGATTTTGGTAGGGTAGTTAGATTATTTTCGCTTAAAGCATCAAAAATTTTGAGTATAATTACGCTTGTTTTTATTTGCATTTTATGTTCATACTTGATATTTTATAAAAAAGTATATTCATTGCTTTTTGTAACCGTTTATTTGGTTATATACAGTATCAATTATGATTAAAATACCCGAAAGGTTAAATTATATTTATGAAAAAAGAAGTTGAAAAACTGCTTCAATATGTTCAAAAACCGGCAAGATATATCGGCGGCGAACTTAATGCAGTTGTTAAAGATAAAGAAAAAGTTGATATTCGATATGCATTTTGTTTTCCCGATACATATGAAATCGGTATGAGCCATTTGGGTATGAAAATTCTTTACGGCCTTGTTAATGACAGAGATGACAGCTGGTGCGAAAGGGTATTTGCACCCGATAATGATATGGAGGAGCAGCTCAGAAAAAATAATGTTCCTCTTTTTGCGCTTGAAAGCGGAGATTATATTAAAGATTTTGATATGATTGGATTTACGCTTCAGTATGAACTTTCATATACAAATATACTTAATATGCTTAATTTGGCGCAAATACCTCTCAAATCAAGCGATAGAGAAAGTTTAACGCCGCTTATTTGTGTGGGCGGCCCTTGTGCCTGCAATCCGGAGCCGATTACCGATTTTGTGGATATAGTTTTTCTCGGTGACGGTGAAGAAACAACAAATCAAATAATTGATTTGCTTATTAAAGCAAAGAAAAACGGTATGTCAAAGCACGAATTTTTATTTAAAGCAAAGGACATTACCGGAATTTATGTGCCTTCATTTTACAAAGATTCATATAATGATGACGGAACACTGAAATCACTCGAACCTCTTTATGATGCACCTAAAAAAGTAAAAAAAGCAGTAGTGTCTGATATGAACAGTGTGTACTATCCGAAAGAATTTGTTGTCCCTTATATAAATATCGTACACGACAGAGCAGTTGAAGAGATTTTTAGGGGATGTATAAGAGGTTGCCGCTTTTGCCAAGCTGGATTTATTTATAGGCCTATCAGGGAAAAAAGTGTAGAAACAATTAACAAGCAAAGCAAAGCATTGATTGAATCTACGGGTTATGATGAACTTTCACTTTGTTCACTTTCCACTTCCGACCACAGTGAAGTAAATAAAATGCTCACTACGCTTATTGACTGGACCGTGAAAGATAATATAAATCTTTCACTTCCGTCTTTAAGGGTTGATAATTTTTCGGATGAATTGGTTGAACAGCTTAATAAAGTAAGACGAAGCGGACTTACATTTGCACCTGAAGCAGGAACACAGCGCCTGCGTGATGTAATAAATAAAAATGTTACAGAAGATGAAGTTATCAGAACTTGCACAAAAGCGTTTGATAATGGCTGGACTTCGGTTAAGCTTTATTTTATGATGGGACTTCCGACAGAAACTATGGAAGATATAGAGGGTATTGCAAATCTCGGTATGCAGGTAATTCATGCTTTTTATAATAATCCAAACAGGCAAAAGGGTACAGGTGTGCAGGTTTCGATTTCCTGTGCTTCGTTTATACCGAAACCGTTTACGCCTTTTCAGTGGGAACCTGAAGACAGTATGGAATCACTTAAGCAAAAGTAAAAGCATTTGCTTGAATCTATTCCTACAAAGAAAATCAGAGTGTCTTATCATGAAACACCTACTTCTTTGCTTGAGGGTGTACTTGCCCGTGGTGACAGGCGACTTGGTAAAGTTATTCTTCGTGCTTATGAACTCGGCTGTAAATTCGATTCTTGGGATGACCAATTTAATTTTGACGCCTGGATGCAGGCGTTTAACGAAAACGGAATTGAACCTCACTTTTATACACACAGAAAAAGGGAATTTTCAGAATTGCTTCCTTGGGACCATTTAGATTACGGTGTCAGCAGAAAGTTCCTTGAAAACGAAAACAAAAAGGCTCACGAAAATAAAACTACACCTCATTGCAGAATCAAATGTGCAGGCTGCGGTGCAAATAAGTTAAACGGAGGGCATTGTGATGCGAGAAGTTAGACTTCGCTTTTCAAAAACGGGCAGGCTTAAATATATAAGTCACCTTGATATAAACCGTGCAATGTCACGCGCACTTAAAAGGGCGCAAATTCCGCTTTGGTATACCGAAGGGTTTAATCCGCATCCTTATATGAGCTTTTCACTTCCGCTTTCACTTGGTGTTGAAAGCCTTTGCGAAAGCGTTGATTTAAGAATTATCGGTGATATTACAAATGATGAAATAAAATACAGGCTTAATAATGTTTTGCCGCAGGATATAAAAATTGTCGATGTTTATGACGATTTTCGTGATAACAGTGAAATTGTATATTCCGATTATGTTTATAAATTTGAATTTAAAGATAATGAAGCGGCATTTGAAAAAATCAAAAATGTTCTTTCATCAGATGAAATAATTGCACTGAAAAAAGGCAAACAGGGTAGAAAGCGAGTTATGAAAGAAACAAATATTAAGTCGTTTATTGATAAATATTCCATTTCAATTCGCAATGATGTTATAGTGCTGAATATTCGTTTGCTCGCAGGCCCTGAAAAAAATCTTAATCCGTCACTTCTGTTTGATACAATAATCAGGCTTATTGATATGGATTTTGAGTGGAAAAGTATTGCAAGAATATCACTTCTTGATAAAGATTATAAAGAATTTAGATAAAATGTTAAACAAATTAAATAAAATGCTTGCATTTTAAAGTATTATATGGTACTATATATCAGCATTTAATCCGTTGTAACTCTTACAACGCGTATAATGTCAGCGTTTAGCATTAAGAAGATGGTCCGCTTTCAGCTTTTATGTATGATAAGAACATCTCATAAAATTTAGGAGGAAGAAAAATGGACGCACTCAAGTTAATTGAAAAAGACAGCACAAAGGCTGAACTTCCAAAGTTTAACATTGGTGATACCGTAAAAGTATCTGTTAACATTCGTGAAGGTCAGAGAGAAAGAATTCAGATGTTTGAAGGCACTGTAATCGCTATTAAGGGTTCAGGCATTTCAAAGACATTTACCGTTCGTCGTCTTTCATATGGTGTTGGTGTTGAGAGAGTATTCCCAATGCATTCACCAAATGTAGTTGATGTTAAGGTTGTTCGTAGCGGTAAAGTTCGTCGTGCTAAGCTTTACTATCTTCGTGACCGTGTCGGTAAGGCAGCAAAGGTTAAGGAAGATATTCAGTAATTTAATAATTACGACTAATACCACAGATTTTATTTCTGTGGTATTTTTTATTGATTGAATTATGTTTTTATGTTAAAATAATCATACGAATTTTGAAAGGAGTAGTTATGGCTGATTTTCAAAAACAAACTGTTCAGTGGTTTCCGGGCCATATGGCAAAAACAAGGCGAATTATAAAAGAAAGCCTTTCACTTGTTGACGGTGTTGTTGAACTTGTAGATGCTCGTATACCGTATAGCTCATCTAATCCGGAACTTGACAGTATAATTAAAAGAAAACCGAGAATTGTTCTTTTGAATAAATGCGATATTGCAGATTCAAATGTAACAAAGCTTTGGATTGATTATTATAAAAATAACGGTAAATATGCAATTCCTGTTGATTGCAGAACAGGTAGGGGACTTAATGCTTTTATCCCGACTGTTAATAAGGCACTTGCTGATGTGATTGAAAAAAATAAAGCAAGAGGTATGGAAAATAAACCGCTTCGCCTTATGGTTGTCGGTATTCCTAATACAGGTAAATCATCATTTATTAACAGAATGGCAGGAAACAGCAAGGCTAAAGTTGCCGATAAAGCCGGTGTTACAAGGCAAAAGCAATGGTTTGCGGTATGTAAAGGAATTGAACTTCTTGATACTCCTGGTGTGCTTTGGCCCAAATTTGATGACCCTGAGGTTGGGGATAAGCTTGCATTTACCGGTGCTGTAAAGGATGAAGTCACTGACCTTGAAACACTTTCGTGCAGATTACTTGAAACACTTGCAAAAACAAGGCCTAATTCAATATGCGAAAGGTATAAGCTTGACAGTGTTGACAACCTGCAAGGTTGGGAAATGCTTGAACTTATCGGCAAAAAACGCGGCTTTTTAATTAAAGGCGGAGAAATAGACTATGAACGCACAGCAGTTATGCTTTGCGATGAATTCAGGGGAGGAAAGCTCGGCAAAATTTCGCTCGAGTTACCACAGTAATGGATTGGCTTGAATATGAAAATAAAGCTTATGAACTTGGTTTTGATGTGATATGCGGTGTTGATGAAGCAGGCAGAGGCCCGCTTGCAGGTCCTGTATATGCCGCAGCTGTTATATTGCCAAGGGGTTATATAGTTGATGGTGTCAATGACTCAAAAAAACTTTCTGAAAAGAAGAGGGATTTACTTTTTGATAAAATAGTTGATGAATGTGTATGTTACAGCGTAGGAACGGCAAGTGTTGAAGAAATTGATAAAATAAATATCTTACAGGCAACTTTTCTTGCAATGAGAAGAGCTGTTGACGGTTTGTCCGTCAAGCCTGATATTGCACTTATTGACGGAAATAAAAAGCCCGGGCTTGATATTGAGCAATGGGATATTGTAAAAGGCGACGCTACAAGCGCAAATATTGCCGCCGCGTCAATTATTGCAAAAGTAAGCAGGGATAGATATATGCTCAAACTTGCCGAAAAGTATCCGCAATATCAGTTTGAAAAACATAAAGGTTACGGAACTAAACTTCATTACGAAATGCTCGATAAATACGGTATAAGCGAAGTTCACAGAAAAACATTTTTGAAAAAATATTTGGAAAAGAAAAATGAACAGTAAAGGTAAAATTTGGGAAATTGAAGCTGCTAATTATTTGAGAAAGCACAGATATAAACTTGTTGACACAAATTATACCACCCGTTTTGGTGAGGTTGATTTAATTGTTAAAAACAGAAAATATATTTGCTTTGTTGAAGTCAAGCAAAGGGATGTTAAATCAATTGCATTACCCAGGGAATTTGTAACATATTCAAAACAGCAGAAAATTATTGCCTGTGCTAAAATGTTTTTAATGCAAAACAAAACAAATTTACAGCCGAGATTTGATGTTGTTGAAATTTATACCGATAATAATAAAATAAAATCAATAAAACATCTTGAAAATGCGTTTGACTTAGTATAGAATATTATAAACCTCAATTTTAAGGTGAAAGGAAAAATATTATGCTTTATACATCTACAAGAGATAATTCAATCAGAGTATCAGCCGCACAGGCTATTGCTCAAGGTATAAGTGAAGAAGGCGGGCTTTTTGTTCCGGTTGAACTTCCGCATTTTGATATTGAAAAGATTGCTTCAATGACATCTATGAATTATATTGCCAGAGCTAAAACCGTTCTTAAAGAATATTTAACTGATTTTACTGAAGAAGAGCTTGATTACTGCGTAAGCGGTGCATACGCTGCTCAAAAGTTTTCTTCTCCTCAAATCGCTCCTACCGTTAATGTTGACGGAAATAAGAATATTCTTGAACTTTGGCACGGCCCTACCTGTGCATTTAAGGATATGGCACTTCAGCTTTTGCCTTATCTTATGACTGTATCAGCTAAAAAAACTGCTGACGGAAAAACCATCGTAATTCTTGTTGCTACATCAGGCGATACAGGTAAGGCTGCTCTTGAAGGTTTCAAGAATGTTGATAATACAAAGATTTTGGTATTTTACCCGGTTGACGGTGTTTCACCTATGCAAAAGCTTCAAATGACTACTCAAGAGGGTGAAAATGTTGCCGTATGTGCTATCAACGGTAATTTTGACGATGCACAAAGTGCTGTAAAATCAATTTTTACAAACAACGATATAAAAAAAGAACTTGCAAAGAAGAATATGATGTTCTCTTCTGCAAACTCTATTAACTGGGGCAGACTTGTTCCTCAAATCGTATACTATTTTTCAACCTACTGTGATCTTATCAATATGAATAAGATTAAAGCAGGGGATGAAATCAATATTGTAGTTCCGACCGGTAACTTCGGTAATATTCTTGCCGGATATTATGCTAAAAAAATGGGACTTCCTATCAAAACTCTTGTTTGTGCTTCAAATTCAAATAATGTACTTACTGATTTCTTAAAAACAGGTACATATGATAAAAACAGAAAGTTCTACACTACTACTTCACCGTCAATGGATATTCTTATTTCATCTAACCTTGAAAGACTTCTTTATCATATGAGTGACGGTGATGATAAGCTTATTGTGGATTTAATGAATAAGCTTTCAAAAGACGGAAAATATACAGTTTCAAATGAACTTATTGCTAAAATTCAAAAGGAATTTGACGCAGGATACACGGCAGAAGAAAATGTTGATGATACAATCAAATATCATTTTGATAAATATCATTACCTTTGTGATACACACACAGCTGTTGCAGTTAAAGTATATGATGAATATGTAAAAGCAACAGGCGATGATATTCCTACTGTTATTGATTCAACTGCTTCACCTTATAAGTTTTCAGCAAGCGTGCTTAATGCAGTACTTGCAGGTAAAGCACCTGAACTTAATGAATTTGAAATGGTTGATGAACTTCATAATGTAACAGGTGCAGATGTTCCGAAACCTATTGCATCTCTTAAGGATAAAGAAGTTCGCTTCAGTGATGTTTGCAATAAAGAAGATATGAGCCAAATGGTATTTAAACTTCTTAATTTATAATTTGTTATAATGAATAACGGCTCTGAATTACAGAGCCGTTATTTTGACAATAGGTTTACTTAGCGACAGCCGCAACCGTCGTTGCATTCAAATGTTTCGCATTTTGTGTCAGTTACACTTGTTGCACTGCTGTTGCCTACATTGATGTGACCTGCCATACAGTTGTTTGCTTTATCATGATATTTGCAATTTTTTACATCACATGAAATACCTTTAATTTCCTTATCCATCATTACTTTTTCACTCCCTTCGGTTATTATTATTTGAAAATATGATTTTTTTATTCAAATGATTTTTAACAAAAATTACCTTTTAATTTAGAAAGGCTATTATTTATGTCACTTTTTGCGATTGCTGATACTCACTTATCATTTGCTTCAAATAAGCCTATGGATGATTTTGAGGGTTGGCTTAACTATACAGACAGACTCAAAGAAAATTGGAACAAAATCATTGACGACAAAGATTATGTTGTTATTGCCGGTGACATTAGCTGGGCAATGAATTTTGATGAATTGAAAGCTGATTTTGACTATATAAATCAACTTAACGGTAAAAAAATAATACTCAAAGGTAACCACGATTATTGGTGGAATACAATGAGTAAAATGAATAAATTTATTGAAGAAAACAATTTTAATACTATTTCAATTTTACATAATAATGCGTTTGATTTTGATGATTTTTCAGTTTGCGGCAGCCGCGGTTGGTTTTTTGACAGTGATGAGGAGCAAAACGAAAAAGTTTTAAACAGGGAAGTTATGCGAATTAAGGCTTCTATTGAAAGCGCATTAAATTGTGAAAAAATAGTTTTTCTTCATTACCCGCCGGTATATGAAAATCAATGTTGCGAAGAAATTGTAAGCCTGCTCAAAGAAAAAGGTATAAAAAAATGTTATTACGGGCATATTCACGGTGTGGCTGCGAAATATGCATTTGATGATAATTATGACGGAATAGATTTCAAACTTATTTCTGCAGATAGGCTTAATTTTATGCCGCTTTTGATAAAAAAATTTTAATTTTGTAAATTATTAACAATATGTTTAACATTAAATGAATATAAAAACTTGATATTGTTTGAATTATATGTTATAATGCCACTTCGGTGATTAGAATTTTTATTGATAGGAGGTCATTATCATGGCACTTAAATCATCTAATAAAGTAGATACAAATGTTTATGAAATCGAAGTTACTGTAACTCCTGAGGTGTTTACAGATGCTTGCAAATCTGCATATATGAAGCAGAGAAAGTCAATCCAAATTCCTGGCTTCCGTAAGGGTAAGGCTACACAGGGTATGATTGAAAAGGTTTACGGTGAGGGCGCATTTTATGAAGAAGCTCTTGAAATCGTATATCTGCAAGCTGTTACAGCTGCAATTGAAGAAGCAGGTCTTAGAACTGTTGATACTCCGTTTGACCTTGATGTTCCTGTTATGAGCAAGAACGAAGGCGTTGAAATGAAAATGAAAGTTACAGTTTATCCTGAGGTTAAGCTCGGTGACTATAAAGGCCTTAAAGCTACAATGCTTCCAAGCGAAGCAACAGATGAAGATATTGACAAAGAAATCGAAAATATGCGTGACCGTAATTCACGCCTTGTTTCTGTTGAAGACAGGGCTGCTGAAATGGGTGATACAGCAGAAATTGATTTTGAAGGTTTTGTTGACGGTGTTACATTTGAAGGCGGCAAGGGCGAAAATTATCCTCTTGAACTCGGTTCAGGTTCATTTATTCCTGGCTTTGAAGATCAGGTTGCAGGCCACAAGGCTGAAGAAGAATTTGATGTTAATGTAACATTCCCTGAAGATTATGCTCAAGAACTTGCAGGAAAAGATGCAGTGTTCAAATGCAAAATTCACGAAATCAAGTCAAAAGAACTTCCTGATCTTGATGATGAATTTGCAAAGGATGTTTCAGAATTTGATACCCTTGATGAACTTAAGGCTGATATTAAAAAGCAAATGAACGAAAGAAAAGCTGAAGAAGCAAAGAATGATTTTGAAAATCAGCTTATTGAGCAGGTTATTGATAATATGGAATGTGAAGTTCCGCAGTGTATGTTTGACAAGCGTGTAGATGAAATGGTTCAGGATTACGCTTACAGACTTCAAATGCAGGGCATTGATCTTGATACATATCTTAAGTATCTCGGTCAGGATAAGGATGCATTTAAGGACACATTTAAGGACGGTGCTCAAAAGCAGGTTAAGGCATCTATTGCTCTTGAAGCAATTGTTGAAGCTGAAAAGCTTGAAGCAACAGAAGAAGAAATTGATGCTGAAATTGCAAAGCTTGCTGAACAGTACCAGATGGAAGCTGACCAAATCAAGAAAGCAATTCCTACCGACCAGCTTGCTTCTGATGTTAAAACAAAGAAGGCAATTGACCTTATTGTTGATTCAGCTGTTAAAGAATAATATTTTATTTTTATTTCCTGCCCGTTAGCTACATCGGGCAGGATTATTATGTAAAGTAGCAGAAAGGTAATGGTTATTATGGCATTAGTACCATATGTTCTTGAACAAACAAGTGCCGGCGAGCGCTCAATGGATATTTATTCTCGTCTTTTAAATGACAGAATTATTGTTTTATCTGACGAAGTAAATTCGACCACAGCTTCACTTGTCGTTGCACAGCTTCTTTTCTTAGAAGGTCAAGATAAGGATAAAGATATTAGCTTATATATCAATAGCCCGGGTGGTTCTGTAACTGACGGTATGGCTATTTACGATACAATGCAGTACATTAAATGTGATGTATCTACAATTTGTATGGGTATGGCTGCATCTATGGGTGCTTTTCTTCTTTCAAGCGGTGCTAAAGGTAAAAGAATTTGCCTCCCTAATGCTGAAGTTATGATTCATCAACCTCTTGGCAGAACCGAAGGTCAAGCAACTGAAATTGAAATTGCCGCTAATCATATTTTACAGACAAAGAAAAAACTTAATTCTATCATGGCTGAAAATTGCGGCAGAACTATTGAAGAATTGACTCAAGCTACTGATAGAGATAATTGGCTCACAGCTCAGGAAGCTCTTGAATTTGGCCTTGTTGATAAGGTAATTGATAAAAGATAATTGATGAGGTGTTTTTATGGCACATGATGATTCAAAAAACGCTGTTGCAAGATGTTCGTTTTGCGGCAAGCCGGAAACATTGGTTCATAAGCTTATCGAGGGCCCCGGTGTTTTTATTTGTGATGAATGCATCAATCTTTGCTATGATTTGATTGACCAAACATCATCACTAAATAGCCCTAATCCTGCAAGCCAACCTGAAAGCAAGCTTCTTCCCAAACCGGAAGAAATTAAGGCAAAGCTTGATGAATATGTTATCGGCCAAGATGATGCTAAAATTGCATTGTCGGTAGCAGTTTATAATCATTATAAAAGAATATATTCAAATTCTCGCGGCAATGTTGAATTGCAGAAGAGTAATGTTATGCTTTTAGGCCCTACGGGTGTCGGCAAAACTATGCTTGCGCAAACACTTGCAAAAATACTTGATGTTCCATTTGCAATAGCTGATGCCACTACTTTGACGGAAGCCGGATATGTTGGCGAAGATGTAGAAAATATTTTGCTCAGGCTCATTCAAGCTGCCGATTTCGATATTGAAAAAGCAGAACGCGGCATAATTTATGTTGACGAAATTGATAAAATTTCAAGAAAGAGTGAAAATAGGTCAATAACTCGTGATGTTAGCGGTGAAGGTGTACAACAGGCTCTTTTGAAAATTTTGGAAGGAACTGTTTCCAATGTGCCTCCGTCAGGCGGAAGAAAGCATCCGCAACAGGAATTTATTCAAATTGATACAACTAATATTTTGTTTATTTGCGGCGGTGCTTTTGATGGAATTGAAAAAATCATCGAAAAAAGAATTGGCGGTAAGTCACTCGGCTTTGGTGCTGATATTGAAAGCGAGGAAGTTGATCAAGCCGATATTATGAAAAAAGCCGAACAGCACGACCTTGTAAAGTATGGCCTTATTCCTGAACTTATCGGTCGTGTTCCGGTTATTACCGTTCTTGAAAATCTTGATAAAAAGGCACTTGTTAGAATTATGACTGAGCCTAAAAATGCTATTGTTAAACAATATCAAAGATTATTTGAACTCGATGGTGTTAAACTTGAATTTAAGCCGGATGCACTTAAAGCGATTGCCGATATTACGCTTGAACGCAAAACAGGTGCAAGAGGATTAAGAAGTGTGTTTGAATCGGTTCTTAAAGACCTTATGTTTAAAGCTCCGAGTGATTATACAATTGAAAAGGTTATAATTACCGAGGATTCTGTCACAAAAGGTGACGAACCTATTATTCTTCGCAATCCTAATAAAAATCCAAAGCGTCTTACTTCAAGTAATTTGAAGAATGCATAATTAAAAAGAATTCCTGCAAAGGAATTCTTTTTTATTTACAATACTGTTTATTTATGCTAAAATGACTTTGAGGTGATTTTATGAGAAGAATAATCAGTGTGATTTTATCTTTAATTGCTGCTGTTACTTTTACTTTTTCAACTTTTTCATTTGCTTATGCAGGCGGTGATAAACCAAAAGCAACATATATTACCGGTACATCATCAGTTGATGGCGGTTTTAAAGTTAAATATAAAACATATGACAGCGTTGATGGCTACCAGATAAGGTATTCCACCAAACATGACTTTGAAAATGATAAAAGGGTTAAAGTTAAGGACAATTCAAAAGGTTCTAAAACAGTTAAAGGTTTAAAGGCTAAAACAACTTATTTTGTAAAAGTCAGAACATATAAATATGACGGTGATAAGATTATTTATTCATCGTGGTGTGATTCAGAACCTATTAGTGTAGAAAAAGCAACATCAAAGAAAAAATCTACGAAGAAAAAATCATCTTCGGCTAAATATTACTGGGTAGATGACAGCAAAGTTTATCATACTTCCAAAAATTGCAGAACTTTAAAGCGCTCTACTTCTGTTTCAAGCGGCAAAAAAGCTCCGTCAGGCAGGAGAGCGTGCAAAGTGTGTGGCTGATTTTACGAGAACTTCCATATATATGGAAGTTCTTTTTCTATATTTTGATGTTGCCTTTTTTTAGCGTTTGGTATATAATAATATGCAATTATTTATAATAGACTAAGTAGGTTTTTATATATGAACGAAAGTAACGAAAATTTATTTTTAGAATTACCTATAATTCCGCTTAGGGGAATTGTGGTTTTTCCTAAAATGGTTCTTCATTTTGATGTAGGCAGAAAAAAGAGTATTAAAGCTCTTCAAAAAGCTATGGACGATGACCAAAAGGTATTTCTTGTTTGCCAAAAGGACGCTTCGGTTGATGAGCCTAATATTGACGACATGTATGATGTTGGTGTTATATGTACAATTAGGCAGATGATGCGAATTCCGGGCAGCGAAAATATGCGAGTTGTGGTAGAAGGTGACGAAAGGGCTACCCTTTACAGTTTCACATCGGTTAAGCCGTATATAGGCGGTTTGGTTGAAATTGCCGGTGACAATAATTCTAATCTTGAAATTTCTGATGATGAAGATAAAGCTTATCAAAGAATTATAAAAAGAGAATTTGAAAGATACGCTTCATTGATGCCTAAAATCAGCAACGAAGTTATTGCAAAGGTTATTTCAATTAAAGATTCAGGTGAACTTGCAGATTTTGTATGTTCAAATACTTTTCTTGATTATTATGAAAAACAGGATGTTTTATCGGCATTAGACCAGAGCGAAAGAATATGCCAGCTTGTTGTTTATCTTAAGAAAGAAAACAATGCACTTGAAATTGAAAGTGAAATTCAAGAAAAGGTTCAAAATGAAATTGATAAGAGCCAAAGGGAATATTATCTTCGTGAGGAAATGAAAGTTATTTCCGAAGCACTTGGCGAAAGCGATAATCCGCTGGAAGAAGCAGAGGAATACAAAAGCAAAGTTTCTGCACTCAAATGCAGCGATGATATTAAAGAAAAACTTTTAAAAGAATGTGACAAGCTTGCTAAAATGCCGTCAGGTTCTCATGAGGGTACGGTTGAACGCAATTATCTTGATAAATGCCTTGAAATTCCTTTTGGAAAATATACAAAAGATTCAATAAATCTTGAAAAATCAAGAAAAATTCTTGATAAAGAGCATTACGGACTTGATAAAGTTAAGGAAAGAATTGTTGATTCATTAGCTGTATATAAAAGGAATCCTGAGTTTAACGGTCAAATTCTTTGCCTTGCAGGGCCTCCCGGTGTAGGTAAAACCTCAATTGTTAAATCTTTGGCTAAAAGTATGGGTAGAAAATATGTCCGCATTGCTTTAGGCGGTATTCACGATGAAGCGGAAATAAGAGGACATAGAAAAACATACATAGGTTCAATGCCGGGCAGAATAGTTGAAGCCGTTATTAAAAGCGGGGTAATGAACCCAATTATATTGCTTGATGAAATTGATAAAGTTGGCAATGATTTTAAGGGTGACCCATCATCTGCATTATTAGAAGCACTTGACCCTGAACAAAATAATTCTTTTGCTGACCATTATATTGAATTTCCTTTAGATTTGAGTAGGGTACTCTTTATTACTACCGCAAATGATGTTTCGGCAATTGCAGGCCCGCTTTATGACAGAATGGAAGTAATTGAGCTTAATTCTTATACTGCGCTTGAAAAGTTTTATATAGCTAAAAAGCATCTTGTTAAAAAGGAAATGATTAAACATTCATTGACTTCTAAGGAATTTAAAATAAGTGATGATGCAATAAATATTTTGATTGAAAATTACACAAGGGAAGCCGGAGTGCGTACCCTTGAAAAGCAAATTGCAACACTTTGCAGAAAAGCAACGGTCAGCCTTGAAAGCGGTGCGAAATCATTTAAGGTAACAGACAAAAATATTGAAAAATATTTAGGTAAGAAAAAGTTTAGCGATGATTTAGTAAGCAAAGAAGACCAAGTCGGTACTGTAAACGGCCTTGCGTGGACAAGCGTTGGCGGAACAATGCTTCCTATTGAAGTGTCTGTTCTTAACGGAACGGGTAAAATAGAACTTACGGGTAATTTGGGTGATGTTATGAAAGAAAGTGCAAAAACTGCTGTTTCATACATTCGTTCAAAAGCAAGTGAATATGGCATAGATGAAGATTTTTATAAAAATAAGGATATACATATTCACGCTCCTGAAGCCGCTGTTCCAAAAGACGGTCCGTCTGCCGGATTGGCAATAACAACTGCGATAGTAAGTGAATTAACAGGAATAGCAATTAAATCAAATGTTGCAATGACAGGCGAAATCAGCCTTAAAGGCAAGGCACTTGCAATCGGCGGATTGAAAGAAAAGTCTATGGCGGCATATAAGGCTGGCTGCGATACTGTAATTATTCCGCAGGACAATAAAAAAGATTTAGATGAAATTTCAGACGAAGTAAAACAGGTGATCGATTTTATCAGCGTCAAAAATTTTGATGAAGTCTTGCCGATTGCACTGGTTTCAAGACCTATTAAGAAAAAAGAAGTTAAGGAAAACTTAATTGTTACAGATAAAACTTCTAAAACAAATGTAGTTACACAGTAGGTGAGATATGAATTACAATAAAGCATTTTTTGAAAACGCTTACGGCGTCCTTTCTCAACTTCCTGAAAGTGTTGAACCGGAGGTTGTTTTTGCCGGTAGGTCAAATGTGGGTAAAAGTTCGCTTTTAAATAAGCTTTTCAACAGAAAAAATTTAGCAAGGGTAAGTTCAGTTCCCGGCAAAACAATTACAATAAATTTTTATGATGTGGATAATATTAAATTTGTTGACTTACCGGGTTACGGCTACGCCAAAATCAGCAAGCAAGAACTTAAACGCTTTGGTGAATTGATGGAGGGATATTTTAAAAGCGGAAGAAATATTTCGCTTGTTATTCTTCTTATTGATATGCGCCATCCTTTAACTAAGGATGATGAAGGAATGATTTATTTCTTGAAAGAAATGAATATTCCGTTTATAATAGTGATGACTAAAGCTGACAAGCTTAAGAAAAAAGCTTATAAAGATAGGCTTGATTTATCGGGTGAGGAACTTGCATTTGCGGGTGGTGTGCCTGTTGTTCCGTTTTCATCTGTAACCGGGCAGGGAATTAACGGAATTAAAAATTATATAGAAAAATCAGTGATGTGATTTAGGAGGATAAAAAATAATGGCAAAGGTACCATTTGTAACAAAAGAAAAAGTTGAAGAAATTGCTTCAAAGTATCCAACTCCTTTTCATCTTTATGACGAAAAGGGTATAAGAGAAAATGTAAAAAACTTAAAAAAAGCATTTTCTTGGAACAAGGGATATAAAGAATATTTTGCGGTTAAGGCTACACCGAATCCGTTTTTGATTAACATTCTTCGTGAATATGGCTGCGGATGTGACTGCTCGTCAAAAACCGAGCTTATGATGGCTAAAACTATCGGTGCAGTCGGTGATGATATTATGTTTTCATCTAATGATACACCTATTGATGAGTTTAAATACTGCAACAAACTCGGCGGTATTATAAATCTTGATGATATTACACATATTGAGGCAGTTGAAAAAGCTTGCGGTAAACTTCCTAAAAAAATGAGTTGCCGTTATAATCCGGGTGGTATCTTTAAAATTTCTAATGACATTATGGATAATCCCGGCGATGCAAAGTACGGAATGACTACTGAGCAGATTTATGAAGCTTTCAAAATTCTTAAAGAAAAGGGCGTTGAAGAATTCGGTATACATTCATTTCTTTGCTCAAATACTGTAACCAATGAGTATTATCCTATGCTTGCCAAGCTTCTTTTTGAACTTGCGGCCGACCTTAAAGAAAAACTCGGTGTTCATATCACATTTATTAACCTTTCAGGCGGTATCGGAATTCCTTATAAACCTGACCAAGAACCAAATGATATTTTTGTTATCGGTGAGGGCGTAAGGAAAGCGTATGAAGAAGTTCTTATTCCTGCTGATATGGGAGATGTATCAATCTTTACAGAGCTTGGCAGATATATGCTTGGCCCTTACGGCGGACTTGTTACTAAAGCTATTAACGAAAAGCATACACATAAGGAATATATCGGTGTTGACGCCTGTGCAGTTAACCTTATGAGACCTGCTATTTACGGCGCTTATCATCATATCACTGTATTAGGCAAGGAAAATGAACCTAACGACCATAAATATGATGTTACCGGTTCACTGTGCGAAAATTGTGATAAATTTGCTGTTGACCGTATGCTCCCAAAAATTGATATGGGTGATTATATTTTCATTCACGATGCCGGTGCTCACGGTTTTTCAATGGGATATAATTACAACGGTAAGCTTAAGAGTTCAGAAATCCTTTTGAAAGAAGACGGTTCATTTAAACTTATCAGAAGAGCAGAAACACCTAAAGATTATTTTGCAACATTTGATTGCTTTGATTTTTATGATGAACTTATAAAAGAATAAATTATTAAAATCTCCGATTATTTATTATTTTCGGAGATTTTTTCTTTACTTTCGCGATTTAGTGTGTTACAATATGATTACTTTAAATTATGATAATTTCATGAAAGGGTAAATATTATGAGCAGTAAATTAAAAGATGATAATATTGATTTTCTTTTCAGGGCTATTCTTGAACTTGAAACTATTGATGATTGCTATGATTTTTTTGAAGATTTGTGCACAGTTCAGGAACTCAAAACAATCAGTCAAAGAATAGTTGTTGCTAAAATGCTTTCTGAAAAGTGCGTTTATACAGATATTGTAAACGCAACGGGTGCTTCAACTGCAACAATAAGCAGAGTAAATCGTTCACTCCAATACGGATGTGACGGATATGATAAAATATTTGAAAAAATAAAACTTGAAAACGAAAATAAGAACGAAGAAAATGAAGAGCTATAATACATTCGCAAAATTCTATGATGAATTAACCGATAATGTTGAGTATGAAAAAAGAAGTAAGTATATTTATGACTTTTTTAAAGAAAATTGTGCAAATTGCAATTCTGTTTTAGACCTTGCCTGCGGCACAGGCTCTGTAAGCGAGTATTTGGCTGATATGGGTATGGAAGTTATCGGTATGGATTTATCTGATGAAATGCTTACTGAAGCTTGTTTAAAGGGTATCAAACGCGCAGTTTTTATTAAAGGAGATATGACTTGCTTTACATTGCCGCAAAAGGTTGATTGTTGCATATGTTCGCTTGACAGTATCAATCATTTAAAAGATATTGGCGAAGTCAGAAAGTGCTTTGATTGCGTTTACAATTCGCTTGATAACGGCGGTGTTTTTGTTTTTGATGTCAACACGGTTTATAAGCATCAATGTATTCTTGCAGATAATACTTTTGTATTTGATGAAGAAGATTTCTTTTTATCATGGGATAATGAATATTTAGGCGATAATATTGTTAGAATTTTGCTTGATTTTTTTGTGTTTAACGGTTCAAGCTATGACAGATACAGTGAAGAATTTAATGAAAAAGCTTATACTGTTGATGAACTTAAAAATATTCTTGATAAATTTGAAATTATCGGAATTTATGATGAAATGACGTTTGACTCTCCGAAAAGCGACAGTGAACGAATTTATTTTGTTTGTAAAAAAAGGTGATAATTAAATGGGAAAAATAGTAAGATATATTACAACTGACGGCAGTGCGTTTGTTATTGCAGGTGATACAACCGATATGGTTAGCAAAGCTGAAAATATTCACAAAACTTCAGCTGTCACTACTGCGGCACTCGGCAGGCTTATGACTGCTTCATCTATGATGGGTGTAATGCTTAAGGGTAAAGATGACAGTGTTACTTTAAGGCTTAACGGCGGCGGTCCTGCCGGTGTTGTATTGGCAGTTTCCGACAGTCAGGGTAACGCCAGGGGATATGTTGAAAATCCTGTGGTTGAGATTCCGCTTAATGATAAGGGCAAGCTTGATGTACGCTCGGCAGTCGGAACAGACGGCTTTTTGTATGTAATGAAAGATTTAGGGTTAAAAGAACCTTATGTAGGAAATACTCAAATTGTAAGCGGTGAAATAGCTGAAGATATTACAAATTACTTTGCTGTATCGGAGCAAACACCTACTGTATGCGCACTCGGTGTTTTGGTAAATCCTGATTTATCGGTAGCAAATGCAGGCGGATTTATGATTCAGCTTTTGCCGGGTTGCCCTGATGAAATAATTACTAAAATTGAACAGTCAATAAAGGATATTGATTCTGTAACAACAATGCTTTCAAAAGGAATGACACCTGATGATATTGCTAAGCGTGCAATGCAGGGAATAGAAATTGAGAAGCTCGATGAAAGCACTTGTGAATACAGATGCAATTGCTCCAAGGCAAAGGTTGAAAATGCTCTTATTTCAACCGGTAGGCAATCTCTTGAGCAAATGATAGAGGATAATGAGAATGTAAATGTTGAATGTCATTTTTGTGATAAAAATTATAAGTTTACACCGTCAGAAATCAGAAAATTGCTTGAGCAAACAAGCAAATAAAAAAATTGAAAAAAGTTGAAAAAAAGCCTTGACTTTTTGATTGACTTATTGTATTATATAACTCGTCGCAAGTGCGACGGATATGCGTGGGAGCATAGCTCAGCTGGGAGAGCATCTGCCTTACAA
>FR895337.1:9868-21283 GCA_000434995.1 Firmicutes bacterium CAG:341 | reverse complement strand
TATTATTCATTTACCGGTTTGATTCTGTAAACTACCGTTGAATGTTTAGGTATAGATGCCGAAATAGTAGTTCCGGTTGTGCGCTCGTCAGTCCACAAGTCGTGCAGTTCATATCCTGTCGGTACTTCTTCAATACCCAAATACTTGTCTTTAACAAGTTCATCAAGCTTGAAGCTTACGCTTTTTGTGGAAGATTTTGTGTTAAACAAGCACAGTGCAACATCACCGTTTGCAAGCGGCCTTGCAATAATATCAATTCCGCTTTCTTTTTTAATCCTTTTTGCCGGTTTGCCGAGAGCGTCTTGGTCAACTGCAATCATATGCTTGTTTGTAACTATTTTGAGCGTGTTATTTTCTTTATCAGGCATACCGTTTGTTACAAATTGCCTAATATCATTGCCGAGCATAAGCGGAGCGGCAAGCATACACCAAAGTGAAAAATGCGCTCTGTTTTCATTATCGTCAAGATTTCCGTTGCCAACTTCCAGCATATCAGGGTCATTCCAGTGGCCTGCACCCGCATATTTGTAAAGCTTTAATGTACGGTTATATATCCAAACAATGCTGCTCCATTTAGGCATAATATCAGGCGTTGTGCGCCACATTGAACCTGCCTTTGCGCCCCAAATGTATGGGCGTGCAGTACCCCATTCGCATATTGAAAATGTTATAGGTTTTTCTGGTGTTCTTGTAACTTTTGCCCACATTTGCGTTGCTTCTTTAAGTGCGTCACCCATACGCTTATATTGAACAAAAGATGAATCAATATTAGTTACAATAGGGTTTTTGATTGTCATATGGTTTGTGCCGCTTGCAAGTTCAACCACAATTTGCTGCCTTCCCAAAGGGCTGAAACCTTTTGTTTCAGGGAAGAAAAGTTCATGCATTTTGCCGTTAATATCAATTTGCATATACTGCTTTTTCTTTGCTCTTGATTTATGGAAAACAAAGGTTAATACATATTCGCCCTTTGCATCAACATCAAAATCAAAGCTTGCCGAGCCTGAACCGTGGCTAATAAATCCGATAGCCTTTTTGCTTGGCACATCAGGCATTTTAATAATCTTTGCTCTGCCGGTAAACTGCGCGTCCTCCGGCCTTAAATCAAGCTCAAATGCACTTTTTTGCTTTGTAATTTCTATATGTTCAATCGCCGGGCAGTCACCGCTTATTCTGTCATGGTGGCAAAAATCATATTTGAAAAATTCACATCCCCAAGATGCAAGCGTTTTGGCATCAAGCCTTTCATTGCCGAGCGATGCAGGCAAATCCTCACAGGTGAGTGTACCGTTTGATGAATAAAGCCCTACCTTTAAGCCGAGAGCGTTAATATCTTTAATAAGATTAGGTATACCGCGGCTGAAAGTGCCGAGGTCACCCTGCAATTTACCGTCGCTGTCACGAAGAGAGCTTTGCCAGCAATCATCAAGGTTAATAAATTCATATCCTGCGTTTGCAAGGCCACTGTCTTTCATAGCGTGGGCTGTTTGCATAATTATATCTTGATCAATATTATTTCTGAATGTATTCCAGCTTGACCATCCCATCGGCGGCGTTTTTGCAACCTCGTTTGAATAATCCTCCTCTTCGCTGATGTCAATGGTGAGCGAAGTTGGAATAAATATTTTCTTTAAAGCACATATCGGACATTTACCGTTAGCTTTCATATTCAAAAACCAAGAAACGAATAAAACAAGTAATACCAACAAAACAGCAATTAAAATTATAGCAATGTACTTCATTCTAAACCTATCTCCTTAAACATCTCAAGCTCCTTTTGAGCTAAAATATACGTCTTTTCATCATCAAGCGAATTTACTGCATTTAGCATAAATTCTTTTTTGTGTTTAAAATTATAAATAATTCGATACACCCAAGCGTACAAAATAAGCCAAGGCCTACCGTTAATAAATTTTATATAATCAATATCCTTAAGTTTTTTATACGGCGGAAAGAGCAGGCGAAGCTTTGTCATAAAAGATGAAGCTTTTCTTCCTTTTTCAAGCTCTTTTCTTGCAATGGCAATACCGTTATTTTCATTATCATTGCCAAATGCACCGCAGTTGCAAAGATATTCTTCAACTTTTTTTGTATCAATATTGTAATTGACACCGTACCCAAAAAAATTGTTGCAAACATTAAGCATTGTTTTGCCGAATGTTTCAAGGCCTACGGGTTTTAAATATTCAAAAACCCGTACTAAATCAATGTTTGAATTTTTAAGCATAATTGCAAGGTCAACAATAAGCTTAATTCCCGCACCGTAAAATTTGAAATGGTGTGCTGTATGTGCAATTAGATATGCAAAGTGAAAATTATTATCAAATGTTCCCTCAAATCCGTCAAATACAGCATAATCAAATGCATTGCAAAAAGGCTCTTCATCATAATGGTTTATAAGCTTTGTGTGAATTTCAAACAAAACATTGTTTTTTACATAGTTATATACCGGCCCATTTTGCTTAATGCAGTCAAAACCATTTGATGTGAGAAGTTTTTTCACTTTGTTTCGGTCACATTCTTTAATAAGTATGTCTATATCGCCCATAACGCGACTTTCAGGCACAGGGTAGCTCTGTTTAAGCACTGCGCCTTTAAACACGATATACGGCACCTCAGAAGCTTTGAGAAGCGTTTTCACTTCTTTGAGCATATTTGATTGTAGGTTTGCAAGGTATATCAAATCAAAAAAGCTGTTTTCAACCGCATTTTTAAATTTTGGCGATATATCATTTTTATTTTCAGCATTGGCAACTGCAAAGTTAACAATTCCCAAAAGGTTATGAACCTTTGCATATCTGTAAATTTTTTTGTAATCAACGCTTGTATCGAAAATAAAGGCGTTATTGTTAATATAATTTTTGCAAAGGTTGATAAGTGCTTTATATTCCTTATCCATATCAGTTAAATACTGCATTACCTACTACAAGGCTTAATAGCGTAATAATAAGGCCTGCAATGAACACACCGAGTGAAATTACAACAAAACTCTTTTTCTTATCAAGATGGAGGAGGGAAGCAAGAAGTGCGCCGGTCCATCCGCCTGTACCCGGAAGCGGAATTGCCACAAAAATAAGAAGCCCCCAAATACCGTATTTATCAATTTTATCTCTCTTTTTTAATGTTTTATCTTCAAGCCAATAAACGAATTTATTTATGCCCGGAACTTTTTTTAATAAGTCAAAAATCCAATTTATTAAAAGAAGTATAAAAGGAATAGGCAATATATTACCTAAAAAGCTGATAATAAAGCCAACAAATGGGTTCATCTGCAACAGCACGATTGCTGTGAACATACCGAGTCTGCATTCTAATATAGGGCAGAGTGAAATTATAAATACAACAAGCCAATCAGGTATTCCGTGAGCGGTTAAAAATTCCTGCAAATTTCTACAAAGTTCTTGAACCATAAATTATTTCTCCTTTAGATTTGTGGTTTTATTATTTGCTTTTTTTAGATTTTCTTTATATTTTTGTTTTTGCTTTTTCTTATAATTTTCATATCTTATTTGTTGCTTGCTTTTCTGTGGCGGGTTAAATTGCTTTTGCCTTTCCATTTGTGCTATTCTTTCCTGCCTGAGTTTCTCTTTTATTTCCATTTCTTTTTGAACATCTTGCGGCAGAGGAATATCTTTTGTAACAATAAGATTGTTTTTAAGTAAGAAATCAACTGCTTCACGCAATATTTTTTTATCATTTTCAAATGATAAAAATCCAATTGCCTGGTCATAAGCAAGCCACATAAAGTCATCAATTTCTTCTTCCTGAACTATGGTTCGCATATCATCGGTAGTTGCAACAAAGATTGAAACTTTTTTATCAACATTATTTCTGAGCTTGTATTTTGATATTCCTTCATATCCAAGTTGAATACGGATATGAAGCCCTGTTTCTTCAAGCACTTCTCTTTTTGCTGCATCATATTTTGTTTCGCCCATTTCAAGATGGCCTTTAGGAAATCCCCAATTTGCCGAGCGTTTGTTTTTAATAAGAAGATAACGAAGCTTTCCTTTAATTGACCTATATACAACTGCGCCGGCACTTGATTCATAGTAGCAAACGAGGTTATATTGCGGAAAATCGTTTTCAACATCAATAACCTGTAAAATGTCTTGATTTATATAGCGTGAACTGCGTGACGCCATAATCCACATAGTTTTTAAATTTTTGTTCTCAGAGTCTTTAGGAATGAGTGCTGCAATAATTCTACCGTCAAAATTGCATACTGTGTGAGTTACTCCCATTACAAAAGCATATTGGTTTTTATGTCCGTTAATTTCAACTACATTTAAGGGATAAACATAACCGCTTTCGTCAACAGAATTTATAGGTTTAACAACTCTTCCTTTGGCTGCCTTGCCGAGAAGCATAACATCACCACCAAGTAAAAGATATAATTCATTTGATATTATATCTTATTTTTAATGGTAATACAAGATTTTTTATTTATAAATATAAAAAGATAATATAAATATAAAAAAATAAAGGGCAACTCCAAAAGGAGTTGCCCCTAATTTTTATTTCGGCTAAAACTTTATGTTTATGCCATTGTCTGAAGAAGGTCTACAAGAGAAGCAATAACTGTATCAGTATCACCCTTAAGAACAGGAAGAACCTGATTAACAACTCCGGATACAGTTTCGTTACCGCCTACAAGACCTGTGATAAGATCACTTATGTTCTTGAAGTTATCGCCTGTGTTAACAGTTTCGATTAAGTAGCCGAGTACTGCAATGAGTGTTTCTGATGAATCACCTTCAACATAAATTCTTGCACCGTATGTAGCAGCCTGTGAAGTGTCTGTAATTACTTTACCGTGGCTTGCAAGCTTCAACCAATCTACATCATTAAGCTTAATTCCGAGTGGTGCGCCCTTAATCTTAATAAGACCAAGGATATTATTTACAAGAGGAATAATAGCGTCACCGCCAAGGAGTGGCTTAAGTGTTGCATTAAGGTCATAGATGTCAAGAGAGAAGTTTGTAACACCAATCTTACCGAGAATTGAATTAAGGTCAACTTTAAGTGCCTTAAGAAGTGCAGGTAAGAGAGTATTAAGATCAACTATTGGTTTGATAGCATCAACAAGAGCTGAAATAGGAGTGAGGAGGTTGTCAAGAATCTGGCAAAGTCCGTCATTACCAATGAAGAGTGCAAGGTTTGGAAGCATTGCAAACAATGTTTCAAGAGGAGCATTAAGTATATCCTCAACCTTATCCCAAAGAGGATTGATAATATCAAGAAGAATATTATCGTAAGCTTCGTTTATATCTTCTCTGTATTGATACTGAGTTTTGATGTTATACATTGAGAATGCTTCCATAAGAGGAACGATTGATGATGTATAACCGTTTGAACCAGGAATTCTTACTATGTCAAAGATTCCGAGTGATGCATCATTAAGAAGTACATCGAGTACACCGTAGATAGGACGGAGAACTGCAACAAGTGCGTGGAAGAATGTATCTGCATCCTTAACACCCCACTTAAGTGATGCTGTGTTAACCTTTGACCATGAACCTGCCTTTGCGATTACGCTTGCATTTGCAGCATAAGTTTGACCGTAAGATTCATCTGTAAGAAGTTTAGCAACATTGCTTGTTGAGAAGTCAATGTTAGTTTGTGCAAGGAGAGAAACGAGTGAACCGTCGCCAACCTTAACACCTTCAACTGCACCGTAAAGTCCGGTAAGAAGTGAGTTAATAATGTCATCCTTGAAGATAAGACCGCCGATTAACTTGGTAAGACCGCCGTCAACCAAACCGCCTACAAGTCCGTCAAGCATTGGAGGAAGATTCTTAAGGAAGTCAACATCAACACTTTCAGGATAAGAGAAGTCATATGAACCTGTCTTATAAGCTGTGTAATCCCAGAATGCATTAGTAGGTTCGCCTGTTAAGAAGTAGAATACTGCACGAACAATATCATCCTTATCAGCAAGGCCGATTGTAGTGAATACAGTTGAGATGATAGATTTGAGCATATCATTACTCTTAATAGCTTTAATTGAAGTAATAAGTGATTTGATAGATTTTGAGTTCTTAACAAGAGTATCTGCAATATAACGGAGAACTGCAACAAGAACTTCGCCCTTATCAGCAATTACTTCCTTATTTGTAAACTTGCCTTCGGCATTCTTAACCATTGATTTAGATGTAACAACCTTACCGTGTGATGCGATTGTTGACCACTTAAATTCAGGAAGTTTAATGCCGGTCTTCTTAAGTAATGAGTTAAGAAGAGGAACTACAATATCTTGAATGTTGCAAGACTTAAGGTTTGCAAGTTTGATGTTAAGCTTAACACCTTTAACCTTGAGTGCGTTTGTAACAACTTTGCCAAGGTCCTTGCCGAGTACCATTGTAAGAATCTTATCAACATCCACACCTGCTGATTTAGCAGTTTTAAGAATGTTTGTAACAGGAGCAAGGAGATTATCGAGTAACTGGCCTATGCCGTTGTTATCAATAAAGTATGCAAGGTTTGGAAGAACAGATGTGAGTGTATCAAATGGCTTATCAAGAAGTGTATCTACAAAGCTCATAAGAGGATTGAGAACATCAAGAATTACATTATCTTTAGCCTTCTTGCAATCTTTTTGATACTGCTTAAATGTTTTAATCTTGCTGTTGCTTACTTGAAGAACATCAAGAAGAGGAACAATTGCGCCTTCATAACCGTTAATACCGTTAACGCCTACATTAAGAGCGTTAAGGTCAAGCTTAATTGTTGAAAGCTTTGAGTCAGGGTTCATATCATCCTTAAGGGTAAGAGTGAGAACGCCTTTCTTAAGCATATAAGTAAGTGCAACTTTGCTTGTTACTTTACCGTTGCTGTCTTTAATATCAAATGAAGTTGAAGCCTTCTTGATATTGATATTACTGAGGTCAATCTTTCCTTCATTGAGGAATACAGCAAGAACACTGTTTACAGGACGGAGGATTGCTGCAAGAGCATTGACAAAGCCCTGCTCTGCCTTTGCCGAACCATCCTTGAAGCCCCAGTTAATTGTTTTAACTTTCTTCCAGCTCTTTGCCTTCTTAAGTGTGTTGGCTGCTGAAGTGTAAGTTTTGCCATAGCTCTTATCTACAAGGAGATTAGCAACACCCTTTGGTGATACTGCAATGCCTACCATATTGAGATATGGTGAAATCTTCTTGGTATCAAGCGCACCGTAAAGTGCCTTTGCAAGAGATGTGAGGTTAGCGTTTGTAAATGCCAATCCGCTAACAATGCTCTTAAGATTTGATGCGTTAACTACGCCGAAGTTGGCGAGAAGAGCCATAACTGCATCAACTGCTGTGTCAAGCTGTGAAACAGCGTTATTTGCATCATAAGCTGTAATTCCGTCAGGATACTTAAAGTTTAATGATGTACCCTTGTAATTCTTATAAGTCCAGTAAACTTCTGTCGGTGACTGAGTGAAGTCAAGAAGCTTGCCGATAACTTTAAGAAGTCCCATAGCGTCAAGCTTACCTGTTTCGATGTACTTGATAAGCTTTTGAATTCCCTTGCTAATCTTGTTGTTGCCCATAATCAACTGAATGATTGTGGTAAGATTATTGTTTGTCTTTACGAATTCAATTACATAATCAAGAACATAAAGAAGTGTTTGAGCAGGAGAAGCTGTTTTGCCGAGTGCATTCCAGTTAATGTTATTAAGCTTAATGCCTGTTTTAGCAAGAAGTGTATTTATAATAGGTATAATATTATTACCTGAAAGAAGGTATCCCTTTACTTCAATACCGATTTCCTGCTTATCATTAACTGTTACCAATTTACCGAATGTTTTAGTAGCAATGTTTTCAAGGAATGAAGCAAGAGTAGGTGATGTTGCACCAAGAGTACCATTGCTTATTCTGAGGATTTTTGCAAGTCCGTTAACTTCATTTGAAATAGGTTTAACAGCGTTTGCAATTGTTGAAGCAAGTGTAGGAGCTGTTGTGTCATCTAATATAACACCGATAGCCGATACAAGGTTCAACAATGTAGTTACAGGTTTTTCAAAGAATTTGTCAAGTAATGCAACGATTGGGTTAACAATTCCTACAAATACTTCATCACGGTATGGATTGCTCTTGTCAGCGAACTTTTCAGGAGTATCAACTGTGATGCCTGTTTTTACTGCGATTGTATTAAGAACCGGATAAAGTGCATTTTCGTAAATGCCTGTGTCAATAAGAAGTACGCCGATAATAGATGTGAGAAGTCTGAGTGATGTTGAAAGACCATTCATAAACTCATCTCTGTTGCCGGCTGAAACACCCCAGTTAATACTTACATTGAGTGTTCCGTTGTCATTAACAGCATCGCTCCAGCTTGCAAGCTTCTTAAGTTTACCGCTGGCATTCTTAATATCTGTGTCTTTAATTCTTACAGCTAATGAGTCAGGAGAAATAAGTCCGTTAACTGCTTCGCTGATAAGATTGTATTTAGCTGAAACATTGTTTGCACCTGTGTATGAATAAGCGTACTTATCAGTAAGGTTTGCAACAAGTGATTCAATGAGTGCATAAGTTCTTACTACTACTGTGGTAAGTCCTTCATTTGTGTAGATATCCTTAGGGTTAACATTACCGTTAGAATCAGCTGAGCGTGAATCTTCACCGTTAAGGTAATATAAATAGGTATTAAGTAAATCTATTACTGCATTTGCTGAGTTAGCACCGATGTAATTTGAAAGTAATGAAATTACGCCGACAATAATATTATTTGTTTTGTTGATTGAATAGCCATTGATTCTTGAATCAGCAAGGAGAGATGACAATGCTTTATCAAGCTTTTCAATTGTGCTGTCAACACTCTTAACATCTTTGCTCTTATACGCTGAAATGTCAACTGATGAGTTAGAAGTTTGAACTGCCTGTGTAGGAGCAGTTGTTGTATTATTATTTGTATTATTATTTGTATTGTCAGTCTTCTTAAATGATTTAACAAGACTTTGAATTACATCTACAAGCTTGCTTACATTAGTAATAAGGAAGTAAGCATTGTTTTTATCAAGTCCGACAAATCCGCTTGCCTGCTTTTCAAATGTAAAGCTGTATTTGCTTTCACGGGTGATTTGGAAAATGCTGTTAAACAAGTCTGTAAGTGCGCTTGTTTCGCCAAATCCGCCGATTGACTGAAGAACACCTGTAATGAGAGGAAGGTTCTTTGCAAATGCGCTGTTGTCTGAATCAATAACATTGTTTACAAGACCGAGGATTGCATCAAGCCAATCTTCTACAAAGATACCAACGAAAGTATCGAAAATCTTTGTTGAATCAGGATTTTGAGCATATGACTTGAATTCAGTTACCTTTGTGTTAGAAACAGCGGTATAGGTTTTACCCGATACTGTAATTTCTTCAGTTTTAAATTTACCGTCGTAGCAGTATGTCCATGCATTTTTGCTGACACCGTACTTATCTGCTCCAAGGTCTTCCATAATATCGAAGAGCTGTGGAATAGCAACCATTAAGTTGTTAAGTCCGCTGTTAGCAATATTTCCGTTGTTATCTTTACCCTTAACTTGATTTCTGAGTGATGGGGTATTTACATAAGTGTCAACTGCTGTTGTAAATAATCCTGCAAGTTCGTTAATTACTTCTGCAAGTCCGGTTGCAAGCTGAGCGTTTGTGTCTGAAAGAACGCCTTTATCATCTGTAAATGCTTTCTTAAGAACCTTATCAAGTCCGCTGAGCTTAGCGTCCCTAAGTGCTTTATCGGCAATGTAAATTCCTGTGATGTAAGGAACTTTTGCTTCATATTTACTGTAAACAGTAAATTTAGCATTTGTCGGAGCTTTTGCAAGAGCTACTGAAATATCATTGCTTGTTACACCATTATATGTATAGTATGTAACATCTTCGGTATATTCAACTGTCTTTGCAGTACCGTTTTCATCCACTTCTGTTTTTGTCTTCTTTTCTGTTACAACTTTAGAAGTGATTTCGTTGCCTTTACTGTCAACAATCTTTTCATATTTAGTAACATATTCTGGTTTGCTGATAACAGTACTTGTTGTAATATTCTTTGTCGTAATTTTATCAAGTCCGCCTGATAAATCGGTATATTTGGTGATTTTGAAATTCTTTTCAGCACCGTTATTCCAATATGTACCGCCCATCTTGTCATAAGAACCGTCATTCTTGAGCCAATGCATAAGCAATGGAAGCATTTCATTAAGGTCCCAAGCAAGTGTGTCAATACCGATGTATGAGCCGTAATCAGCGGTTAAGTCATAGAGAAGACCATCATGTGTGAAGTTATAAAGCATATTGTTTTGCTTGGTTTCACCTGATTTAGCACTGAAGAATATCGGTTCAAGTACTTCATTTACAAGAACAACAACAAGCGGAAGAAGATTGAATATTGTTTCAACCGGAGATTCAATAAGGTTAGCCCAAATATTGTAAGTTGCTTTGACAAGGTCAATTTTTGTTGAAGCAAGTTCGTCAAGAGCACCGTTGATAATATTACCTATTGTTGAACTCGGATCGAGATATGTGGAAATAATAGAGTTAAGAACTATATTTGTAAGCTGTGTACCACCGTTACCACAAAGAGCTGCAAGTGCATTGTTGATAACAGGCTGCTTTTGAGCGTCTGTAAGAGTTACACCTGTTGTATCAAGATGTTCTTTAACATAGTCATTGATAAACTTGCTAATATCCAAAGAACATTTGATTGAATTGTTATCGTAAGTTAAGTCGTCAGACGCAGTGCTTATTTTTGAGCAAAAATAAGATGTAAGAGTTGACATATATGAATATTTAACCCATTCATTTAAATCTGCTTTTGAATAAGTATTGCCGGTATGCTTGTATGCATAAATACCGGTGTTAGGATCTGAATTTTCTGTATCTAAAAGAGTAGCATTTTGAATATAATCACTTGTTTTATTGCTTCTGTTGCTAATCCAGTTACCTGCAAACAAGTTGATAACCTTGTTACGCTGTTGTGCATCAGAGTTGTTATTCTTTCTGCTGTACATCTTCAAGAATGTAGCAAAATATTCAATTGTGGCTGTATCTCTGAGATTCTTAGGAAGAATGAAAGTTTTAGAACCGTCTGTATCATTAAACTTCATACTACCGTCAGCAAAATATCCGTTTATTGTTTCAGGGAAATTGTTATCTTGAGTAGCAACCAAGTTCAAAATTGAATACATCTGCTCAAGTTCATCATCTGTAAGGAAGAATTCATCTCCGTCTTGCCAGTAGAAGTTGAAGCCCGCAGGCATATCCTTATCAACTGCTTGATTTATATCTTCAAGTTTAAGTCCTTTAAAGTCAACCAATGCTCCCTTTAAAATATATTGAGCATAAGGAGCGTTTTGTCGTCCGCCGCCATTTACATCATCAACAAGTGAAGCGTATGATAATATGATATAAAGGCTTGTAATATAGTCCTTTACAGAAGATATTGACG
>FR895337.1:1377-9833 GCA_000434995.1 Firmicutes bacterium CAG:341 | reverse complement strand
GCATCTGTGGATGCACTATCTCTGCTGAGCATTTCGCTTACTGCAGTGTCAAGATTGTCGTATCCGAGAGCTTTAGTAAAGAATGGCTCAATCTGTGATAATAATCCGTCAACAGTTTTAAAAGTTTTAATGCCGGTTGATTCAATGGTGTATGGGTCTCCGGTAGGAGATGTAACTTTTGGATTCCATTGGTCATTAAAGAAATCTGAATCAGCAGAGAGTTTGAAATCTGCACCGCCGTCAACAGCAAGTCTAATGTAAGGCATGGTTCTTGCTAAGTTACCGCCAAACATATTTGTGAAAGTATCTGTTTGAGGTGAATATGCATAGTAAATACAATCAGCAACATCAGAGGCATTAAGATCAATACCGAAAACTTTATAGTAGTTGTTTAAGTAACTGCATACTTCATTTACGGTTTTCTGCTGAGCTTCTGTGAGTGTGTAGGTTGCAGATTTAAGCTGTGAAAGGCTTGCCATCATAGATGTTTCGCCTATTCTTACATGTCCGCCGTCACCGTTGAAGTCCAACATATCTGTGATTGAAGAAAGTTCAACAGGTTTGATTTTACCATCTGCAACTTGATCGTCATATTGCTGTGCAATTGCAGGCAAAATATTATCAACAGCATCGGAAATATCAAAGTTAGTAGAAGTATTTGAATCTACTAATGTTGTTAAATACCACAAACCTTTGGTGTTGTATTTAATGTTAACATAATGCTTGTGCTGACCTGTTGAGTCAACAGTGATTTTTTTGATTGCTTTACCATCAAGGTTGCGATCGCCTGCACCATAAAGAATATCTTCAAGTGCTTTCTTTGTTTCTTTGTTTGCAGAAATGTTGCTTACACCGTCATAGATGAGCTTATGGCACATACCTGCAAGCTGGAAGAAATTGATGTCGTCACTGAAATTGTTGAGGTAGTCATAGTTGCTTACATTTGATGATGATTCACCAATAATGTCTGTGACAAATTCCGATTGGCTTGTAGATACAGCCATTTTGCCGACAGCATTGATAAGCGTAGGCTGAAGTGCCTGCAACATCTCAGGAAGAGTCGTATTCTCCTTAATTGATTCTTTCTGGTCTTTAGTCAACTTGTCTGAAGTTGTACCAAGACTGATTGCCCCTTTGTTATAGACTACTTTTGAAATTGCGTCTATACCCATGAGAAGGGACGGAAGCTCATCTGCTAAACCGTTGACGGTTTTATATGCGGATGAAGCATTAACGCTGGAAGTGTTCCACAATGGGTTGTCATTACTGTTTTTTGCAAATGCAGTAAATCCAACCGAACAAGTGGTCACGACCATTACCACAGCTAAGAAAAAGCTGAGTATTTTTTTGCTCGTTCTCATATAAATTTTCTCTCCTTTACAATATGATTTACGAACTTTGTCGTATGGTAACGCATTTTGGATTATGCGCCGAGCAGTATTTGTTTATTACACAGTTTCTACACAAAAACTGCTTTTTAGGCGCAGGATATCCACACGCGTATTAACAAATACAATATATTTATATCAAATAAAATCTAATAAGTCAATAATTTTATAACATATTTTGAATTTATTGTGAATTTTAACATATTTTGCGTTTTGAATTTGACAACGGAGTGCTTGTAAATGGACTTAATTGGAAATTATGTCTAACAAGCGTCGATTTTATTAAGAGTAACTGAAAAACGGATAAAACAGAGAAAAAGTGCATTAAAAATTTTGCAAAATGTAAAGCTTCAGCCCTTTACAAATGTAAAAATTGTGTAAAGTATTGTCGCTTTACTCACCGTGAAAAGCTTATTTTTCTCCTTAAAACTATTAACAAATTGTAAAATTTTCGTAAACTAATTGTGCATAGTGACAAAAAAATGAGGTCGTTTTTGGCTAAAGTTACAAAAATGAGGATTGTAAGTTTAATTTATTGACTTTCGGGTGGCTGTATGTAATAATTATAATGTGTTTAAAGCACATATTGCGCCAATTTAATGCTGTGGCTTGTAATGAGCCTTCATTCTAATTCAGATTGCCTGATGGTCAGAGATTGCGACGGGCATTACGCACAATATGTTAACACTTCACTTTAAATTTTTTAAAATTTTACGGAGGTAAAAAATGAAAACGAAAGCAAAAAAGTTTTCCCATAAGCTGCTTGCGTTGTTTATGGCTGTTCTTATGGCTGCTTCTTGTTTAACATGTGCATTTTCAGCTCACGCTGCACCTGTTAGTTCAGAAAAGCAGTATACAGATGACGCGTTAGAATATAACGACCTTGCTTGGAATATTCTTTCTGACGAACAAGCCGCAACAGCATTGCTTGACTATGCGGACCTTATGCTTCCTACAGTTGCTCCAACAGTTTACAACCTTCTTGCAAATCTCCCATCCAGCGTTACAGCTTATATGACATGGGATGCCGCTCAAAAGCATCTTAATATCAACGCGTTTGGTATTATTAAATATACCTTAACAGTTAAGCTTGACAGCGTTGATGATGTAATGCTTACACTTGAGAGTGTTGCAGGTCTTCTTTCTAAGTATGGTAGTTATGTTGGTGACGCAGGTAACATTCAGCTTAAATCATTAGCTTCAAGTGATGCCAGCAAGAATTTCTGGCATGTTACAAGAGAAAACTATTCATCAACTGAGATTGTTAAGAGAGCTCTTGCTCTTCTTCAAATCAACTCAGCTGACTATGCCGGTAAGGATGTACTCGGTCAGGTATTAAGAGGTGATTTCAACCTCGGTGTTCTTAAGAGTGCGGTTAATATCTACAAGCTTCTTGCAGGTCCATTAGGCTTCAGTGATGAAAGTTATGCTAAAAACCTTGTTTATAACATTGTTCAGCAGCTTATTTTCAACTATACTAAATGGTATACACAGGATGAAATCAATGATTTCAAGAGTGGCAAAACTCAATGGGTATATGATGACCAGCTTTTCGATAAGCTCTCTACCGAGCTTCTTCAGAAGATAAGCGTTCTCGTTACATATAACCAAGAATATAATGAAAAGAACGAAGATGGCTCACTCAAACCTATCCAGGATACATCAGCTACTCGTTATCTTGAAATCAAGGCTGAAATGAATAAGTCAGGCTCGGATTATGCAGCAGCAGCTGCTAAACTCGGTTATGACCCTAACCTTGTATATTCAAGCGAATTTAAAGATGATGACGGCAATCCGCTTAATGTTCTTCTTTTTGCTTATGGACATCCGGATGCAAACGGTTATGCAACAGAGCAAACAACAAAGCTTACATTTAAGCCAACCGATTCTCTTTTCAAATTAGGTTATACAGCACTTGATCTTGCTTGGGATACAGTTCTCAAGGGTACAGTCAAGCTTCTCCATGTAAACACCCAGGGTGACAGAAATCTTGATAATGCATACTATTATTATTTCGACAAAAAGGGTGAATGGAATTCAAGCAATATTGCTGCTAACTATACCCAGGAAAAGATTAACCAATGGGCTGAAGCTAATTACGAAGCTTATGGCGATAAATCAGCAGATGACTTTATTGCAAAAGCTAAGGAACAGCTTTCATTTGACCGTGTAGCTGCTGAAACATCAACAGGCAAGTGGTCAGATATTGATGAAACAAAGCTCTTTGCTAAGTTAAGATACAGCCCTCTTGCTGACTACGGTTTCAATATGCAAACAGGTCCTATCAACCTTTACTTTGCACAAACCGGAACAAAGAATATTGACGAATTCTTTAAAAATGAATATTCAAATTACGGTTCAATGGTAGCAGGCTTTAACGATGCACTTGTTGCAGCAGTTAATGATTTGTTCCCACAAAGAGATAACATTATCGGCAATCGTCCGGAAATGGCAAAATCTCAAACAACAAAGGCAGACGGTGTTGAATCAATCAATGATGCAACAATCAGGAAAATCACTTCAACACTCGTTGGCAATGCACTTAAGATGGTTCAGTACACAGCAGATGCTACTGATGCTAACATCCTCAAGGCATTCTATGATGCTAACGGTACTGATGCTGTTCTTTCAGAAGCAAATCTTGAATCAGCAATGGTTCCTATGCTTGTTGCTTGTATCGGCCAGGTTAACCTTGGTGCAGGCAAACTTCAAGATATTATCCACCCAGCAGAATGGGATGGTTGTAAGGATGCAGAAGCAGTTGCTTATGTATGCCTTAAAGAATACTTATCATACGTACTTCCTAATAAGGATTATTCATCACTTGTAAATGTAGCCAAGGACGGTACAATCAACGCAACACTTGAAGGTACAATTCTTCCTATGGCTCGTGATGCAGTTGCATATGTACTTGAAGGATATGTTCCTGTAACATACAAAGGCAAAACTTGGAAGACAGAAAACGAAGATGTTAATTCAAGTGCTACAATTTTTGACCTCTTGAATTCAGTAATTCTTTACTACGGTGGAGATTACTCAATGAAGAAGGCAACTAACTCAGGTGAAAGAGCAATGGGTGTTGCAGCTCTTCTCGGTATTTGCGATGAAAACGGTAACAGTGCTCTTACAAATAACCTTTGGGAAAATATTGATAAAATTGCTAACAAGTTCCTCCCTATTCTTGGTACACTCCAAGGCAAGGAATACGGTAAGTTCGATTCACATGACCTTATCTGGAACGATGTAGTTCTTTCAGTTCTTAATATTGCAGATAAGAAAGACAGCGGTTTCTGTGGCGTATCTAATTTCGTTTACAAACTTATCACAATCGTATCTGCTGAACCGATTCAGTCAAAAGGTTTTGTAAATACTGTTTATGATTTGCTTGCTGACCTTATCAACGGTCTCCTCGGTAAGCGTTATTCTAAACAGCCGCAGGATTTCACAACCGTAGTTCCTAAGTCAAACGGTGACAACAAGCCATTTGATGATTTACTTCAGGTTAAAACTATTGCAGGTACCGGCGGTACTGACCTCGGTGCAATCCAAAAGGCTATTTGCAACTTTGTTGAATTCACCGGTTATGGTGCAGACAGCACCAAGGGTGATGCTGGCAAGTATGGCGATTCAGTAATGAGGGGTATTTTCTTTGCTCTTTCAGCAGTTAACTCTTTCGTTCCTGAAGCTATCACTCCAATCGGAACTCAGCAGCTTAAGACTGCTTCAGCAAGCTTTGCTACACCTTCTATGAAGACAACAGCAGGCGGCGATTGCAGCGATACAGTTTCATTTACAAATAACTGCACAGGTCTTAACCGTGCATATATCTCTAATGGACAGCTTGTTCAACTTTCTCGTTACTATTACAAGCTTAAGTCAGCAACTTATATTGACAGTAACAACGCAAAAACTGATATTACATCTCAACTTAAATCAGGTCTTATTGCTCCTAACGAAACAATAGTAACACCTAAACTTCCTATTACTTTCGACTCAGCAGCAGGAGAATCAAATGTAGTTGAAGTTCAGTTTGTATACGACATCGTACTTAAAGATGGCACAGTTGTTGCAGCTGATAACAATGTTTCAGCTTATAAGTATATGACAACCGCAACAGGTTGGAAAGAAGCTATGTATAATAGTAACAAGCAGTTCCAGCATGATACAAATAAAGCTGATCAAACAGTTGGTGTTGAGGGTGCTTATGTAAAATCAACATCTACATTTAGTAAGGATAATACTCTTCTTGCTAACTATCCTGAATACATGGTACTTGATTCATCAAACCTTGCTGATATTTCTACATATTCAGTTAGATATAGAAGTAACAGAAATAAGATTTTGACCGGTTCAAAAGCAGTTGACGGTATCTACTTCTATGATGAAGATTCAAATTATCAGTCAAACACACTTGATGCAAATAATGTTGTAACAAAGTATGATAAAAATGCTGCTTATACAACAGTAAACATCACAAGTGAAAACGCTATCCCTGCTTGGGATAAGACAAACGGTAACCTTCTTAAGTATAATATGTATGACTACCGTGTTGAAACTACTCCTGGTTCAGGTGAATTCGGTGAATGGAACCGTAACGAGGTAACAGAAGCAACAGCAGGTAACAGCGATAAAATTACTTATTATAAGGGTTACACAAGCGATGAAATTGATGCAGTTAAAGCTCAAACTAACCCTGATGGTACCACAGCTGCAAATATTAAGGCTATTCAGACAAGAACTCATGTAGTTTACACTCTTTCTGAAGCTATTGCTAAGAATATTATCGCAGGTTACCATGTTGGTGACGGTGATATTTACGAATCAGTTTATTTGCAGAACAATGGCGGTCAGATTAACTACGATAACCTCTTCAACATTGTTTCAATGGGTAACACCAAAGTTCCTGGCTTCTACATTGAAAGTGAGAAGAAGCAGATTCCAAATGCATCTGCTCTTGAAGTTCAACCGTTCCGTTATGATGGTGAAACCAACATTCAAGGCGGCGAATATCCGGTTGATATGTGTATCTACAATGGTTCTAAGTCAGCTTATGCTCACTTTACTATCCTTGTAGGTGATACCAGCCAGCTCAGTGGTATGAATACTGCTTATGATAATTTGGCATCACTTGTATCACAGTATAAGCCTTCAGACTTTACTAACTCAACTATTTTCGAGCAAGCTAAGCAGGCTCTTCTTAATGTACTTTCTATTAAGTCATCTGCTATGACAGTTGCTTTTGCACAGAGCATTAACAATAAGACTCATCTCACAGCAACAACTAAAGAAGTTACATCAAAGTTTGGCGATTTAGCTTATGTTCCTTATACAAAATCTGCTCCAACAGTAACATCTAAAGGAAAAGAATATACAATTCCAAAGGATGTTTTGGCTAACGCTTATGTTGGTGGCGAAGCTCTTGCTGACGGTTCAGGTAAAGTCGGCGGTGTTGCAGGCGTTTACTACTTCGATGCTGCAGGTACAATGCCAATCTATTCACCATTAGCTCTTTCTGATGATAATGGAAAGGTTCGTACAACAGACCAAGCCGGAATCAAAGTAATTAAGAATGCAGATGGTAAATACTATCTTGCTAACTCAGTTGTTTATGAAACAACTTGGGATAATGCTATTACCACAAATGGTAATCCTTGCCAGATGCCTACTAAAACTCAGGCAACTGACGCACAGGGTAATCTCCTTTACAACCAGGTTCAGTATGTATACCGTGATGCCGATGGCAAGAAGGTTAACTCAAATGAAGATTGGTCATGTAAGTTCCCTGTAACAGATTATACTATCGTTCCTAACGAAGTTAAGTCTGACGGTTCAATCGTTGATAACCGTGGTGCTGTTGCAAAGGCTGTTGATAGAATCAACTATGTAACAAGCATTATGAATGACACACTTAAGCCGGCTGCAGATAATGCATTCAAAAACATTTCTGTTGCAAGAACCGGTCTTAATGACACAAACTTTAACATCTTAACATTCTCTAAGATGACTGACATTGCCAGAAACATTGAAAAGAACTTTACTGTTGATCTTGAATATCATTATGATAAAGTTGTTTTAGGTGCAGATGGCAACCCGGTAATTGATGAAGCTACCGGAGAGGCTAAAACTGAAGATGCAGTTAAGAAGGAATTAGGCGTTTCTCCTGCAAGTGCAGCATCAACTGTACAAAACTGCATTGACAACGGAAAGTCTTATACTTATGTAACTCATTCATCACTTTCATCAGCAGCAGTAGCTGAATATACCAGACTCTTCAATATCTTCGCAAGCGCAGCTGTTGAGCGTGGTTACCAGGGTGCACAGCTTGAAAAAGAAATCAAGTGTGCATCAGGCAACATCTATTCAACTCTTACTGCTACTAAGGCTGTTTATGCTGAAGATGGTAAGACTGTAACAACTGAAGCTTCAGTTTCAAAGACAACAGGCGCAAACGCTCCTCGCTTTGGTAAGTGGGATGCTGAAGGTAAGCTTGTAAACGATGGTTCTTACACTGCAGAATCATGGACCAGATATGTCAGAGCTCTTGCAGCAGCAGTTGCTCTTGCACAGTATGGTAACGGCGATTATGCTCATAAGGATCCAGCTAACTTTGTTCTTTCTGATAAGAAGGGCTACGATGCTTCACTTACAAATATCTACACTGTTGATACAGAACTTCAGGCTGCAGAGATTGCTCTTGCTCCTGCTGAAACTACAAACAGCACTGTAACAGTTAATGCTGTTGAAGGTGCTACTGTAACAATCAATGGCAATGCTTACGCAGCTCCTGTTTCAGTAGAAACCGGCTCAACAATCACAATTGATGTTAAGGCAGCTGAAGGTTACCAAGTTGTTAATGAACTTACAATCAACGGTGAAAAGGTAACAGTTAATGCATTCCCTTATGAATATAAGGTTGACGGCGATGTAACAATTGCTCCTTCAGTTAAGCAGGCAGCAGCTGATACAATCACTGTAAGCGGTAAGGTTCTTATTGCAACAAATGTTGACGGTACTGAATCATCAACAGGTGTTGCAGGAATTGATGTTATCGCAAACGGCGAAGTAGTT
>FR895337.1:1137-1304 GCA_000434995.1 Firmicutes bacterium CAG:341 | reverse complement strand
GTTGGTACAACATCACTTACTGTTCATAGACAAAATGTAACTATCGACAGAACTGTAACACTCACCGGTACAAAAGATATTTCAAATGTTGAAATTCCTGTATGTATTTGTGATTACAACGGTGATGGTGTTATTGATGGCTTGGATAAGCTTACATTCTACACTGC
>FR895337.1:0-991 GCA_000434995.1 Firmicutes bacterium CAG:341 | reverse complement strand
TACGCAGCACGTGCTCTCGACTAATTAAATTAAATCATATCAGGGGTAGCAATACCCCTGATATGTAACCGTTTATTATAATGGTTACTTTATTTATAAATTCGATATGATCGGGTAATCCCCGTTTATATACCGGCCCTGTTTTTAGGGTTGGGAGGTTAAAGGCGATTGCGTTTAGTCACTGTTTATCCCTGATATTACAATATCATTTCTTCAAAGCTTGCTTTTACGCTTTTGCGTTTTTATAACCGAGGTTTGATTTGGTGTTGTATGCACTCGCGTCTCTCCCTAAATTTTATTTACTTGGCAAGGAGGTAACACCTATGCAAAATGCATTTGTTAAAAAGAGAATAGGTGCTGTAATTGGTACACTTACTTTCTTGGTGCTTATTGCACTTTTCGTGTGCCTTCCTAATACTTCATACGGTGCAACTATTGGCAGTGAAAAGCCAAATATTTATTGCACTTATACCGACTCTGACGGAAAACAATATGACGGTGATGAATTGCCTGCCGGTACTTACGATGTAAACTTCTATTTAGAAGGTGTTTCCGAGTTATCGGTTGTGCAGGTAACTGCAAAGTACAGTGCAGATGCTACTGTTGACACAGCGGCACAGTCGCTTCTTTCAGATGAAGTTACCGGCATTTCGTCAATGGGAACTATTACACAAAATTCAAATTTGGTGTTTGGCTTTGTTTCTGATTCTGACTCTTGTTCAGCAATCAATAGTGATGGCACATTGCTTGCAACTTTTTCAGTTGCTTTTGCTAATAAATGTGATGCATCAAATGTAATTTCAGTTTCAACCAGCCCGAATGAGACTTTTGTTTTAACAGATTATAATGATGGGCTTAAGGATGAGTATGCACTCGTTAACCAAGCCGATGATTATGACGGTTCTTTATATCTTATGACCTGCGATGTTTCACCGAAAGGTCCGGGTTGTGATATAACAGGTAAGATTACTATTGCTACTTCCCTTGATGG
>FR895336.1 GCA_000434995.1 Firmicutes bacterium CAG:341 | reverse complement strand
CGTTCAACCTCTCAGTCCGGCTACTGATCGTCGACTTGGTAGGCCGTTACCCCACCAACTATCTAATCAGACGCGAGCCCATCCTTCGGCACCTCAGTTTTGATATATCGACCATGCGATCAATATATGTTATACGGTATTACTGTCCGTTTCCAGACACTATCCCGTTCCGAAGGGCAGGTTGCTCACGCGTTACTCACCCGTCCGCCACTCAGTCATATCATTCGTCATTCCGAAAAAATCAGAAATCAAGCTTCGTTCGACTTGCATGTGTTAGGCACGCCGCCAGCGTTCGTCCTGAGCCAGGATCAAACTCTTAAAACAATTGTATTAAATCGTTCCCTCTCGGAAACGAACTAATCATTTCAAGAACTTTTGCTCTCTCGAACACTAGTTCGCAATCACTGTTTGTATCTTTTTGATACGAGTACAGATAAAACTCTTTTGAATCTTATCGGGTTCCTTTTTATCTCGTCGTTGTTTAATTTTCAAGGTCCTATTTCTTCACTCTCAAGTGACTCGCTCCCGCTCGTCTCTCTCAAGTGCTTTGCAATTATACTACAACTTCTTTCGTTTGTCAACACCTTTTTTAAGTTTTTTTGAAAAACTTTTTAAGCCGTTTCCCAAACTTCTGAAATCTTGTACTTTTGCTCGCCGCTCTTTTCTTGCGACTTTCACATATTACCACCTATTTCT
>FR895335.1:104020-105511 GCA_000434995.1 Firmicutes bacterium CAG:341 | reverse complement strand
GTTGAAGTTTTTATTCTGAATTGAATTAAATAAGTGGAGTAAGAGAATTTATTTACAGTTTTGTTTTTGCCTTGTAAAATATATGAAATAGTGCTATAATTTTAACCATATCATCGATAATTTTTTTATAAAATAACGAAAAAGGGTGGTTGCGTGTCAGTAAAGGCAAAAAAGGTACTAAAAATCATTTTGATTATTCTTCTTGTGGCGGTTTTGATTGTAGGCGGATATGTCGCTTATGTCATGATTGACTACCACAGAATTGAGGACAATGAAGCTTTGCAGATAAACGATGTTACGAGCGAGTCTGCTCTTGTTGACCAAGAGTATAAGGCCATTTCGTACAATATCGGTTTTGCGGCTTATACTCCCGACTTCGGCTTCTTTATGGACGGCGGTACAAAGAGCCGTGCTAATTCCGAGGAGTCGGTTAAGAGTGTAATTGACGGAATAGGAGATTTCCTTAAATCCGAAAATCCCGATATTATTCTTATCGAGGAAGTTGATAAGAAAGCAACACGCAGTTATCACTATGACCAAGAGGAAGCGCTCAGAGGTAAGCTTGACGAATATGATTCAATGTTCACGGTAAACTTTGACAGTCCGTATTTGTTCTATCCTATTACCAAGCCTCACGGCAAATCCTATGCCGGTATGTTGACCTTGTCAAAGTTCAATATTGAAAGCGGTTTAAGACGCAGCTTGCCGATTGAAAACGGTTTTATGAAATTCGTTGACCTTGACCGTTGCTATTCTGTTTCGAGAATTACTGTTGAAAACGGCAAAGAACTTGTGCTTTATACGCTTCATCTCTCGGCATATACCTCTGACGGAACAATCGCAACCGATCAGCTTAAAATGCTTATAAGTGATATGCAGGCGGAATATGAAAAGGGGAATTACTGTATCACAGGCGGCGATTTCAACAAGGACTTGCTTGGCGATTCGGGCAAGATTTTCGGAATTGACGGCACAAATTATACTTGGGCGCAACCTGTTGATTCAAAATTGTTTGATGGAACAAATCTCAAAATTGTTGCTCCTTACAATGAGAAAAATCCGATTCCCTCATGCAGAAATGCCGACGGTCCGTATCACGACAAGCAGTTTGTACTTACGGTTGACGGATTTATAGTTTCCGACAATGTTACAGTTACAAACAGCGATGTTTATGACCTTCAGTTTAAGTATTCTGATCACAACCCCGTATATATGACCTTTAAGCTTAACAAATAATTAAACTAAAGCGGACAGCTCATTTGGATTGTCCGCTTAGCTTTTACTTGCAATGTTACTTACGGTGTAATTACCGGCTTTGTTTTCTATTTATACGGATATTTGCAAACTACAACCCGGAACTTGTGATGTATAAGAAAAGATAAAAATACCCCCACCATAAATTTTGTGATTTATGGTGGGGGTAAATTATTTATTTTGCATATTCTATGCAGTCGGTTGTTATAAGTGTGATACCGTATTGCTCAAGTTTTT
>FR895335.1:31420-103985 GCA_000434995.1 Firmicutes bacterium CAG:341 | reverse complement strand
AAGAGCGTCTTCTTCGTTAATAGTCCAAGCACCAAGCTCCAAGCCGGCATCTTGGCATTTTTTGATTATATCGCTTTTAAAGTTTTTATCTTTATTACCGTTGAAATCAATGCCGCAGTTTTCGATACTTTTTGCGTCTTGAATATCATCTTCGCTGATTTTTTGAACAAGGTAGTACATTTTGCACTGCGTAAGTTGGCGCATAGTCTGCAAATTTTCGATATGGAAAGAAATATATACAGGATTTACTTCAAACTGATTTGCAAGTTCTACAATTTCGCTGTAATATTCGGTATTGTTTTTACCCTTAAGTTCTATGACGGGAGTCATATTGTACTTTTTGCAAATATCAAGATATTCTTCAAGCGAGCAGATTTTTAAATCTTCGTATTTATCAATATTCACACCGTTATCAACATTCATATCCATAAGTTCTTCGTATGTTTTCTTTTCAATAAATGCCGATTTATCCATCATTCTGTAAGTATGTGAATCGTGAGAAATTATCCAAACACCGTCTTTAGTTCTGTAAACATCACATTCAGCACCCCAATATCCGTGCTTTCCGGCTTCAGTAAATGACGCTGTTGTGTTTTCCGGTGCAACGCTTCGCATTCCTCTGTGTGCAACAAGCGTTACATTATCACTTGTTGAAATAACGGTGTAATCTTTGGTTTTACAATATTGATTAAGTGCAATCACACCGCCCAAAACCGTTGCTATAAGCAGAAATCCAACTATGCTTAATACTATTATGAGTATTTTCGATTTTTTAGTCAGCTTCTTCTTTTCTTTAATTGCTTCATCACTCATTTTCATTATTCTCCTGTGCGTTGTCGTTCAATTGATACTCACTTTCCGGAAATTTAATAACCTTGCTGTTTTCTGTGCAAAATCTTCCGTTTAAATCCCATTCGCCCTTAACACCTTTTTCCTGTGCGCCAAGCTGAAAATGAAGCTGGGCAATGCCGAAATCAAGGCTTTTATCTGAATAAGGTTCTTCAACATATGCGCTTATAACATCATTTTCATATCTGAAATGAACAGGACGCCTGTTTGTAGCGGACGGAGCTTTTTCAACAAGCTTCATTGCATATTCGTAATAAGGCGGAAGCTTTTTATCACATATTTCAAACATTTTTTGATACGGTTTATTTGTTTTGTGCGTTGCATTATACATTATTTTTTCTTTTGTGCTGAGTTTATCTTTAACATAGCCTACGACGATTACAGCATACAGCCTGTGGCTTTTAGGCAAATCAATTGCCTTATATACCTTGTTTTCATCATATGTGCCGGAAACCCAGCAAGTACCCAAACCGTGAAATACGCATTGCAATACTATTGATTCGCCCCAATAGCCGCTCTTAATTCGTGCTTTTTCGGTATCTTCACCGCATACGGCAATGTATGAAAATTTGCCTGTAAATATTTTAAACGGTGGGTTGCCGTCTTCAATAAATTGAAATTCAAGCCCGCTTGCTTCATTTACAGCGTCAACCATATTTTTCAGCACTTCAACAATGCTTTTATCAAGCGCTCTGGGCTTATATGTCCTTCTTGAAGTGCGCATCTCTATTGCTTTTATATATTCTTTGTTTGTCATAATAATATTCCTAAAACTAAAATAAAAATAATTTATAAATCAAGTGTAACATAATTATATTTCAAATTCAACATTGTAATTTTTAATCCATACATAAATTTGATAAATATATGCCGCAATTTGAGGAATTCCCATAAGCTGACCGTACCAAGGTTCAGGCAGTGAGTCGGGATTTTGCATAAGCTGATATAAATTATCAGTGTCAATCCAATCTTTAATCGGGGTTGAACTGTCGGTTAAAGCGGTGGTAAGAAGTTCTTTCACCCTTGCAAAATAAACAGGATTGTGAGTTTTCGGATAAGGGCTTTTTTTACGCCACGCAATTTCATTCGGCAAATCGTTTTCAAATGCTTTGCGCAAAATGCCTTTTTCTCTGCCGGCAAGTGCTTTAATATCCCAAGGCATATTATATGCGTATTCAACCAACCTGTAATCGCAAAACGGTACTCTTACTTCGAGTGATGATGCCATACTCATATTATCTTTTCTTGCAAGCAAGGTTTGCATAAACCAATTTAGATTGAGTATAAACATTTCTCTCATTCGGCGGTTTAATTTATCGTCGCTTTCAAGATATGATATGCCTTTAAGCGTGTTTTTGTATGCATTTTGCAGATATTCCTCACCATGATTTAAAAACCCTTTTTTCAAAATTTTCTGCCTTATGTTAGTGTTGCGCGCCCAAGGAAAAACATCATCAAATAATATCTCTTTTTTATGATACCACGGGTAGCCGGCAAATATTTCATCTGCACATTCACCGGAAAGGCAAACCGTAAAGTCCTTTTTCACCTCTTTGCAAAACAGCATAAGTGATGAATCAATATCCACAAATCCGGGTAATCCACGCTCAACGGTTGCACTTTCAAGCGCATTTGCAACATCAACATTGCTTAATATTATGTTATGATGATTGGAAGCAATATAGTCAGATATTATATCAATATAATCCGAATCTTTATTTGGCTGAAAAAGGCTCTTTTTAAAATAAATATCATTATCCGTGTAATCAACTGAATAAGTGTCGAGTGTTTTATCCTCTTCTTTGTATTTATCACTTGCGATTTTTGAAATTATTGATGAATCAAGCCCGCCTGATAAAAATGTGGCAAGCGGTACATCACTTACAAGCTGCCTTTCAATAGAATCTTTTACCAAATAATAAGTATGTTCAACTGCTTCATCTTGCGTTTCGCTGAAGTCTTTTGCTTCTAATTGCCAATATGCAAATGTTTTGATTTCTCCTTTTTTATAAGTCAGGCAGTATGCCGGCGGCAATTCTGAAATATCTTTAAATATGGCATTGCCTATGGTCTTTGCAGGGCCTAACATAAATACTTCATTAAGCCCGTTTTCGTCTACAATCGGCTTAACATAAGGCTGGCACAGTAAAGTATCAATTTTACTTGCAAATGAAAAAGTATTTTTTATTTTGGAATAGAAAAAAGGTTTTACTCCAATTCTGTCACGGCAGGCGAAAAGTGAATTTTCTTTTTTATCATAAATTGCATATGCAAAAATTCCGTTTAATTTTTTAACGCTTTCTTCGCCCCATTTATCGTAGGCTTTCAGCACCACTTCGGTATCACAATGGGTGTCAAAGCGGTATCCGAAATTCATCAGTTCGTTTCTGATTTCTTCCGTGTTGTAAATTTCACCGTTATATACAATTACATATTTGCCGAAATGCATTGGCTGTGCGCCGTTTTCAACATCAATTACAGCAAGTCGCCTGTGAATCATTGCGACTTGGGGTGTTAAATATAAACCTGCTGAATCAGGACCTCTTTTGTTAAGCGTTTTGCCCATTTTTTCAACAAGTAATTTTTCACCTCTTAAATCTATGTCACTGCTTAATATTCCTGCTATGCCACACATAAAATCACCTCAGGTTTATTATATGCCGAAGTTGAAATAATGTTTTTGCAATGATATAATAAATAAGCGAAATTTATATAGCAAAGAAGAATTTATATGAATATTACATTTTTTTCGAGTGTTTCAACCAAAGAAAAGGTTTTTGCACAAATACCCGAATTTAGAAATCATAATACAAGATATTTTAAACTTGATGAAAGGGATAAATTGCTTTTTCAAGCGAAAGATACAGAATTGCTTTTTATTGACGCAATGGGCGTTTTTAATAAAGAAATGATTGATTCAATGCCGAATTTGAAACTCATTATGTCTGAAGGGGTAGGGTATCAAGGTGTTGATGTTGAATATGCAAGCGAAAAGGGCATACCCGTTTGCAATAATAAGGGTGTAAATGATACTGCTGTAAGCGAAGTTGCACTTTTTCTTATGCTCGGCTGTTTGCGTAATTTTTCAAAGGGTGTTGATGAAATTTATGCAGGGCGGCAAATTGAATTTAAAAAAGCGTCATTCGGCAAGAGCAGGGAGCTTGGCCGGTGTACCGTCGGTTTATTGGGATTTGGTGATATTGCACGCAAAACAGCGGAGTATTGCAATGCACTCGGTGCAAAAGTTGTTTATACAAACCGCACAAGGTATAAGGAACTTGAAAAGGAATATAATGTTGAATATTTAAGCCTTGACGAACTTTTGGCACAAAGCGATATTATATCTTTACACTTGGCTGTTACACCTCAAACTGTAAATACGGTTGATTCAAAATTTATTTCAAAAATGAAAAAGGATGCATTTTTAATAAATACATCACGCGGTGATTTGGTGGATAATGACGCACTGAAAAATGCACTTTTAAACGGTGAAATTGCGGGAGCCGGGCTTGATGTTTATACACCCGAGCCACTTTTAAAGGATAATCCATTGCTTGATGAAAGGCTTAAAAACAAACTGATATTAACCCCGCATATAGCAGGAATAACTGATTTGACTGTGGAAAAAATTTATAAAAACATTGCCGAAAACACGCAAAATATCATATTGAAAAAAGAACTTAAGAATAGGGTTAATTAAAAAAAGGTCGTCGCATAAGCGATGACCTTTTTACTGCTTTTTTATAATCAATCTCTTTTTTTGCCTTTTATATATACGCTTAAAACTTTTAAGTCGTGGTCGTCTTTGAGTATATTTTTGTCAACCACCGCAAAATCTGCCGATTCGCCTACTGCAAGCTTGGTGCATTCTGCATTATCTCTGTATGTAAGGCACATTTTTTCGTTTACAAGCGGTACAACAGCCCTGCCGCCCAAATCAATAACTTTTGCGTCGTCATAAGCAAACGGTACGCTGTAACCCATGTATACAATGTTTTTGCCTTTAACTACCATAACGGAGTAAGTATTATTATGTTCATCAAGTGAAATAAAATCTGCATTGGTAAATACAGTCTCCATTCTTTTCACCTCGTGTATTTTTATAGTACAGCAATAATAATACAAATATTTTGTTTTGTCAAATATTTTGTTTTTTAATAATGTTATACTTATATAAAACGCTTTTAAAGTCGCCTTTTTATAATTAACAAAAAAGATATTGAAATTATCAAATAAAAATAATATAATGTTATAAGTTATAACTATTATAATTACTACATTTATATAAAGAAGGTATTGATATGAGATCAGATTTAATTAAAGAAGGCCCATCAAGAGCGCCTCACCGTTCTCTTTTAAGAGCACTCGGTATTGATGAACTTGAAATGAAAAGGCCTTTTGTTGCAGTAGTTAACTCAAAAAGTGATTATATTCCGGGTCATATGCACCTTGATAAAATAGCAGAGCAAGTAAAAGCCGGCATCAGAAATGCAGGCGGTGTACCGTTTGAATTTAACACTATCGGTGTCTGCGACGGTATTGCTATGAACCATAAGGGTATGAAGTACTCACTTTGTTCAAGGGAACTTATTGCCGATTCAATTGAAGTAATGCTTACAGCTCACCCGCTTGATGCAATCGTATTTATTCCAAACTGTGATAAGATTGTACCGGGTATGCTTCTTGCTGCGTGCAGGCTTAATCTTCCTTGTATATTTATCAGTGGCGGCCCTATGCTTCCGGGTAAAAGTACAGAAACTACAAATCGTATCGGCCTTTCAGAGCAGTTTGAATATGTAGGCGCAAATGCAGTAGGTAAGATGAGTGATGAAAACCTTGAATCATGTGCATTTACAGCTTGCCCTACATGCGGTTCATGCTCGGGTATGTATACTGCCAATTCAATGAACTGCCTTACTGAAACAATCGGTATGTCGCTTCCGGGTTCAGGTACTATTCCTGCTGTTATGAGTGCAAGACTTCGCCTTGCAAAGCAGGCTGGTGAAAGAGTAATGGACCTTCTTAAAGAAGATATTAAGCCTTCTGATATTATTACAGAAAAAGCCATTGAAAACGCTATGCGTACAGATATGGCTATCGGCTGTTCAACTAACACAATTTTACATCTTACTGCTATTGCACATGCAGCAGGCCATGATATTGACCTTGCGCAGCTTGACGCTTACGGCAGAAAGACACCGCAGATTTGTAAGCTCAACCCTGCTTCTTCTGTATTCATCACAGACCTTAATGATGTAGGCGGTATTCAAGCAGTAGTTAAGGAACTTGCAAGGGGCGGTATGATTAACACTGACGCACTTACTGTAAACGGTACGGTTGCTGACAGAATTGCAAATGCTCCTGATGCTGACGGAACTATTATCCGTAAAATTGAAGATCCGTTTTCAGCAGACGGCGGTATCGCTGTACTTACAGGCAATCTTGCTATGGACGGTGCAGTAGTTAAGAAGGGTGCGGTTGCCCCTGAAATGATGCAGCATAAAGGCCCTGCTAAATGCTACAACAGTGAAGAGGAAGCTATTGCGGCTATTACAGGCGGCAAGGTTGTTGCAGGTGATGTTGTTGTTATCCGCTATGAAGGTCCTAAAGGTGGCCCGGGTATGAGAGAAATGCTTTCACCTACTTCTGCAATTATCGGTATGGGGCTTGGCTCATCTGTTGCACTTCTTACAGACGGTCGTTTTTCAGGTGCTACAAGGGGTGCTTCAATCGGCCATATCAGCCCTGAAGCTGCAATGGGCGGCACAATTGCCCTTGTTGAAGACGGGGATGAAATCGAAATTGATATTCCTGCAAGAGTTCTTAAAGTTAATGTTTCAGATGAAGTTCTTGCTCAAAGAAAAGCAAAATGGCAACCTCCTGTTCAAAATCTTACAGGTTACCTTAAGCGTTATGCGCAGCATGTAACAAGCGGTGCTAAAGGCGCTGTATTTGAAGACTAAGCGGGGATTTATATAAGCAGTATGAATGAGAAGAGTAAAAAGAGCCATTCAAGATACAGGAAATCACCGAATGATTTTGCAAAAACAGTAATTGTATTTGTTGTTACAGCAATAATAATTATTGTGGGAGCAATTATTGCTGTAAACAAGCCTGCCTGCAACTTGGTGCATAAGCTTGAAGCTGATATGCCTATCGGTATAAGGGATATAGAAATTGACCAAAGTCAAAATACTCTAACCCCTATTGACAGCGAAAGTTTGGCTTTCGGCAGCCATATTGCAAATATCACTTGTGAAAAAAGGGGTATTGAAGTACCGGCATATTATGGCTCAAACAGAGTATCATTCAGATACGGTGCAGGCGTGCTTAATGATGAAAAGCCGCCGTTTAGCGCAGGTAAAAATACTTTTATTACCGGATATGACGAAACATATTTTATGTCATTAAAATATGTTCAAAAAGGTGATAAATTTGTTATTACCACTTCGGATAAAACCATTAACTATAAAGTTATTGATACCTTTATAGGCGAAAATAATGACAGTGCCGCAGAAAAATACAATGATAATTTAATATTAAAAAGTATCTTTTCGGATTTCGGCGAAAACAGCGCAAAGCGCCTATATGTTATTTGTGAAAAGACAAGCGAGGAGGTTAATGCAAAATGAGCAGAAAACTCCACGATTCCAAAAGTGATTTCAGAAACAGGAATATACTTGCGTTTTGCCTTTTCGTAATGCTTGGAATTTTAACAATAGCATGCGTTACCAAAACGGTGATTTTAAACGGTAACACAGTTGAAAATCAAATTGTATCATATAATGTTACATCTGCATTTAGGCAGGATTTGATTGATTATACAAGCGACACTTTTATCAAAAACGGTTTGAATACTTCAAACATTGATGATATAATTACACAAAACAGAGCAGAAGATATTATTAAATCATTTTCCGCAGGGCAGTTTAAGTCAAAAGTCGGCTACACATCTGCATCATCAAAGCAGGAAATTGATGAGTTGATGAATAAAATTAAAGCTGAAATTGAAACACAGGTAAAAGCAAACGGTTTTGAAAAAAACGAAGAAGCCGAAAATGCCCAGCTTGACAGTATAAAAGGCTTTATAAATTCTTCGCTCACTCTTCCTAAAACAAAGCTGATTGAAACTGCGATGAATTTAGGAAAAATTGCTTCAAGTGTTTTTCTTGCAATTGCTGTATTTTTAACACTTGTTTTCGGCTCTATGCTGTACTTTACAGGCAAAAAGGAATACAGAAGTTTGCGTGCGCTCGGTGCGTCTTTTTGTGCCGCTTCAATAACGGACTTGATTGTTTCTTTAATTGCTGTTATAATCTTTAAAATAAAATCAATAGATATTTATCCTGCGTTTATCAAAAATGCTGTTGATAATTATGTTAATACGGCTATCGGTGCTGTTGCGATTTGTGCGGTGCTGTTGTTTTTGATAGCGTTACTGCTTCTTGCAATAAGCTGGAAGCTAAAGCGTGAGGATTAAATTTGCGCAATGAATAATAGGGTGGTGTTTAAATGGATAAGGATATTGCAATCAGTGTTGAAAATGTTACAATGTCATTTATTCTTAATAAAGAAAAGGTGGACAACCTTAAGGAATACGCTATTAAGCTTATTACAGGAAAGCTTGAATACAATAAATTTGACGCTTTAAAAGATATTAACTTTAAAGTTAAAAAGGGCGAGCATCTTGCAATTATGGGGCTTAACGGTGCAGGTAAAAGTACACTGTTAAAAACAATTGTAGGTGTTTATAAGCCGACTAAAGGCAAGATTGAAAAGCAGGGTGTTATTGCACCGCTTCTTGAACTCGGCGCAGGCTTTGACGGTAACTATTCCGGCAGAGAAAACATTTTCCTTTACGGTGCCATTCTCGGCTATTCAAGGGAGTTTATTCAGTCAAAGTATGATGAAATTGTTGAATTTTCAGAACTCGGCGATTTCATAGAAGTACCTGTTAAAAACTATTCAAGCGGTATGAAATCGCGTTTGGGCTTTTCAATTGCAACTGCTGTTGAACCTGATGTTCTTATACTTGATGAAGTTCTTTCGGTAGGTGACGCAGGTTTCAGAAAAAAGAGCTTGGCAAAAGTTCAGTCACTTTTTGACAGCGGTGTAACAGTTCTTTTTGTATCACACAGTATTGACCAGGTTATGGCTATTTGTGATACCGCAATTCTGCTTGACCACGGTAAAATTATATCTCAAGGCCCGGTAGAAGAGGTTACACAGGTGTATAACGAAAAAGTTTCATCACCTAAAAAGAATAAAAAATTATTTTAAACAATTATAAAAAATAATTAAGTGTGGCTGTTTGGTTAAATATTAACCGAATTACAGCCACACTTTTGTTGTTTTTGTACAATTATTTTTATAGATTATATACATATTGCGTAATGTGTAATAGAAATCGGCGAAATTAGGTGTTATAATAAGCATATAAGATAATATTTATTTATGAAATTGCAAAATATATTTATTCGGTGGGGTTTAAATGAAAAGACTGATTTCTTTAGTCCTGGCTTTTGTGATTTTTTTAGGTATCGGTGGGACGATTGCGTATAACATAAATAATATTAACCGGCAAAATGAAGCTACCTCATTCACCGAGCAACTTAATGCTGTTGTAAAAAAATACGAAAGCAGGCAGGAAACTCAAAACAGGCTTATTGTAAATTCAAATAAGATTAAAGAAACCTATGGGGCGGTGGCTGTGATAAGGTCACAAAGCTTCCAAATTATGCAGTTTGACAGTTACAGTAAGGCTGAAAATGCAAAGTTGAATATTGAAAAACTCGGCATAGATTGTGACAGGGACGATTATGCCTATGTGGAGTCAAATGGTAATGATACTTCAAAGGACTTATGGGCTGCAAAAAATGTTCAATGTGATGTAACAAATTATTATTTGAATTCAACAGGGGAAAAGTACCGTGATATTACGGTTGCAGTTATGGATACAGGCATTAACCCTAAGCACGAAGCGTTTGCCGGCAGAATAATTGAATGTAATCAAAATTTCAGTTCAAGCTCAAATGCAAACAGCTTTTATGATGACAGCGGGCATGGTACTAATGTTTCGGGTGTTATTGCGCTTAACACTTTGGATAATATTAAAATCAAGCCTTATAAAACTTTTGATAAAGACGGAAAGAGTACAAATTCGCAAATTATTGCCACGCTTAATTATATTTTGAGCGAAAAGTCATTGCCTGATGTAATAAATATGAGCTTTTCCGTTCAGTCGCTTTCGGGCAGTTCAACGCGTGATTCGCTTACCCGTACTTTAATATCAAAGGGCGTTACCATTGTAACCTCTGCGGGAAATAAAAATGTTAATGCAAAATATTATTATCCTGCAAATATTGATGGAGTAATTACTGTTTCGGCGTCAAATAAAAATAATAAAAAGGCGGATTTTTCAAATTACGGAAAATGCGTTGATATTTCAGCTCCCGGTGTGGGTGTATATACTTGTGAGCTCGACGGTACATATTCATATCAAAACGGAACATCGTTTTCTGCTCCGTTTGTAAGCGGTGCGGCGGCAACACTTTTAATGCAAAACGGTAAGATGACTGCCGCGCAGGTTGAAGATAAAATTTGCAAAGAAGCAGTACCCGTTTATAATAAAATAACTCAATTTGAATGGTGCGGTGCAGGAATAGTGAATTATTCCGGCTTGATTTGCAACGAAAGAGCGGCTGAACCGTCATTCAGTATATCCCAGGGAACTTATAATGAACCGATTAACCTTGAAATAAAGGCAAAAAACGGTGAAAAAATTATGTATACATTAGATGATACCGTTCCTACTTCAAAAAGCGGTGAGCTGTATACTAAACCTATAAAGATTGATAAAGATACTCATATCATAGCAGTCGCTTATGATGATAAAAAGAAAAGCCGATATGCAGCCGCAACTTATGAAATAGTATATGACTGTAAAGACAGGGATTTTGAAATTAACCCAGATGGTATAATTACAGGGTATAAGGGCAGCAAATCCGCAATTACCGTACCGGATTATGTTAATAATATTAAGGTTAAAGCAATCGGTGATAATGTTTTCAATAATGTTAGTCTGACAAGTGTTAATCTTCCTGATTCGGTTGAAAAAATCGGTGTAAGCGCATTTGCAAATTGCAGTTTATCATCAATAAGTGCAAACGGTGTTAAAACCGTTGAAAACGGTGCGTTTGAAAACTGCGCTTCGCTCGTCAGCGTTAATATGAAAAATGTCATCAATATCGGAAACAGATGTTTTAAAAACTGCAAGCTTTTAACAACGATTCCGTTTAGCAATAATGTTGAAAAACTCGGTGCTAATGCGTTTGCGTTTACGGGAATATCAAACGCAAAATTTCCGAATGTTACCGAGGCGGACGGTGCGTTTGAAAACACTAATATAATTGAGGCATATTTACCTAATGTTAAAGGTGTTTACCGTACTTTTTATAATTGCAAGCTTTTAAGCCATGTCAACACATCAAATCTTGAAAAAATTGACGCGTCGGCATTTTACAATTGCAATATGCTTACAAATTTTGATTTAACAAATGTCAGAGAAGTGAGTGCAAATGCATTTAGGAAATCAGGCATCGCAAGTGCCAATTTGCCAAATTGCACCAAGCTTGATACGAAGGCGTTTTATAATTGTGAGAGTCTTAATTATGTAAATATTCCAAATGTAACAAGGATAATGCCGGACACATTTTCATATTGCGAAAATTTGGAAAAAATAAATATGCAAAGCGTTGAAGAATTTAATGATGTTACTTCTTCATATTTTACGGATTGTGTATCACTAAAAGGTCTGTTTTTGCCTAATTGTAAAAATTTGCCGAATATATCCTGGTCGGCTAATATGCAAGGGGCAATGAATTTGGGCAAAAAGGCGCAGCTAACATATATTTTTGCACCAAGGGCAGAAGAAGTATATTCAAGCAAAAGCGAGCCTTTTATGTACAAATGTGCAAAGCTTAAAACGGTTATTTTAACCAAGGTGAAATCTATTGATTATATAAATAATAACACAGGCGGTGTTTGGTATTTCGGCAGTGATTTGAATAATTTGCCGAGTTCATATGAAAATAAAAATATAACATTTGCAGCACCGAATTTGAGCTACGCGGCAAATTGGGCTAAAAAAATGAATGTTGATTTTATTGAAACGGGGCAAATAAGTTTTAACAAAATCAGTGATGATACTGTTTATTACAGTACTCACGATAAAGAGCTTACGCTTAATCTGTGCTTTGTAAAGTCGCTGTGGGATTTGGAAGAAATAAACAAAAATAAAAAAGAAAGCACGATTTCTGCTTTACTTGATTTGAATAACGATAATATATTAAATGCAAAAGATTTTGCCATAATCAACAAAAAATAAGAAATAAGAATGCACCTGCATATATGCAGGTGCATTTTATATTTGCCAATATGTATTATGCTAACGAAGAATTGCAAATGCAAGGTCGATTGCGCCGCCTAAAACTTTGCTTGTTTTTTTCATATTTAAGGTTTCGGCAAACCAAAGAAGTATAAGTGCAACAAGTATTGCAATTATTAAAGTTTTTTCTGTCATAATTAAACCTCCTTTGTTAATAATATTATATACTATTTATTTGAAAAATCAAGCAATTTTATACAACTTTACTATATTTGAAAATATTGTAAAAAGTCGTTGAATTTTTTAATGTTATGATTTATAATACTAACTAATCTTTTATATAATGGGGGAATATAGGTGAGTCCGATTTTATTAGAATTAGTGCCTGACAGAAGTGCTACTTTCACATCTACGGTAGTTATCGCCGGTGCCGGAATAGTATTTCTGATGCTTATGCTTTTAATTATTATTTTCTATGCATTTGGAAAGATAGTTTCAAGTGCCGAAGCTAAGGCTAAAAAAGGAAAAACCGAAAAAATAACAAAGAGTAAACATAAGCTTCCAACTCCTGCACCTGCACCAAAGGCAGTTGCAAGCAATGCAAATGCACCGCAGGTTGAAGCCGGTATCAGCGGCGAAGTAGTTGCGGCAATTGCGGCTGCGATTGCTGTAAGCGAAGGCGAGGGTGCTGTTGTTAAATCAATACGCAAGGTCAATGTTGTAAATGTAAAAGGCAGAAACCCATGGGCAAACGCTGCTGTTTATGATAATACAAGACCGTTTTAGGAGGCAGTAAATTATGGAAATTTTACAGGGTGTTTGGGAGGTAATTGTCAGCATCTTCACAAACTCAGGTTATGCTTATTTCTTTACTGCTGACGGCGGATATAAAAATGCAATTATGCTTCTTGTAGCATTTGTATTTCTTTATTTAGGTATTAAAAAAGGTTTTGAACCGCTTCTTATGGTTCCTATTGCATTCGGTATGCTCCTTGCGAATATACCGGAAGCGAACTTGGCAGTTCAGTATCACGACCTTGCAGGCTTTAGGGATTTGCTTGCAGGCAGAGGTGAATTTGTAGGTTGCACACCGGGTCTTATGGACTTCCTTTATTTCGGTGTTAAAGCCGGTATTTACCCACCGCTTATCTTCCTTGGTATCGGTGCTATGACTGACTTTGCTCCGCTTATTGCAAATCCAAGTTCATTTATCCTCGGTGCTGCTGCACAGCTTGGTATCTTCTTTACCTATGTAGGTGCTATTCTTTTGGGCTTTGCACCAAACGAAGCAGGTTCAATCGCTATCATCGGTGGTGCTGACGGCCCTACTGCTATTTTCGTAACTTCCCAGCTTGCACCGTATATGCTCGGTACAATTGCTGTGGCGGCATATTCATATATGGCTCTCGTGCCTGTAATTCAGCCACCTATTATGAGAGCACTTACCACAAAGAAGGAAAGAAGCGTTGTTATGGGTGGTTTAAGACCTGTATCAAAGCTTGAAAAAATACTTTTCCCTATTATGGTAACTGTTATTGTTTCACTTCTTCTTCCTGATGCTGCATCACTTGTAGGTATGCTTATGCTCGGTAACCTTCTTAAAGAGAGCGGACAGACAGAGCGTATTGCAAAAGCAGCTCAGAATGAGCTTATGAATATTGTAACAATCTTCCTCGGTATTTCTGTTGGTGCCACAACTTCAGCAGGCAGCTTCCTTAACCTTAATACAATCAAAATTGTCGTTCTCGGTCTTGTTGCTTTCTGCCTTGGTACAGCAGGCGGTACTTTATTCGGTAAGATTATGTATGTTGCTACAAAAGGCAAGGTTAACCCACTTATCGGTTCAGCAGGTGTATCGGCAGTTCCAATGGCTGCTCGTGTATCACAAAAAGAAGGCCAAAGGGAAAATCCTTCAAACTTCCTTCTTATGCACGCTATGGGCCCGAATGTATCAGGTGTTATCGGTTCTGCTGTTGCAGCAGGTATCTTGCTTACACTTCTTAAGTGATAAAATAATTTTGAAAATAATAAATCAGGGTGGCAGATTTGTCACCCTTTTTTATGACTTATAGGAAAGGATAAACTTATGGCTTTAAACGAAATGCAGCAGCTTGCTGTTGATACAACCGAAGGTCCGCTTTTAATTTTAGCCGGTGCAGGTTCGGGCAAAACTACCGTTCTTGTAAACAGGGTGGAGCATATTATTTCTTCACGCCTTGCAACTCCTTGGCAAGTGCTTGCCATCACCTTTACCAACAAAGCCGCAGGTGAACTGCGTGAAAGGCTTGTAAGTGCAATCGGTGATGAGGCTAATGATATATGGGCATATACTTTTCACAGCTGCTGTTCAAGGATATTAAGGCGATTCGGCGAAAGAATAGGTTATACAAATCATTTTACGATTTATGATACCGATGATTCAAGGCGAGTTATGAAGCAGTGCCAAAAGCAACTTGGTATAGAGGACAAGCTTATTAACCATAAATCCATTTTAGCTGAAATAAGCAGGGCAAAAGACAGCCTAATTTCACCTGATGAATATAAGCAAACCTCACAAAATGATTTTAGAAAAAGCAAAATTGCCGAATGTTACGAAATGTATCAAAAAGAGCTTAAAAAATCCGACGCAATGGATTTTGATGATATTATTTTCAATACCGTTAAGCTTCTTGAAGAAAATGAAGATGTGCGCGACCTTTACCAAACTCAATTTAAGTATGTAATGGTGGATGAATATCAGGATACAAACCACGCGCAGTATGTTTTAACTTCGCTTCTTGCCGATAAGTATAAAAATATCTGTGTAGTAGGTGATGATGACCAGAGTATATATCGTTTTCGCGGTGCTACTATTGAAAATATACTTTCATTTGAAAATCATTACAAGGGTGCAAAGGTAATCAGACTTGAAGAGAATTACCGTTCAACCCAAAATATACTTGACGGTGCAAACGCTGTAATTTCACATAATAAAAACCGTAAAGGCAAAACTTTGTTTACCCGTTCAGGTTCGGGTGATAAAATTGTATATAAAACGGTTATGAGCGAATCTGAAGAATCACAGTACATAATTGATGAAATCATCAAAAATGTTAATAACGGAATGAAATATTCCGATCACGCAATTCTTTACAGAATGAATGCACAGTCGCGTAACCTTGAAGTTATGCTTACAAAAAGCGGTATTTCACACAGAATTATCGGCGGTCACCGCTTCTTTGACAGAAAAGAAATCAAAGATATTGTATCATATTTGGCAGTTATCAATAATCCGAGTGACAATGTAAGGCTTCAAAGAATTATAAATGTGCCAAAGCGTGCAATAGGGGATACAATGTTTGCAAATGTGCTTGAAATTGCCGCAGGCCTCGGTATGTCCGCATTTGAAGTATGTGAAAGAGCGGATGAATTTCAAAAAACATCACGAAGTGCATCAAAGCTTATGGGCTTTACAAAAATGATTAGGGATTTTCAAGAATGTATTGAAGACGGAATGGGCCTTAATGATTTGCTCCAAGAAGTTTTGGAAAAAACGAAGTATCTTGATTTTCTTCACGAGGATATTGAAACATATGATGACAGGGTTAACAATATCAAGGAACTTTCATCAATGTTTATTAAGTATGAAGAAGAGAGCGAAGACGCTAACCTTTCAGAATTTCTTGAAGATGTTGCACTTATTTCCGATATTGATTCATATAACGAAGATGAAGACGCAGTAGTTTTAATGACTCTTCACTCGGCAAAGGGACTTGAATTCCCGGTTGTGTTTATTCCGGGTATGGAAGAGGGAATATTCCCCGGCAACCAATCAATGTTCAGTGAAGAAGATTTGGAAGAAGAACGCCGCCTTGCATATGTAGGTATTACAAGAGCAAAGAAAAAGCTTTACCTTATATCTTCACAGCAGCGTATGCTCTATGGTCAAACTTCACGCAATATGCCGTCAAGATTTTTGAGGGAAATTCCGTCATCTGTTATTGATGACCAATCTGTTGTGGCAAGAAGAAGTACCGGCTTCACTTCTGCTCACTCCGGTTTTTCATCGGGCGCAAGGGGCGGTTCTTCATATACATCTTCAAGCAAAATCGGCTCTGCAAGGCAATCATCAAACAGCGCTCATAAATTCGGCCAGGCAGGCAATGCCGCTCAAAAGAGCAATGTTGATTACAATGTGGGCGATACCGTCAGCCACAAATCATTCGGCACAGGTACAATTCTTACCATTACCCCAATGGGCGGCGATATGCTGTTGGAAGTTGCGTTTGATAAAGCCGGAACTAAAAAGATGATGGCAAACTACGCAAGACTTGAAAAGAAATAGGCAAAAAAATAACATCAGTCGTTAAAATACGACTGATGTTATTTTTTTATCAGCATATTCTCGGTAATCCCTCACCGAAAAACTCTTTCATCTCATTTTCGTAAAGCATTGCAAAGAAAAATCTTCTTCTGTCTGCAAATTCTGTGTGATGCTTATGGTAATCTTTCATATATCCGCAAGCATAAACTGTTATAAGAGTACCGACAACGGAAACAATAAGAATTAGTGCTAAATCAGTCATTTTTACCCCCCCTCTTGTTATATATGTAATTAAATGCGAATATATCATATAAGATATTGTTATAATAATAACACTTTAAATCGGTAAGGTTAACTTAAATTAGTGGAATAAGCATATATTTTACAGGAAAAATTGCTTACTTTTAATCAATTTGCACGAAAAAAATATATTGAATAAAATATGTTGCAATTTATGACTTTTTGTACTATATTAGTAAGAGTTAAAGGGATTAAAAGATTTAAGGCTGATGGGTGCTTTAAGGACGGAGATTATGGAAAAAAGAATAAAATTTTTCTCAGCCATTACAATTTTTATGATTATAGTTGCTACTATAACAGCACTCTTTGTTACCGACGCCAAAGATTTGGCTTCGGTTAAAAATGTAAAAATGGCTCATAACAGCGAAAATTCGATTTCGCTTACTTGGAATGAGGTTAAAAAAGCCGACGGATATTATATTTACAACCTTGACAGTGATACTAACAAATATGTTAAAATCGGCACAAGCAAGGGCGAAAATAATTGCAAATATGACATTAAAGATATTCCTTCTGCAAGTATTTATAAAGTTAAAGTCTTAGCTTATCGCTCATTTATGAAAAAAGAGTATTTGAGCGGCAAAGCCAAAGAGTATACATTTTATTCAAATCCGAGCAAGCCGATTTTAAGTGTATTTTCGGGTGGCAAAGGCGTTCTTTCAATGGAATGGAACGATTTGGATAATTTGGCAGGATATGATATTCAGTATTCAAAAAACAAAGAGTTTACGGAATATAAAAATGAAATGATTAAAGACGGGCAAACCCGTAATTTTTCCGTAAATGATTTGGCAGTCGGCGATATTTATTATGCACGAGTAAGGGCATATATGACCGTGAATGGCAAAACGATTTACAGCAAGTGGAGCGATGTTGGGGAAGCTACTATTTATGATAAAGAAATAAATATCGGCAAGGTTGACCCTAGCAAGCCTATGATTGCATTTTCGTTTGATGATGGGCCGGCATACGATTATAAAAATTCAAATTCAACAGAACGCATTTTAGACGTACTCGAAAAATATAATGCACGCGCCACTTTCTTTATGGTGGGGGAGAGAGTAAACAGCGAAACAAAGCATTTGCTTGACAGGGAAATACAAAACGGCTGTGAGCTTGGAAACCACACATATGCGCACAATCATTACGGTTCGCAGGTAACTGCAAGGGATATTTCAAGGGCAAGTAAGCAAATAGAAAAAATCAGCGGCAGAGCGCCTACAATGTTCAGATGTCCAGGCGGAATTGTAACTCCAACAATCAGAAAAGAGTGCAAAAAAGAGGGTATGGCACTTGCTTATTGGTCGGTCGATACAGAAGATTGGCGCTCGAAAGATAAAGATAAAATTTATAAAAACATTATTAAATATGCATACGACGGTTCAATTGTATTGATGCATGATATTTACCCGTCAACAGCAGACGCGGTTGAAAAAGTTGTGCCGGAGCTTATAGCAAAAGGGTATCAAATTGTTACCGTAAGTGAACTTATTGCGGCTAAAACAGGAGAAAATGCAAAGCCGGGAAATCAGTATGTTGATTACAAAACAATAAATAATAATACGCATTAAGAAAAACAGCGTTGGAGATTTTGATTTCTCCAACGCTGTTTTATTATTTATAATACTGCTCTTAAAAATTGCTGAAGTCTTGGGTCTTTAGGCGCACCGAAGATTTCACTCGGCGGTGCCTGCTCAACAATGTATCCGCCGTCCATAAAGATTACTTTATCGGCAACTTCCCTTGCAAATCCCATTTCGTGAGTAACAACTACCATTGTCATTCCCTCATCTGCAAGGTCTTTCATAACCTGCAATACTTCGCCTACCATTTCAGGGTCAAGTGCAGATGTAGGCTCATCAAAAAGCATAACCTTTGGGTTCATTGCAAGTGAGCGAACAATTGCCGCCCTTTGCTTTTGACCGCCTGAAATTTGAGATGGGTAGGCATTTGCTTTATCTGCCAGGCCTACTCTTTCCAAAAGCTCCATAGCCTTTGCGTTTGCCTGCTCTTTAGTCATAATTTTAAGCTGAACAGGTGCAAGAGTAATATTTTCAAGTATGGTTTTATTATTGAAAAGATTAAAATGCTGAAAAACCATACCCATATGCTCGCGCACTTTATTTATATCACACTTTTTATCGGTAATAAGCTGACCGTCAAAGTAAATTTCACCATCAGTTGGTGTTTCAAGCAAATTAAGGCACCTTAAAAATGTACTTTTGCCTGAACCTGACGGACCGATAATAACTATTTTTTCGCCTTGCTTGATTTCATAATCAATGCCTTTAAGCACTTCATTATCACCAAAGCTTTTCTTTAAATTCTTAACGGTAATCACTTTTTCTCAAACTCCTTTCCATAATTTTGATAAGAGTAGAAATAACAAGTACCATTATAATGTAAATAACAGCCATTACAAGATAAGGAACCATAAAGTCATATGTGTTAGAACCGATACGCTGGAAAGCAAGGTAAAGGTCAGTTGCACCTACGAAGCTGACAACTGAAGTTTCTTTAATAAGAGAAATAAACTCATTACCAAGGGTCGGCAAAATGTTTTTAACAGCTTGCGGAATGACAATTTTCATCATTGTTGTGCCATAGCTTAAGCCGACTGAACGGCCGCCTTCCATTTGCCCCGGGTCAACTGAAAGAATACCTGCCCTCATAATTTCTGAAATGTAAGCACCGGAGTTTAAGCCGAATACAATTACAGCAACAGGTACACTCTTTAAATTTATTGAAAGAAGCGGCATAAGCACATAGTAGAACAAAAGAAGCTGAACTACAATAGGCGTACCGCGGAAAAAGCTGACATAGAATTTAGCAAGTCCGTCAAGAAAACGGAGCAATTTATTTGTTTTTGGGACAACTCGAACAGTTGCAATAAGAGTACCAATTATGATACCTATTACAAGGCCGAGTATAGCAATAATAAGTGTGTTTCTTAATCCTTGAAGAACAACGCTGTAACCGCCGTTGTCGCTGAAGAATCTCCAAAACGCCTCAAATTTCTTTTCAAAATTCATTTATTAGTCCTCATCATATAAAATGCCCGTTCAAAAGAACGGGCAAATCTTTTAGTTAATTATGCTACGGCGTTGATAGCGTTTGTGATTGCTGTTGCAGGTGCTGCATCAATGATAACATAGTTTATGCCACCGTTGATTAAGTCCTGAACTGCAAGTGAACCGTTTGCATAGCCCTTCCAAGTAGCATTAAGCTTTGTAAAGCCGAAATCACTGCTTCCTTCAACATAATACTGACCTGTTGTACCGTTTTGACCGCCGATAAGAACTGATTTATCAAAACCTTGAAGAATTTTATCAACGTCTTCTTTAGTCTTGCAGTTATCAAATGTTTTATCATCAGCCTTGCAAATAATTTTCTGTGCTGCGTTATAATAAGGATCAGAGAAATCTACCTGCTTAGCTCTTTCTTCTGTTACGGTAAGGCCTGCCATACCGATGTCAGCCTTCTGCTGCTGAACTGAAAGAAGAACAGCATCAAATGCCATATCTACGATTACAAGTTCTTTGCCGAGCTTGTCAGCAAGAAGTTTTGCGATTTCCATATCAATACCGTAGAACTTGTCACCCTCTTTATATTCAAATGGGGCAAATTCAGCGTTTGTTGCAACAACAAGCTGGTCTTTTGAATTATCCTGCTTAGCTGATGTAACTGCTACCGGCTCACCGTCACCGAAGAAATGATTGCTGATTTCTTCAAGTTCGCCGCTTGACTTCATTTCTTTAAGAAGTTCGTTACATTTTTCTTTGAGTTCAGGCTGCTTTTTGTCAACACCGAAAGCGTATTCTTCGCTTGAAAGTTCAATGTCAACAACTTTAACCTTTGCTGCTGATGTGGCTGGTTCATCTGCTTTCTTGTCATCACTGCCTTTTGATGAGCAGCCTGCAAATACAGCAACTACTATCATAAGTACAGCAAGAACAACAGCAGAAATCTTTTTAGTTAATTTCATCTTATTTTCCTCCGTATTTTGTTTTTATAACATAAATAAAGACACGGTTAAATCTAACCGTGTCAATAATTTATCACAATATTAGCATAAAGTCAATATTTTATGAATAATAACTGTATAATTATACAATAAATTTATATAATCAGTCAGCATTTGCAAGCCATTCATATTCAGGTACATAAATTCTTGTTTTATCCCAAGGGTCACCATCAAGATGACGAATGAGCCATACATAATACATTTCATATCCCGGTGCGGTAACCTGCTGGTGTGCATTGCCGCCCCTTATGCAAAGGCAAGAACCGTTTTCTGTTTTGTAAGGAGTGTTGCCCTCAAAGCCTGCGCCGAATCCTTCAGGGTGGTCAAATTGGTAATAGTAAAGCTCCGGCTGTGGATGATAGTGCGGCGGATAGCTTGACCAACGGCCCGGTTGGTTAAACACTTCGCCCATAACCATATTTGATTGCGGAGCATTATCAAGGTCAAACATAGTTGATACAATTCTGTGGCCTGTACCGTTCCATTGGCCTTTACCGAATTCTTGGTAAAGGCAGTTATCGGGATTATAAAATTCACTTTTCCAAGTTTTTTCATTATCAGTCATTTGAACGAGAATTTCGCTTTCTTCATTAGCTGTTACGCTTGCTTTAACCTGCTTGCAAAAATGAACTGCATAAGGCTTTTTTTCAAATGGGTTTTTTCTTTTGCAACGCTCGTCAATCTCATTTCCGACTTTAAATGTGACATCGCCTGAAAGAAGCAAAATGGCACACTCGTTATTTTCCTCAATTATTTCAAGTGTTTCGCCCTTTTTTAATTTTTTAACATAAATGTCCATCAGCATTTCGGAGTTAATGCCATTCATTTCGCAAAGTACTTTTTTGCCGTTTTCGTCATATTCGGGTTTAAATAACATAAATATATCTCCTTAAAAATTATTTTTTGTGTTTAAACTTTTTGGTTATTGCAATAAAAATTGAAACAAATGCAGTCACCCCTGCTATTGAAGCCGGAACTATGTATAACTGCTTGTTTTGCTCAAGTGCATTTATGTTTACACCAAGCCTTGTTAAAACGCTTTGTGCATTTGGCTTTGTTGTGGATACTTCAATATGGGTAGCAACAACTTTTCTGCTTTCGGCATTTTCCATAGTTGTTACTTCACCCACAGCGTCGGTTACAACGAAGTCGCATTGTGCATATAAATCATCATTGGCACATACTACAACTGTTGCAGTACCGTTGCCGATAGCTGTTATATTACCGTTTGCACCGATTTTAATTATTCCCTCTTGGTCGCAAAAATAACCTACTACCGCATTTGTATTTTGCGGCTCAACACTGTATTCAAGTTTAACGGTATCGCCCACCTGCAAATCATATTTTGAAGCGTGAATTTGAAGGTTTGTAAGGGTTGAAGCTTCACTTTGAGCCGGCTGGGCTGTTGTTGAAGTGGTTTCGCTAGTTTGGCTTGAAGCATTTGTTTGTGAAGTGGTTTGCTTTGCACTTTGTGCTTTTTTAGAAGTAGTTTGCTTTGCTTTTGCAGTAACTTTTTTGGTAGTGGCTGCTTTCTTGGCAGTCGCTTTCTTAGTGGTTACTTTTTTGGTTGTAGCCTTTTTAGTTGTGGCCGGCTTTTTTGTGGTTGCCGGTGCATTGCTGCCGGAAGCCGATGCGTAATTTGGCGAAGCATACCCCATAATTGCACTGATGTTATTATACGGTTTTGAACCTTTTTCTGTATATTCCCTGGCTTTAACTTTGCCGGAGCAGTTACCCTCAACTGTATAAACCGTTTTGCCTGATGTGTAGTTGACTATGCCCACATGGTCGCACGAGCCGCTGCCCGTCCAATCAAAAAATACAAGGTCGCCGCTTTTAGGCGTGTATTTTGAAGGGGAGTAATAGCGTTTTTTATCTTTAAACCAGCTAATCATACTGTTGCAGTTGCCGCCGCGCGGAATAATATTTCCGTTTAAAGTTACGCCGTTTGCCTGCCCGACTTGGTTAAAGCACCAAAGTACGAAAGTGGTGCACCAGCCACCCTGATAGCCATACCAATCGCCATATTTTGAATATGTTGATGTGCCGGTATATCCCACTTCTGCACTTGCGGTATTTACTACGGCTGACCTAAGCTCATCTTCACTTGCGGCAAATGAAGTTATAGGTAAAAGCGAAGCAAGCAAAAAGCAAATTGCAACTATGACTACATTAAAACTTTTAAATCTTTTATTCATAAAGAAGATACCTCATATGGTATGTAAACATCGAATTCTAAATATAATTATATACATAATATTTAAAATGTCAATTTGAAATTTTATACAATATGTTGAAAAACAGAGCAAAATAGTGTATATTAAATTAGTAATGAAAATTTGAGAGGTGTATTATGGAAAGGCTTAAAGATTGTAATTTGGAGCATTGCACACCGGAGGAAGTAGGTGTAAACAGCAGTGCGATAACAAGTTTTATAGAAGAAATAAATGAAAACAAATTAGGATTGCATAGTTTTACTGTTGTAAGGCACGATAAAGTGTGTGCGCAGGGCTTTTTTAAACCGTATAATAAGGATATACCGCATGTCCTTTACTCAATGAGTAAAAGTGTAACCTCAACTGCCGTTGGCTTTGCAGTGAGCGAGGGACTTTTAAGCCTTAATGACAGGGTGGTTAAATTCTTTCCTGAATATTTGATGAGCAAGCGCCCTTTTAACAGAATGATTACAGTCAGAATGTTACTTACTATGCATTCAGATAAGCTTATTACCGTACTTGATGATAAGGGCGGTACGGATTGGGTGCAAAATTTCCTCAATGCACCGTTTCTTCTTCCGCCGAACACAAAGTTTAATTACATAAGTGAAAATACATCTATGCTTTCGGCTATAATTACAAAAATTACGGGCATGAGTGTTATTGATTACCTTTATCCCCGTATTCTTGAACCGCTCGGAATTGAAAAACCGTTTTGGGAATCTGACGGGCAGGGTAACAATGCAGGCGGCTGGGGCCTTTATATGAAGAGTGAAGACCTTGCTAAATTCTTTTTGCCTTATATTCACGAGGGTAAGTGGAAAGACGGAACACAGATTATTCCTGCCACTTGGGTTAAGGAATCTACAAGAAAGCAGGTTGATTCTGTATCAGACGGATATATTGATAATATGATGGGATACGGTTACCAATTTTGGCGAAATCCTATTCCTAACAGTTACAGAGCCGACGGGCTTTTCGGCCAGCGTTGCTTTATGTTTCCCGAATATGACGCTCTTGTTGTGCTTAATTGCGGTGAGGCGGAAGACTATAAGGTTATGAAAGTATTTTGGAAGTATTTTCCTGAATGTTTCGGCTATGGTACATTGCCTGAAAACAAAGTGGAATATCAAAAAATGCTTGATACAATTGATAATTGCCGTGTTGAAGATTTGCCTAAAGGCAAGCGCAATTTTGAACTTGAGAAAAAAATATCAAACCGACTTATTAAATGTAAAACAAGTGAATTTGTTTCCGTTGTTTCAATTACCATTACACAAATGTGGTTTAATAAACCGGGTGAAATCAATGAAATGATGCTGACTTTTGATGAGGATAAGCTTCGCTTTTATTGGAAAGAAAAAGAAGATGAAAATACTATTGATGTAGGCTTAAACGGAGAGTACGAAGTAAGCAAAATCAAGCTTGGGGATGTTATATATCACACATATTCAAAGGCTGCTTGGAATGATGACGGTACGCTTGATTTATGGATTCGCCCTATTGAAACAGCGCATGTCAAAAAGTTCAATTTTAAGTTTAATGATGATAACACTGTTAAGATTAAAAATGATATGAACCCGACTTTGCAAGACCTTGTTGTTTACTATATGACTTTTACAGGAAATCCGGTTGGCAGTATAGGCGGAGAAGTAATTAAAGAATCGGTTGAAAAGCTCGGCTTGCCGATTATCGAGCCCGATTTTAAGGGCAAATTTATTGAAGAAAAAGAATAATCAGAGTTTAAAAACTGTCTTATCATATGGTAAGGCAGTTTTTTATTACAAAATTGTAATAGAAGAAAAATATTATATATGATATTATATAAATATAATAATTATTAAGGTGATATATATGGATATATTTTTACTTGAAGATGATGAAGCTATCGGAATAGGGCTTACTTACTCGCTTGAAAATGAGGGGTATAAGGTTACGCTTGCAAAAAATATTAAACAAGCAGAAAAAATCATTGATGAAAAAGTATTTTCGCTTTATATTCTCGATTTAACCTTGCCTGACGGAAGCGGATACGATATTTGCAAAAAAGTCAAAGCAAAAGGGGATTTGCCTGTAATATTTTTAACTGCGTATGATGATGAAGTCAATGTAATAATGGGTTTTGAACTCGGTGCAGATGATTATATTTCAAAACCTTTCAGAGTTAAAGAACTTATGCTCAGAATAAAAAGTGTTATGCGCCGATATTCAAAAGAAACGAGTGACGGAATAATTACAATAAATAATCTTAAAATAAACACTAATGAAGCTAAAGTGTATAAAAACGGTGAAGAAATTGTGTTAACAGCTATGGAATACAGGCTTCTTTTAATTCTTTTAAGTAACCGCGGAAAAGTGCTTTCACGCACGGCGCTTCTTGAAAATATTTGGGATGTAGCAGGCGATTTTGTGGAGGATAACACACTTACCGTTTATATAAAAAGGCTGAGAGATAAAATTGAGGAGGACCCGGCTAAACCCGAATTCATAAAAACAATCCGCGGGTTTGGGTATGTGATTGAAAAATGATGAATAAAGATGCAAAACTGACTTTAATATTCGGTGCGATTTTTACACTTGTATCGACTTTGATATGTTTGTTTTTAAACAAATGGGCGGGTATTATCTGTTTGGTACTCGGTATACTTTTAAGCGGTGTATATTTTTATAATATCAAAAAAAGAAACGATAAAATTAACGAACTTAACAACTATCTTTCACTTATGTGTTCGGGTAATTTTGAGCTTGATATTATGGATAATACCGAAGGTGAAATGTCAATTCTTAAAAATAATTTATACAAGATTATGACGCTTTTAAAAACGCAAAACGATGAACTGAAAAAAGATAAAATTCATCTTGCAAACTCACTTGCAGATATTTCACATCAGCTTAAAACACCGCTGACATCAATGATGGTGATGACTGATTTGATTAAAGATGAAAAGGGCGAGGACAAGCGTGGTGAATTTATAAATATTATTGAAAATCAGCTTGATAAAATGAAGTGGCTTATTACAAATCTTCTCAAAATATCAAAGCTTGACGCAGGCACAACCGAATTTAAGCACGAAAAAGTGAGCATGAAATCTGTTTTAAATCGAAGTTTAAAACCGTTTTATGTAACCTGTGATATAAAGCAGATTGAAATTATAAACAGTGCAGAAGATTTTGATTTTATCGGCGATTCAAGCTGGACGGGTGAAGCAATAGAAAATATCATCAAAAACTGCATTGAGCATACGGATAAAAAAGGTCATCTTAAATTCTATTGTGAAAAAACAAATGTTTTCAATTCCCTTTTTATTGAAGATGACGGGTGTGGCATTGCGCCGAATGATTTGCCGCATATTTTTGAACGCTTTTATCATGGTGAAAATTCATCAAACGAAAGTGTGGGTATAGGTTTGGCACTTGCAAAGACTGTGCTTGAAAAAGAAAAAGGCGATATTATTGTTAATTCCGAGCTTGGCAAGGGAAGCATTTTTGAATTGAGATTTTATAAAACAATAGTATAAACTGCCTCCCTTAACAAGGGAGGTGATTGCGAAGCAATCGGAATTGTTGTTTTTGCCGTAATTTTCGTTTCGTCATTTGCAATGATTTATAATTCTTTTGCGCTCTCTGTCGGCGAGCAAATCAAATACCTAGGTATGCTCTCCTCGGTCGGTGCAACAAGAAAGCAGAAGAAAAAGACGCTCTATTTTGAGGGCGCAGTCTTGGGAGGAATAGGAATAATCCTCGGTATAGCGCTTGGCTTGCTAGTCACCTTTATATCGCAAAGCGCAATGAACGCCAAAATTGCCTCGATTATGGAGGGCTATAACGACAATATCAAATATTCAACCCATATTTCCCTGTGGGTGCTTTGCCTTATTGTTATTTTGGGGGCGCTGACTGTTTTTGTGTCAATCATTTCGCCCGTGCAAAAGGCGGCGAGAATTACTGCAATTGATGCGATTAGAAAAACTGACGAGATTAAGTGCAAGGGCAAAATTCGCACTCCGTTTATTATAACTAAACTTTTCGGATTTGAGGGCGACATTGCGTTTAAAAATTTAAGGCGCAACGGCAGAAAATCAAGGACGATTATTGCTTGTATATGTATTTGCGCAGTTCTCTTTTTAAGCTGTAATTATTTTTGCGAAACATTTAAAGAGGCATCAAACATGGATTATGAGCTTCCTTATCAGATTATGTATCAATACAGTGCCGAAAGCAAGGCACAGCTTGAAAAAGCAAGAAATTATTTGAAAACAAATAAAAGTGTAAAGCGTTTTTATTCGATTTGGTCGGCTTGGTATTCGCCGATTTCAAGAAACGAGATAAATCCTTATGATAATTCACGTGAGTATGATATGTCGTTTCATAATGAAAGCATTTTTGTTGATAAATATAAATTTGTCGCAGCGCAGGATATAACATATACCGCTCATTTGCTTGATGACGAGGATTTCAATGCGCTTTGCAAGAAAAACGGAATTGATTATAAAAAATATTATTCGCCCGATAAAGACGGTTCAATTAAGACGATTGTAATAAACACAATTGACCGTAACGGTGAGCCGATTTTTAATAATAACCTACTCGGCAAAACTATCGGCGAATATGGCTTTGATTTTGATAAAACCGAAAGGGAAAATAAGCTCGACGAGGACGGGAATCAGATTAGTTTCTTTTATAAGACCGGTCGCACATCTATTTATAAATTCTGCGATTTTATAAAATATGATAAGGATAATCCTATTTGCAATTTAGAGTCGGGCGGTGTTGCTTTTTATGCGCCTATGAGCGTATACGATAAGCTTTACGATGTTGACGATTTTTATTTCGATTACGGTATTGAAACCGACGAGCCATATAAGGTTGAAAAGGAACTTAAGGACTATTTGTCCGAAAATGAAGCCGATGGCGACGCATATAACATTTATTATTGGACGATGAGGGAAAAGAGCATTATATCCGCTGTTCAATTTCTTTCTTACAGCTTCATTTTGCTTATTACACTAATAACAGTATTTAATATAATCAACACAATGACAGCGCAGATTGCAGGCAGGAAAAAGGAACTTGCTATGCTGAAAAGCGTGGGTATGACGCCTAAAGAATTTAAAAAGACGATACTGCTTGAAAGTGCATTTTACGGTTTATTCGGCTTGCTTTTCGGTGTACCGTTGAGCCTTGTTATTAACAGGGTGGTGGGATTTATCATTTCAAAGGATAATCCTATTCCTTTTTCAGTCAATATTTGGCTTTATCTTATTGCCTGCGTGGCAGTATTTGTTATCATAGCACTTACTATGATTTATTCATTAAAGCTTATTAAAAACAATTCTATTATTGATTCATTAAAAAACGATACAAACTGATATTTGGGTAAGTGACAAAATTGTAATTTAAAAGTCACCCGGTTGTAAGTTTGAATTGATATTATGGACTCATCGAAAGGAGATAACTACTTATGAAAATACTTGAAGTTACAAATTTATGCAAAACATACGGCAAGGGCGATACAATGGTTAAGGCTCTTGATAACGTTTCGTTTTCAGTAGAAAAAGGTGAGTTCGTTGCTATTATCGGGCCGAGCGGTTCGGGCAAATCAACGCTTCTTCACATTCTCGGCGGGGTAGATGTGCCTACAAAGGGCAGTGTTGTTATTAACCAGACGGATATTTCAAATCTTGATGAAACAGCACTTGCTATTTTCCGCCGCAGGCAAATAGGTTTGATTTATCAGTTTTATAATCTTATTCCTATTTTAACTGTTCAGGAAAATTTGACTTTGCCGCTTCTTCTCGACGGAAGAAAGCCGGATGAAAAGCAGATTTCCACTCTTGTTAAAAGGCTTGGGCTTGAAAACAGGCTTGACCATTTGCCAAATCAGCTTTCAGGCGGCCAGCAGCAGCGTGTATCAATCGGGCGCGCGCTTGTAAATAACCCTGCGCTTATGCTTGCAGATGAGCCTACCGGAAATCTTGACAGCGAAAACAGCAAGGAAATTATTTCTCTTTTAAGGCAATTTAATAAAGATTTTAACCAAACTGTAATTATTATCACTCACGATGAAAAAATTGCAAATTCGGCAGACAGAGTAATCACTATTGAGGATGGCAAAATCACCGGAGATGAGGTGAGGATAGGTTGAACATCGCAAATAAACTGACTTATCGCCATCTTAAAGAAAATAAGGGCAGAACCGTAGTTACAACGCTTGGTATTTGTGTTTCTGTGGCAATGATTACCGCTGTTTTCGTAGCAATGGCTTCATTTTTAAATCTTTTCGGTGAAATAGGCAAAATTTCATCAGGTAATTGGGACGCGTATTATTATCATCTTAGCCAAAGTCAAATAGAGCAGGTTGAAAAAGACAGCAGAATTTCAAAAGTCGGCTTAAAGTACGGCAGTGAAAATAAGTCGTTTCAAATTAAAAATCCGACCTCTTATAAAAGAGGCACGGCTGAAATGATTATCGGGGATAAATCATATTTTGAAATGGTACTTACGGGCAACTTTGACGGTAAAGTACCGGCTAATGAAAATGAAGTTGCGGTAGAAAAAGATTTTCTTGATAAAAACGGAATGAAAGATGCCAAGGTTGGCGACAAAATTGTTTTAACCCAAGGGCAAAGGCAACTTGATGACGGAAGCTATGTTACGGGCAGTAATTTTAATAAAGACGAAAAATTTGTACCGTCAGGTGATGAAAAGGAATACACAATAACAGCAATTCTTCATACAAACCCGGCAACAAAGTACAGCAGTGTATGGCGAGGTATCAGCGAAGATGAAATAAAAAGCGATGATATTTGCGCGTATATCACTCTCGCTAAGCAAAACAGCAGTGCTTACAGCACGATAGAAGACATTCAAAACGATTATAAAATTGATGTTTACCAAGCTAATGAAGATGTGCTTGCGTCATATCTTTCAGGTAGACAGGGCGGTTTTCTTGCTACAATGCTTCCGATTGTTTTAGTTGTTTTAATTCTTATTGTAATTGCGTCGGTAATGCTTATTTATAATGCTTTCGGTATGTCGCTTTCAGAACGGGTAAGGTATCTTGGTATGCTCGCGTCAGTAGGTGCAACCAAGTCGCAAAAGCGAAAGAGTGTGTATTTCGAGGGTGCAATTTTAGGCGCAATCGGAATACCCGTAGGTATTTTAGCCGGTATTTTGGGAATTAGCATAACGCTGAAGTTAGTAGGCCATAAAATCATTTCAACCGGTATGATTGCGGGCGTAAATGACAGTAATATGCAGATGAAAACAGTTGTACCTGCGTGGGCAATCATAGGCATAATTCTTGTAAGTATATTCACTATTTTTATTTCAGCTTTTATTCCTGCAAGAAAGGCGTCAAAAATCACTCCGATAGACGCAATTCGCCAAAGGCAAGAAATTAAAGTTAAACCTAAAAAGCTTAAAGCTCCTAAATATATCAAAAAAATATTTGGATATGAGGGCGAGCTTGCATATAAAAACCTTAAGCGTAACGGTAAAAAATCAAGGCTTATCACTGTTTCAATAGCACTTTCAATAGTTCTTTTTATTAGCTGTAATTATTTTTGCAGTATGTTTATTCAAGCAAGCGGATATGAAAAAAACATTCCTTATCAGATTTCTACAACTATTACTTACGGCCATAAAAAAGAACTTTATGATGCTCTTGATAAAATGCAGGGAGTTAATAAATATTATATTGATGCAACGGATATGAGCATTTCCCTCGGCAAGTCAAGCCCGTTTATTAAGAATAACGAAATTAAAGATTTGGCAAATTATACATCTGATTATTCAAAGCTGTTCGGCGGAGAAAAGTATGTTTCTACAGTGATTCACTATGTTGACGACAGCGAGTTTAATACGCTTTGTGAAAATAATGGTATTGATTATAATATTTTTTACGGTGACAGTCTTAAATGCGTTCTGCTTAACAATCTTACTCATAAGCAGGATACAACGAAAGTGTTTAACGACAGCATTATAGGCAAGCATATTATTCAAAATCCTGATTATGCAAGCGACGATAGAAATCCGCTTGATATAGAGGTTGGCGGTCTTGTTAAATTTGATAAAAACAGCCTGCCGTGCAATCTTGTTGCACCAGGTGTAGTCGGTATAATTATGCCCTATTCTCAGTATATAAATGTGGTAAACAAAGGAGTAAAGGCAAACGATATTTCAATGAATGTGTGCGTTGAAACCGACGAGCATAAAGAAGTTGCAGAAAACCTTACAACGCTGCTTAATGAAAATGATTTCGGCAGCAATTATGTTTCGGATAATATTGACGCACTTGAAACTATGAATACTGTTATATTTATAATTCAGGTATTTGTTTACGGATTTATTACCCTTATTTCGCTTATTACAATTGCAAATATCATCAATACCATTTCTGCAAATATTGCACTTAGAAGAAAAGAATTTGCAATGTTGAAATCTGTCGGCACAACACCTAAAGGCTTCAGCAAAATGGTTAGCCTTGAAAGTGTGTTTTATGCACTTAAAGCAGTGATTTTCGGTGTGCCGATAAGTGTTTTAATAAGTGTGGTTCTTAATAAAATGCTCGGCGAAAGCTCAATACCGTATCATTTTGATATTAAACTTTATTTAAGTGTTATTATTGTAGTTTTCGTTCTTATCTTAATAACAATGATTTATTCGGTAAGAAAGCTTAAAAGTGATAATATTATTGAAGCCCTTAAAGAGGATATTAGTTAAAAAAAACTCTCCTTCAATTTGAAGGAGAGTTTTTTTTAACTATATGGAATCTTATAATTGATGAGTTAGATTTTAATATTTAACCGGGCTTGACGCTAGATATTTATTAACCATAAGTGCTACTTTGAACACGATAGCGTCATCAAATTCCCTAAGGTCAAGGCCTGTGAGTTTTTTGATTTTTTCAAGCCTGTAAACAAGTGTGTTTCTGTGAACGAAAAGTTTTCTTGAAGTTTCGGAAACATTGAGGTTGTTTTCAAAGAATTTTTGAATTGTGAAAAGAGTTTCCTGGTCAAGTGATTCAATTGAACCGCGCTTGAATACTTCTTTCAAAAACATATCGCAAAGAGTTGTAGGAAGCTGATAAATAAGCCTTGCAATACCGAGATTTTCATAGCTGATAATAGTTTTTTCGGTATCAAATACTTTGCCTACTTCAAGTGCAACCTGTGCTTCTTTAAACGAATGTGCAAGTTCCTTAATACCTGTTACGCAGGTGCCTATTCCGATAACGGCATTGAAGTAAAATTCAGATAAAAGTGTATCGTTAATTGAACGGGCAAGCTTTTCAAGGTCCTTAATATCAACATTCGGTCTTACTTCTTTAACAAGTGCAATATCACTTTCGTTAACATTGATTACAAAATCCTTGCTCTTATCAGGGAAGAAGTTTTGAATAATATCAAAAACAGAAATTTCTGTTTCTTGGGTTGTCCTGATTAAAAATACAACCCTTGAAGCATCATTGTTAAAATGAAGCTCCCTTGATTTAATATAAATATCGCCGGGCAGAATATTATCAAGTATTACATTTTTTACAAAGTTTGACCTATCAAATTTTTCATCATTGTTTTGCTTGATTTGGTCAAGAGCAACTGCAATAAGTGCGGAATAGTGGTGAGCAAGCTCGTCTGTTCCGTCTACAAATACTGCATATTCAGGGCGGACAAGAACATCGAAAGTAGTGTAAGTTGCATTATCAACACAAGTTTGAGTTGTGCCGAATACACCTGATGATACTACACCCTTGCGAACTTCACCTATTAAGCCGAGTTCACTGCAAGCAATAACCGTACCTGTTTCGTCAACAACACCGATTGTTCTGTCTATTGCTTCACGCATTTGATTTACTATTCCTTGGAATAATCTGTTTGGCATTATATTCACCTCTCTGTTTGGTTGGGCAGTATGCACAAAGAAATATTGCACAAAAAGTATATGCCCCACTTGTTGATATTATACAAGAAGTTTAATCATATTGCAACCATTTTAACAAAAAAAGTTGCATTTTTTTGTGCAAGTTGTAAATCATGGAAAAAACTTTCCGCAAAGAATACTATATATTGTTGTCAAAATGAATAAAATACATAGTTATTGATTTTGGCTAAGTAAAGAAATATCCTCTTTTGCAAGATATTTACATTCGCCCTCTTTTAAATTTTCATCAAGGCACAGTGCTCCCATTTTTATTCTTTTTAATTCAAGTACCGTGATTTTGAAATGGGAAAACATACGCTTAACTTGGTGGTACATGCCCTGTTTGATTACCACTTTTGCGATTTTAAAGTCACCGTCCACCGTTTCAAGCTTTGCCGGCAGGCATTTTTCATCTTTAAATTCAATGCCTTTTTCAAATTCTTTTATTATATTTTCATCAAAAGGTTTGTCTAATTTCGCAATATAAGTTTTCGGAATATGATTTTTCGGGCTTAATATTGAGTGCGCAAGTTCACCGTCATCTGTGATTAGTAAGAAGCCGGTTGTATCCTTATCAAGTCTGCCGGCAGGAAATAAATTTTTGCGTTTCATATCATCGGGCAAAATATCAATAACCGTTTTTTCATCTTTTGAGTTTGAAGCGGAGATAACGCCCTTTGGCTTATTCATCATTATGTATACATATTTATTATAGTATATACGCTTATCATCAAAAAAAAGCTCGGCACTGTTTTCGTCAAGCTTTGTTTTTGCATCTTTTATTATTTTTCCGTTTGCAGAAATTCTGCCCTTTTTTATAAGAGCGAGGGCATCTTTTCTTGAAATTTGAAGTGCGGTTGCAACTATCTTATCTGTTCTTTCCATATTATTATGTGTTTTGCTTAAATCCGATTAAAAATCCGTCTTTTGCCGAGGGATTGCAAATATCCCCACCGATTAAAACACCGCCGGATACAAGCATATCTGCAACAATATATTCACCGTCACCTTTGTAATTTGTTACGGTGTAGGTATAAAGCGTTGCTTTCTGCCCTTTGTAATCGGTCAAGTCAAATCCTTGGTTTTTTTGAATTTGGTTATAATCATTATATACATCATTCCATTTTTCAGGAATGGTGATTTCTTTTTGCGTGCATTCTTTTGCAAGTTCAAAGCCGTATTTTTTTAAATAAGCGCGCCTTTCACCGTCAGTTTTAGCACTTATGCTTGCAGATACACTCTGCACCTCACCTGTGCGGTTAGCCACAAAAGTAACGGATATTACAATTAACCCCACAAGTAAAAGAATAATTCCGAAAATTTTTTTCGGCGTCAGTTTTAAAGTTAGCATTTTCATAAAATTCCCATAGCCTTTCTTTCAGGTTATACAATTGGGTATACCTTGGTATCACCTAAGTAATAATATGAAAAAGCTTTCAAAACTATTCGTTAATTATGTCAATATTATGTTTGTTTTTTTCTAAATATATAATGTCTACCGTTGCGTCAATCAAAGTTCCGTCAGGTGTGTATTCTTCACTGTGAATAACACCGTCTTGCCTAATATCAGCAATAATTGAACCTTTGCTGAAAGGTATAAGCATTTTAAGCCTTTTTTTAGTTTGTGGCAAAGCTTCTTGAATTGATAAAAGCAGATTTTCAAGCCCTTCGCCTGTTTTTGCACTGATTTTTACGCTCGTTTTTGCATCTGCAAAAGGAAATGCTATGGTTGACGGGCTGTGCGTAATGTCACATTTATTAAAAACAGTTATTACGGGAACATCAATTTTTTCATCGGGAAACAGTGATGTTAATATTTTATGTGTTACTTCAAGGTTTTCGTAGCAATGTATACTTGAAGCATCGCATACATTTAAAATGACATCGGCATAAGTTGCTTCTTCAAGGGTTGAACGAAATGCGTCAACAAGCTGGTGCGGAAGCCGAGAAATAAAGCCGACGGTATCAATAAGCATAATGCTTTGCCCGTTTGGCAGACTTAATTTTCTTGCTGTTGGGTCAAGTGTTGCAAACAGCTTATCCTCCTGCAAAACTCCGGCGTCGGTAAGCTTGTTCATAAGAGTTGATTTGCCCGCATTTGTATAACCCACAATTGCAACGGATAAAGCCCCGTTTTTCTTTCTTCTTTCGTGTATCATTTCACGGCGGCTTTTTACTTTGTCAAGCTCGGCTTTTATGTTTTGTATTCTGCGCCTTATATGCCTTTTGTCACTTTCAAGCTTGGTTTCACCAGGACCTCTTGTACCTATTCCGCCGCCGAGTCGCGATAGTTGAGTACCTTTTCCGGTAAGCCTTGGAAGTGAATATTTAAGCTGGGCAAGTTCGATTTGCAGTTTGCCCTCTTTTGAACGCGCGCGCTTTGCAAAAATATCGAGTATCAAAGTGGTTCTGTCAATCACTCTTGTATTTGTTTCATCTTCAAGATTTCTGATTTGAACAGGTGAAAGCTCCGAATCTGCAATAATTAAATCAACATTCATATTTTCACAAAAGCGTGCAAATTCATATAATGCGCCTTTGCCCACAAATGTTGCGGCAACGGGGGCATTTCTTTTTTGAATAGATGTGCCTACAACCTTGGCACCGGCAGTATCGGCAAGCTCTTCAAGTTCCTTTATCGAAACGAGAGCATCAAAATCGCCGGTATCCACACTAATTAGAAAAGCACGCTCTTTTTCATTTTCATTATATATTTCATTATTGTCGATTTGATTTTGCATATAATAAGCTTCCTAAATTGTTTTAATTATCATTTTCTACAAGTGCCTGCAAAACTTTGTTCGCAATTGGGCCTGCTGTTTGTGAGCCTGAATTACCGTATTCAACAAGCACCACAAATGCATACGGATGTTCGTCATCATCCATAAATCCTACAAACCAAGCAGTATTGTGCGAATCAACATTATCAATTTGAGCAGTACCTGATTTTGCACAAAGGTGAAGCCCTTTGTAGTTATAATCACCGTATTGCTCTTTAACATTGTTTCTTAAAAGCTTTTTCATTTTAGCTGCAACATCACTTGAAAGAAGCGGTGTTTCCTTTGCGGTAAAGCCAATATCCAACGCTTTGCCCGCTTTGGTTGCAAAGCTTTCAACAAGGTTGAGTGAAACTGCCGTACCGTCATTTGCTATTGCACCTACAAGGCGCAGCATTGCGATAGGGGATACAAGTGTGTCACCCTGGCCTATACCTGTCCATCCTACATAATCATCGGCATCTCCGCTTTCAAGGAAAAATCTGCCGGTTGATGAATCTATATCATTATTAAGTGTGACTTTTGAAGTTAAGCCGAGTTCTTTTGCGGTGTCCGCAAGTTTTTGCGGGCCAAGTTCAATTGCAATTTGGGCAAAAGTAGAGTTGCAGGATTTTGCAAGAGCCTGCTCAAAAGTCAATGTACCGTGGCGTGCATTACATTCAATAGGTGTGCCGCTGCCGGGGTCATATTCACCTGTACATTTAAAGGTTCTGTCATAAATGTCAGGAATATTCTCAATTGCGCAAATTGCGGTAACAATTTTAAATGTTGAACCGGGTGTGTAAAGTCCTGTTAAAAGTCGATTTATATATGCGCCCGAATAAGCGTCATTATCATCAATATCACTCGGTTTATTTTGTGGGTCATAGCTTGGGGTTGAAGTCATAACAAGTGTTTCACCTGTTTTGTAATTTATAACTCCCACTGTGCCGGCCTTGTAATTTGAAAGTGCTTTGTATGCAACATCGCACGCATCTGCATCAAGTGTAAGCTGCATATCGTTTCCGCTTCCGTTTTTAATAACACTGTAAATACCCGTAAGTGAATTATAGCCGGTAAGCTTTGCTTTATATACATTTTGAACGCCGGTTGAAATAAATCCCTGAAGGTCGCCGACAGCGTGCAAAGTAGCTTTTCTGGTGGTTAATGAATCGTTATATTCACGCTTCCCGTTATTTGTTTCGGCAAGACTTCTTCCGTTTCTGTCGGTTATTTTGCCTGCGCCTATCAGTTCACCGTTGTGGTACAAATGGCTGTTGTACGGCTGCATAACCCAACTGTCACCGTCACTTAAAAGGCTGTAAGTCATAAAGCCTAAGCCAAAAACAAAAGCAAAAACAAGTATCCAAAGGAAAATGCCTCTTCTTGTAATCATTTTCATTTCTTCTTAGCACCTCCCAAATAGCTGTAAGTGCGCACATCACTTGCCTTGATATATGCCAAAACAAGCCAGCAGCTCATAAGTGATGTACCGCCCTGGCTTACAAACGGAAGTGTAACGCCTGTAAGAGGTAAAACATCTGTTATGCCGAAAATATTAAGCGCACATTGGAAAAGCAGCATTCCTGCGCCGGCAACTGCCGATATTGAATAAAATGTACTTCTTGCGGCAATTGAATTAACAAGTGCCGATACAGCAATTGCAACAAAGGATAAAACAAGAACGAGTGCGAAAATATATCCCCATTCTTCGCAAATTACACCGAAAACATCATCGGTATAGATAAGATAGTTATCAAAAAATCTGCGTATGTTTCCGTTTCCGATTCCAAGGCCCAAAAGCCCGCCTGATGCGATGCCTGTTAAAATATGGGTTTGCTGATAGCCTTTACCGTAAATATCCTCCCAAATGTGACGGTAAACGGAAAAGCGGGCGGTTACATAAGGCTTGTACTTGATTACGATTGCACCGCCGAGACCCGCAGCTGCAACAGCCAATCCGGCGGTTTTTATATCACCCGAGTTCATAAATGCAATTATTAAAAATGTGATAAAGAATATGAGTGCCGCACCAAAGTCGCGCATTAAAATTAACGCACCAACGCATACAATTGAAAATATAATGAAACGAATGATATTTTTTGATGTTTGTATTTTTTCAAGTGTTGCCGCACCTACGAAAATAAATGCTACTTTAACGAATTCCGAAGGTTGCATAGTAAATGAACCTATGCTTATCCAGTTTCTTGCACCGTACTTTTCAGTTCCGAAAATAAGGTTGACTGCGAGAAGCAATATGCCTGCTATTGCCACAGGCATTCTGAGTTTCATACATAAATCAACATCACCCAAAACAAATGTGAATACAGTGTATGCAACTACGCTTACTGCTAAAATTATTAACTGCTTAAAGCAAGCGTCGGGATTTACGGAGCCTATAACCGTAAGCCCTACACCTGACAAGAAAAATGCGATAAATTCAAGTTCAAAATTTCTTCTGTGTACTGTAAAATACAGCAGAGTAACATAAACCCATTCAAGTGCAATCAGCACCAAAGTGGAAAGAATTGCTTTTGTTGAAAAATCCTCATGCACACTTGCGGCTTCAAAACCGGTGATAAGTTGAAAAATGCTTAAAACAAACAGCATTGCAAAATTATTTATCGGCTTGATATGAGGAATTTTTTTAGCCTTGTTTGCCATTGCGTTTCTCCTTAATTATTTTTCGTAAAATACAAATACTCTGTCACCGAAGGTGATTGTGTCCTCATCAAAAATGAGCTGTGGCTGAGTTATAAATCTGCCGTTTAATTTTGTACCGTTATGGCTGTTTAAATCAGAAAGCGCCCAGCCGCGCGAAGTTAAATGAATTCTTGCGTGTTCACTGCTTACGGTATCAAGGTTGATTTGAATATCAGCCTCTTGCCCTCTGCCGATAAGTACATCTTTTTTTCTTAAATATATAGGTCTGTGAGTTTTGACATCCACCAAAACTGCATAAGCCACATTTCCCGAAGTCTGTTTCAATTCGCTTGCCTCATTTCTCATTTGCAATTTAGATTGAGCCGAAACCGCTTCGGCACATAAAAATTTAAGCGGGATAGAGCCGATTGTTATAATATCCCCGTCTTCAATAACAGCACTTCCGTGAACATCTCTGCTGTTAACTTTAATTCCTGTTTTTGAAAAAGTATCGGTTATAACCCATTCTTTCCTCTTTTTTGCGATTACTGCGTGAAAACGCGAAACATTAGGCATAGGCAAAACAATATCGTTTGATTTACTTTTTCCTATTGATGTTTCCCATCTGTCAATGTCAATTATCGAACCGTTGTTTTGGTCAACAAGCTGAGCTAATTTGTGAAGTCTCGGCCTGTTTCTGAATAAAGATATTATGCAGGTGAAAAGTATAATTACAGCTAAAACGGGAAGTACATATCTGAGTATGCCTGTTAAAAATGACAAAGCCGCTTCCAATCTGTTCACTCCTTAATTTATATATTTTAAAATAACTATCAAATAATTATACCAATATTATACTCTCTCGTCAAATATTTTGACTAAGTTTAATAAATAAATAACAATATATAAGTGCAAAAAGTATAAATGCTATTTCGATTTTGCCTTGGCAAGAGTAACCTTTGCCATACGATATAAGTCTATGACAATTATAACGCGGCGTATTTTAGTCACTTTATTGACAGTCTGAGGCCTTTTTCAAGTGAGAAAAAGGCTTCTTTTTTGCTATTTTGTAATATTTTGCATATGTCAATTTGGCTTAAAATCAATGTAGAAACGACAAATTTTGCATAATTATTCAATAACTACATATATGTAAAATTTTTTTGTGCAATGTTACAAAATACAATATATTGTGTTTTTTTAGATTTTTGCTATTGACATACATATTCTTATTTGGTATTATAGATTCAGTCGCGAAAAAGTGTATGTTACACTTTTGTAATATATTAGGAGGTCAGGAAATGAAAATCATTAAAAGAAACGGTTCTGAAGTGGATTTTGACTTGAATAAGATAGTTGTAGCCGTTTCAAAAGCAAATGCTGCTTGCCGAAAGGAAGAACTTACACAAAGCCAAATTGTAGAAATTGCAGAATATGTTGAGTTCAAAATATCTAAAGCAAATCGTGCGCTTTCGGTAGAAGAAATACAGGATATTGTTGAAAACCAAATTATGGCACAAGGCGCATTTGATGTTGCAAGGCTTTATGTTAAGTATCGTTACAACCGTTCTCTTATCAGAAAGGCGAATACTACCGATAATCAGATTTTATCTCTTATTGAATGTAATAACGAAGAAGTAAAGCAGGAAAATTCCAATAAAAACCCTACCGTAAATTCCGTTCAGCGTGATTATATGGCAGGTGAAGTATCAAAAGATATTACTAAAAGAATTCTTTTGCCGCAGGATATTGTTGATGCTCATGAGCAGGGCTTAATCCATTTTCACGATGCGGATTACTTTGCACAGCATATGCACAACTGCGACCTTGTTAATCTTGAAGATATGCTTCAAAACGGTACCGTTATCAGTGAAACTATGATTGAAAAGCCGCATAGTTTTTCAACTGCGTGCAATATTGCAACTCAAATTATTGCTCAGGTTGCATCAAGCCAGTACGGCGGCCAGTCAATTTCACTTTCACATCTTGCACCTTTTGTAGATGTAAGCCGTAAAAAAATCAGAAAAGAAGTTGAGGCCGAAAGTGAAGAGCTTAATATTGCTATGAGCGAAGAGCAGATTGCTAAGCTCACGGAAAAAAGGCTTCATGACGAGGTTTCAAGAGGTGTGCAAACTATTCAATATCAGGTTGTAACACTTCTTACTACAAATGGCCAAGCTCCTTTTGTAACTGTATTTATGTATCTTAACGAAGCTAAGAACGAGCAGGAAAAGAAAGACCTTGCGCTTATTATTGAAGAAACATTAAAGCAAAGAATAAGAGGCGTTAAAAATGAGGACGGAGTTTGGATTACACCTGCATTTCCGAAGCTCATTTATGTTCTTGAAGATGATAATATTACAGATAATTCACCGTATTTCTATTTAACAGAACTTGCTGCAAAATGCACTGCTAAAAGAATGGTACCTGATTATATCAGCGAAAAGGTAATGAAAAACCTTAAAGGTGATGTATATACCTGTATGGGTTGCCGCTCATTTTTAACACCTGACAGATTTACCGAAAACGGCATCGGCAATATTGCCAACGCTAAAAATTATGACCCTAAAAAGCATAAGTATTACGGTAGATTTAACCAAGGTGTTGTAACAATTAACCTTGTTGATGTTGCTTGCTCATCAGGCGGGGATATGACAAAGTTTTGGAAAATATTTGATGAAAGGCTTGAACTTTGCTATCGTGCGCTTATGTGCCGCCATAACAGGCTTAAAGGCACATTGAGTGATGCTGCGCCTATTCTTTGGCAGCACGGTGCGCTTGCAAGGCTTAAAAAGGGTGAAAAGATTGACAAGCTTCTTTATGACGGCTATTCAACAATTTCACTTGGTTATGCAGGCCTTTATGAATGCACAAAATATATGACCGGCAAATCACATACAGACCCTGAAGGTAAGCCTTTTGCACTTAATGTTATGGAGCATATGAATGAAGCTTGCGAAAAGTGGAAAGAAGAAACCAATATTGACTTTAGTATTTATGGTACTCCGCTTGAATCAACAACATATAAATTTGCTAAATGCCTGCAAAAGAGATTCGGCAAAATTCCGGGTGTAACAGACAGAAATTATATTACCAATTCATATCATGTTCATGTTGCGGAAAAGATTGATGCATTTACAAAGCTTAAATTTGAATCGGAATTCCAGCGTCTTTCTCCGGGCGGTGCTATCAGCTATGTTGAAGTGCCTAATATGCAAAATAACATTCCTGCTGTATTACAGGTTATGAAATATATTTATGATAATATTATGTATGCCGAGCTTAATACAAAGAGTGACTATTGCCAATGCTGTGGATATGACGGTGAAATTCAAATAGTTGAAAATGAAGACGGTAAGCTTATTTGGCGTTGCCCAAAATGCGGAAATGAAGACCAAGATAAAATGAATGTTGCAAGAAGAACTTGCGGCTATATCGGAACTCAATTTTGGAATCAGGGCAGAACTCAGGAAATTAAGGAAAGAGTATTACATTTATAATTAAAAATTGACCGATTGGAAAATCTAATCGGTCTTTTTTGATAATGTGAGGTATTCATATGAATTACGGTGAAATAAAAAAGAATGACATTGCAAACGGTGAGGGCGTGCGCACTTCGCTTTTCGTTTCGGGGTGCAGGCACCATTGCAAAAATTGCTTTAATCAGCAGACTTGGGATTTTTCATTCGGCAAGCCTTTTACCGAAGAAACAATGGAGGAAATATTCGACTCCTGCGCGCCTGATTGGATAAACGGTTTATCACTTTTAGGCGGTGAACCGTTTGAACCGGAAAATCAAAAAGTTTTACTTCCTTTTCTTATAATGTTTAAAGAGCGTTTTCCGAACAAAACAATTTGGTGCTACACCGGTTTTACACTTGAAGAAATTATGGGAAAAAGGGCAAATTCAAGGGCATTTACACCAATAAGCAGTGAAATGCTCTCACTTATTGATGTTCTTGTAGATGGGCCGTATATTGAAGACAAAAAGGATATATCGCTTGTTTTCAGAGGTTCAAGCAACCAAAGAATAATTGATGTAAAGAAAAGCTTTAAAAACAAACAGTTGGAGCTTTATTTGGATGACTGAAAATAAATATAAAATAACGGTAAATGCCTGTTTTTTAGCATATATAGTGCAGGCAATAGTTAATAATTTTGCACCTTTGCTTTTTGTAACTTTTCAAAATGAATTTGATATTCCGCTTTCAAAAATAACCGTTCTTGTAACCGTGAATTTTCTTATTCAGCTTTTTGTTGATTTGGTTTCAGCAAAATTTATTGACAAAATCGGATATAAGCCATCAATGATAATTGCACATTTTTTATGCGCTTTCGGGCTTATGGGACTGACTTTTTTACCCGGTATTTTAAGCAATTCATTTGTAGGCTTGCTTTTGGCTGTAATGATTTATGCAGTGGGCGGTGGGCTTCTTGAAGTGCTTGTAAGCCCTGTTGTTGAAGCATGCCCGACTGATAATAAGGAAAAAGCAATGAGCCTTCTTCATTCCTTTTACTGCTGGGGGCAAATGGGTGTAGTTTTAATTTCAACATTGTTTTTTTCGATTTTTAATATAGGTAATTGGAAAATACTTGCTGTTTTATGGTCCGTTGTACCTATAATAAATGCATTTGTTTTTATGAAAGCACCTTTTGCTTCTCTTAATGAAGAGGGTGAAACGGGAATGAGCATACTTGAACTTTGTAAAAACAAATTATTTTGGATATTATTTGTAATGATGGTATGTGCCGGTGCAAGTGAGCAGGGTGTAAGCCAGTGGGCATCTGCTTTTGCAGAAAAAGGACTTGGTGTAAGCAAGACGGTAGGTGACCTTGCAGGGCCTATGGCATTTGCCTGCCTTATGGGTATATCAAGAGCATTTTACGGAAAATTCGGTGATAAAATTGAGCTTGATAAATTTATGAATATAAGTGCGGTTTTATGCGCTGCGTCATATCTTATAATCAGCCTTGTGCCGAATAATGCAGTCAGCTTAATAGGCTGTGCTGTATGCGGACTTTCGGTAGGAATTATGTGGCCGGGTTCTTTCAGCAAAGCTTCGGCATCAATCAAAAGGGGAGGCACTGCACTTTTTGCACTGCTTGCGCTCGGCGGTGATTTGGGCTGTACAGCAGGGCCGGGGCTAGTCGGCTTTATTTCAAATAGATTTAATGATAATATGAAAATAGGATTTTTTGCAGGAACGATTTTCCCGATAGTGCTTTTGATAGCAATATATATGTGCAAAAAGATAAAACGCAACGATTAAATTCAATCGTTGCGTTTTTATACTTTTATAATGTTTTTGCGAGTTCTTCACATTTTGACAAGGCTTCGTCGTCGGGTGCGTCGTTGCAAATTATGCTTTCAAAAATAAGGTTTGCACCTATATTTCTGCAATCATCTTCCCATTGGCGCATCCATTCACCGCCGCCCCAGCCGTAAGAGCCGAACAGGGCAATGCTTTTATCTTTCAGCTTTGGCTTGCATCTTTCAAACATAGGTTCAAATTCAAAATCTTCAAGCTGTTCACATCCCATTGACGGGCAACCGTAAATTACGGTATCAAATTCACCAACTTTATCTTCTGAAAATTCTCCTGCTGTGAAAATTTGCACATCTTTGCCAAGGCTTTTTGCACTTTCGTAAATTTTATTTGCAAGCGCTTCGGTGTTGCCCGTACCGCTCCAATATACAATAGCTGTTTTACTCATAATGCTCCTTTCTGTTTTTATATATTATGTCGTAACAGTGAGTTTTACAATGCTGCGACCTTGTAACCATAATTTTTGATAGATTCTTTTGCATTTTTCAAATTTTTTAAATGTTTTTATTGCTTCGCATTCATTGCAATATACTTTCCAGCAGCCTGAACATATGCTGTTTTGCCCTGCGTTTTCAATAAATCCTATTACATCGCAAAGCGGATACCCGAGAAAAATACCGATTTCGTGCGGAAATGAAGCACTGTTTTTCAAGCGCGATTTAAGCTTTGATATGCAGTAATCGGCATCATTTGATTCATATCCGTAAAATTTTAAAAACTCATCTACCTTGTTTTTGTTTAAATCATTTTGCAATTTGTCTTTTCTGTATGCATATACAAGGGCAGTGTTACTGCACTTTTTTAATATCAGCAGTTTTACACCTTTGTTTTTCAGTTTTTCGTTAGTTTGAAAGACGGAATTTTCTAAATTTTCAATTGAGTCAAACGGAATGTTCATCAAATTAGCTGTCTTTAATGATGCAAGTGTGGGTGAACAGTGGCCGATTAAGTATTCTTCTATCATTATTTGAACTGCTTTCTTTAATTATTCATTGTTGCTGTTTAATTCGCAGCTATGCTTTTGAACGAATGATTTTATTGCATTAAATGTAGTTTTGGATACTGCATGTTCAATTTTGCAGGCATCTCGTGTTGCAATATCTTTAGGTACACCGAGTTTGTAAAAAAATTCACTGAACATAAGGTGCTTTTCATATACGCTTTTTGCAATTTCAAGCCCTGTGGGTGTTAATTTGATTTCGTGGTTATCCGCGAATTTTACAAATTTATTTTCTTTAAGGTTTTTCATTGCAATTGATACGCTTGCTTTTGATATTTCAAGATGATTTGCAATATCAACACTTCTTACATATCCGTTTTTTTCTTGCAAAACGAGGATTGATTCCAAATAATCCTCTACCGATTCGCTTATTACCATAATATTACTCCTTTACTAAAAAAGTTAGATTAAACTAACTTGGGTTTCAAAATAAAGACGACTTTCGCCGCCACAAGTAAGTTAGCTAAAACTAACTATTGATAGTTTAACATAAAGTTTCCCTTTTGTCAATTACAAATTTGCAAAAAAATAAGCACGGGCATAAGCCCGTGCTTTAAGATATAATTTATTATACAATACCTTGAGCCATCATTGCGTCTGCAACTTTCATAAAGCCGGCAATATTTGCACCTACAACAAAGTTATCCTTTGCGTCAAATTGCTCGCAAGCTTCTTTCATATGATAATAAATGTTAATCATAATTCCTTTAAGCTTTGCGTCTACTTCATCAAATGTCCAGCTTGAACGAATTGAGTTTTGACCCATTTCAAGAGCAGAAGTTGCAACACCGCCTGCATTTGAAGCCTTGCCAGGAATGAAAAGAATATCCCTTTGAAGGAATACTTCGGTAGCTTCGGCATTAGTAGGCATATTTGCACCTTCGCAAACTGCATAGCAGCCTGAATCTGCAAGCCTTTGAGCTTCTGCTTTGTTGATTTCATTTTGAGTTGCACAAGGAAGGGCAACATCGCAAATAACATTATCCCAAACCGAACCTTCACCGTAAGTTGCTTCAGGGTGGTATTTAAGGTATTCTTTAACTCTCTTTCTTTCAACTTCCTTGATTTGCTTAAGAGCTTTAACATCAATACCGTTTTCATCAATGATATAGCCTGATGAATCAGAGCAAGAAATTACTTTTGCACCAAGCTGCTCGGCTTTTTCAATTGCATAGATTGCAACATTACCTGAACCTGAAACAGCAATTCTTGCATCCTTAATATTTTTGCCGTGGTCTTTTAAGAGTTCCTCTGTAATATAAACAAGGCCGTAACCGGTAGCTTCGGTTCTTGCAAGTGAACCGCCGAAGCTTAATCCCTTACCTGTGAGAACACCCTCACTTCTGTTAGTAAGTTTTTTGTACTGACCGTAAAGATAACCTACTTCACGAGCGCCTGTACCGATATCACCTGCAGGAACGTCTTCGTCAGCGCCGACATATTTGTAAAGTTCATTCATAAATGCCTGGCAGAAACGCATAATTTCCATATCGCTCTTACCCTTAGGGTCAAAGTCAGAACCACCCTTGGCACCGCCGATTGGAAGGCCTGTAAGGCTGTTTTTGAAAATCTGCTCAAAACCTAAAAACTTAATGATTGAAAGGTTAACGCTCGGATGAAGCCTTAAACCGCCCTTGTATGGGCCGATAGCAGAGTTGAACTGAACACGGTAACCGCGGTTTACATGAACTTCGCCGTTATCATCAACCCAAGGAATACGAAACATAATTGTTCTTTCCGGCTCAACAAGTCTTTCGAGAAGACCTGCTTTTTCATATCTTGGGTCATTATCAACAACAGGTGATAATGATTCAAGAACTTCTGTTGCAGCCTGGATAAATTCAGGCTGATAAGGATTGGTTTTCTTTAACTCTTCGAGTACCCTCTCTGAATACTTCATTGCTGAAACCTCCATAGTTATAATATAGTTTTATGTAAAAAAACAGAGTGTAATACCAAAATATTGAAATTAAACTCTGAATGTGCCGCCTTTGACACAAGAAGTATTATAGCAGTTATGATACACATTGTCAAACAAAAATGTATAAGCATACACAAAATTCATATAAGAAGTTAAAATCGAGTATAAAAATGCCAAATAGAAGTGAAATAATATAATATTTATACATAGTATACATATTTGCATTTTAAAAAACATCGTCGCATAAAATTATATGATGAAAGGTTTGATAAATAAAATCATAAGAATTATAAAAATGAAGATTAAGATTAAAAGGCTTTTTGAAGTTATAACGAAGAGGGTGGATTTTGTAAATTTAGATGTAAAAATCAATATTTTCAAAGGCTTTGAAATTTATAATAACAGTGATAAAATTGCCTGCTTTGAATTTGATGAAATGTGGGCTGTTTTGATGCTTGGTACACAATTTTTTTGTGCTTTGGTGTATAGTCTTTGTATAAAATACAGTATAGAAAAATATTGAGTTTGATGCTATAATGCAGTAAGAATAATTTTTATATTATTAGGAGATAAAAATGAGCATTAAACTTATTGCTACCGACCTTGACGGTACACTTATGGCACCTGACCATTTAACAGTAACTAAAAGAACTTATGATGCGCTCAAATCATCACACGATAAAGGCATAAGGCTTGCAGTGGCCACAGGCAGATCTATGGTGCTGATTGATAATGTTATCAGCCAAGTACCTTTTGTTGATTATATTATTTATTCAAATGGTGCGTGCGTGTATGACAAAAATGAAGAAAAAATTATTCACGCCGATCTTATACCGTATGAAAAAGCCAAAGAAATAGTGAAGTATTTTTTGGGCGAAAAAGTATTTTTTGAAATTTATGCAAATGGAAGAACCTGCTATCAGCTCAAAACGGAAAGCCTTTTTCAAAATATGAATTTGCCGCAAAAATTTATTGATGAAGCCACCAAAACAATGGACGGGTATGAATCACTTTTGGATTTTATGGCAAAAGACGGAAAAGGAATAGAAAAGATAACATTTTACGGTGTGTATGAAAAAAAGCTTGAAAACATAAGTGCAAAGCTTAAAGAATTCGGGCTTGATGTATGCTCAAGCTTACCGGGTACGGTTGAAGCTACATCACCGACTGCGAATAAAGGCAGTGCTGTTTTGGGAATATGCAAAAATATGGGTATTGGGGCAGATGAAGTAATGGCTTTCGGTGATGCGGAAAATGATTGCCCGATGCTTGATTTTGCAAAATATTCATTTGCTATGGAAAACGGTACGGATGAATGTAAAAGCCACGCAAAGTTTATTACAAGCTCCAACGGTGAAGACGGAGTTGCAAAAGCAGTTGAAAAATATGCCTTATAATTAGCACAAATTAACAATATATTAAATAAATATTTAATTTTTAATATAAACTTGCAAGATTTGATATAATACGGTATTATATTACTGTTTAATCTTTAAACTGAAAATTTTGCCGCTTTTTGTCGGCTTATATTAACTTACGGAGGTGTTTTTGTGGAACAGAAGATTGACCTCAAGCAAATAGAGGGAGTTCTTGATGAACTTGCTAAGGTTAAAGGCTCACTGATTACCATATTACAAAAAACTCAGGAAACTTACGGCTATTTGCCGAAAGAAGCTATTATTTATATAAGTGAAAGGACAGGCATTGCAGAAAGTGAAATTATGGGCGTTGCAACATTTTATACCCAATTTCGCCTGACACCTGTGGGAAAGTATCTTATTATGCTTTGCCAAGGTACTGCCTGCCATGTTAATTCAAGTGAACTTATATTGCAAACAATTAAGGATGAACTTGGAATTGAAGACGGGGAAACCACTGAAGACGGATTATTTTCACTTAAGTGTGTTGCCTGCCTTGGATGTTGTTCTCTTTCACCGGTTATGATGATTAACGAGAATACATACGGCTCACTCACTCCTGAAAAAACAAAGAAAATACTTAAAGAATTGAGGGAGGCAGAATGATGAAAATTGTTGTAGGCGAAGGTTCTTGCGGTATTGCAGCAGGCGCTGAAAAAGTAAGGCAGGCATTATTAAAGGAAGATTTGAACGGTGCCATGCTTACCATTGCAGGTTGTATAGGTATGTGCTACCTTGAACCGATTGTTGATATTTATGAAGACGGAAAGGAAGTAAAACGCCTTGTTCGTGTAACAGAAAATGATGCAAAGAAAATTGCAGAATATGCTAAAACAGGGGATGAAAATGCAATTGCCCCGCTTCTTGTATCTGATGAAGATAAAGAATTTTTAAATAAGCAAACTCGTATTGCTCTTCGCCGTTGCGGTATTATAAATCCTGATGAAATTGAAGATTTTATTCAGGCTGACGGCTATACTGCTATTAAAAAAGTTCTCAATGAAATGACACCGGAAGATGTTATTGAAGTTATTAAAACATCAGGTCTTGCAGGCCGCGGCGGTGCAGGCTTCCCGACTTGGTTCAAGTGGAATGCGGCAAGGCAGAGTGACGGTGAAGAAAAATACCTTATTTGCAATGCGGATGAGGGTGACCCGGGTGCATTTATGGACAGGGCTGTAATTGAATCTGACCCGCATACTCTTATTGAGGGTATGCTTATCGGTGCATATGCAATCGGTGCAAAAAATGCGGTAGTATATGTCAGAGCCGAATATCCGCTTGCTATTAAAAGGCTTGAAAGAGCTATTGAGCAGGCAACCGAAGCAGGCTATTTGGGTGATAACATTCTCGGTACAGATTTCAGCTGTAAAATGACCATTAAAGCAGGTGCAGGCGCATTTGTTTGCGGTGAGGAAACAGCACTTATTGAATCACTTGAAGGTCACAGGGGTATGCCAAGGTTAAAACCTCCGTTTCCGGCACAAAGCGGTTATTGGAGAAAACCGTCTAACATCAACAATGTTGAAACATTTGCAAATGTAAGCTGGATTATAAATAACGGCGGCGAAGCTTTTGCAAGTATGGGTACAGAAGGTTCAAAGGGTACAAAAGTATTTGCTGTAACAGGTAAAGTTAAAAGAAGCGGACTTGTTGAAATTCCTATGGGTAAAACTCTTCGCGATGTTATATTTGATATTGGCGGCGGAATGAAGGGTGATAAGGCATTTAAAGCTGTGCAGATGGGCGGCCCGTCGGGCGGTTGTATTCCTGCCGAACTTATTGATACCGTAATTGATTACAAGGCACTCGGTGCAACAGGTGCAATTATGGGTTCAGGCGGTATGGTTGTAATGGATGAAGGTACATGTATGGTCGGTATGGCTAAATTCTTCCTTGATTTTACTGCAAAGGAAAGTTGCGGTAAATGTATTCACTGCCGTATCGGTACAAAGAGAATGCTTGAAATTCTTACAAGAATTACAAACGGTGAGGGGCAAGACGGTGATGTTGAGCTTCTTGAAGAGCTTTGCTACGGAATTAAAGACGGTGCGCTTTGCGGCTTGGGCCAAACTGCGCCAAACCCTGTATTAACTACTATTAAATATTTCCGTAATGAATATGAAGCACATATTAACGAAAAGAAATGCCCTGCGGGCGAATGTTCATCACTTATTGAATATTCTATTGATAAAGATAAATGTAAAGGCTGTACACTTTGCGCAAGAAATTGCCCTGTAAATGCAATTTCCGGCGAAGTTAAATCGGCACACACAATTGATGTAAACAAATGTATTAAATGCGGTAAATGCATTGCTACATGTCGCTTTGGCGCAGTAGTAAGAAAGTAAGGAGGGAGCAGATAAAATGGAAAATGTAAAATTAACTATTAACGGTAAGGAAATTACTGCTCCTGCCGGCAGTACCATTCTTGAAGCGGCAAGGCAAAACGGAATTTATATTCCTACCCTTTGCTATGATGAAGCAGTTGAAGTTTACGGTGCTTGCGGACTTTGTGTTGTAGAGGCCGAGGGTATACCGAAGCTTCTCCGTTCTTGCTCGGCAAAAGTAAGTGATGGAATGGTAATCAATACCGAAAGTGAAAGAGTTATTAAATCAAGAAAAATTGCTATGGAGCTTTTAATGTCTGCCCATGACGGCGACTGCATTGCACCATGCCAGCTTGCCTGCCCTGCAAATACAGATTGCCAGGGTTATGTAGGTCTTATTGCAAACGGTGAATTTGACTCGGCATTAAAGCTTATTAAAAATAAAATTCCGCTTCCTGCATCTATCGGCAGAGTATGCCCGCACCCTTGCGAAAAGGCATGCAGAAGAGGAAAAGTAGATGAACCTATAAATATAGTTCAGCTTAAGAGCTTTGCTGCCGACCTTGATTTAAAAGGTGACAGCTACATTCCCAAAACAGCAGAGAAAACAGGCAAAAAGGTTGCAATCGTAGGTGGCGGACCTGCAGGACTTACTGCTGCATATTACCTTGCACAGCTTGGCCACGAAGTAACTGTTTTTGATATGATGGATAAAATGGGCGGTATGCTCAGATATGGTATTCCGCAATACCGTTTGCCAAAGGAAGTTCTTGACAGTGAAATCAAGATTATTGAAAAAACAGGTGTTCGCTTTTGCAACAATGTTAAGCTTGGCCGTGATATTACTATTGAAAATCTTAAGAGTGTGAATGACGCGGTTATTCTTGCTCCGGGTGCTTGGAAATCCACCCCGATGAGAGTTAAGGGTGAAGATACACAAGGTGTATACGGCGGTATAGATTTTCTTAGAAGTGTTATTCAGGGTAAGGCTGTTGAAATAGGCGAAAAAGTTGCTGTTTGCGGCGGCGGTAACACTGCTATGGACGCTTGCAGAACTGCTGTTCGCCTCGGCGCAAAAGAAGTTTATGTAATTTACAGAAGAACCGAAAAGGAAATGCCTGCCGAAGAAATTGAAATTAAGGAATCAAAGGAAGAGGGAGTTACATATAAATTCCTCACAAATCCGCTTGAAATTCACTCACAAAACGGAAAAGTAAGCGGTATGACACTTCAGCTTATGGAACTCGGTGAGCCTGACGCATCAGGCAGAAGACGCCCGGTTGCAATTGAGGGTAAGACGGAATATCTTGAACTTGACAGTGTGATTATGGCAATCGGTCAGAAGCTCGACTCGGATGATTTTAAAGATACTGTTGAACTTACACAAAGAGGAACAATATCTGCTGATGAAGATACATTTCTTACAAATCTTGACGGTGTATTTGCAATCGGTGATGCTACAAACAAAGGTGCATCAATTGCTATTGCCGCAATCGGCGAAGCTGACAAGTGCGTAAAAGTTGTTGACGCATATTTAAAGGGCGAAAAGCTTGATTTTACAGAGCCTTATGTCAGCAAGCGTGATGAGGATAAAATTGATTTTTCAGGCAAAACTAAAGAGGCACAGATAGTTGCCGAAGTTTTACCTGCCGAAAAGAGAAAGGCTTGCTTTGATGAAGTTTCACTCGGCCTTACTGTTTCGCAGGCACAAAAGGAAGCTGAAAGATGCCTTGAATGCGGATGCCGCGAATATTTCAAGTGCAAGCTTTTGAATGTTGCGCAGAGGTATGATATTCATCCGGAGCGTTTTGCAGGTGAAATGCCACAAAAATATACCAAGGATGCAAATTCGTTTATTGAAAGAAATACTGCTAAATGTATTCTTTGCGGCCTTTGTGTTCGTTCTTGCCGTGAGGTTGAAGAACTCAGTGTACTCGGACTTTTGGGCCGTGGCTTCAAAACAAGTGTTACACCTGCTTTTGCACTCCCACTTGACCAAACAAAGTGTACCAACTGTGGTCTTTGCGTAAGCCTTTGCCCGACTGGTGCGCTTACAGAAAAGTCAAATCTTAAAAAGCAAGTACCTCTTGCAGAAAAATATTCGCTTGAGTCACTTGATATTGACGGAAATAAGTGTGATTATCTTGTATCCCGTTATGACGGTAAAATTCTTCGTGCAGTTCCTCATAATGAAAACGCAAGAAAGTGCAAATTAAATCGCGACGAGGTAATTTCAAAGCTTTCATAAGATGGACGAATTAAAGTAATAGAAATTAAAAAGAGCGTTTTTGAAAATATAGAAGTAACATAAAAAGAAGTTCAGTCAAAAGACTGAACTTCTTTTTTATATCATTATTTTGAAAGGAAAGAAAAAATACCTTTCTTTTTTTCATAAGGCTCTGATTTAAAGCTTGTAACATCATAGCCGGTATCAGCGATTGCTTTTTTTATTTTTTCTTCATCTATTTCATTTTCGCTTATAATTTCGGCAATTCCTTTTGTGTGCGATGAACTTACTTTTTTAACTTTAAATTCGCGCCTTATTACATCATTGATGTGTGATTCGCACATTCCACACATCATACCATCTATTCCTATTGTAGTTTTAATCATACAAACACACCTCCACAGGTTAGCATTAACTAACCATAATCAGATTAGCACAATAATCATAATTTGTCAATAAAAAAATAGCCGAGATAAAATTCTCGGCTATTTTTTATTTCTTTTTAAATTTATCAAAAAAGCCTTCTTTTCCGCTGTTTTTCGGCGGAACATAGGTTTTGTCAAATTCTTTTAATAGTTGCTTTTGTTCGGATGTAACATTTTTAGGAATATCAACAATTATCCTTACATGTTCATCACCTTTGCCCATGCCATTTAAGCGGGAGATACCTTTATTGCCTTTAAGTGTAAAGACTTCGCCCGGTTGTGTACCGGATGGAATGTTCAACTTGACATTTCCTTCAAGAGTAGGTATTTCAACCTCTGCACCAAGTGTTGCTTCAACAATGGAAATGTGCTTATCAAACCATACATCATAACCGTCACGCTTAAAATATGCGTGCTTTTTAATGCTGATAATAACTTTAAGGTCACCTGATGGGCCACCGTTAGAACCTGCGTTACCAAAGCCGCGCACATTAACTATTTGGTTATTATCAATACCGGCAGGTATATTGACTTCAATTTTCTTTCTGGTTCTGACTTTACCCTTTCCGTTACATTTCTGGCAAGGCGTATTGATTATTTTACCTGTACCGCCGCAGCGTGAGCAGGTACGCTGTGTACTCATTACACCAAGCGGTGTACGCTGTGAAACTGTTTGCACACCTGAACCGTGACATTCAGGGCATACGGTAGGGGTTGTGCCTTTTGCCGCACCTGTGCCGCCACATTCGCTGCAGTCCATAACACGCATAACTTCAATAGTCTTTTTGCAGCCTTTTGCAGCTTCTTCAAATGTAAGAGTGACTGATGCCTGTATGTCACGACCTCTTGACGGGGCATTAGGATTTCGCGAGCTGCCGCCAAAGCCGCCGCCGAAGAATGATGAAAAAATGTCACCTAAATCAATATCGCCGTCAAAACCGCCGCCAAATCCACCGCCGAAGCCGCCGCCCTGGCCTGCACCGTAGTTAGGGTCAACACCGGCAAAGCCGAATTGGTCATAGCGTGCTTTTTTCTGTGGGTCTGAAAGAACTTCGTAAGCTTCGTTACATTCTTTAAACTTGGCTTCAGCCTTAGGATTATCCGGGTTTAAGTCAGGGTGGTATTTCTTTGCCGTTTTTCTGTATGCTTTTTTGATTTCGTCGTCACTTGCGTTTTTGCTTACGCCAAGCACTTCGTAATAATCTCTTTTATCTTCAGGCATATACTTTAACCCTTTCTTTTATGTTCATTTACCAAAAGAGAGCTGTCTAATATAAGACAGCCTCTTAGGTATTATATAATAATTTATTATGATGTCAAGACTTAGTTGTCATCAACTTCGGTATAGTCAGCGTCAGTATATTCCTGACCGCCGCCTTGTGCCTGTGCATTTGGGTCATATCCTGCACCCTGTGGGCCTGCCTGTGCGCCGCCCTGTGCCTGCTGTGCAGCTTCATAAAGTTTTTGTGAAACTTCATAAAACTTGTTTTGAAGGTCTTCCTGTGCTGATTTGATTGCATCTTCATTATCACCCTTAAGTGCTTCTTTCAATGCATCAACCTTTGTTTGAAGTGCTGATTTATCATCTGCTGAGAATTTATCACCGTCTTCGCTGATAAGCTTTTCAGTTTGGTAAACCATTTGGTCAGCGTTGTTACGAAGATCAACTGATTCTCTCTTCTTCTTATCTTCTTCAGCAAATTGTTCTGCTTCCTTTACAGCTTTATCAATATCTTCCTTGCTCATGTTAGATGAAGCGGTGATAGAAATTTCCTGTTGCTTGCCTGTGCCAAGGTCTTTAGCTGAAACATGAACAATACCGTTAGCATCAATATCAAATGTTACTTCGATTTGAGGCACACCTCTTCTTGCAGGAAGAATGCCGTCAAGGTGGAACATACCGAGAGTTTTATTATCTTTAGCAAATTCTCTTTCACCCTGAAGTACATGAACTTCAACAGAAGTTTGGTTATCTGCGGCAGTTGAGAAAATCTGGCTCTTCTTTGTTGGGATAGTAGTGTTTCTTTCAATAATTACTGTGTTTACACCGCCCATAGTTTCAATACCAAGTGAAAGCGGGGTAACATCAAGAAGAAGAAGTCCTTTAACATCGCCGCCGAGTACACCGCCCTGAAGGGCAGCACCCATAGCAACACATTCATCAGGGTTGATACCCTTGAATGGTTCTTTATCGCTGAATTTTTGAATAGCTTCCTGTACTGCAGGAATTCTTGTTGAACCGCCGACAAGCAAAATCTTGTCAATATCGTTCATTGAAAGGCCTGAATCTTGCATTGCTTGGCGAACAGGACCCATTGTTGCTTCAACAAGGTCAGCTGTCATTTCGTTGAATTTAGCTCTTGTAAGAGTTGTTTCAAGGTGCTTAGGGCCTGTTGCATCTGCTGTGATGAAAGGAAGTGAAATCTGAGCTGTTGTCATACCTGAAAGGTCAATCTTTGCTTTTTCGGCAGCTTCCTTAACTCTCTGCATAGCCATTTTATCGTTTGAAAGGTCAATACCTGTTTCGTTTTTAAATTGAGCTACAATGTAGTCCATAATTTTCTTATCAAAGTCATCACCGCCAAGGTGGTTGTTACCTGCTGTTGCAAGAACTTCCTGAACACCATCGCCCATTTCAATGATAGATACATCGAATGTACCGCCGCCAAGGTCATATACCATTACTTTTTGGTCATCTTCTTTATCAATACCAAAAGCAAGTGCGGCAGCAGTAGGCTCGTTGATAATTCTCTTAACATCAAGGCCTGCAATTTTACCTGCATCCTTTGTAGCCTGACGCTGTGAGTCTGTAAAGTAAGCAGGAACTGTGATAACTGCTTCTGTTACTTTTTCGCCGAGATAAGCTTCTGCGTCTGCTTTTAATTTCTGCAAAATAATTGCACTGATTTCCTGTGGGGTATAAGCCTTACCGTCAATGTTTACCTTGTAGTCTGAACCCATATGTCTTTTAATTGAAGAAATGGTTTTTTCAGGGTTTGTGATAGCCTGACGCTTTGCAACATTACCTACCATTCTTTCACCGTCTTTTGAGAATGCAACTACTGACGGAGTTGTTCTTGCACCTTCTGCGTTAGGAATTACTACCGGCTCACCGCCTTCAATAACACTTACGCAACTGTTTGTTGTACCTAAATCAATACCTATAATCTTTGCCATAATCTTTTTCCTCCTGAATTTGTATTATTAGTTTGCTGTTTTAACCATTGCAGGTCTTACAACTTTGTCATTATATTTATAGCCTTTTTGGAATACATCTGTGATTACATTTGCATCAAGCGAATCATCATCAATATGCATTACTGCGTGATGAAGATTTGGGTCAAACTGCTCACCTTGTTCTCCATAGGCTGTAACACCTAATTTTTCAAGTGATGCCATAAGACCATCATAGGTCATCTGAACACCCTTTTTAAGTCCTTCGTAATCTTCCTGCTCACTTGCAATTGCTCTTTCAAGGTTATCAACAGTGGCAAGAATTTCCGACACAGCTTTAATTGTAGCGAAAGCAAAGCTTTCATTTTTTTCTTTTTCACTGCGTTTGCGGAAGTTTGAATATTCGGCAGTTACTCTTAAAAGCTGCTCTTTTGTATCTTTAAGTTCTTTTTCAAGCGGATTTTCTTCTGCGTTTTTTTCTGCCTTATCGGTAGCTTCAGTTTCTTTTTCCTCTTGTTTTTCTGCCTGTGTTTTTACTTCTTTTTCTTCGTTATTTTTCTTTTTACTCATATTTTATGCCCCTTTCTTTGAAAGAAGTGTATCAACTGTGTTGATTATATAATTTATTCTCGGCAATATGCTTTCATAATCAATTCGCATTGAGCCGATAACACCTAAAACAGCTTTTTGCCCGCCTTCGTAATTATATTTTGCAATTACTGTGGATGTGTTTTTCATTTCATATATAGGGTTTTCATCACCTATCAGCAAAAGCTGCTTGCTGTTTGAATTTGCAAAGCTTTTTGACAGCTCCATCAATTGCTTTTTCTCTGTTAATAAACCGAGAATCTTGTAAAGATCAGAACCAAGCTCACTGTGTGAAAGTAAATTTGTTTCACCTTCAAGTGTTAATTTACTGTGCGATGCTTCATTACACAGCGCACAAAGCGATGAGAGGGCGGGAAGCATATCAAATATCCTTTCGCCTGCCACGCCGACTGCGCTTTGAATAAGCGCTAAATTAACATTTGTAAGCGGTGTGCCTGTTAAAAATTTAGCCGAAACCTCATAAAATTTCTTTCTGAAATCTTCATCAAGTGCGCAAGGCATATTGATTAGCGAAGATTTAATTTTACTGCCGACAGTTAACATTACAAGCATTGCTTTTTGATTGCCTGCCGGAATTAAATCAACACCTTGTATGCAATCATATGGGTCTTCAAGTGTTGCGCAAAAAGCTGCGCAGTGTGAATATTCCTCCAAAAGCTTGCAAGCGTCTGCCAAAAGCCTTTCAGGGTCACCTGAGTTTACAGAAAGGGCTTCGTTAATCTTATCTGTTTCATATTTGCTTATCGGCTTTTCCTGCATAATATTATCAACATAATATCTGTAAGAAGCTTTGCTCGGTACTCTTCCGCCGCTTGTGTGCCTTTGCTCAAGAAAACCTAATTGCGTCAAATAAGCCATTTCGTTTCTGATAGTGGCGCTTGATATTGAGTAGGGAAGAAGCTGACATAATGTTTTAGAACCGATTGGTTCGCCGGTACGCAAATAATGCTCTATAATCAAACCGAGTATTGCGTGTCGCCTTTCACTTATCATCCTTTCCACCTCTTTATCATATCGTTAGCACTCTATATACCCGAGTGCTAACTCTGTTATAATAGTATTACCTTTTTTTCGAGTTGTCAATACTTTTTTTCGAATTTCTCAAAATTTTCTTATTTTGTATATATTTTCATAACAATTTCAAGTGTGATTTGCGCCTATATAATATGGTATTAAATTATAAATATATAGCATAAACTGTATACTAAAAAATAACTAAAATTGTTGATTGAAAAGTACACAGTATAATGATATTCTTTTTAGCAGGAGGTGAGCATATGAAAGAAAACACAAAAAATGCTCGAATCAATGTAAGGTCAATAACTTTTACGGCAGTTATGGCAGCATTGGTATTTGTATTTACTTACACATTTAAAATTCCGTTTGTAAACGGTTACACACACATTGGGGATAGTATGATTTTCCTTGCTATCGTATTTCTTGGCTATAAAAAAGCTCCTTTGGCAGCAGGTATCGGTGCAGGGCTTGCAGACCTTATCGGTGGATATTCAGCTTGGGTAGCGCCGACATTTATTATCAAATTTTTTATGGCACTTATCTGTGCGCTTATTATGGAAAAAGTAATTAAAAATAACAGAATTGTAGGCTATGTTGTAGGTTCAATTCTCGGCGGTGCATGGCAGATAGTTGCATACACAGTTGTTAAAATATTTCTTTTTGATAAGGCTTATGCATTTTCTTCTCTTCCTACTCTTGCTATTCAAACAGTAGTAGGTATTGTAGTAGCCGCAGTATTTATTGTAGTATTTGATAAAACAAAAATCACAGCAAAGCTTAAAAAAATGGTAGGTTAATTTAGGAGATAATAAAATGAAAAAAATAGATGCACATTCACATATCGGCAATTTCGGCGGCTGGGCAGGAGTTGCATTTACAAAGCAAAAATTGATAGAGCAAATGGATGAATACGATATTGAAAAAACATTTTTAACTGCTCCAAATTTTCAAGGCAATGATGAAGTAGTTGATGCTTTTCAATCATATCCCGATAAAATCGTTCCGTTTGTTTGGGTTAACCCGGCACTTGATGATGTTGAAAAGAAATTAAATCATTATATTAACGAAGAAGGATTTATGGGTATTAAAATGCAACCTCTTTTTGATGCATTTGTTGCAGATGACCCTGTTGTATATCCTGTAATGGATTTTGCAAGGGAATATGATGTACCTGTATTTATTCACTGCGGTCACCCGCCTTTTTCACTTCCGTGGAGCATTGCACTTCTTGCTGAAAAATACCCTGATGTAAGAGTTACTATGATACATATGGGCCACGGCCACGGAGTTTATATTGACGCTGCAATTAAAATGGCTAAGAGATATGACAATATCACTCTTGAAATGAGTGGTATGCCAATGGGCAGTAAAATCAAGGAAGCTTATGAAACCGTAGGAAAAGACAGAATAATGTTCGGCATTGACTCACCGTTTCATCATCCTACTGTTGAAATTCAAAAGGTACTTTCATGCGGACTTGACGAAAAAGCACAGGAAGATGTTTTCTACAATAACGCTAAGAAGTTATTAAGATTATAAAAATGCAAAAAAAATAAGGTGATGGATTTTTAATCCATCACCTTATTTTATCAGTTTTGAGATTTGCCCGGAGCACCGCAGCATTTTTTATACTTTTTGCCGCTTCCGCAAGGACATGGGTCGTTAGGTCCGACTTTCTTTCCTTTTCTTACAGGGGTGGCTTTAACTGTATCGTCACCGCCTGATGAAGTAGCTGTTACTTTTGCAACTGCCTTTCTTTCAACATCTTCTTGACGCCTTGGCATAATTGTAAGCATCATTCTTACTGTGTTTTCACGGATTGTTGCAGTCATTTCATCAAACATATCGTATGATTCCATACGGAAAGCAACAACAGGGTCTTGCTGTGCGTAAGCGCGAAGGTGAATACCTTGTTTAAGGTCATCCATAGCGTCGATATGGTCCATCCAAAGTACATCAACATTTCTGAGAAGTACCATTCTTTCAAAGTCTTGGAACATTTCATCGCCGAGAAGCTCTCTTTTTTCTTCAAGGCGCTTATGACCTCTGTCTTGAAGCATATCAATTGTACCTTGAACTGAAAGCATGTCGATATCATCATTGAAATCATCTTCGGTTGTGAGCCAGCCTTTGTACTTTTCTTTAAGTCCGGCAACATTCCAGTCAGCTTTGTGGTCACCTGCAAAATAGTTCTTTACATTTTCTTCAATGTTTGTATCAAGCATTTGAAGAATTTTATCTGTAAGGTCAATTCCGTCAAGAACTTGGTCTCTCTGCTTGTAAATAAGCTGCCTTTGGCGGTTCATAACATCGTCATATTGAAGTGTTTGCTTTCTTATGCCGAAGTTTCTGCCCTCGACCTTTTTCTGTGATGATTCAACTGTTCTTGTAATCATCTTTGATTCAATAGGCATATTTTCGTCGTCTGTAAGGCGAGCCATCATAGCCTGCATTCTTTCACCGCCGAATAAACGCATAAGGTCATCTTCAAGTGATAAGAAAAATTGGCTTTCACCTGGGTCACCCTGACGGCCTGAACGACCTCTTAACTGGTTATCAATACGGCGTGAATCATGGCGCTCTGTACCTAAAATGAAGAGTCCGCCGACTTCTCTTACTTTGTCAGCCTCTTCCTGAATCTCGTTTTTGTATTTAGCTTCAAGCTCTTGGAAAGTCTTTCTTGCTTCAATTATTTCTTCGTTATCTGTTTCGGCAAAGCCTGTTGCTTCGGCAATGAGCTCGTCTGTATACTGCATTCTTCTCATTTCGCTTTTAGCAAGATATTCGGCATTACCGCCAAGCATAATATCTGTACCACGGCCTGCCATATTGGTAGCAATTGTTACGGCACCGAATTTACCTGCTTGTGCGATAATTTCAGCTTCACGCTCGTGGTTCTTTGCATTAAGTACATTATGCGGGATATGCTCTTTTTTAAGCATTTTTGAAAGGATTTCACTCTTTTCAATGCTGATTGTACCGGCAAGAACAGGCTGTCCTTTTTCGTGACATTTTTTAATTTGCTCAATTACATTATGATATTTGCCACGCTCTGTTTGGAAAATTACATCAGGGTGGTCAATTCTTGCGAGCGGCTTGTTTGTAGGAATTTCAACTACATCAAGTTTGTAGATTTCAGAAAATTCAGGTGCTTCGGTTGATGCTGTACCTGTCATACCTGAAAGCTTTTTATAAAGGCGGAAGTAGTTTTGGAAAGTGATAGTAGCAAGAGTTTTGCTTTCGTGTTCAACCTTAACCCCTTCTTTAGCTTCAATTGCCTGGTGAAGACCTTCGTTATAACGCCTGCCCTCCATAATACGACCTGTGAATTCATCGACGATTTTAACCTGACCGTCGGCAACAACATAGTCAATATCTCTTCTCATAACGCCGTTAGCTTTGATAGCTTGGTCAATATGATGAAGAAGAGTGGTGTTATCCATATCCATAAGGTTTTCAACATGGAAATATTCTTCTGCTTTCTTAACACCGTCTTGTGTAAGAGTAGCGGTTTTAGCTTTTTCGTCTACAATATAGTCACCGTCATATGTTGATTCGGTATCTTGCTTTTCGTCCATTTTTGCAACCTTAACCATTTTTAAGGTTTTTGCAAACGCATTTGCCTGGCGATAAAGGTCTGTTGATTGCTCACCCTTACCGCTGATGATAAGCGGAGTACGAGCCTCATCAATAAGAATTGAGTCAACCTCATCGACAATAGCGAATACATGGCCGCGCTGTACTTTATCTTCCTTATACTGAACCATATTATCACGAAGATAGTCAAATCCCATTTCGTTGTTAGTTCCGTATGTTATATCGGCATTGTAAGCTTCCTGCCTTTGCTCATTTGACTTTTCGTGAATAATAAGGCCGACTTTTAAGCCGAGGAAACGATAAAGCTTACCCATCCACTCTGAGTCACGCTTTGCAAGATAATCGTTAACCGTAACAATATGAACACCCTCGCCTGTGAGAGCGTTAAGATAAGCCGGAAGAGTAGCAACAAGTGTTTTACCTTCACCTGTTTTCATCTCGGCAATTCTGCCCTGATGAAGAACGATACCGCCGATGATTTGAACCGGGAAGTGCTTCATTCCGAGAACACGCCACGCACCTTCACGGCAAACAGCAAATGCATCAGGTAAAATATCATCAAGTGTTTCACCGTTTGCAAGCCTGCCTTTAAGAATATCGGTTTGTGATGTAAGTTCCTTATCACTCATTGACGCATATTTTTCTTCTAATGCAAGAACTTTATCTGCTGTCTTTTTTACTTTTTTTACTTCTTTTTTAGAGTAATCGCCAAAAATGGCGGTAACAAATTTATTTGCCATAATTTTACACCTCAACAATTTATACCATTCGCCATTATATCACAAATAAGGTATATTGTCACTATTTTTTTTAAATTTATATTATTATATATTAAAACAACTGTTAAGACAGTGATTTGATTGCATTTAATGCACCGCCCGATACTGCGTTTTCTGCCGTATCGTCAAATGCAAGTTTAAGATTTTTACTGCCCTGCTCAATGTTTAAAGTGATGTCAATACCGTCTTCTTCCATTTTTGCTTTTGAAATTAAATCTTTAAGTTCGGCTAATTTGGTGTTGAGGAATGAAACATCATTGAGCTTGCCGAGAAGCTGCACCCCGCTGTATTCGCTTGTTATTTCTTCGGCGAATTTTTTTGCACCATCTGAAAGGTCCTTGTTTTTAACCGTGATTGTAACAGTTTTTTTGTCTAAATCAATATCTTTGATTTCATAATCTAAATTTTCAAAAATAGCTTGGCCGAGAGTTTTAAACTGCTCTTGCTTTTGCGCATAGTTTGCGATAGTGTTAAGTGTTGATGAATCAACATATTTCTGAAGCTTGTCAGTGTCAAATTCCTTTAGTGCCTCGAAGCTTGTATCTACTGTTTTTGTAACATTTTCTTCCGTCAATGCATTTGATGAAGAACAAGCTGTAAAGCTTAAAATTACGAGTGCTAAGCAAAGGATAATACTTAAAGTTTTTTTCATAGTTAATACCACCTGTATAAAAATAATTGTTGACATTATGTGCATTTATATGTAAAATCTGTATGCTTTGCACACAATGTATATTTCTGTTATTATATATAAAAAATGTAAAGTTGGCAACAATAATAAAAAATGTTATAAAAAAATTGCATATTTAGAATATATGTGGTATAATCTTCAAAGTTATACACATTATATGGTTTAAAATAAAAAAGTAGATGTGATGAATGGAAGATAAAAAATGAAAGAGAAGTTTAAAAAATATTTTGGCCCAACCAAATTTAAACGACTTTTCGATATTGTGGTGTCATTTATTGCGCTGATAGTGCTGTCGCCTTTGTTTTTGGTGATTTGCATTGCGAATTTGCTGACACCGAATACCAGCGTATTTTTCTCTCACGAAAGGCGTGGAAGAAAGGGCAAGCCGTTTAAAATTTATAAATTTCAAACTATGAAAAATAATACACCCAATGTTGCAACGGGTGATTTGGAAAATCCGGAGCAGTATATTACCAAAGTAGGTAAGTTTTTGAGAAAGACAAGTCTTGACGAACTGCCGCAGCTTTGGAATATTCTTAAAGGGGATATGAGTTTTGTAGGGCCAAGACCTCTTATTTCAAGCGAAATGAGAGCACACAGGTTAAGGCTTGAATATGGGGTATACCGCTTTAGGCCGGGGCTTACCGGGCTTGCACAGATTAACGGGCGAGACGAAATCTCACTTATGAAAAAAATGAAATATGATAAAATATATTGTGATAACTGGTCATTAAAGCTTGATTTGATAATTCTTATGAAAAGCGTAGGTGTTGCGCTTAAGCAAGAGGGTTACCAAGAGGGCAAAATGCACCGCAGATAAATATTATGTGTCGGAGAACGAGTTATGGAAAGAAACTTTATTGACGGATATACAGAGTGGCAATCAAACCCTGAAATTGTGGGTGTTAATAAGCTTCCGCAGCACGCTACTTTTATGCCTTATGAAAACTTTGATGAAGCCAAAAAAGCAGACAGATTTGCTTCAAGCAGAATGAAGCTTTTAAACGGAAAATGGAAATTCAAACTTTATAAAAATTATGCTTACAGGCCGAGCGATTTTGCCCAACCTCATTATGATACGCATAATTGGGATACAATTAAAGTGCCGGGTTCTTGGCAAATGCAGGGATATGACCAAGCACAATACTGCAATGTTCGCTACCCTTGGGAGGGAAGCGAGGATATTTGCCCGCCTAATGCACCTACCAAGCATAATCCGGTAGGTTGCTATGTTAAAAAAATTCAAATTGATAAATCATTACTCAACAAGAGAGTTGTGATTTGCTTTGAAGGTGTGGAATCGGCATTTTATCTTTACATAAACGGAGAGAGAATAGGATACAGCGAATCAACTTTCCACAGAAGCGAATTCGATATTTCAAGATATATTAAAGAAGGCTCAAATGTTATCGGTGTTGAAGTTTACCGTTGGTGTACGGCATCGTGGCTTGAATGTCAGGATATGTGGCGTTTGGGCGGTATTTTCCGTGATGTATATGTTTATACTACTGAAAAGCAGTATATCAGGGATTACGAAGTTATAGCAGAGCCTGATGTTACATTGAGTGACGGTTATGCCGATATTCTTGTTAAAACAAATGGTTCTTATGAGAGTTTGAGCCTTGATTTAAACATACTTGATAAAGACGGAAATACTGTTGCGCTTGACAGCCAATATGCAAATGAAGACCACCAAACAAAGCTTAAAGCAATTGTGACGGATGTTAATGTGTGGTCAAGCGAAAACCCATATCTTTACACTATGGTTATCACACTTAAAGATAACGGTATGCCAATTGAATATATAAGCCAGAAAATCGGCTTCAGAAAAGTTGAAATTAAAGACGGTATAATCCGTATTAACGGCCAAAGGGTTGTATTTAAAGGTACTAACAGGCACGAATTTGATTGCCACACCGGCAGATATATCAGCGAAGATGTAATGCGCTATGATATTGAGATGATGAAAAAGTCAAATATGAACTCGGTTCGTACCTCGCATTATCCAAATGACCCTAAATTTTTAGAGCTTTGTGATGAATACGGCCTTTATGTTATTGATGAAAACAATATGGAAACTCACGGTACAGGCTGGTCAACAATAGTAGGTTGCCCTCAGCTTCCGGCATCCAGACCGGAGTGGGAAAAGGCTTGTATGGAGCGTATTAAAGCTACATATAACAGGGATAAAAATATTACAAGCGTAGTTTGCTGGTCGCTCGGTAATGAATCACTCGGCGGTGCTGTTCCTAAAAAAATGTATCAATATATTAAGGATGCAGATAAAACAAGATTTGTGCATTTTGAATGTGACCGTTCACCTGATGAAAAGGAACTTTCGGATGTGCAGTCAAAAATGTATGCTAAACCTTGGGATTGTGAGGAATATGCAGTAACTCAGCGTGACGGAAGGCCGTATATTCTTTGCGAATACACTCACGCTATGGGTAACAGCTGCGGTTCAACAGATGAATACACTCGCCTTTGGGATAAATATCCTTGTTTGCAGGGCGGATTTGTTTGGGATTGGGTTGACCAAAGCATTCTTACAAAAGATGAAAACGGAAAAGAGTACCTTGCTTACGGCGGTGATTTCGGCGAAAATCCGCACGACGGTCATTTTTGTGGTAACGGACTTCTTTTTGGTGACAGAAGCGTGACCCCAAAGCTTTGTGAAATTAAAAAGCTCTATCAAAATGTAGATTTTAATGCAATTGACGCTTCACGCGGTATAATTGAAATAAAAAATAAGTTTATGTTCACAAATCTTAATGAATATGAACTTCATTGGAGCCAATGCTCTGATAAGGGCGAGTTTTGCAGCGGGACACTTGCTTGCGACATAGCACCGGGCGAAAAGGCTGTAATTGACCTTGAATTGAGCAGAATCAAAACAGAATGTTATCTTAACCTTGAATTTGTGACTAAAGAAGATACATCTTGGTGCGATGCAGGCCATATTGTAGCAGAAGATCAATTTGTAATAAACGAGTTTGAAAATACATATGATGAACTTGAAACAGATCAGCCGCTTATAGTTGATGATACTTACGGTTCACTTCGAGTAATCAGTGATGATGTAAATGTCAGATTTGAAAGAAGAGAGCGCAATCAGCTTTATTCCATTAAAATCGGCTCGGAAGAACTTTTAAGCGCGCCTATGAGGCTTAATTTCTGGAGAGCTTTAACAGATAATGACCGCGGCACAAGGGCGGGTTCACGCCTTGGATGTTGGCGAGATGCAGGTGACACACCGGGAATTTTCAATAACACAAAATGGTCAATAAATAACTATAAAGTTCTTGAAGACGGAAAGAAAGTAATTATTACCGGCGGTGCAACTGTTTGCACACAGCCGGAATCAAAGGCACAAATAATTTATACAATTACATCAAAAGGTATGGAAATCGACCTTCAGTTTTACCCTGATGCATCACTTCCAGAAATTCCTGAAGTATCGGTACTTTTTGAACTTCCGAAGGATTTTGAAAATCTTACATATCTTGGTAACGGACCTGAAGAAAATTATATTGATAGATGCAATGCGTCTAAAATCGGACTATATAATACAACTGTAAATGACCTTTGGGTTAACTATCTTAAACCGCAGGAATGCGGAAACAGAACAGGTGTAAGATATGCAACACTTGTAGGGGATAAGAAAGTATTTTCGGTTGTTGCCGAACCGCAAATGGAACTTAATGTAAGCCATTATCTTCCTAAAGAAATTGAAAATGTATGGCACCAAAAGGATATGCCTGAATACAACAAAACAGTAGTAAGACTTATTGCAAGGCAGCAGGGTATCGGCGGATATGACAGCTGGGGCGCACATTGTAATGATATTTATAAAAATAAGACAGATAAGACTTACAGGCTCAAGTTTCAAATTCGATTTTAAAATCGGCAGAAAAAATTATACTTGACTTTTTTAGTAAAAGTAATATAATTCAATAATAGACGGCAAAATTATAAATACATTTAATATATTTGTTGATTAAGAGAGGATTAGTTATGGCTTCTTTCAAGGAAAAAGTTGCAAGCGTAGCAGTTGAACAGGCTGTTAAATATGCACGCAAGGATTTCAAGAGAAACGCACCGAGAATTCTCAATCTCGTAGAAAAATTTGATGTTAAAAAAGTAAATCGTTCAACTTATGCAGGTCTTCATAAAGTTATGGATGACCCTAATAACAATTGGATGAAATTTGCTGAAGATTTAATTTGCAATACTGATGAACATGTACTTACAAAGCTTGTTCCTCCGCTTATGAATGTTGCAATCAACAGCTATACAAAGAGAATGGCAGCTATTGAAAAATATAACTGCAATGTACCTTGGGCTATTCTTATGGACCCGACAGCTGCTTGTAACCTTAAATGCACAGGTTGCTGGGCTGCTGAATATGGACACACAAGCTCACTTTCATATGATGACCTTGCAAGAATTATTAAAGAGGGTAAAGAGCTTGGTACATATATGTACCTTTACACCGGCGGTGAGCCTACAATGAGAAGAAAGGACCTTATGCGCCTTTGCCGTGAAAATCCGGATTGCGCATTCCTTTCATTTACAAACGGTACACTTATTGATGACAGCTTTGCTGACGAAATCAAGGAAGTCGGAAACTTCTATCCTGCATTTTCGATTGAGGGATATGAAGAAGAAAACGATTTCCGCAGAGGAGAGGGTACATTTAAAAAATGTACTGCCGCAATGCAAAGGCTTAAGGACAGGGGTGTTCCTTTTGGTGCATCACTTTGCTACACAAGTAAGAACACAGATGTACTTGCATCTGATGAGTATATGGATTGGCTTATTGACCATGGTGTTAAATTCGCTTGGTTCTTTACATATATGCCAACAGGCAACGGTGCTGTAACTGACCTTATGGTTTCACCTGACCAGCGTGCTTTAATGTATAAAAAAATGCACGAATGGAGGCATACAAAGTCCATTTTTGCACTTGATTTCTGGAATGACGGTGAGTATGTTCAGGGTTGTATTGCAGGCGGACGCCACTATTTCCATATTAACTCAAACGGTGACTGCGAACCTTGTGCTTTCGTTCACTATTCAAATGTGAATATTAAGGAACATTCTGTTCTTGAAGCACTTCAAAGTCCGCTCTTTATGGCTTATAAGCGCAATCAGCCGTTTTCAAATAATATGCTTCGCCCTTGCCCGGTTCTTGATAACCCGGGTGCAATCAGTAAAATGGTTGCAGAAACAGGCGCATATTCAACTGAAATGCAGCATCCTGAATCAGCTAATGAACTTTTTGATAAGACCATTGCTGCTGCAAAGGCTTGGAAAGTTAAGGCGGATGAACTCTTTAACCGTGATGATTATATCGCAAAGCATGTTAAAGATGAAAATATGTACAACTATGAAAAGCCGGATGAAGAAAGAGAATTTTCTGAATTTGAAAAGACAGAAGATTAGAAAAATTATAATTTAAAAGGGGCGTGCAAGGTTTGCACGCTCTTTTGCCATATTTATAAATGAGGGAATATTATGTTTTTAAAGAAAAAGGATTTTGGAAGCAGCAAATATGACTTTATTATTGCCGGCCTTGGAAATCCGGGTGCAAAATATGAAATGACAAGGCATAATGCAGGCTTTCTTGCAATGGATTTACTTTCTATTGAAGAAGGGGTTGATATTAAGCGCCTTAAGCACCACGCATTATGTGCGGATATGACCGTTGAGGGCAAAAAATGCCTTGTAATGAAACCGCAAACTATGATGAATTTGAGCGGCGAAGCTATCGGCGAAGCGGCAAAATATTATAAAGTGCCGGTAGAAAATGTAATCGTAATTTATGATGATATTTCGCTTGATGTGGGCAAAACAAGAATAAGGCGCAAAGGTTCAGCCGGTGGGCATAACGGCATTAAAAGCATAATATCACATTTAGGTGCTGAAAATTTTCCGAGAGTTAAGATAGGCGTTGGCAAAAAGCCTAATCCCGAATATGATTTGGCGGCTTGGGTTTTGGGCAGGTTTCCGAAAGAGCAGGAGGCTGATTTGAAGTCTGCTCTTGAAAATTCAACCAAAGCAATCAGGCTTATTGTGGCAGGAAAAATTGATGAGGCTATGAATAAATATAATTCATAATTTAATATTTATATATTGAAAGGATAAGGTGATAAGCATTGTCCTGTTTTTCTAATGAATTTAATAAAAGTAAAGAATTTCAAAACCTCAGCAAGAGTGTTAATACCCTTAATGCTCCTGTTGGGGTTATAGGTCTTTCAGATGTGGCAAAGTGCTTTGCCGCACATTCGCTTTGCCAAAACGGTAAGAAAGCATTTGTTATTACTCCCGATGAAGCAACTGCGGTAAAAGTGCAGGAATGTTTAAGCGAGCTGCAAGACGGAGTTTTGCTTTACCCTACAAGAGAAATGACTTTTGTGGAGGTTGCGGGTGTCAGCAGAGATTTTGAACATATCAGGCTTGGTGTGTTATCAAGAATATTGCAGGGCGATTACTCTGCAATTGTAATGTCGGCAGGGGCAGCGTGCCAATACACTATGCCACCGGAAGAACTTGAAAAAAGAACATTCAAAATCAGTGTTAATGACGAAATAAATATAAACGAACTTGAAAAAAAGCTTGTTTTTGCAGGTTATACGAGATATGACCAGGTTGACGGAACTAGCCAATTTGCAGTCAGAGGCGGAATTATTGATATTTTTCCGACTTATCTTAACGAGCCGGTAAGGATAGAATTTTGGGGCGACACGGTAGATACTATTTCAAGCTTTGATATTGATACGCAAAGGCGGAGCGGAAGTGTTGAATTTATTGAAATTACACCTGCGAATGAAGTCCTTGTGGAAGATGACTTGAAACTTGCCGATAAAATTGAAGCACTTTCAAAAAGTTTAAAAGGCAAAGCCATAAAAGCAAGGGGAAAGCTTGAAAGTGATATTGATAAGTTAAGGCAGGAGGGGCATTTAAACTGCCTTGATAAATATTTGCCTTTGATTTATAAGTCAAACGGAATATTTGATTATGAATTTGACAGACTTTTTGTTATTGAAAGTGCAAGAGTAAAGGAAAAAATGCTCAAGCAGGAAAAGCTTAATTTGGAAGAGCTTAAATGGTTTGTAGAAGACGGAACTTTGTGCAAGGGGCTTGATAAATTTTCACTTGATTTTAATGAACTTGCAGATATATATGAAAAAAACAATGCAATATATATGGATTCTCTTCCGCGCGGCAGTTTTGATACACCGGTGCGCCACCTTGCAAATTTTCGCGTGCAAAGTTTTAATGCGTGGAGCGGTACGCTGTCGCAACTGAAAGAGGAGCTGTTTCCTCTTTTTAAAGGCGGATATACCGTTTGCATAATGGCAGGAACAGTCAGGGCAGGCAAGGCACTGTGCAGTGATATTGAAGATATGGGATTTATCAATACAGTGTTTTTTGAAAAGAGGCCTGATAAATTACAGCCGAAAGCCATAAATATTTTGACCGGTACGGTGCAATCCGGCTTTCAAATAAGCGATATGAAGCTTGCTGTAATTACCCATTCAAAAACTAATCAAAGCACAAAAAAGGCTAAAAAAGCATCATCAAAAAATGCAATACATTCGCTTGATGAACTTACGGTGGGCGATTATATTGTGCATAATATTCACGGTATAGGTGTGTTTGAGGGTATTCACGCACTTGAGCTTAATAAAGTTAAAAAGGATTATATTAAAATAAGCTATGCAAAGGGGGACACCCTTTATGTTCCTGTTACACAGCTTGATTTGGTATCTAAATATATAGGCCCAAAGAATGATACAAATGTAAAAATAAACCGCCTCGGTTCAAGTGAATGGAAAAAGACAAAAGCTAAAGTTCGCTCTTCCGTTAAAGATATGGCAAAGGAGCTTATTGCACTTTATGCTAAACGAATGAGCACAAAAGGCTTTGCATTTTCAGAAGATTCCGATATGCAAAGGGATTTTGAAATGCGTTTTGAATATGATGAAACGGATGACCAGCTTAGGTGCAGTGAAGAAATTAAGCACGATATGGAAAAAACTGCCCCTATGGACAGACTTCTTTGCGGCGATGTAGGTTTTGGCAAGACTGAAGTTGCACTTCGTGCAGTGTTTAAATGTATAAGTGATTCAAAGCAATGCGCAATTTTAGTGCCTACAACGGTACTTGCAATGCAGCATTTTCAAACTGCACTTAAAAGGCTTGAACCTTATCCGGTTAAAGTTGAAATGATTTCACGCTTTGTGTCTGCAAAAAAGCAAAAAGAGATACTGCAAGGCCTTGCTGACGGTTCGGTTGATGTGGTAGTAGGAACTCACAAACTTTTGGGCAAAACAGTCAAGTTTAAAGATTTGGGACTTCTTATAGTTGATGAAGAGCAACGCTTCGGTGTTGCACAAAAGGAAAAAATTAAAGAGAAATTTCCGAGAGTGGATGTACTTACTCTTTCGGCTACCCCTATTCCGAGAACTCTAAATATGGCAATGAGCGGGATAAGAGATATGAGCCTTATTGAAGAAGCACCGGGCGAAAGGCACCCGGTTCAAACTTATGTTATTGAATACGACGCTGAAGTTTTGCAAGAAGCAATGGAGCGTGAGATAAATCGCGGCGGACAGTGCTATTATCTGCATAATAATGTGGAAACAATTGAGCATAAAGCTATGATGATAAAAAAAGCTATTCCGCAGGCGAGGGTAGGAATTGCGCACGGGCAAATGGGCGAAGAAGAGCTTTCGTCGGTTTGGCACGATTTGCTTTCAGGTGATATTGATATTCTCGTTTGCACAACTATTATTGAAACGGGTGTGGATGTGCCTAATTGTAATACGCTTATTATTGAAAATGCAGACAGAATGGGCCTTGCGCAGCTGCATCAAATCAGGGGCAGAGTAGGCAGGTCATCAAGGCGCGCGTATGCGTATTTTACATTTACAAGAGGCAAAGAACTTACGGATATTGCAACAAGGAGACTTGAGGCCATTAGGGAATATACGGAATTTGGCTCCGGTTTCAAAATTGCAATGCGAGATTTGGAAATCAGAGGCGCAGGTTCACTTCTCGGCAACAGGCAGCACGGGCATATGGAAGCTGTCGGCTATGATATGTATTTAAAACTGCTGGAAGAAGCGGTGGCAATGGAAAAAGGTGAAATCAGCGAAGATGAACCTGAAGAAAGAGAATGCCTTATTGATGTGCAAATTGATGCGCATTTGCCGGAGGAATATATTATTTCAACTTCGCAAAGGCTTTCAATGTACAAGCGAATTGCAGGTATTAAAAATGAAGCAGACGCGCAGGATGTTTATGATGAATTGACTGACCGTTTCGGTGCACCGCCGGCTTCTGTATGGGGACTTATTGAAATTGCACTTTTAAGAAACAGTGCAAAATCGCTCGGTATAACAGATATTGTTCAGCGAAACGGAGCAATCTTGTTTTATTCAAGTGAGCCTGATATAAAGACGGTTGCAATTTTAAATGCTTTTATGAAAGGCAGGGTTACTCTTTCGGCTGCCAAAAGGCCGTATATAGCAGTTAAGCTCGAACCGACTGAAGCAACACTTGAAACAATCAGGGAAACGCTTAAAATTATGAGCGAAGCAAAAGAACATTACGGTAAAACAGAATGAAAAACGGGCGTTGGAAT
>FR895335.1:29503-31386 GCA_000434995.1 Firmicutes bacterium CAG:341 | reverse complement strand
AATTAACTTCCAACGCCCGTTTTTTATTTTTGGTTTTCAGGAAACATTACTATAAGAAGCATTTTAAACCGTTCCTGCGCAAATACAGCATGCGGCTTTTTAGATGGCATTACAATTGTTTCACCTTCGTGCAAAATAAATTCTTCACCCTCAATAGTGATTTTGCCGACTCCGTCAAGTGCAACCACCATAGCGTCACCGCCTGATTCGTGAGTGCTGATTTCTTCATCCTTGTCAAAAGCGAAAAGGGTGAGTGAATGATTTTCATTTTGTGCAAGAGTTTTGCTTACTATTTGACCTTTTTGATAAGTTACTTCATCTTTAATAGGGAGAACGGTTTTATGGTCAATGTTTTTAATCAATTTATCCACTATTTATCTCCTTAATATTTAATATTACATATATCATATAAAATAATGAAATAAAAGTAAAGTGATAATTTAGAATTTTGGTACTAATATAATTTAAAGATATAAATAATTAAACCGTATAAAAATGATGAAGCAGTGCCATATACTATTACAGGGCCGGCAATTGAAAACATTTGTGCTGCCGTGCCGAGAATGAAACCTTCGTGTTTCCATTCAAGTGCGGGGGATACAACGCTGTTTGCAAAACCGGTAATAGGTACAATAGTTCCTGCTCCCGCTTGCCTTGCAATTTTATCAAAAACGCCGGCACCTGTTAAAATAGCTGTAATTATAATCAATACGCTTGATGTGGCAGATGACACTTCTTTTTCATTAAGCCCTGCGTTTTGAAATACGGTAAATAATATTTGCCCGAAAAGGCATATTCCGCCACCGAATAAAAATGCTTTAATGCAGTTTAATAGTTTTGGCGAATTAGGACTTGCATTATCCGTCATTTTGCTGTAATCATCTTTGCTTATGCTCATAAAAGCTCACCTCTTTAAATAATATTAGTATTGTTTACAATATAATAATAATTATGCCCTTGACTTTTTTGATTATATCTTGTAATATTTTACTATACTATTTGTAAAACGGAGGCAAACTTATGCATCTTATTGAAGTTCGCGATGTGTATAAAATATATAATCCGGGTGAAAACCAAGTAAATGCACTTGACGGTGTATCCATTACTATTGATGAGGGCGAATTTGTTGCTATTATCGGTCAATCCGGTTCGGGTAAATCAACCCTTATGAATATGCTTGGCCTTCTTGATACACCTACTCACGGGGAATATTATATAAACGGTAAGCTTGTTGATGATTTAACTGATGACCAAATGAGTGCTATCAGAAATGAGGAAATAGGATTTATTTTCCAGGGATTTAACCTTATTTCTTCACTTACAGCACTTGAAAATGTTGAACTTCCGCTTGTATACAGAGGAATGCCAAAGCAGGAAAGGCGTGAAATTTCACAAGATGCGCTTGAAAGAGTGGGCCTTGGCGAGCGTATGAATCACTTGCCGGCAGAAATGTCGGGCGGTCAGCAACAGCGTGTAGCGGTAGCAAGGGCCATTGCGGCAAAACCACCGGTAATTTTGGCGGATGAACCTACGGGTAACCTTGATACTAAATCGACAAAAGAAGTTATGGCTATTTTGCACGAACTTAAAGATGAGGGCAGAACAGTTATTGTTATCACCCACGATAATGAAATTGCAGAAGAAGCCGAGCGTGTTATTCGTATTCGTGACGGAAAGGTTGTTGAAGACTATATCAACCCGGGATATGAAGAAAAGTATGGAAGAGAGTCGAAGAAAAACAACAAAAACCCGATTGACGAAGGATAAGACATATTTTTAAACAGCGAGTGTTAATCACTTGCTGTTTTATTTTGTGCCAAAAACGGATTTATAATATGCACATAATGTGAATAAAACAGTAAAAATAAATATTTTTGCCTATT
>FR895335.1:19079-29381 GCA_000434995.1 Firmicutes bacterium CAG:341 | reverse complement strand
TCTTTTATCCCTGCAAAAAAGATATGGAGGTGTGTAAATGTCACGCAGAAAAAAGATAAGCGAAAAGGAGGTATGCGACGGATTACGGCGCCTTGCATTCGGAGAAATTACGGATGCGGTAAGCCTGCTTTTTGAGCCGGAGGAAGAAATTATTGAAAAATTGCCGAAGCTTGATTTATTTAATGTAAGTGAAATCAAGCGACCTCGAGGCGGCGGAATGGAAATAAAATTTTTTGACAGGCTCAAAGCAATTGACAAAATCAGAGAAATGGTGAATGAAAAAAGCGATAATTCGCCAACATCGTTTTACGAAGCGCTTGAAAAAAGCACTCAGGCAACTAAAAAGCACTATATGGGGGAATTAGATGAATAAATTTATTCCTTTTTCACAAAAGCAGCTTTCAGTGCTTAATTGGTGGTGCAATGGCAGTGATGTTAAAGATAAAAACGGTATTATTTGTGACGGAGCGGTTAGGTCAGGCAAAACGCTTTGTATGGGTATTTCGTTTATCTGCTGGTCATTTTATGCTTTTAGCGATACTTCGTTTGCCATTTGCGGAAAAACAATTTCTTCACTTCGCAGAAATGTTATTACTCCGCTTTTGCCAACGCTTAAAGAACTTGGTTTCAGCGTTGATTACAGGGTTAGCAGAAATATGATTACAATTTCAAGGGGAAATGTGACTAATCGTTATTATCTTTTTGGCGGCAGAGATGAATCGAGTGCTTCACTTATTCAGGGTATGACATTGGGTGGCGTCATGCTTGATGAGGTGGCACTTATGCCAAGAAGCTTTGTTGAACAGGCAGTTGCAAGATGTTCGCTTGAAAATTCAAAATACTTTTTTAACTGCAATCCGGAACATCCGTATCATTGGTTTTATATGGAATGGATAAAGAAAGCAAAAGAAAAGCAGGTTTTGTATATCCATTTCACTATGGACGATAATCCCTCGTTATCACAAAGCGTTAAGGATAGGTATAAAAGCCTTTATTCCGGAGCGTTTTATGAAAGATTTATTGAGGGAAAATGGGTTACTGCTCAAGGCTTGGTATATCCTATGTTTTCACCCGAAAGGCACATAAAAAAGTGTAAAGGGAAATTTAATCGTTTTTATCTTTCTTGCGATTACGGAACAGTCAATCCTTTTTCTTTAGGGCTTTGGGGTGAATGTGACGGTAAGTGGTTTAGGCTTGATGAGTATTATTATTCAGGCAGGGACAACGGTATTCAGCTTACAGATGAGGAATATTACCGCGAGCTTGAAAAACTTGCCGAAAACAGAGAAATAACAGCTTTGATTATTGACCCGTCGGCTGCATCTTTTATTCAAACTGTTTTAAGACATGGTAAATTTCGTGTTATTAAGGCAAATAACGATGTTCTTACAGGCATTAACAGAGTGTGCCAGGCACTTAAGGATGAAGAAATTTTTATATATCCTGCCTGCACCGATGCTATTAGGGAATTTTCAATTTACCGCTGGGATGACAATATAAAAAAAGATGCAGTTAAAAAAGAAAACGATCACGCAATGGATGATATTCGCTATTTTGTTGCCACTGTTTTAGGCAGAAAAAATCAAAACAGCGCATTTGCATCTGTTGCAATAGAAAGGAATTAGCTTTGAAGATTTTAGATTTTAAAAGGAAAAAAAGTCAAAATTCAAATACTGCATGTGCAGTTCAAACTTCAATCGCATCAAATCATCCTTACTATAATTTATCAAGTTATATGCCGATAAACGGTGAGTCGAGAGTATATGCCGAACTTCGAAATGCAGTTCCTATTTTAGACTCGGCAATTAACAAAATTGTTCGCTTGTGCGAAGGTTTTAAATTTAACACCGGAAATGAAAAAGTAAACGATATGATGAACTCATATTTTGAAAGTATAAATGTCGGCGGAAATCAAAAGGGGATTGCGTCGTTTATTTCAAATTATCTTAATCAGCTTTTGACTTTTGGTACAGCTATCGGTGAAATTGTTATGTGCGACGACGGAATTTATGCGTTATATAACAGTGAACTTTCATCAATTGAGCTTAAGCGAGCACCAAACGGTGTGGATGTTGATTTTTATAATTACGGAAATAAAATCAGCAAGCCTAATTTGATTTTGTACTCTGTGCTTAATCCAAAGCCGGCCGAGTTGTGCGGCACAAGTTTACTTTCGGGCTTACCGTTTGTAAGTGATATTTTGCTTGAAATTTATAACACAATAGGCGAAAACTGGAAGCACGCCGGAAATATCAGATATTCTGTTATTTGCAAGCCGGATAAGGATAGCGCATATTCAAATGCCGGTGAAACGGCACAAACCGTGGCAAAAGCTTGGAAAGACGCTATGGATTCAAATTCGGTTAAGGATTTTGTGGCAGTCGGAGATGTCAGTGTAAAGGTAATAGGTGCAGATAATGTTGTGCTTGACAGTGAAATTCCTGTTAAGCAGTTACTTGAACAAATTGTTGCTAAAACAGGGCTTCCGCCTTTTATGCTGGGGCTTAGCTGGTCATCAACCGAAAGAATGAGCGTGCAGCAGGCAGATATTTTGACTTCGGAGCTTGAGTCATACAGGCGTATTCTTGAACCGGTAATTAAGCAAATAGGCAATATGTATCTTGCACTTAATTCGCTTAATTATGAGGCGAATGTTGAATGGAAGAAAATTACACTTCAAGATGAATGTGAGCTTGCACAGGCGCAGCTTTATACAGCTCAGGCTGAACAAATCAGAAAGGAGATTGAAAGTTGACATCAGGTTATGTTGAAAAAAGTTTTACTGCAAGTGACGAAGATTTGAAAAAAATCAATCAGTATACAAGGCGTGATTTTGACGCAGACAGCCTTTATGTTTTTACGGTTACGCTTTGCGATAATGATATTGACAGAGATTATGAAAAATTTTCACTGTCGGCACTTGAAAAACTTAAAAAGCTTTTTGTAGGTAAAACGGGAATAAGCGACCATTCAATGAAAGCAAGTGACCAAAAGGCAAGAATTTTTGATACTTGGATTGAAAAGGTTGACGGTAAAATTACTGCCGACGGTGAGCCTTATTATATGCTTAAAGCAAAAGCTTACACCGTGAAAAATGATGAAAACAAATCATTTATTGAGGCAATTGATGCCGGAATAAAAAAGGAAGTCTCTATTTCCTGTTCTTCATCAACAGCCACCTGTTCAATTTGCGGAAAAAACAAAAGGCAAGGCAGATGCGAGCATATATCCGGCAAAAAATACAAGGGCAAAATTGCCTGCACGGTACTGTCGGATATAAGTGATGCATATGAATTCAGTTTTGTTGCGGTTCCGGCGCAAAGAGAGGCAGGGGTTACAAAAGCATTTGAAATTACAAAGGAGAGTAATATGGAAGATATTATAAATACACTCAAAGGTATGAGCGAGGAAACATCTGTTTCAAAAAGCCAGATTGATTCGCTTTTAGATTATGTTGATACACTTGAGGATGATGCCGAACTCGGCAGACAGTATAAAAAGAGCCTTACGGAAGAGGTTGTAAGACTTTGTGCAGTATCAATGCCGGAAATGGATATTAAAACATTTGAATCTGTTGCCGAAGTAATGACTGCAAAGGAGCTTATGTCTTTTAAAGATGCATTTTTAAAGAAAAACCGTGAAAAAAGCGTTAAGCTTCAAATTAAAACAGATGATGACAAAACATCAAATACAGTAAATCAATTTAAATTATAATTTATTTAACGGAGGAATTATTTATGTCATACGAAAATATTAAAATTGAAAAAGGTTTATATACCACAGGAAAATCATTTACACAGGCTCTTGAAGCACTTGACCCATCAGAAAATTATAAGGGTACATCACTTGAAGGGCTTGACGCATTTGAACGCCAGCTTAAGAGATTTGATATTAAGGTTTCAGGCAAGGACTGCGATACTGTTTCAAAGTTTTTCCAAACTACTGATTCAGCAGCACTTTTCCCTGAATTTGTTTCCCGTTCAATCAAGCTTGGTATGAAAGATAACTGCACAATTGATAAGATTATAGCGACAACTACTTTTGTTGATTCACTTGATTACAGGTCAATCGAGCTTACCGAAGATGAAAATTACACCACTTTTAATCCTATTGCAGAAGGCACACAGCTTGAAACAGTTGAGATTAAAGTTAAGGACACACTCACAAAGCTTAATAAGTACGGTAAAATCATTTCTGCTTCATATGAAGCAATTAAGTTTCAAAAGCTTGATGTATTTTCACTTGCACTTCGTCGTATCGGCGAAAATATTATGCGTATGGAAGTTGATAAGGTTCTTGAAATTGCCAATAGTAATGAATCTACTACCATAAAGTATACCGGTGATACAATTACTTATGATGGCCTTGTAAATCTTTATGCTTCAATGTCACCTTTCAACCTTACAACAATGTTGATGAGTCCTAATACATATGCTCAAATTCTCAAATTACCGCAGTTCAGAGATGCCGATGCAGGCCTTGATTTCCACGGTACAGGCAAAATACTTACTCCTTTCGGTGCGGAAGTTATTATCAACACTAATATTGCAGACGGATATATTGTTGCTCTTGATAAAAATTATGCGATTGAAAGAGTAGTTGCAAGTGATATTACAACAGAATTTGACAAGCTTATTGACCGCCAGCTTGAAAGAGCCAGCATATCAACAATTGTAGGCTTTAACTGCATTTTCCCTAATGCTATTCGTGTTTTCTGCAAACAGGTGTAAGGTGATTAAATGACTGATTTGGTAAAAGTTAAAAAAGATTTTATTACCCTTTCATCATTAAGTGAGGAAGAAGCAAAAAAGTATGAATCTTTGATTTATATGGAAACGGAATATATCAACTCACTTTTAAAAAATGACGGGGATGAAAATAAAAACACAGTTGTATTTTTATGTGCGGCAAGGGCTTATTACCAATATGTGCTTACTAATCAGTCAGAGGGTATTACTTCATTTAAGGCAGGGGATGTGTCGTATTCAATCGACACATCTTCAAACCTTGAAAATGCAAAAGCTATTTGTAGCTTCGCTTTTGAACAGTGTACCTCACTGATTAAAGATAAAGGTTTTGCATTTGAGGCGGTGTGATATGAACAGTGCTTATATTATTAAAAACCAGCTTGATAAAATAGGTTCAACTGCTGTGCTTAAAGACGGTGACTGGACATCAATGCCTTTTAAATGCACCGTTAGTCCGCTGTGGCGAAAAAAGAGCAGTGCCTTTGACGATAGTGTAACCAAAATCGGAACAAATAAAGCAAGATTCCATTTATATATCGGCCCTAAAACGCACAATATTTTTGAAATTGAAGAAGATGGACGCCTGATTTATAACGATATTAGTTATAAGTTTTTGCGCAAAAATGCCGTTAAAATAAATGATGAAACTATTTATTATACGGGTATTTTGAGGGAAGTGGAGGAGGCACAATATGATGAATATTAACGATTTTATTTTATCTTTTGCAAAAGCAATTAAAGCAGACAGCTTTTTTGAAAATATAAAAATCATCAAGCCTTATCCTAATGTTTCCTTTGCCGGTGAAATTAAGCACACCATTGTAACAATCGGACTTGGCGAAGTTGATGTTTTGCCCGAACAGCTTGGGGATACTTCAAAATACGCAAGTATCAAAATAAATGCAGATATTTATGTGCCGAAAGATAAGCCGGATTTTGCAAATGAAGTTTTAGTTAATATTTGCAGAGTAAGCCAAAAATTCAATTTTATCGGTATTAAAGCCGAGCCGATTTCTTATTCAAAATATGTAAAAGGCTATGTGCTTAAATGTGTGTTAAATATAAATGCAAATGTTGATTTCGGAGGTGAAAGTGGTGAATGAAGAATATGAACAGGCAGAAAACATCAGTGAAATTATTCGCCTTGACAAAAATCGTTATGATAAATCCACAAATGAATGATGAATAAAATAAAAATGAGATTTAATGATTTTGTTTTTGAAACGAATCCTTTATATATTGAAGTTATTGCGTCACGCGATGTAAAAGTTAATTCAATATACGGAAAAAACAGTATTGCAAACGATATTTGCCAAGAGCCGATTATTGTAAAAGGTAAAGGTGTTTTATACGGCGATGATGCACAGGAAAAATGCAATATGATGTCAAAACTTTTAAGGCAGGGTTTACAAGGTGAGCTTCACTGCCCGTCACTCTATCCGATAAAAGCAATTTTTACGCTGTTTAAATATAATGCCAACGCACAAAAAGGCGGTATTGAATATGAATTTGAATTCACTCAGGTATGCGGTGAAGACTTGCAAAATCTATCGCTTGATTATACTTATGCTGCCTTAGGTGAAAATGCTTTTGACATTGCAAAAAGGACTAATATCTGTATTGATGAAATTATGAATTTAAACGATTTTGAAAGTCCTTTTAGTATAGAGGAAAACGAAAGGGTGAATTTGAAATGAAAATAGTTTTAATTACCGTTGATAATGAAGAAATTACTTTGAAAAATATAATTTCAGCTGTTTTAACCCAAACAGCCGAAGCCGCGTGTGACAGTTTGAGTATTAAATTTATTGATAACATAAAGGCTGTTGAAATTGAAAAAGTTTTGGCTTATAAAGATGATGAATTGATATTTAACGGATATTGTGATTGCCAAAAATCAACAGTTGATGAAAAAGGATTTCAAACATATATTTATGCCCGTTCAAGTGCTTGTTTGCTTGTTGATAATGACGCATTTGCGTATACATACAATTGCCCGAGTGCATTGAGCCTTTTTCAAGCGTATGCTAAAGATTTAGGCTTTAAATTCAAACTGCCCAATGTTTATACTTTGAAAAAATATGAGGTTACAAGCGGTGCTTCGTTATTCGGCGCAATAAATTCGCTTGTTTCTATGATTTCAGGCAACGGAATAAGGATAAATGCAAGTAATGAAATTATTATGCTTGAGCCAAGTAAAGATATTCTTAATCTGAATTCGTACCCTATTTTAAGTGTAAAAAGTATTATTAACAGAAGTGAGCCTATATCCGCCGTTCATTACAAAAAGGAGTTTTCATCAAATTATGATTGCCACACTTATTCAAAATCGGCAAAAGATTTGGGCTTTTCGCGAAACAGATATGTAAATCTTATTTCACTTGCAAGCTGGCAAAGAAATTATAAAATTTCTAAAATGATAAAAGATTCGTTTAAAAATTATAAGTGTCTGGAAATAACAATTAACGGTTATTGCAGCAGCGAACTTTATCAGCGATTTAATTATGAAAGCCTTATCGGCAAATTTGATGATTATTTGCTTTTGGAAAAAATATATTCTTATGATAAAAACGGCGAAAAATGCAAGCTTGTGCTTGGCAAAAACATTGATGTTAAGGAGGTAAACTATGTGGATTAGCAGGCAAATTATTAAAGAAGAAAAGTTGCCGCCTACCGAGTGCGGAAAGGTGACAATGAATTCCGGCGGAAAAATTGAAGCTGCTTCAACGGGAGTTGAAAGAAATGTTGATTTTTATTCGCCTTACGGATATATTTCCTGCGTGCCTAAAGGTGAAAAATTACTGCTTACCCAAGGCGGCGGAGAGCAAGTTTGCATCGGTGTTGAAAGTGATAGCTCGGCAGTGGGCTACGGGGAAGTGAAAATCACTTCTCTTTCAGGCGCTTATATACATCTTAAAAATGACGGAAGTATAGAACTAAACGGGCTTTTAATATCAAAGGAGGGTAAAATTATTGAACAAAGCAAATGAACAAATTATTGATATAATGAATGCCTGCAAAATGGCAATATATTGCAAAAAGGGTAATTTTTATCCGGATAAAGATTTCGGAAGCCAAATAAGACTTTCAAAAAATATAAATGAAATGCTCTCTTTTGTCAGAAGCGCTGTATCAAATCTTGACGGTGTATATGTTAAATCTCTTGATTTTGATGATACGGTTTTAAAGGTTAATGTTTTAATAAATGATGAGGAAAGGCAGGTGAAAATTGAACTTTGAAAACTACTTGGGAAGAAATACAAAAAAGTATGACGGAAACTTATGAAAACTATACACAAAAAAAGTTGCTGCCGGGTACGGTTGAAGAAAAAAAGCTTCAGGCAATTGCAAGTGAATTATATGCACTGTCGTGTTATAGTGATTTTATTTTAAAGCAGGCATTTGTGCAAAGTGCGACGGGTGAATATCTTGACAGGCACGGTGAACTCCGAAATTGCAAGCGAAAATCAGGAACGAAGGCAAGCGGTATTTTATCTTTCGGCATAAATGAAGCAAGTGATACTGATATTATAATTGAAAAAGGAACTGTATGTTCAAAGGGTGAAAATCCTTTAATTCAATATATTACAAATGAAAATGTTACCCTTGCCAGTGGGCAGACTGAATGTGAAGTTTTATGTACAGCAATGGAAAACGGTGAAAGCTTTAATGCACAAGGCGGTGAAATTACTGTTTTGGTTAAAGCTCCGCTTGGTATTGAATATGTAATAAACCGCGATGATATAACGGGCGGAAGCGATGATGAAAGCGACAGTGCTTTTAGAAAAAGAATTATTGAAACTTTCAAAATTCCGCTTAACGGTTTTAACAAAAGTTCAATTGAACTTGAAGTTAAAAACATTGAAGATTATAATGACTGCCATATAAAGCAAAGCAGTGAAGCGGGTAAGGTTGATGTTATAGTATCCTGCACAAGAGAACTTACGAGTGATGATACAAGCAAAATTAAGTCGCTTTTTCCTCAATGTGAGCTTTTCGGTGTGGAAGTTCAGGTTAAAAATGCGTCAAAAACTCATTATAATGTCAAAGCACTTGTTACTATGAATTATATTGATGACAAAGATTCAATTCGGCAAAAAATATATGATGACTTGTACGAGATTTTAACAAGAAATAAAATTGATTACAGCATAACTCTTGATGAACTCCGAAAGGCCGTACTTAAATATGACAGCGTAGACAGTGTTGAAATAACGAGCGACGCACTTTTGGGCGATTTAATCAATTGTAATACAGATAGTTACCTGCTCCTTGATAACTTGGAGGTTGAACTATATGAAAAGTAATAATTTGACTATGGAAGACAGGCTGAAAAAATTATATGCAAGTTTAGGCTTAAATGTAGGTGCGAAAAGCAGTAATTTAGCTATGATAAAAAGTATTTGTGCCGGATTTAGCATAGTGGAACAGAATTTTGATACTGTTTTGAATGAAATATTTGCCGATTCTTCGCTTAATATCGGCAGGCAAAAAATGTGCGAATTATTTGATGTAACTCGTTTTGATAAAGATGTAATTAAAAAATTTATATCGTCTAAGTATGATGATTACAGGCTTAATGAATTGAAAAATGAATTTCAAAAGATACTTGATAGTTTTGAAATTGGCTTTTCATCTGTATTTAATATGTTTATAGGCCCGATTGGCAGTGAAAATTTCGGCGATATTTTTAAAGTTACATCATTTTTGGATGATTATCTTTGCCCGGGTGTTGTGCTTGGTGCAAGCGGTGCAAATCTTGATTTTGATGCATATGATTCATTTGATTACTGTGCTGATGATTGGGAAAAAATTTGTAATAATACATTTAATTTTTTTGATAGTTTAGGAGGTAATATATGAGCAGTTCAAATAAAACAGAATTAGGCTTAAACCTTTGGCTCGGCGGTGATAAACCTAAAAGAGAAGATTTTTGCAATGATAATTTAATTATTGATAAGCAGATAACAGAGCATAAAAACGATGTTTCATACCATGTTTCACAAGAAGACAGAGAAAAATGGAACAAGAATGTGCATTGCGGTGTTTATTACGGCAGCGGCGAATCAGTTCGCAATATTCAAACCGGATGCCCATTTAAACCGTCTGTGATTTTAATTTTCGGAGTCGGTGTTTCACCTGAAGTATGGGATAAAACTTTAGGCAAGGGATTTGTTTATGTCGGTTTTGCTTCAACGCACGGTACATCAAACGGTGTGCAACTGTTAGATGGAAGAAAAACGATAAAAGTGGAGCAGGAATCATCAGGTATAAGAGATGAATATGTTTGCTTAAACGAAAGAGGCATACCATACAGTTATGTGTGCCTAAGGTAAAATAACCGCCCAAGCATTGCGCTTGGGCGGTTTATGTTTGCTCAAAAAACAATCCCAAGTACATTAGGGGAGCAATCAGGCTTGCAAGAAATGTGCTGTAAACAGCAAAAATTCGTACACCTGATAAAAGAAAACCGCTATTTTATGCGGCTTTTTGCTATTTTTGGTAAAAAATAAGGATTACCATTAGGTAGTCCTTTTGGTCGAGGTGACACAGA
>FR895335.1:0-18950 GCA_000434995.1 Firmicutes bacterium CAG:341 | reverse complement strand
CCTGCCGCAAGTTCAAGTCTTGTACATACTAATAAATAAAAAGAGATACCTTTCATCTGGTATCTCTTTTTTATGGTCGAGGTGACAAGACTTGAACTTGCGGCCTCTGCGTCCCGAACGCAGCGCTCTACCAAGCTGAGCTACACCTCGATATGAAATTTTAAAATAATAAAGACATCCGAGAGGATGTCTTTTGGTCGAGGTGACAGGACTCGAACCTGCGGCATCCTGCTCCCAAAGCAGGCACTCTAGCCAAACTGAGTTACACCTCGTCGTTTTTTCAATGCTTAGACATTCTAATATATATTTTGCTTTTTGTCAAGTATTTTTTTGATTTTTTTGAAAAAACTTTTACGCGGATTTTTATATATAATATTCATCAATAAGCTGAGTTCTGCTTTTATCTAAAATATCCTGAAGAGTTATTGAATCCAGATAATTATTTATGACTTTATAAAGTCCTTTCCAAACTCCCACTGTCATACAGGTTTCGTATTTGTCACACTGGTTTTCTTCATCTTCAAGGCAGGCAACGGGAGCGAGGCTACCCTCGGTAATTCGTAATATATCGCCGACTGTGTAGCTTTGCGGTGATTTTGCAAGCATATATCCGCCCTGGTAGCCCCTTGTTGTTTTAAGCAAGCCGGCTCTGTTTAATATAGGCACAATCTGCTCCAAATATTTTTTTGATATATCCTGCCTTTCGGCAATGTCTTTAAGTGCCACAAAACCGTCTTTTTGATTTTGTGCAAGGTCAAGCATAAGTCTTAAAGCATATCTTCCTTTTGTAGAAATTTTCAAATTATCGCTTCCTTTTTACTTCATAACCTAATTATACCATAGGTTTTGTATGTATTCAATAGTGAAACGATAATTTTTTTAGTTTACTATACATATTTCTTTTCGGTACCGTTATTTATATTTAAGCAATAGCCAATATTTTTATCGTCAAGTGAATATTTAATTGAAATATCACCGTTTCTATTCATATCAACATAGTTGATTTTTGCTTTGTTTTGACTTGTGACAGTTGCAAAGCATTCTTTTTGTTCATTGTTATATGTTGAAACATCATCACTTACAAATAACAGATTGCCAAATAAACTTGCTGTTTTTGCAATCAATTTTCTTTGTGAAAAAGGCATTTTTATATTATTATCACGAAGCAGAAAAACATCCGGGTCATTTAAAAATGCCCTGCCATCAAGTTGCCTACGAAAGATTGTGTTAAGCAAAGCGTGCTTTGTTGAAACATCTTCACGAGAAAAAGGTTTTTTATTCCAACTAAGTGCCATATCTGCACCGATTCTGCAAAAATCAACTTTACCGAAAGCCGGCGCAAGCGGAACACCGCAGCCTAAAATAAGCTTATCACCGCAAAGGCTGCGCAAAAGCTCCATAGCGTCACACATAATTTCGCCGCGGCTTTTATTATTATACGGAATAATACAGCAGGCATAGAGAAAATCAAGCTTGACCATATCGTATCCCCATGTGTTAAGCACGGTATCAAAAACTTTCTTTAAATACCGCCTGACTTCCTCGTTATAAATATTAAGCGCATAAAATCCGCCCCAATTATGCGAAGCAAAAGGTATTTTGCCATCCTTGCCTTTTACAAACCAATCCTTATGTTTTCTGTAAATGTACGATTTTGGAGTTGCGGCAAAAGGTGCAAGCCATAACCCTGCAAGCATATTGTGGCTGTGGATATTATCTGCAACAGATTTCATACCCGACGGAAACTTTTTATTATCGGCAATGAGCCAATCACCTACGGTTCTTTCATACCCGTCGTCTACTTGAAAAATATCAATTTTAGAATCAAGTTTTGATATTGACTCAAGGTCACGCTTAACTATTTCTTCAGTAACGCTTGTGTAGTAGTTATACCAAGTTGTGTAGCCGCACATTCTTTTTGCAGTCGGCTTTTTAATCTCTGCAATTTCAAAATATTTATCAAATGCGGTTTCACTTTCGTCAATAATATCGCATATTTCAAGAATGTTGATTTCTTCGCCGCTTTTATACTCAACACCTTCAAGGTCTTTTTCAATGGTGACGGACGATTTATTTGTATCAAATGTGATTATGGTGTAACCGTTCTTTTCGCTTAATGATGCAAAAAGGCGAATATCATTTTCGTTTCGTATGTAGGCATAAGAATATCCGTAAAAAATCCCTGCTTTTTCCGGATATTTATGAAAAGTGAGGTCGCCTGCACCCCAAATACCTCGGATATTAAGCTTCTTTTTATCAAAAACAGATAAAAATTTCGGATTGAAATCAGCACGCATATCTTCATTTGGTGCATATTCCCTTGATACTGTCCAACTCTGGTATCCGTTAACAAAAAACTTACTGTTTTGTGAAAATGAAATATCACTCGTCACTTCAAATTTTTGAAAAGTTATATCTGTTTTCGGCAATAAAGTTAAAGTGAAAATGTCGCCCTTAATTTCTTCCATTATTTCAAAATCGGCAGTTTTGCTGTGGTTGGTTTTATGAATTTTGCCGTTTGCGTTATATATAATGTTATATTTGTACCCCATATTGTTTACCCCTTAATAAATATGATGCGCTGAAAATTTATTGTGCTTACAGTATTTCGCGCCCTTCTTCTTCTGGATAATACATACCCCATTCATTGCGGATAAATGTCATAATATCCATAACATCTTTGGTAAAGTTTAAGTGCATATCGAAGTTTTCAAGCACTGCTTTTTCCATATCTTCAATTTCATATTCAAGCGCTTTTTCTGTGTTTCCTGCGGTAATAACTTCTTTTTCGCCTGTTTCGGTATAAGTGATTACTGCTTCGTCGCCGCGTGGATATTCAAAAATTTCAATATACCCTTTATCAAAGCTTATTGTACCTCTTTTAGGTTGCTTTGCGTGAAGTGAAAGGATAATGCTTGCCATTTCATCTTCTTTGTTTTGCAGCAAAATTCCGTCAGTTTCATCAACACCCGAAGGCGCGTATTTAACCTGCGAAGTGATTTTATGCGGTTTTGATGTCATAAACCACCTTACAAAAGATATAGCGTAAACGCCAATATCAAGCATAGCACCGCCGGCAAGATTGCGGTTGAAAAATCTGTTATTCATATCATATGGCTTGTAACTACCGAAATTCATTTGTATAAGCCTAAGCTCACCGAGTTTCCCGGAGGATATTATTTCATTAAGCTTTTTATAAATCGGCATATGATATATAGTCATAGCTTCGGCTAAAACAACATTGTTTTCTTTAGCTAAATTTATGGCTTCGTCAAGTTCTTTGCTGTTGAGAGTGATCGATTTTTCACAAATTACATTCTTTCCGTTTTTAAGTGCTTTTCGCAAATATTCAATATGAGTGTTATGCGGAGTCGAAATATAAATTATGTCAACATTTTCATCTTCAAATACTTCATCAATGCTGTCATAAACTTTTTCGATTTTATACTTATTTGCAAATTCAACTGCCTTTTGGTGAGTGCGGTTTGCAACGGAATAAAGCGTTCTGCCTTTTGCCTGCATAGCTTCGGCAAGCTGATTTGCAATAACGCCGCAACCGAGTGTTGCCCAATTAAGCTGTTTCATATTTATTACTCCTTTTGAACTTATTATACTTTAGAATTTTCATATAGTCAATTACTATAAATTGTAATTGAAATAAAGCCTATATAATGTTATAATTAAACTGAATAAATTTACGGAGATACAAAATATGCCAAAGGAAGAAAAAGATTACAAAACAAATGATAATTTGATTATAGGCAGAAATGCAGTTATAGAGCTTCTTAAAAGCGGCAGGGAAGTTGAAAATGTGCTTATTTCAAAAGGTGAAAGGGAAGGTTCAATTAACCGCATTGTTGCAATGTGCAAGGAAAATAAAATTGTAGTTAAAACGGTTGACAGAAAAAAGCTTGATTTTATGTGTGCGGGTGCAAATCATCAGGGTGTGGTTGCAAATGTGCCGGCTCACAGTTATTCAAGCGTTGAAGAAATATTGGAATATGCAAAAAGCAAGGGCGAAGCTCCTTTTATCATAATTTGTGATGAGATTGAGGACAGCCATAATCTCGGTGCCATTATACGAAGTGCGGAGGCTTGCGGCGCTCACGGTGTAATTATTCCAAAAAGAAGAAATGTAGGATTGAATTTTATTGTGGCTAAAACTTCGTGCGGTGCACTTGAATATGTTAAGGTGGCGAGGGTAGGCAATCTTGCGGCTACAATTGATGAACTTAAAAAGCAGAATATTTGGGTGTACTGTGCAGATATGGATGGCCAACCGTGGTGTAAAACTGATTTTTCGGGCGGATGTGCGCTTGTTATCGGAAATGAGGGCAGCGGAGTAGGCAGGCTTGTAAAAGAAAAGTGCGATGTTACAGTTTCACTTCCGATGTGCGGTAAGGTTAATTCGCTCAATGCTTCTGTTGCCGGAAGTATAATTATGTATGAAATTGCAAGGCAAAGACTGGGCCTTTAATTTGTGTAAATTAAGAGTGGGGAATTATGAACGATAGCTTATCAATTGATGAAATAATAAAACAGGCTGAAGAAATAAGAGAAAAAACAGTTAAAAAGGCACAATCGGCGCTTGAAGATGTGAATAACAGTGCCAAGGAGATAACCGAGCGTGAAATTGAAGTGCCTAAGCCTGAGCCTGAAAATATAAAAATCGCTTCAAAATCAGATAAATCTTCAAAATTCAAGCAAAACGAAGTTGCGGATAAAACAAAGGTATCACCTGCAATTAAGGCGGATGATAAAACAAAGCACATTGAATTTAAGCCAAAGTCAAATCAAATTGATCGTGATTTTGAAGAGCAGAAAACTGTTCAAAAAAGCTTTTTTTCTAATAAAAATTTAAAAGAACCTATTTATTCAAAAAAACCGCCTGAAATTATTGAACGCCCGGCTACCATTAAAAGCAAGTCAAAGTTTGATAAAACAGACGATTTGGAGCAAATACCTACTATTGTAGCGGTTGAAGAACTTGAAAAAACCAAGATTTTGCTTACGAGGGAAGAAATTAAGCAACGCGAAGAAAAAGCGCAGGAGCAAAAGGAAGAAGAACAAGGTGTTCAAATTGTGCTTGACGGGTTTGACGATGAAACAAAGCAGATAGCTAAAATTGATGAAGAACTTGCAGAGCAGCAATTAAAAGAAAGACGAAAAGAAAAGGTAAATAAATTCAGGATTTTTGCACCGGAAGATATTGAAGATGCAAAAAAGCAGGATAAAGATACGGTTGTAAAAAAAGAATATGAAAGTGCAAACGAGCAGTCAACATTTTCAAAAAGGCTTGATGAATCACTTTCTTCCGTTTCGCTTTCACTTAAAATCACGGGTGTATTAACCCTTATTTTAGGTCTTTTGACCGGGTTTAAGGACAGTTCGTATTTACCATCGCTTTTGCTTGAAAATACACCGTATATAATTACGCTTCTTATTCTTTTTGTTGCGGTGTGTATTGTTAATTCAGGTGTGTTTATACACGGATTTAAAATTAAAAACGGAGTTAACAGCGATTTTGCGGTAAGCCTTGCCGAAATAGTGATTTTTGCACATACTGTCTTGCTTCTTTTTGACAGTAATTTGCTTATTGATGACGGTACATCATATCCCTTTGCAGGTGCGTTTGCGCTTTGCTTAAACGGGCTTGGCAAATATGTGTTTATTACCAGGATAAGAACTAATTTTGATTTTATGGCAAATCAAAAAGAAAAATATACCGTTGAACCGATAGTAAATGAAGTTGACGCGGGTATTATAAGCCGTGGGCTATTAACCGGTGAGCCGAATTTAAAAGCAAGTATTAAAACGGATTTTGCCACAAAATTTCTTGATATTGCAAGTGCGGATGAGCCAGCAAATATAATTTGCAAATATGTTTGCTTTATTTCACTTGCTTTAAGCGCGGTTGTTGCAGTTGCAGTCGGTTTAGTAAATCAAAATGTGAATTATGCAATCAATGTTTTTGTTTGCGCTTTATGTATAACCGCACCGTGCTATGCTCTGTTTTGCACTAATAATACTCTTTTGAGTGTGTCAAAGCATCTTCGCACAAGGGGTGCTATGGTAAATGGGTTTGAGGGTGCTTCGGTTACAAGCGATGCCAATGCAATTGTTATTGAAGCGCAGGATTTGTTTTCGGCACGCAGTTGTGAAATTCACGGTATTAAAACATTTAACGGTGCAAAAGCAGATGATGTAATTTTAAAAACAGCTTCTGTTATTATCAATACAAAAAGCCCGCTTGCTTCTGTTTTTGATGATGTAATTATCGGCAAGCAGGCAATCTTGCCGGAAGTTGATGACATTGTTTATGAGGACAGACTTGGTACTTCGGCGTGGATTTATCGTAAAAAAATACTTGTAGGAACAAGGGATTTGCTTGTTCATCACGGTGTTCCCGTTCTTAAAGAGGAATATGAAAGAAAATATGCAAGAAAGGGAAGAAGGGTGCTTTATCTTGCCGAAGCGGGTAAGCTTATGGCAATGTTTGTTGTATCTTACAGCGCAGAACCGCAACTTAAAAAATCACTTAAAAAGCTTGAAAAAAGCGGAATGACCATTCTTGTGCGCAGTGCCGACCCGTTTATAAATGATGAAAGCATTGCTGAACTTTTTGAAATTCCTGACGGATATATCAGAGTAATGAATTCATCAAACGGAAGAGCATTTGAAAAGTATTCAAACCTTTTTGCAGAAAAATCACCTGCCTATATTGTGCATAACGGTTCGGCACTCGGTTTTGTATCTGCTGTAAGTGCGGCAGAAGATTTGCAGGAAACAAGAAAGCTTATAGGCGTTCTTACTTCTTTCGGCTCTGCTATCGGGCTTGGCGTTGTCGGGCTTTTGGCATTCACCGGCGGTATTGACCAGCTTGATGCAATTAAGGTTGCGCTTTTCCAAGCGGCTTGGTGTATTTTTGTAAATCTGCTTGCTAAAATTAAAAGTTTGTTTATATAGTGTAATCAAAGACTTTATCAAAACTTTGTGTTTGATAAAGTCTTTTTCTTTGCTGTCTTGTTTTTACATAATTCGCAATTTGCTTTTACTATAATGCATTTGGGATGTGTAAAAATGACTGTTAAAGATAAAATCAAAATACCTAAAAAAGATTTAAAAAATATTGTAATGTACGGCAAGCGGGTACTGTGGGGACTTGTTGCCTTTCTTCTTTGCTTTTCAAGTGTAGTGGGAGGCTGTTGCCCGTTTGCAGTTGCGTTGATTGCAGTATCAGGCAGAAAAAACTTTTTGTTTGCCACAATAGGTTCTGCGCTCGGATATATTGTATTTTGCTCGCCTGAAAATGCAATCAGGTATGTAAGCGCAGTAGTTATATGCACGCTCGGCACTTTTGCATTGATATTTTTTAAGGTTAAAAGAGATACATATATTTCAATGCTTATCGCCGGGCTTTCGGTATTTTCAACCGGATTGGTTATGAATGTTAAAGCCGGGGCAACGCTCGGCGAATATGCGTTGACTTTCGGCGAATCGGTGCTTGCTTTGGGCAGTGCATTTTTCTTTAACCGTGCTGTTAATTGCAGTTTAAAAAGGCTTAAATTAAAAGCTTTGCCCGTTACTGACCTAACCTGTATTTTGGTGTCGGCTTCTATTGTGCTTTCCGGCCTTTCTTTTATTGAAATTAAAGGTGTTTCGTTTGCACGAATAATTGCAGTTTTGCTGATTTTAAGCACTGTTCGTTTCGGCAGTCAGCGTTTTGGCTTAATTGTATCTCTTTGCCTGGGTTTTGCACTCGGTATTACTAAAGAAAACGGACTTTTTTTGCTTGGTGCATATGCTTTTTCGTCACTTTTATGCAGTCTGTTTACTTCTTTTTCAAGCCTTGCTATCGCTGTAAGCTTTGCACTTTCAATGTCATTTTTTGCCATAGCCGCAAATTTGGGGGCTTTTTCATTTTGCACAGTGCTTGAAAGTGTTATTGCAGGGGTTATTTTATGCATACTTCCGGAAAAACTGACATTGAAATTATCTGATTTGTGGGAAAGCGGAGCGGATATTGCACCCGAAGGAAGTTTAAGGCAGAGCCTTGTGGTAAGATTGCGCTTTGCATCAAGTGCGCTTGCGCAAGTGAGCGAAAGCGTCAGAGATGTGCGTGAAAAAATCAATTCGCTTTCGCCGGTTGACCCTAATGAAAGTGAAATCAGAATGGTTGCGTCAGACCAATTTTTTTCTATTTCCGATATGCTCGCAGATTTGGCATTTGAGTTTGATGAGGCTGAAAGCTTTGATTTTAAGTCGGCAGGCAGAATAAGAAGAATGCTTGGCGAATACGATATTTTTCCTGAAAATATATCTGCAATTATTGATAAATATGACAGAATGCGAATTGAAATTCTTGCTCCCAATGATACCAAGGGGCTTGATAATTTGCGCCTTACAAATGAAATAAGCAAAATTTGCAAGCGTGAATTTGAGCGTGGAAAAATAAATGTGAGTTCAGCCGGAACTATGCTTTCGTTTATGGAAAAGCCTAATTTTAAAATGAGTATCGGATTTGCTCAATATTCGGCAGAGGGAAACCTGTGCGGTGATACGATTAAAACAATTAACGATTCAAGAGGACATATGATTTTTATTATAAGCGACGGAATGGGCAAGGGAAGCCGAGCTGCTTTAGACGGAGCAATGGGTGCAGGCCTGTTATCAAAGCTTCTGTCAGCCGGGTTTGGATTTGATTCATCGCTCAAAGTTGTAAACAGTGCGCTTCTTGTAAAAAGCCACGAGGAAAGTTTGGCAACGCTTGATTGTATAAGGGTGGATTTATTCAGCGGTAAATGTGAGTTTTATAAAGCGGGTGCGCCGAAATCGTATGTTGTAAAAGAAAACAGTTTGACAAAGTGCGAGCTTACTTCTATGCCGGCAGGAATTTTGCGCGGTGTGGAATTTGCCAAAAGAACTACGCTGCTCAATACCGATGATGAAATAATTATGATGAGTGACGGAATAACGGATGTGGGTGATGATTGGCTTGAAGAATTTTTGAAGCTTGAAACATCGTTTGACCCAAATGAAAAAGCAAAAGCAATTTTGCGCCTTGCGCTCGAAAACAGCGATGAAAAGCACCGTGATGATATGTCTGTAATAGTAGCAAAAATGATTGAAAAGTAAAGCAAAAGTGTTTTTTATATCGTATTTTTTGACTGTAAAAAAAACACTTGACTTTTTATTATAATATGTTATTATATACACAGTAAGTTTATTGATTCTCATGAGAGTGGACCTAAGAGGCCCGCTCTCTTATTATTGTAAGGAGGTTTTTTCTTGGCAGGAAAAGGAAATACTGTATCTAGGGTAACAGAAATTATTACCCCTTACGCAGAAGAACTCGGCCTTGATATTTGGGATGTCCGCTTCGCAAAAGAGGGTACGGATTGGTATCTTCGTATTTTTATTGATAAAGAGGGCGGAATTTCAATTGATGACTGTGTTGATTTAACCCACGCTGTTACAAAGCCGCTTGATGAAGCAGACCCGATTTCACAAAGCTATACTCTCGAAGTCAGCTCACCCGGGGTAGAAAGGGAGCTTACAACTGATAAGCATTTTGAAAAGTATATCGGTGCTGATGTTATGGTTCGCCTTATCCGCCCTGTAAATAATGTGAGGGACTATGCCGGTAAGCTTGTTTCTTACAACGGCGGTGAGATCACACTTTCACTTGCAGACGGCGAGGAACTTAAGGTAAATAAAAAAGATACATCATATGTAAAACTTGATGACTTTGATATTAAAGATTTTGAAAAAGAAATGAACTAATCGAAAGGATGATAGGAAAATGAGTAAAGAATTTTTTGACGCAGTAAAAGCAATTGAAGCTGAAAAAGGTATTCCTGCCGAATATCTTTATGAAAAAATTTCAGCCGCAATTATTGTTGCTGCAAAGCACGATTATAACGGTAAGGATATTGTTCATTGTGACATTGACCCTGATAAGCAAAAAATCAAGGTTTATGTAAGAAAAAATGTAGTTGATGAAATTGAAGATGAAGATACAGACCTTACACTTGAGCAGGCACAGGTATTAAGAAAGAGTGCTAAAGTCGGCGGTACAATTGATATTCCGCTTAAAACAAAAAATTTCGGCAGAATTGTAGCTCAAACAGCAAAGCATGTTATCCGCCAGGGTATCCGCGAAGCTGAAAGAGGACAGATGATTGAAGAATTCAAATCTAAAAACCAGGAGCTTGTCACAGCAAAGGTAGACAGAATTGACCCTGAAACAGGAAATGTTACTCTTGATATGGGTAAGAATTCAGCAGTTCTTCCTAAAACAGAGCAGGTTCCGGGTGAGCATTTCACAGTAGGCGAAAACATCAAAGTATTTGTTGTTGATGTCAAAGAAATGGGCAAAGGCCCTCGCATTATGATTTCACGCACACATCCGGGTATGGTTCGCCGTTTATTTGAGCAGGAAGTTCCTGAAATTTATGACGGAACTATTGAAATTAAATCAGTTTCCCGCGAAGCAGGTTCAAGAACCAAGATTGCTGTTTATTCAACAGATGAGGATGTTGACCCGGTAGGCGCTTGCATAGGCCCGAGAGGTCAGAGAGTTTCCAACATTGTTGAAGTTCTCGGCGGTGAAAAGATTGATATTGTTAAGTTCAGCGAAGACCCTGCACAGTATGTAAGTGCTGCACTTGCACCATCAGAAGTTTGCGAAGTTGAAATTCTTGATGAAGATGCAAAGAGCTGCCGTGCAACAGTTCCTGATGACCAGCTTTCACTTGCTATCGGCAACAAAGGTCAAAATGTTCGCCTTGCTGCAAGGCTTACAGGCTGGAAAATTGATATTAAGCCTGAATCGGGATTTTTCACTAATGAAGAGCCTGAAGCAGACGAAAACGAAACAGAAGAATAATTACCTCGCATTTTGAAAGAAAGGCGTAGTAAATATGAAAACTAAAAAAATACCTATGCGTATGTGCACAGGCTGCGGCGAAATGTTTGATAAGCGCGAACTTGTAAGGGTGGTGAAAAGCCCGGAGGGTGAAGTTTCGCTTGACCTTACAGGCAAAAAAGCCGGCAGAGGTGCATATGTATGTAAAAATGCTGAATGTCTGAAAAAAGCAAGAAAAAAAAGAGCTTTTGAAAGAGCTTTTTCAATGCAGATAGACGATGAAGTATATAACAAAATGGAAGAAGAAATAGAAAATGCCTAATCAAAAGGTTATTTCAATGCTCGGGCTTGCAAGGCGTGCAGGCAAGCTTTCAATGGGGCATGATATGGCGCAGCACGCACTGTTTGGGCACAAGGCGAAATTGCTGATTTTTTGCAGTGATGTATCCCCAAGGCTTGTAGCAGAATTTGAAAAAACAATTGAACTTCATCATTTTAAAGTAAAGGTTATCAAAACAGATATTACTATTGATGAAATATATTTCGGTGTGGGGTACAAAGCCGGATGTATGACGGTTAATGATGAAAATTTTGCTAAAAAAATAATTTCGCTTCTCAATCAGTAAAAGTATACTAACATATAAACTAACACAGGAGGAAATGCCAATGGTTATTAAATACAAAGTTTCCGATATAGCAAAGGATTTCGGCAAAAATAACAAGGATATTATAAATATTCTCAGTGAATATTGCGAAGGTCCGGCAAAAAAGGCAAACACCGTTTTAGAGGAAAATGAGCTTAACATTTTATTTGATAAGCTTACTGAAGATAACAGTGTTGAAAGCCTTAATGATTATTTTAACTCCGCAAAAAAGGCAGAAAAGAAAAAGCCTGTCGAAAAGAAAAATGCCGCTTCTAAAGAAAAGAAGGACGATAAAGAAGAAAATAAAAAGCATAAAAACCAGGCTGCCATTCTTCAAATGGCAGAGCAGGCAGCAAAAAGGGCAGAGGAAAAGGCAAAGAAAAAAGCCAACCAAGTTCCACAGGCAAGAACAAAGGGCGAAACAAGGCATGTTGATACCCGTGTAAACAATGTTGACCTTGAAAAATACAATCAAAAGTATGAAGATATAGCTCCTGCCAATAATATGAATGACTATCAGAAAAAGCAAAAGCTTAATCAGAAGTCAAAGCAGTACAGAAAGAAAAAGCCACAGGGTATGCGTGCTAAATCAAAGAAAGAAACAGAAGCACAGCGCCTTGCCCGTATTGCAGAGCAGAGAAAGAAACAGCAAATTAAAATTACTGTTCCTGAAGAAATTACAGTAGGTGACCTTGCAAAGCTTCTTCGTATGACTGCAACAGAAGTTATTAAAAAGCTTATGTCACTCGGTGTTATGGCAACAGTTAATGAAGTTATTGATTATGACACAGCAGAAATTGTAGCAACAGAGCTTGGTGCAAAGGTTGAAAAAGAGGTTGTAGTCACCATTGAAGAGCAAATTATTGAAGAAGAGGTTGAAGATGATGAAAATGCAGTAACAAGACCTCCTGTTGTTTGCGTAATGGGCCATGTTGACCACGGTAAAACATCTATACTTGATGCTATTCGTCATACAGAAGTAACTTCAACAGAGGCCGGCGGTATTACTCAGGCAATCGGTGCATATCAGGTTGATGTTAACGGGCAGAAGATTACTTTCCTTGATACACCGGGCCACGCCGCTTTCACAGCTATGCGTGCAAGGGGTGCAATGGCAACTGATATTGCTGTTTTGGTTGTAGCAGCAGATGACGGTATTATGCCGCAAACAGTTGAAGCTATAAACCACGCTAAAGCAGCAGGTGTTGAAATTATTGTTGCTATTAACAAGATGGATAAAGAGGGCGCAAACCCTGATAAAGTTATGCAGCAGCTTACAGAGCATGAGCTTGTTCCTGAAGAATGGGGCGGCGATGTTATCTGTGTTCCTGTTTCGGCAAAAACCAAAATGGGTATTGATAAGCTTCTTGAAACAATTCTTCTTGTTGCTGAAATGGCAGAGCTTAAGGCAAATCCTGACAGGCAGGCAAAAGGTGTAGTAATTGAAGCAAAGCTTGATAAAGGCCGCGGCCCGGTTGCAACACTTCTTGTTCAAAACGGTACGCTTAATGCAGGTGATATTCTTGTAGCAGGTACGGCAGTAGGTAAAATCCGTGCTATGACAGATTATCACGGCAAGCCAATTGAAAAAGCAGGTCCGTCTGTTCCTGTTGAAATTATGGGCCTTGATTCAGCCCCTATGAGCGGTGATGAATTTAATGCCGTATCTGATGAAAAGCTTGCAAGGGCACTTGTTGAGCAGAGAAAGGCACAGGCTAAGGAAGAAGAATTCAAGCTATTCCAGAAAGTTACACTTGATACTCTCTTTGATACTATTTCAGAGGGAGAGATGAAAGAGCTTAACATCATTGTTAAAGCTGATGTTCAAGGTTCGGTTGAGGCTGTTAAGCAGTCACTTCTTAAAATTGAAAATGATGAAGTAAATGTAAAAATTGTTCACGGTGCAGTCGGCGCTGTAAGCGAAAGCGATGTTATGCTTGCAGAAGCGTCAAAAGCAATTATCGTTGCATTCAACACCGGTGTTGACCAAATTGCAGCTGATAATGCAAAGCGTGACGGAATTGAAATTAAACAATACGATATTATTTATGATGCTATTGAAGATATTGAAAGAGCTATGCGCGGAATGAGAGCTCCTAAGTATCGTGATGTTGATACAGGTGAAGTTGAAGTAAGAGAAGTTTATAAAATTTCATCTGCCGGTACTATTGCAGGTTCGCTTGTTACAAGCGGTACTATTAAGCGTGACGGTAAGGTAAGAGTTATCAGAAACGGTAAGCAAATTGCCGATGTTAAGCTTGCTAACCTTAAGAGATTTAAAGATGAGGTTAAGGAAGTATCATCAGGTTATGAATGCGGTATCAGCCTTGACGGATGGGATGATATTCAGGCAGGCGATATTCTTCAGGCGTATGTAGTAGAGGAATATAGGGACTGATTATGGCAGGATTTCATATTGACAGAATAAGTGAAGATATTAAAAGAGAAATAGTTTCGATTATGCGTGAACTTAAAGATCCGAGAATCAGCGATATGCTCACTGTGGTAAAAGTTGATGTCAGCGGGGATTTAAGCTATGCAAAGGTATATATCAGTGCAATTGACGGAATTGAATCGGCTAAAAAGTCGGTTAAAGGGCTTGAAAGCGCGCAGGGATATATCAGGAAACAGCTTGGTACAAGGCTTCATTTAAGAAAAAGCCCTGAACTTAAATTTATTGCAGATGATTCAATTGAAAAAGGAATGGACCTTTTTGAAAAAATTAAGGAAATAACTCATGAAGATTAGTGTAAATGAATGTGCGAATACACTTAAGGAAAAGGATAATATTCTTATTCTTACTCATGCAAATCCTGACGGGGATACACTCGGCTGCGGATATGCATTGTGTCGCGCACTTATGAAAATAGGAAAAATCTGCTCTGTTATAAATGCAGATAATATTCCTAAAAAGTACAATTATCTTTTTGACGATATTGTCGAAATAAAATTCAAACCTGATTATATTGTTGCTGTTGATGTGGCAACAGTTAATCTGTTAGGCGGACTTGAGGAGCAATATAAGGTTGATATGTGCATTGACCACCATTCAACCAACACGGAATATGCCGATTTATTGCTTCTTGAGGATGTTCCGGCGGCGTGCCAAATTATGTATGATGTGGTACTTGCTCTCGGTATTGAAGTTGATAAAAAAATTGCAGATTGCCTTTATACCGGCCTTACTACCGATACAGGATGTTTTCGCTATGATTCAACAACTGCGCAAACTTACCGTGTTGCCGCCGACCTTATTGAAGCCGGTGCCGATAACGGAAGAATAAACCGCATTATGTTTGAAACAAAGACTAAAACATATGCAAGGCTTGAAAGGCTTGCTATTGAGTCAATGCGCTTTTATGAACACGAGAGGGTTGCGGTTATTACCGTTACACAGGAGATGTTTCAGCTTACAGGCTCAAATGCACAGGAAACAGAGGGCTTAGCACCTTTAACCCGCCAAATCGAAGGCGTTGAAATCGGCATTACAATTCAGGAAAAGCCTGACGGAACATGTAAGGCTTCTATTCGTACATTTGAAAGTGTAAATGCGGCAGAGCTTGCAAAATGCTTTGGCGGCGGCGGTCACGCACAGGCGGCAGGCTGTCGATTCGATTGCGATGTTAAAGAAGCAAGGCGCTTGCTTGTTGATAAATGCAGGGAGATACTCGAATGACGGGTATAATATGTATAAACAAAGATAAAGATATTACTTCTTTCGGTGTAGTTGCAAAAATCAGGGGAATAACTCGCGAAAAAAAAGCCGGGCATACAGGCACGCTTGACCCAATGGCAACAGGTGTTTTGCCCATTATGCTTGGCGGTGCAACAAGATTTTTAAACTATTTACCCGACAGTGATAAAGGCTACCGTGCCGAATTTATGCTTGGCAAAACAACAGATACGCTTGATATTACCGGCAATGTGACGGGTGAATATGAAGTAAATGTTTCGTTAGCCGATGTAGAGGCGGCACTTGATGATTTTAAAGGTGAAATCGAGCAGGTTCCGCCTATGTATTCAGCAGTCAGTGTTGACGGTCAGAGACTTTATGACCTGGCACGCCGGGGCATTGAAGTTGAAAGGCAGGCAAGAAAAGTTGAAATCAAGTCACTTTCGCTTTGCAAAGAACTTTCAAATGAAAAAGAAAATGTTTATACAATTGATGTTGTGTGTTCGAAAGGTACATATATAAGAAGTCTGATTGATGATTTAGGCAAAAAGCTTGGTACCGGGGCAGTAATGACTGCGCTTGAGCGTACACTCGCAATGGGATTCACACTTGATGATTGTGCCACGCTTGGTGAAATGCAGGAAAGGCGAAACAGCGGCAAAGGATTTGAAGATGTTTTGATAAACATTGAAAAAATGTTTTCATCTTTTGAAAGCGTTTATGTATCACCTGCTCAGGCAAAAAGATTTCAAAACGGCGGCGCACTTGATATTAACAGAATCAAAAAAAAGCTTGAAAACAAGGTTTATACTGTATATTCCGGTGATATTGGATTTCTCGGACTTGGAAAATGCGATACGCAAAAAGGCGAACTTTCCGTTGAAAGATTGCTTGTTAAGCGTGATTAAAATGGTATGAAAAATAATGACATTGTTACAAGGCGAGCTGTTGCATTAGGTGATTTTGACGGAATGCATAAAGCTCACAAAACAGTAATTACCGGTGCTGAAAACACCGTGATTTACTGTGTTAATAACAAATTTTCGCTTTTGCAAAAAAGTCTGTTTAAAAAGCGTTATCCAAACTGCGTGTTTGCGGATTTTGAACAGATTAAGCATATGGACGGCGAAGACTTTATAAATAAAATTTTACTTGACAGATTCAGGGCGCAAACGGTTTTATGCGGCTTTAACTTCAGATTCGGCAAAAATGCGTCTTGGTCGGCTCTTGATATGAGAAATTATCTTGAAAAAAAGGATGTTTGGGTAAGAATACTTGAACATTTGGATTTTGACGGTGAGCCGATTTCTTCAACAAGAATAAGAAAATGCGTCAGTGAAGGTAAAATAGAGCAGGCAAATGATATGCTCGGTTATAATTTTACATTTGAATCAAAAGTTGTTTCAGGTGATATGAGGGGAAGAACAATAGGTTTCCCTACTCTTAATCAGCATTTGCCGAGCGGGCTTGTTGTGCCAAAATACGGTGTGTATGAAAGCCGTACTTTTGTAAATGACAAGGAATATAAATCTTTTACAAATATCGGGATAAGGCCTACTTGGCGCCTTACATCTCCGCTGTCGGAAACACATATTTTTGATTTTTCCGGTGATTTGTATAATGAAAATATTCGTATTGAACTTGTCAGATATTTGAGGGAAGAAAAGGAATTTTCATCAGTTGATGAACTTAAAAAGCAGTTGAAGTATGACAAAAGCAGTATTATTTGATTTTGATGAAACTCTTCAGGACAGAACAGAGGCATTTGAAAAATATATGGATTTATTTTTTGACGAATTTTGCCCAGGTTTGCCACAAAAAGAGCGTGAAAAAAGAAAAGAGGATATGCGCATTACCGGCAATGGCGGCTATGTTGACAGGGAAGAATGGTATGCAAATCTTATAAAAATGTGGCATTGGGAAAATGCACCGTCAAATAAAGAACTTGCAAAGCATTATGATTACCGCTTCGGTGATTGCTGCGTGATATTTGAGCATACGGTGCCGCTTTTAAAGGAACTTAAAAATCGCGGATATATTGTCGGCATAATAACAAACGGACCGTCATATTTGCAAAATCATAAGCTTGATGAAAGCGGATTGAGGAAATATTGCGACATTACCGTTGTAAGCGGCGATGTGGGAATACATAAGCCAAACCCTAAATTATTTGAATATACAGCAGATAAGCTCGGCTTACCTGCAAATGAATGCACATATGTGGGCGACCATCCGATAAATGATATTCAGGGTGCGCTTGATGCAGGAATGAAGGCAATTCGTATGAATTGGGGTTGGTTTAAAGGCAGAGATTTAAGAGAAGATGTACCTGTCATTGATGATATTATAGATGTTTTAAAGTATGTATAATTGATTTTTGGTATTCAAACCGGCGAAAAAAGTCTTTTTTATGTGCAAATGTTCAATATTGTAAAATTACTTGACTTTATATAAAATTGAATTTATAATAGTTATAGTTATTTGAAAGGGGTTCAAAATTATGAATTTCAAAAAGTTTTTAAAGGTTGTTAGCGCGATTGTTGCTATTGTAGGTGTAATTGCCGGTATTTATGTTGTTATTCAAAAGCTTACAGCTCATAAGGAGCCTGAGTATTTTGATGACAATGATTTCTTTGAATGTGACAATGAAATCGAGATTGTTGAAGCTAAAGCAGAAGAACCAGAGGAAGCACCAAAGGAAGAAAAGAAAGCTCCTGCTAAGAAATCAGCTCCTAAAAAAGCAGCAAAAAAAGCTCCTGAAAAGAAGAAAGCTGAGTAATAATTATTAGCTTGACGACTTTGGTTATACTAAGGTCGTCAATTTTTTTATGTTTTATTTGAATCGGAGGAAAATATATGTACAGTGCAGGTTTGGTACTTGAAGGCGGTGGCTTGCGTTGCGCTTATGAAAGCGGCGTGTTAGATGCTTTTATGGAAAACGGTATTACTTTTCCTTATGTAATCGGCGTTTCAGCAGGCAGCTGTAACGGTGTATCATTTATTGCGAAGAATTTATACCGTATGAGAGATATTATGGTTGATTATGCTCACGATAAAAGATATATGGGCGTTAAATCTGTATTTGAAAACGGTGAATTTTTAAATACCAAATGGATATTCGGCGAACTTTCATATCAAATGTTTCCACTTAATTACGATGAATTTGAAAAAAGCGGCAGTAAATTTTGTGTTGTGGCAACTAATGCGGCAACAGGCAGAGCGGAATATTTTTATCCGACTGAATTTCGTGACGGATGTGATGAAATTCACGCATCTTGCGCGCTCCCGCTTGTTTCAAAGCCGGTTTTAATCGGTAAAGATTATTATTGTGACGGCGGTGTGGTAGATTCTATTCCGCTTCAAAGGGCTTATGATGACGGATGTGAAAAATGTGTTGTTATACTCACACAAGACAGACATTTTACAAAAAAGCCGATAGGTCACGAAAAGGCAGTTAAAAAGGTACTTCATAAATATCCACTCACAGCCGAAGCTGTTATTAGAAGGCATGAAATGTATAACAGGCAAAGGAAATTTGTTTTTGAAGAGGAAAAGGCAGGCAATATACTTGTTATAGCTCCCCGTTCCTCGCTTGATTTTCATACACTTGACAGCGAACCTATGAAAATTAAGCATATTTATAATCTTGGCTATGAGCAAGGAATTGCGAAAATAGATGAAGTTAAAGAATTTTTAGCTAAATAAGTATAAAACTCCCGATGATTTATCATCGGGAGTTTAGACTGTTGATAAAGCGGCTAAAGCG
>FR895334.1:134461-150130 GCA_000434995.1 Firmicutes bacterium CAG:341 | reverse complement strand
CTTTTGCTATTAAGTAATATTAAATTTGATACCACTTGATTTCATTTGAATCAAGGTGAAGTTCAAAGCTTGAACCGTCGCCTACATAAACTGTTGTATCCTGCGGCTCGTATGTGTTATTTACTACGCAGTATTTTTTGTTTTTAACATAAGCGTGAACTTCTACATTGTAGTTAGTCGAATACCACTTATGAAGTTCATTTTCAGAATTTGCGCTCCAAAGAACAGCTCTGTAAAGTACGCGGCTGTTTTCAAATGAATACGGAAGACCGCTGATGTATACACCTCTGCCTTTTCCGAATTCTTTAACTGCCATTTGAACTTCTTCAGCGTGGCGAACAGCGAATGGCAGTTCACTTGCATTTTGAACAAGTACGGTCGTTTTGTCAAGTGCAACAATGTTTTTCTTGCCCTCTCCAAAGTCAACATTGCCATTGTTTGTATCCTCAAGAATGAAGTGGTCGCGGTGTTCCTCGGTATTGTAGCGGCGTGTGTTTAAAGTGAAACCGTTTTCCTCTTCAACACCTAAAATATCATCAAGCTGGAAGAATTTTCCTTGCCAATGATGAGCACCCGGTTCACCTACACCGATAAATCCGCCGCCGTTATATACAAATTTTTTGATTGCGGTAACGATTTCTTCATCTGCCCAGTATTCGCCGCCGCCTTGCGCTGTGTCTGCATCGCCTACATTGATGATAACATCAATATCATCAAGCAGGTTTTTATTTTCTTTTATATCGTCAAAGCTGATGAAAGATACATCAAAAGGTGCGCCACTCAATGCTTCGATAACACCGAAGTATGAATAGTTTTGCCTGTAATAAAGTCCGTGGTGAACCATATGGTTAGACCAAGCTCTCATTTTGCCCCAGCAGTTGAGAACTGCAACTTTTTTCACACAATAAGGTGTTACACCCTGAATGTTATCATAAAGAGTACGAAATTCATTGCAAACAGATTTAATGTAATCCACAAAATCAGGAAATTTAAGTGCAAGCTTAAGATAGCCGCCGTAGCCGATACGCTGGATAGGACTTCTTAAAATAGCACGCCTTGCTGTTACCCAATTTACCTTTGCTTCTTTTATAGGGTCGCCGCCCTCACAGAAAACATCAGGGAAGAAGTACGGTAAAAATCTGCCTTCTGTGTATTTTACATTTTTAATATCACTGAAAAGACGGAGAGTTGCGCCGTTTCCTACACTTCCTACTACTGCGTCAAGCCCTATTGATGCGAATTCATCCATAAACGGTTCCATTCCAATCCAATGGTCACCCATAAACATCATAGCTTCCTTGCCGTATTCGTGTACTATGTCAACCATTTCTTTGGCAAGCTTTGCAACTTCGCGCCTTTGAAAAGCCTGAAAATCTTTGAATTCTTTTGACGGAATTCGATATGTGTTATTCATATATCCCTGGTCAATAATAAATTCAGGGCGGAATTTATATCCAACCTCTTTTTCAAATTGCTCAAGTATATATGGGCTGACTGAAGCACTGTAACCAAACCAATCAACAAATTTTTCCCTCGCAAGTTCATCAAAAATCAATGTGAATTGGTGGAAGAAAGTTGTGAATCTGACTACATCAACATATTCGTGACTGTCAAGGAATTTGCGAAGCCTTTCAAGTGAATGTGCTTTTGTTTTCGGCTGGCGAACATCAAATGTAATTTGCGGTTCAACATCCCATTCGTTAACTACTGCGTTATACATATGTACAGGGTCCCACATAATATAAGCTAAAAAGCTGACTGTGTATTCGTGAAACGGGGTTGCGTTATTTATTGTTACATTTCCGCTTTCTTCATCATAAGTCCAATCGGCAAGGGAAACTACTTCGCCCGTAGTTCTGTCAATAACTTCCCACCATCTTGTAATATCATCACGGTTGTTTACTTTTAGCATATCCGGATAAAGATTATCCATAAGGTGAATGGAAATAGTGTCACTTACAGCAGTGTGAAATTTGGTCATAATATACATCTGCTGAATTTCATCAGGATTTGCTTTTGCCCAAGCATTATCTTTTCTTGTTGTGTAATAAGTGGCATAAACTTTCGCACCTGTGTCGCGAAGTTCCTGCGGAAATTCTGTTCCGTCACAGTCACGAATAGCGTCTGCACCCCATTCATCCATAATTTCAAGGGTTTCTTTAACAACATCCATATCTGTCGGAATTGTTACTCTGCCTTTGCTGTTTGCCATTTTGTATCCTCCGTTTTATTTCTCTATTTTTATAACTTTGTTGTTTTTCAGCGTCATTTTTCCGTGCATTCTTTTTCTTACAAAAGGAACGCCCGGCCTTACATAAAATGTATTGTTTGCAACATAAGCGTCAGGATTGCTTGCCGGTGTCATTGTACCGCTTAAATCATCAACACTTAAATTGTTTTCAAAAGTGTTATGCACTGCTTGTTGCAAGCAAAACATCATACATCCGCCTTCATTAAGCCGTGAATAGTTATATTCATACTTTGTTCCGTCACCTGAATCTGCGTCATATGCCATACCGTCTTGGTTGAGTTTTGTATCGCTTGCATCGTTGTATCTTAAAAGTGCATTTTTACATTTCCAAGGCCAAATGGCAGCCGCTACCTTGCCTGCACGCTTTTGGGGATATTTGTAAATTCTGTCATTCATTTCGGTAGCGCAGGAATCTGCAATATTATGCTCAACAAGCGGAGTTAAAGCATACATAGGTGTTATTGCGTCACCGCCGGCATATTTAACATAATTATTTTTAATAACTATGTTTTCATTTCCGTATTTTTTGAAAGTTTCTTCATCAAGCTCTTTGGTTGCAAAATCCTTGTGGCGATATGAATAGCCCACTGCAATTCCCCATCTGCTTACATTTTTTACATAGCAGTTTTTAATTTCTACACCGTCATATCTTGCCACGCCGGTTTCACTTTCATTATCGGGTGTAAACGATGTCATATATATTCCGCCGTTATTCATATGCTTGTTGTAAACATTTCCGTTTACATCGTGAATAAATAAATTATCAAGTTCTATTGAATGGAGCGTACCCCTGTTTTTTGCAACTGCGGCTACACCGGTTCTGTCCATTTTATCCGGCGCACAGTAGCTTTCCATATCTTTAAATTCTTCCTTGTTTGTAATCTCGATATTTCTTATAAGTATATTTTCAACATCGTAAAGAAGAATTGATGATGAAACATTGCCCTTGTAAATGTGGCCCGAATAGTCAAGTTCACATCCGTAATCCTGATACCAAACACCGTGACCGTTAGTGTTGATTTTCGGCAAATCACCGTCCTGCCCATAGGCTGTGATTTCAATCATATCACCGTTTATGTCACCGCAGTTTTTTAAATGCAAAAATTCATTTTCAAAAACAGAGCCTCTTAAAAGAAATACTTTGTCACCCGGTATAAGATCAATTTCATTGATTTTATTAAGGCTTTTAAATGCGGTGCTTTCGCTCAAACCGTCATTTTCGTCATTGCCGTTTAGCGAGCTTACGAAGTATATTGTTGATTTCTTCATCATACTGCTCCTCTCTTATCTTCTTGTAAATAACGGTTTTAACTTCAAAAAAGAAAAATTTATCATTATTATATCTTGTAAATAAATCCTTATTTTGCTTGAAATAAGCTTTCATTTGCTTTCGGCTTATTTCTTTATATGTATAGGCTTTTTTTACATTTTCACATTCGCCCACAAAATCAAGCTTTAATCTTGTAAGTTCATAATCAAGATATGCCGGGTATGAAAAGTGGGTAAGCCCGTATACTGTTTCGTTATTTTCTTTTTGAAGTTTTCTTTTTTCGTTTTCTGCGTCACATCTTTTGATTACTGCTTCCAAGCTGTCATCGTCAATCAACCCGAGCTTTTTTGAAAATTTAAGACAGGCGAGCGCATACTTTTTTTCTTCATAATCAGTAAAAAGAAAAGGATTCATAGTATTCTCCCTATAATTTTTAAAAGTGAATTTTGTATTATTTACTATATAATACTTATTTTTATATGGTAATGCAAGCGTATTTGCATTTTTGCTCATTTTGTACTATAAAAAGTGAATATTGACTAAAATAGAATACCTTTATATAATAGAATCATTGAATTTAAAGGGGACAAATTATGAAGTTTATTCATCTTTCCGATTTGCATATCGGCAAGCGTGTAAATGAATTTTCAATGCTTGATGACCAAAAGTATATACTTCTTGAAATAATTGAAATAATTGAAAAGCAAAAGCCTGATTTTGTAATGATTTCAGGTGATGTGTATGATAAAACCCAACCTTCAGACGAAGCAGTAAGGCTGCTTGATGATTTTATTTTCAGGCTTTCATCTTTAAAATTGCCTGTTTTTATCATCAGTGGTAATCACGACAGTGCAGAAAGAATTGCTTTTGGCGCAAGAATTATGCAAAGCGGAAATATTTTTATGTCACCTGTTTATGACGGAAATATTGAAAAGCATACTTTAAGTGATGAATGGGGAAATGTAAATGTTTTTATGCTCCCTTTTATCAAGCCGGTTAATGTGCGCCAAGCTTTTCCTGATGAAGAAATAAACAGTTATACCGACGCTGTAAGCTGTGCACTTGGCCATATTTCGCTTGATGAAAGTGAGAGGAATGTTATTTTATCCCACCAATTTGTGACTGGAGCAATTAAGAGCGACAGCGAAGAAATCAGCCTTGGCGGCACAGATAATGTTGATGTTTGCGCTTATGATAAATTCGATTATGTTGCACTCGGGCATATCCATTCGCCGCAAAAGCTTGTTCGTGATACTGTCAGATACTGCGGTACACCGCTTAAATATTCATTTTCTGAATGCAGGCATAACAAGAGCGTTACCGTTGTTGAAATGAAAGAAAAAGGTGATGTTGAAATTTCACTTGTCCCTCTTATACCAAAGCGTGATTTGGTGGAAATAAAGGGTACATACGACGAACTTATGCAAAAAAGCTATTGGGAAAAGCTTAACAGTAAAGAAGATTATTTTCATATCACTCTTACGGATGAAGAAGATGTTGTAGATGCAATCGGCAGGCTTAGAACTGTTTATACAAATATAATGAAGCTTGATTATGATAACAGAAGAACAAGGGCAAGCGGTGAAATTGAAAAAATAGAAAATGTAAAAGAAAAATCACCGATTGAAATTTTTGAAAATCTGTATGAAAAGCAGAATGCTTCTGCTTTAAATGACGAGCAAACCAAACTTTTAAAAGATATTGTGAAAGAAGTATGGGAGGGTGAAAAATGCGACCTTTAAAACTTACTATGTCGGCGTTTGGCCCTTATGCCGGCGAAGTTTCACTTGATATGCGAAAGCTTGGAAACGGCGGAATTTATCTTATTTGCGGTGACACAGGTGCCGGCAAAACCACGATTTTTGATGCTGTTTGCTTTGCACTTTACGGTAAAGCAAGCGGAGATATTCGCGATAAATCTTCTTTTCGTTCAAAATATGCCAATGATGAAACAAAAACATATGTTGAACTTGAATTTGAATATAACGGTGAAATGTATAAAGTTACAAGAAATCCTGAATATTTGCGTAAAAGTAAAAGGGGAGAGGGTTTTGCAAAGCAAGGTGCAAATGCAACTCTTATTTTGCCAAACGGTACAGTTGTTTCAAAAACAAATGAAGTAACAGCTAAAATCGAAGAAATTTTGGGTGTTGATAAAAACCAATTTTCGCAAATTGCAATGATAGCACAAGGTGATTTCAGAAAGCTCTTAAATTGTGACACCAAAGAGAGAAAAGAAATTTTCAGAAAAATATTTAAAACCGAACCGTACAGCCAAATTGAATATAAACTATCAAGCCTTTTTAATGAGCTTAAAAAGAAGAGAGAAAGGGAAAAGCAAAGCATAAATCAATATATTTCTCAATTTTCCTGCGGTGAAAACGATACGCTGTCACCGTCGCTTGAAAGTGCAAAAAACGGCGAAGTTTTAATTGACGATGTTATATCGCTGATGAATAAAATCGTGGAAAAAGACAGCGCACGGTATAATGAATTAAATAACTTTCTTGAAAAAACAGATAAAGAAACAGCAAAATTGACTTCCGCTTTGGCGGTGGCAAAAAATCAGGAAGAATCAAAAAAAGAATATGCAAATATTTTGAAAGAAATTGAAATTGCCGATAAAAACTTTAACGAAAGTAAAAAGGTAAATTCAGATTCCGCCGCAAAAAATGAGACTTTGGAAGCTTTATCCAAAAAAATAAATCTTATTGAAGATAAAATGCCGAAGTTTGATGAATTTGAAAAAGTTCAAAATGAGTTAAATATTGACATTCAGACTGTTAAAGAAAATGAACAGCTTTTAAAAATCAAAGAAAACGAGTATGCTTCACTAACTTGCGATATTGAAGAAAAAACGAAGCGACTTCAAATTTATAAAAATTCTTTAATTGATATTGAAAGACTTAATTCGAAATTAAATGATATTAAAAACAAAGTGCAGTCTTTAGAAGAATTAAAGAATGAAATAAAAAAATATAAAGAAGAAAAAGAAAAATACTCTTTACTTCAGGAAAAGGCGAAAAGTGCGCTTGATAAATATAACAATCTTAATGATGAATACAGTATGAAATACACCGCATTTTTAAGCGAGCAGGCAGGTATTATGGCAAGCGAGCTTAAAGACGGTGAGCCTTGTCCTGTTTGCGGCTCAAAAAATCATCCTAATAGGGCAGTAATAAGCGAAAATGCACCGAGTGCGGCAGATGTTGAAAAAGCCAAAGCACTTGCGCAAAAATCGCAGGAATACGCAAGTGAAGCCGGAAAAGAATGTTCGTGCAAAAAGGCGGTTATTGATACTTTACTTCAAAATGTGAAAGCAAAAGCCGAAAAACTTTTTGACACAAGCGAAAATATTATAGAAAATGTTAATTTGCAAAATGGTGAATTAAAGAAAGAATATGAAGATACCAAAGCACTTTTAGAAGAAGCTGAAAGCAAAGATATAATGCGCAAAAAATTGGAAACAGATATTCCGAAAATGCAGGAAAAATCGACGCTCACATTACAGGAAATTTCCGCTTGCAAAGCAGCAGTCGCTTCTCTAAAAGCAAGGGTTGATGAAAAGTCGGGTTCGGTTATGAAGCTGAAAAATGAACTTGATTTTGACACCAAATCACACGCCCTTGCAAAGCAAAATGAATATAAAGCACAAGTGCAGCTTATCAAAGCCGAAATAGAAAAGGCAAAAGAAAATTTAGATAAATCAAAGTCACGATTGGATACTCTTTTAGGCAAAAAATTAAGCCTTGAAAATTCAATTAAAGATTTTGAAAATTATGATGTTGAAAAGCTTTTACAGAAGCTTGCAGAACTTGAAAATACCAAAAGTGAAGAAAACGAAAAGGCTAAGCTCGTTTATTACAGAACAGAAAATAATAAATCACTTCTTAAAGAGATAAGAGCCAGAAGCCGCGATTTAGCACTGCTTGATAAAAAGTATGTTTGGCTGAAATCTCTCAGTGAAACGGCAAACGGTGATATTTCGGGAAAAGAGAAAATCACGCTTGAAACCTTTGTTCAAATGACTTACTTTGACAGGATTTTGAGAAAAGCAAATCTTCGCCTGCTTACAATGAGCGATGGGCAGTATGAACTTATTCGCAGGCACGATGCCGAAACATTAAAGAAAAATGAGGGTTTGGCACTTGATGTGCTTGACCATTTTAACGGCTCAACAAGAAGTGTAAGTACGCTTTCAGGCGGTGAATCATTTATGGCTTCTCTGTCACTTGCACTCGGCCTTTCAGATGAAATTCAGTCTTCAAGCGGCGGCATTAAGCTTGATACCATGTTTGTGGATGAGGGCTTTGGCTCACTTGATGATGAAGCACTTGACAGGGCGCTTTCTGCACTGAATTCTCTTTCACAGGGCGGCAGGCTTGTAGGCATCATTTCTCATATTGATGCTTTGGCGTCAAGAATAGATAATAAAATTATAGTTACAAAGGATAGGCAAAACGGCAGTTTTGCAAAAATAGTTGCCCAATAACATATGAAACAAATAGATTTAACAACAGGAAAAACAAAAACTTAAATTATGGCTTTTTGTACTTTCACTTATGCTTTATGTCTGCTATTTTAACCGTAATATCCCTTGGAATACGCGTTTTACTTTCAATTAAATAAAAGGTGCAATGGATAATTCGTAAAGAAAAATTATCCATTGCACCTTATTTATTATACTATTCCTCCGTTTACACCTAAAATTTGTGATGTAATGTATTTGTTTTGTGATAAAAAGTAAATCGCATCTGCCACTTCTTCTGCTGTACCGAGCCTGCCGATAGGCACTTCCTCTTCAAGTTCGCTTTTTTCAAACATTGAGTTCATTCTTGTGTCAATTATTCCGGGGCAAACGCAGTTTACGGTTATGCCGCTTGGCGCAAGCTCCTGCGCAAGAGAACGACTTAATCCTATTACTGCCGCTTTACTCATTGAATACGCAATTTCGCACGATGCACCGAGCTGTCCCCACATTGATGATACATTTACTATTGCACCGCTGTGGCTTTTAAGCATAAGTTTAACCGCTTCGCGCGAGCAGAGAAAATATGACCTTGCGTTAATTCGCATGATTTTATCATATTCTTCGGCTGTTGTGTCATTTATCTGCTTAATAAGGCTTATGCCGGCATTGTTCACCAATACATCTATGCTTTTGATTTGATTAAAAAGTTCGATTATTTCATTTTCGTTTTCAAGATTACATTTGATTTTGGTTATCCCGTCAAAATCCGGTTCGCTTTGGTTATATGTGATAAAAACATCATAACCCTTTTGTTTAAAAAGCAGTGCTGTTGCCTTGCCTATACCTGTTGCACCGCCTGTTATTAAAACCTTTTTCAAGTTAACACCCCTGAATGTTTTTTATAATTATATCATTATTAAATCTGTTTTTCAAATAAAGTTGTAATTTTGATTAAAATAATGTATAATTATTTCACTAATTTTCTGTGAGGTGCAGTTATGAGCAATGTTAAAGAAAAAGAGTTCTCTACTATAAGCGTATATATTGATGAAGATGAAAATATGATTGGTATTCCTTGCGGTGAAAGCGACAAGTACGGTATTGCGGATATTGATAAAGTTGTTTTGCTCAAAGCACCGTATTCGGATTCGCAAATTGAAAATTTTGTGGAGGAAGTTATATCATACTGTTATACCAAAAAACATAATGATTCATCTCCGCTTTCAACTATTGAAAAGTATACTAAAAAAACCGGTTTCGTAAATGCAACAGCGGATTATACACTTATTTCTATTGTTAAAACCAAGGAAACATATTCACTTATGCCTACTTTTAATGATTATGAAAGAGGCCCGCTTGTAATTGATGATGATGAAAGAATACTTCTTGCAAATTACCAAAAGGGCGAACTTGCCGAGGTTATGAAAGACTTTATTCAGGTTTATGTTAAAGCTAATATGTTTTATAAAGAAAAGCAGGAGCTTGAAGAAGAAAAGAAAAACAGAAAGAAAAACTAATGAAAAGTTTTGTTATATCTAAGCGTGATGCCGGCACAAGAGTAGATAGGTTTATTGATAAAACTTTTGAAAATCTGCCTAAATCACTGATGTATAAAGAAATACGAAAAAAGAATATTAAGGTTAATAAAAAGCGTTGTACAAATGACCAAAAGTTAAAAGAGGGCGATCTTCTTGAACTTTATCTAAAAGATGATGTTTTAAAATTAAAAGTTAAACATCTTGATTTTATGCGTGCATCTGATGAACTTGATATTGTATATGAGGATGAAAATATAATTATCCTTAATAAAAAGGTGGGCGTTTTGTGCCACCCTGACGGCAAAGAATATATTGACAATCTTGTTGCAAGACTAAAAAAATATCTTTACCAAAAAGGTGAGTGGTCACCTGAAACTTCAAGCTTTACACCGTCTCTTGCAAATAGGATTGACAGAAATACAGGCGGCCTTGTAATCGGGGCGAAAAACTTGCAGTCGCTTAAAATACTTAATGCAAAGATTAAATCAAGGGAAATTGAAAAATTTTATTTAACGGTAGTTCACGGAAAAATGCCTAAAAGCGAAGAAGTGTTGACCGCTTTTTTAACAAAGAACGAAAAGAAAAATCTTGTTAAAGTTACCGATAATCAAATTGAAGGTTCTAAAAAAATTATAACCAAATACAAAGTTCTTGATTATTATGATGATGCATCGCTGCTTGAAATAGAACTTTTAACGGGAAGAACACATCAAATCAGAGCGCACCTTGCACATATAGGCCACCCGCTTTACGGTGACGGAAAATACGGCATTGAAGAGGGAAGATTTCGCCAGGCACTTTACAGTTATAAGCTTAAATTTGCATTTGATGATGAAAATGAACTGTCTTATTTATCAGGCAGGGAATTTCGGGCAAGGGATATTAAACTTCTTGATGATTATAAAGAAAGGAAATTTTAATGAAAAACAAATTTTATCGTATCATTTCACCTGTTACCTTTCTTGTGGTGCTTGTGCTTGATATTTCGGTGATAGCATATGCGGTATTCGCAGTTAAAAAGCTTTTGGAAAATTTGAGCGTTTATTCGGTTATATTTGCAATAATCGACCTTTTCGCAATAGGGGTAGGTGCGGTTGTAAGCAAATATGTTATAAGCCAAGGCATTGTTTTTAATGAAACTTCGTTTGAATTTACTGCACTTGATGAGAATAATATTTTTAATTATGATGATATTGCAAGTATAAAAATAAATAAGGACACCAAAGCAAGCCTTAAAAAGAATTTTAATGACAGGCAGTCACAAATTATTATTGAAGAAAAAGACGGTAAGGTTACAACTGTTGACATAGGCTTAACATCAATGAAAAAGCTGAAAAAGATAGAAAATGAAATCTTATCACACATAAATGAAAACTGAATATTTTATATAGCAGCAGGATTTTGTACAATGTTAACAATTGTTTTAAAATTTCTGTTGCATTTTTGTTTATAAATTGTTATTATATATACAAATACGGCTTTGCCAAAAATAAGGGAGAGATTTTATGGGCGAAAAACGCACTTATACGGGTAAAGAACTCGTTGGCTATCTTGTAGGTATGTTTGGCCAAAACTTAATTTACAATATCGTTGCAACAGGTCTTTACTTCTATTTTCAAAATGTAATCTGCCTGCCGGCTATGGCTCTCGGTTGGATTATGACTATCGCAAGAATTTGGGATGCAATAAATGACCCGATGATGGGTACTATTGTTGATAAAACCAAATCAAAGTGGGGCAAATGCAGGCCTTATCTTATTATATTTCCGGCAATTATAGGTTTAGTTACAATTTTAACATTTATAAACGGTAACTATGCCACAGCAAGTTCAACTTCACAAAAGGTACTTATTGTTGCTTGGGCGGCTATTTCATATATTGCCTGGGGTATGTGCTTTACTGTTTGTGATATTCCGCTTTGGGGTATTACATCTCTTATGACGGAAGATGAAAGCGACAGAAGCAAGATACTCGGTCTTGCGCGTATGGTTGCAGGTATAGGCGGTATTGGCGTACTTGTTGTTCAGATTGCGCAGGCTCTCGGCTCTGCATTCGTAAGCAAAATTGATAAAAACGCAGTTGATTATGATACTCTTGTTCAAAAAGCAAACCAAAAGGGCTTTATTGTTACAGTAATTATTATGACCGTAATTGCTTCTGTTCTTTTTGAATTTGCAGGCCTTTTCACAAGAGAAAAAGTTGAAAAAAGTGAAAAGAGTTATACTTTCAAAGAAAATTTCCAAATTATGTTCAGAAACAAGCCGTTTAGGCAAATTCTTATTTCAGGTATTTTGAGAAGCCCTATTCAGCTTCTTATGATTGTTGCAATGACGCTTGTTACATATTACTATGCAAACGGTAATATTATGAATATTCTTGCAACCGACGCTTCAGGTAAGATTACGGGCTTAAATGTAAAAATACTTGTAGGCCTTGGCTGTGTGGCAATCGGCCTTTTTGCCGGCCAGTTTATCGCAATGGGTGTTACACCGTTAATTATCAAAAAAGTTGAAAAGAAAACACTTTATAATATTTATTCAATTGCAGGTGCTTTTCCTTTTGCACTTATCTTTGTATTTTACAAAGTTTCAGGCGGTGATTTAACTTCTACTTTCTGGTCAATCATTGTTGGTATTTGTATGCTTGTTGCAAGTGCTGCTTTCGGCGGTATCAATGTACTTCAGTCAGTAATGATTGCCGACTGTGTTGACTATGAAGAATATCACAACGGTGTTCGTACAGATGGTGTATTTTTCTCGGGCCAAAGCTTTATTACAAAGCTTGCAGCAGGTATTTCAACAATCATTTCATCAGCAGTATATGCATTTGTAGGTTACAGCGGTGCTAATGTTGATAAACTTAACCGCGCTATTGAAAAAGGTGCAAACTTTATAACATATGACGGTGGTACAGGCGCCGGCAAATATGCTGAAGCAATGTTCTTCCTTATTTCAATTCCGCCTGCAATCGGTATGCTTCTTTCAGCACTTCCTACACTTAAATATGCAATGAGTGATAAAGAACACCAAAAAATCCTTGAAACTCTTGTAGAAAAGAGAAATACGCAGGATACAAAGGCTGAATAATAAAAAACAATACAGTCACTTGTGTGTAATTTCAAGTGGCTGTTTTTTATTGAATATTCTGATTATATAAGTTATAATGATTTAAAAACAAAAGGCAAATTAAGGGGAATTTATGATTAAAACATTAAACGGTGCATGGCTTTTTAAAGCTGTGGATGAAAACGAATGGAAAAATGCAACTGTTCCGGGTTGTAATTTTCTTGATTTAATGAATAACGGTGATATACCTAATCCTTTTATTTCAACTTATGAAAAAGAGGTTGGCTTTGTAGGTGAAAAGGATTGGGAATATAAAAGGATATTTGAGATAAGCGAAGCTGAACTTGATTGTGACGATGTACTTTTAAACTGCAAAATGCTTGATACAATTTGCGATGTGTATGTGAATTCAAGACTTCTTTTTGCGGGGGAAAACTGTTTTGTTGCCTATTCAAAAAGCGTGAAATCATTTTTAAATATTGGTGAAAACGAAATAAGAATTGTATTTAAATCACCTGTAAATTATGTTCGCGATAAGTATAAAAAATGCCCGACTCCTATAAATTCAAATGGGCAAAACGGTATTGTTCATATCCGCAAGCCGCAGAGCCATTTTGGCTGGGACTGGGGTCCGGTTTTGCCGCTTTCAGGTATAACCAAGGATATTGAACTTCAGTTTGTAAATAACGCCAAGATTGATTATCTCGGCATAACTCAAAGGCTTGAAAACGGAAAAGCATTTGTAAGCGTTAAAGCTGATGTAACATCTTTTGGCAATTACGAATGTGAAATTGGCATTACTTCGCCGAGTGGGGAGGTTATGACTGCCTGCGGTGAAAATGCCGAATTTGTTATTGATAATCCTGAACTTTGGTGGACTTATGAACTTTCAGGCAGTAAAAATCAACCGCTTTATACCGTTAGTGCAAAACTTAAATTAAACGGGAAAGTATTAGACGAGCAGAGCAAGAAAATCGGATTAAGAACTATTGAACTTAACCGTGAGCGTGATAAATACGGCAGAAATTTTCAATTTATATTAAACGGTGTTCCGCTCTTTATTAAGGGTTCCAATTATATTCCGGCAGATAGCTTTATTACTCGCTTTGATAAGCAAAAGCTTGATTATATGCTTGATGCTGTTCAGTTTTCAAATATGAATATGATTCGTGTTTGGGGCGGCGGATATTATGAAAGTGATGAATTTTACGATGCTTGCGATGAACGCGGTATTCTTGTTTGGCAGGATTTTCAGTTTGCTTGTCAGGCTTATCCTTTTTTTGATGATGCTTTTCTTGAAAATGTTAAAAGGGAAGTTGAATACAATGTAAAAAGGCTTTGCAATCACCCGTCGCTTGCCGTTTGGAACGGTAATAACGAAATTGAAGATATGCATTCTGCTTGGATGTATATGACTAAATATGTTGAATGGACTGAAAAATTCTTTTATCATATTCTTGAAGCTGAAATCAGAAAATATGATAAATCAACACCGTATACTCCTACTTCGCCTGTGGGTGAAAAGCATAATTACGGTGTGGGCAGTGATAATGTGGGCGATACTCACCTGTGGGCAGTTTGGCACGGTTTAAAGCCTATGAATTATTACCGCAAGCGTATGACTCGTTTTTGCAGCGAATTCGGTTTTGAAAGTTTGCCGGATATGAAATCAATTGATATTTTTGCCGAGCATAAGGGTAACTATTCGCTTAATGATAAGGTGTTTAATGCCCACCAGAAATGTGCAAACGGTAATGATAAAATGGTTTACTATGTTGCTTCTCGCTTTAATTTGCCGAAGAATTTTAAGGATATGGTTTATCTTTCTCAAGTTACTCAAAATGAATGTATAGCAGATGCAACAGAGCATTGGCGAAGAAATAAAGGCAGATGTAACGGTTCAATGTATTGGCAGCTTAATGACTGCTGGGGTGTCTGCTCTTGGTCAAGTATTGATTATTACGGTAATTACAAGGCTCTTCAATACGGTGCAAGGCATTTTAACGCACCTGTCAGTGTATCAATTGAAAATACCGAAGAATACATTAAGCTGTTTGTTTTAAATGATTTAAAAGAAAAACAAGATGTTACCGTTACTTACGATATTTTTGATTTTGTTTCGGGTACAAAGCAAAGTGATAAAAAAGATGTTTCAATTGACGCAGTTAAAAATGAACTCGTTTTTGAACTTGATGTTAAATCACTTGCAAAAGCGTATGATTTAAAACGCACCGGTGTAGCGGTTAAACTTTTTAAAAACGGTGAATTATTGCAACAAAAAACTGTTCTTTTTGATAAAGAAAAGAAACTTAATTTGCCGAAAGCAAAACTTAAAACAAGGATTGAAATAAAAGAGGACAGGCTTGATATTACTGTTAAAAGTGACGCATATGCCCGCCTTGTTAAACTTGAAAGTGCTGATTCCGTTTTGCCTTTCAGTGATAATTTCTTTGATATTTTGCCGAATGAAAGTAAGAAAGTGACGATTTATAAGGATAGCTCAATGTCACTTCGCAAACTTGCCGAAAGCATAACTGTTTACAGCCTTAGTGATATTAAATTCAGCAAGGATAAGATTGATACGCTTTTAAAGCAGGCTAAAGTATTCATATCACCTGTTAATATTTCAAATGCACTTTATCACGGAAAAATCGCAAAAGATGTTGAACTGTGTGATGATTAAGGGGTGATTTTTTGCTCGATTTTATATTTGTCGGTTTAGGCGGATTTTTGGGCGCTGTGTTGCGATATGTGTTAACCCTTATTCCTACTAAAAATCCGCAGCCGTTTCCTGTAATTACACTTTTAATAAATGTGATAGGTTCGCTTTGCATTGGGCTTATAGCACTGTGGATGAGCAAAAATTCAAATTTGGATTCACGCTTGATACTGTTTTTAAAAGTAGGTATATGCGGCGGCTTCACCACTTTTTCGACCTTTTCACTTGAAACTGTCGGGCTTATTAAATCGGGGCATATTGTGCTTGCACTTGTTTATGTGCTGTTAAGTACAGTGCTTGGTGTACTTGCTTGTTTTTTACCGCAGTGTGCAGTTAAATAATATAATTAAAAAAG
>FR895334.1:133532-134423 GCA_000434995.1 Firmicutes bacterium CAG:341 | reverse complement strand
AAAGCTCGGTAACCCGAGCTTTCGCTTTTTGTATTTACTTTTCGTAAACATAATTATGTGGTTTTGAATATCAAGAAATAAGCTCTCTTTATCATAATTTCTTAATGTTGAATCGGCAAATCAAATATTTGTATAACCTAACCGATTGAATACATTTTTATATTTCTCTTGCATCTGAATCAATTTCTCCGTTATCATCAACCTCATATGCATCGGCATTGATGATAGGCGGTTCGATATTTTTAAGCTCTTCTTGTATCTCTTTTGCTGCTTTTTTTATTTGAATAAATGTGACAAGGTCAACTATTGCGTATCCCACAAGGCCGGCACCTACAAGCCTTACAAGCGCAACACTTGTGCTGAAAGGATTTATCATAATTACAACACCTAAAATAAGCACGGCAATTGAAAGGAATGTTGAAACACCCCAGCTTACAATACCGCTTGATTTTGAATAAAATGATGTGATTAAGTCAACAGCACCGCTTATTGTGATAAACACGCCGAAAATAAACAGCAATATGGCAATTATGCTTTGATATTTAATGCATATTATAAGGCCGACTATAATGCACACTGTACCGGCAACGGCCAGAACGATGCTTTTTTCTTTTGCAAAGTATGAAATCCATGCTGTTACACCCAAAAGTATTGTGGTTGCACCTGTGAGTATGCTTACTACGGTTATTGATTTATCGGGCCAAGCAAGCAGTACAATTCCTATTACAAATGATGCTATTATTGTGATTATTGAAAGGTTTTTAATTTTTACTAAAATTTCTTTCATAATTACACCTTCTTATTTTTTTATATATCTTATGTCATTGCCGGTGAGTATAAGAGTTGAATATCCACCTATGATTCTGGATGTTGTTCGCTGGTCATAAATGC
>FR895334.1:133224-133427 GCA_000434995.1 Firmicutes bacterium CAG:341 | reverse complement strand
TGTTGATAATATTATATAAGCAGGATACCGTATAAGCACTTTTGAATTCTGTGCCTAAATCATCAAGAATAAGCAGGTCAACATCCAAAATTTCATTTTCTCTGTATTTTAAATTGTCGATTCTGCCGAAATTTTCATTTTGCAAATCGCCTAAAATATTTTGTGCTGTACCGTAAATGACGCTGTAGCCACGGTTAATTACA
>FR895334.1:123602-133057 GCA_000434995.1 Firmicutes bacterium CAG:341 | reverse complement strand
TTGCCGAAACTCCGTCGTTTTCCGCAGTGTCAGGGTAATATTCGGTGTTGAAGGTGTCAAATGTGCATTCTTCAATCGGTGCGATTTTTTCAATCTTATCTCGCTCAATTTCTTTTAATAGGTTTACAAAGCACTTGCAGCGCCTACCGTTTATAAATCCCGTATCCTCACACGCAGTGCAGGTGTATTTAATTGCAAGTTCGTTTTCATCATAACCGTTTTTCTTGAGCAGATTTTTCTTTTCTTCTTGCAATGCAAGGCTTTCAATTCGTAGCTTGTTAATATCAGCCTGCGGGTCTTTGCTTGTAAAAAAAGTTTTTGAAATATTAAGCCCGATTTGTGCAAGCTTTCTGTTAATTACATTAAGCTCGGGAATTTCGGCACATAATTTATCAATTCTGTCTTGTGCTTCAAGTGTTGCTTTTTCTTTTCTTCTGTCAAGTATATTTTGTGCCTTGTCATAAGTTTCAATTGAATAGGACATATTGCACCTCCTTAAATTTCCGTATTGTTCATAGCATCACGCTTAAATTGCTCTAAATCGTATGTTGGTTTGCTTGATAATTTTTCTTTGCTCTTTGCTTTGCTTTCTTTTTCGGATTTAGCTTTTTCAAATTCTTTTTGCTTTTTTTCCACATCAGCAGGAGTTTTAATGTTTTGCTTCTTCCACTTCTTTAATATGGAATTTATGTAACTCAGCTTTGGCTCCGGTATGTTTTCTTTCATAATATCTGATGCCAAAGTAATCATGGTAATATCAAAATCATTAAACCATGAAAGTACCATTTCCCTTTGCTTAACGGTTGGTTTTCTGTGCCTGATTCCCGTTATCGCAATGATTTCATTCCATATTCTGTTTCCGCGCTCAATTTCGTGCAGCTTTTCTTCCGCTTCGGAAATGGAAGCGATACCCTCATCGCTCCAATTTTTTGCCATGGCGTTGATATATGAAAAACTTATGGACATTCCTTTTTGCTTTTCGTTTTTATAATATTCAAGTATCATTAAAACTACTTCCGGCTTTAATTCGTAGTAGTTAACCATATTTATTATTATTGCCTGCTCCGCTAAACTTATTGTTCTGCCAAGTACTTTTTGTGCTTCGTTAACAAGGTTTTTGAGTTTTTCGCTGTCACGCAGTATTGACACAATATCTTTGGGTGATAAATTTGGTGCAGAAATCGTTTCTTTTACCACAACCACATTTTTTTCTGCCGGTGCAGTTGCCTGCGGTATTTTGGTGCTTTCAACAATTTCACCGTTTTTTGATATTATGCCTTCCTCAACCCAAAATTCAAGCAAATTGTCTGTGTCGGCAATTGTTTGGCCAAGTGCTTTGGCAATTTCGGCAGTTTCAGCCTGCCCGTTGTTTCTGAAAATGTATAGCAAAGCTTTAAGTTGATACTCACTTGCAAGCTTTAAATATTCATCGACTACCTTGATAGGTAAATTAAAAATTCCGTTTTCCCAAACTGATGAAAACGGTAACGCTTTATATTCCATAGCATATTCCTCTTTCTTATTTTATATGATAACAAAAAAATGCATTGTTGTAAACAGATAAATAGTTACATTTTTTTCAAAAAAGTCTTGACAAGTGCAAAGCTGTTGTGTATAATCAATCTTGCATTCGCGGATGTAGCTCACCCGGTAGAGCGCAACCTTGCCAAGGTTGAGGTAGCGAGTTCGAGCCTCGTCATCCGCTCCAATTTAAAAGGCTTCATATGAAGCCTTTTGTTATTCGGCACCATAGCCAAGTGGTAAGGCAGAGCTCTGCAAAAGCTTTATGCCCCAGTTCAAATCTGGGTGGTGCCTCCAAAAAAACACCGAAGAGTATTTATTAACTCTTCGGTGTTTTTCTATATCTGTTATATTTTTTATTTTATCTTATGTTTTATTAAAAATTTATAATCATTAAATCAAAAACGCCATTGGTTTAGCCAATGGCGTTTTATTTAAGCGTTGTAATAATTAAGCGTTTGCTTGGTGGTCTTTAGCGTCTTGCTCAGCAAGTCTTTGTGCACGCTTTTCAGCAAGTTCAACTATCATTTGTTGCTGAAGGTCACCGTGGATTGGATAGATGATGAACGAAATACCGTAAAGTCCTCTTGCAAGAGCAGGGAGGATACAGAAGACTGCCCAAATACCGTTAAGCATTGTTGGGTCAGTCTGTGGAATTGCGTTACCGAGTGAATCGGTAAGAGGTACATAGTTAATCCAAGTAAGTACCATACCTGAAAGCCAACCGGTAACAGATGTGGCAAGTTTACCGAAATAACCCTGAACAGTTGTTACAAGTGCTTCGTTTCTAAGGCCGTGCTTCCATTCCATGTAGTCAAGTGCTTCTGCTGTAACGATTTGGCCGCTGACATTAAGAATTTTGTTAGGAAGACCGCAAATAGTAAGACCGAAGATAACCCAAATAAGATTAAATATGTAATGATCTTTAAAGGTTTGACCAAACGGGTGAAAACCAACAAAGAATAAAGTCATATATGCGAAGAAGCCAAATAAACCTGCAATGATTGATGTGGCTCTTGCGCCCCATTTTTTAACCATTTTTGCTGCAACCGGCACCATGATGTAGTTTGGGATACCTGTAAATAAACCGCAGATTGTTTGGTTAAGAAGTGAACCTGTATTATTAAGCCAAAAGTATGATTCTGATGAACCGCCTACCGACTTGAAAGAGTTAAAGAAGTTAGCAAGAATTACTGCTAAAAGCGGTCTGTTAGTGATAATGTTTTTAAGTGATTCAAGAACTGATGTTTCTTTAATTTCTTCACGGCTCATAAGCGGAACACGTTCTCTCATATTAAAGAAACCGAATACTGCAAACACTGCTGCAAGAATAAGCATAAAGTATGCGAAACCTGAATATACACCTTCCATTGTGATGTTTTTATTTATTTTAGGAAGAAGTGTTACAAGTACAGGTACAAGTGACGGAAGCCAAGTACCAAAAAGTTCAAAGAATTTTGTAATGGTAATAAGATCGTTTCTTTCATCGGTGTTGGGTGTTATGTTATAAATCATAAGTCCCCAAGCGCCGAAGTAACTCATACCCAAACCGTAAATTACAATAGCGATTGCAGCCCATACAATTTTACTGGTAGCACTTATATTTGGAGCTGTAAACATCATTGCACCGCCGATAACCCACAGCGGTAACGGAATGATAAAGAATGGTCTGATTCTTCCCCAACGGGTACGCGTACGGTCAATAATCAAACCGGAAATCGTATCGTCAAGTGCATCATATACTGATGCAAAAAGGTTAATGTTTGCATATGCGGTAGAGTTGAGCTTTAAGAACTGAATCATAAAGAACTCTTTAAATGCATCTACAAACTGTGATAAGTTTTTCTGACCGAAATTTACAAGAACATAAGCGGCAATTTCCTTAGGGGTAAGGTAACGCTTGTGCGTATAGGCGAGCTTGTCAAGTTCATCCATTTCGGATTGTGTTAATTCTTCGGTAAGTGTTTCTTCTGCCAAATTATTCCCTCATTTCTTAAGGCTTTTCGCCTTTGAAAATATAACATATTTATACTAACATATTAAATTATCTAAATCAACACTTTTTTATGCGATTGGCATAATATTTTTTGAAATTGGGATATGAATATGTTATAATTAAATAAATTCTTTTGCATAACTTGTTAAATACTATTGACAATTTGTTTTTTTCAATATAAAATATCAAGAGTAAGTAACTTTGAAAGGGGTACATATTTATGGCAAGTACCTGTCCTAACTGTGGCAAAACACTACATATATGGAATGTAAAAGCTGAGTGTTCAGCTTGTGGCGTTTCTATTCCTAATCATAACTGGCAGGAAAGACTTGAGGAAGACAGTGAAAAAGCTGAAAAGCAATTTGCGGTTTTCTATAAATCTCTTAACAGAATAGCATATTCTATTTGGGGAACGAAATTAAGAATCGCAAGGCTTGTTTTAACTTTTTTACCTGCTATCGGTTTTATTCTTCCTTGGGCAAATTTGAATAGTGACGGTGAAAGCTTCAGTTTAACCATTATTTCAATATTTAATAAGAATAAATCTTTGATTGACTTTTTCAAAAGTTTTTTCGGCAATGCGAGTTTGTATATGACCAATATGAAATTTGAAGGTTACAGCGGTCCTTTAACATTTGCGGTAATCGGCTATCTTTTCTTTGTTCTTAGTGCATTGTTTATCGTATTGGCATTTTTAATGACTATTATTCTTTGTAAAAAGCCGAAGACAAAAGCTATGGTAGGCCTTGATATTGTATCAATCGCTTTTTCGGTTGTATCAGTCGTAATGTTTGTTATGTCAGGCCCGCTTGCAAGCCAGGCAGGTGCATTTAATTTTGGTGATATGCCTGTTTTTGCTGGTTCTGCTTCAATTTCTTGGGGATACTTTGTTGCTCTCGTACTTTTATTAGTTGCAACCGGTATCAATATTGCGGTTGCAAAAGCTCCTGCTAAAAGTGATGAAACACTTGAAGAAGAAAGACTTTCTCGCAAAGCTGTTAAAGTTGAAAAAGAAAGACAGAAAGAAATCGAGCGAGAAAAGAATCGTGAAGCCGCTGAAAAAGCTGCTAAAGAGGAAGAAAGAAAAAGAGTCGAAGAAGCTAAGGCAAAACTTGCAGCCAAAGCTGAAAAAAGAAAAAAGAAATAATTTGAATTTTAACAGAGTGAAGCAGAAGCTTCACTCTGTTTTTTCTTGACCTGGTAATAAGTATTTGTTATAATCAAATTATAAATTCCTTATTTAAGAAAGGCTATATGTTATTATGGAAGAAAAAGAAGTACTTGTAACTGATAATGTTACCGAAAAAAAGAAAATGAATCCTACAAAGAAAAAAATCACCATTGCAGGTGTAATTGTAGGCATTATTGCTGTTATTGCTATTTTAATCGGCGTTAATCACACAGCTATAATGTCAGATATTACATATTCATTTATGCCAAAGTCAATAACTCCTGATTTCAGCGGAACTAAAGTCGAATTCTATAAATATAAGAATAAAGATTATAACCAATTCAAGGATAAAAATAAACCGCTTAAAGCCTTCGGATTTTACTATATTGATGAAAACGGTAAAAAGCAGGATTTAAGTTGGGATGGGGTTTATATTGCTCCTGACGGAACTAAATTTACACCTAATATTTGGTTTATGATTAAGGCACAGGAAAAATTAACTACTTTTAAACGCACTGCGGCAAAAGTAATCCCTATTGTTGTAATTGTAGTTATAGTTGCGCTTATTTACCTTTGGTTTAGATTGTGGTGTATTCGCGAAGATAAAAGAATGGAAGCTCTTTATGGAAATAAAGAGCAAAAGAAACTTGCAAATAATAAGAAAAAGAAGAAAAAGTAATTTTTAACTTAAGGGGTATTTATGAATTACGATATGCTGTTTTCACCTATGAAAATAGGCAATGTGGAAATAAAAAACAGAATAGTAATGGCACCGATGTGTATGGGTTTTGGGCAGTATAACGGTTGTGCTACCGAAACTATGATGAATTATTATGAAGAGCGTGCAAAGGGCGGAGTAGGCCTTATTTTTACAGAAATTACACGAATTAACGATATTACCGGTGCGTCATCATTCGGTCAGCTTGGTATGAGCCATGATTATCAAATACCTGCGCTTAAAGAAATGGCTGACAGAATACATAAGCATAATTGCAAAGTCATGGTTGAACTTCACCATCCGGGAAGGCAAAATCTTGGACTTATGATAGGTACTGTGCCTATTTGCAATATCGGCAGTAAACTTTTGGGTAATATGTATACCAAAATTCTTACCGGCGCTGTTATACCTCCGGGTAAAGTATTGCAGGATAAAGATATTGTTCCACGCACAGTAGCTCCAAGCAAATGCGAAAAAAGCAAAATGAGCGAAAGCGTTAACCGTGAACTTTCAAAAAAAGAGATTAAAAAGCTTATATGTCAATTTGTTGAGGGCGCCGTTAGAGTTCAAAAAGCAGGATGTGACGGCGTGGAACTTCATGCCTCGCACGGTTATCTTATTCAGCAATTTTTATCACCTAATACTAATAAGCGTACTGACGAATACGGCGGTTCGTTGAAAAACAGAATGAGATTTCTGCTTGAAATAATTGACGGAATCCGTAAAAACTGCGGTAAAGATTTTCCGATTGTTGTTCGCCTTACTGTTGATGAAATGTACAGTAAAATAGGGCAGGATGGTAAGGGCTACAATTTAGAGGAAGGTTTAAAAATGGCAAGAATTCTTAATGATAAAGGAATTGATGCCATTGATGTTTCATCAGCTGCATATGATACATTTAACTACTGGCTTGAACCTACAACTTTTACTCCGGGTTGGAGAAAATATCTTGCATGTGAAGTTAAAAAAGTTGTAGATATTCCTGTTATTGCTGCAAATCTTATTCGTTCACCAAAGCAGGCAGAACTTCAGCTTGAAGAGGGCTGCCAGGACTTTATTTCACTCGGTAGGCCGCTTATTGCCGATCCCTACTGGCCGAAAAAAGTAAAAAACGGCAACGAAAATTTAGTTAAACGCTGTGTTTGCTGTTTGTACTGCTTTGAAAGTATGATGAATGGAGCATATAAATATACACACGGTAAATGCTCGGTTAATCCATTTGTTGGGAGAGAAGATGTAAAGTTAAAACATAACGGTAATGCACGCAAGGCAGTTATTATAGGCGCAGGTTGTGCAGGTTTAACTGCGGCAGAATTACTTGCAAAGCGAGGTTTTGATGTAACCGTTTTTGAAAAAGATAGTAAGCAGGGTGGCCAATTAAACCTTGCAAGTAAACCGCCGCATAAAGATAAAATGAATTGGGTGTGTGAAGATTTACTTGCTAACGCTGTTTTGGCCGGTGCAAAAGTTATTTTTAATACCCTTGCAACTAAAGATATAATTGATTCCTATTCACCTCAAATAGTAATCAATGCAACAGGCGGTAATGCAGTTCACCCTAAAGCTTTCAGCGGCAACAACATTTCAACTGTTACTGAAATACTTGACGGTTCTGTTAAACTGGAAAATAAAAATGTTGCTGTTATCGGCTCGGGAATGACAGGACTTGAAACAAGTGAATTGCTTGTCTCACAAGGGAATAAAGTGACAATTATTGAAATGGCGGATGAAATTGCACCGTCGGCGTGGTTTCAGCATGTTGATGACGCTTTGCCTGTTCTTGAAAAAGCCGGTACAAAATTTTTGACTTCTCACAAACTTCTTTCTGTGTCCCAAAGCGGTATTGAACTTGAAGATTTAAAGAGTAAAAAAACGATTTCATTAAAAGTTGATTATGTTGTATTGTCACTTGGGGTTAAACCGGATACTGTATTATTTGATACTATCAAGAATTCAAGTAACTACAAAGTGTATAATATAGGTGACAGTCTTAAAATAGGCAGAATTGCCAATGCAACAGAATCTGCATATCAGTTGGTGATGAGTATTGAATAATGTATTTTCAAGACCTTCTGCAAGGGAAATCTTAAGGCGAAAATTAGATGAAATCAGTGTTAGAATTGACGATAATTTGGATATTGATTTTAGCCATGTAAGTAAAAATATAAACACAATTAAAGAATTCAATCAATTTATATTGGACCCATTTCTTTCAGGCGAAAAACTTTTTTATCGCGGGGAGCGTATCAATGACCCAAATAGGCACCTACTTCCTACAATTTATCGAGATCAAAATATTGTATTAAAAGATTCGGATTTGGGAATTAAGCATATAGATTCGCAATTCTTATATGATTATTATGAGTCATTAGGCGATTTTGTGTATGTTTTTAATCATACTATGGGCAACGCAAGTCCAAATCATTTGTATGAAATTTGCTCTTTTGCACAGCATTATTATCATCTGTCACCGCTTATCGATTTTACCAAGAGCTTATATCCTTCGCTCTCTTTTGCTTTGAAAGATAGGAAAATATTTAATGATGATATTGTTTTATATGTGCTGAAACTGCGTGATACGGAAGATTACACACAGGATATTAAGGTTGCGGATGAATGGCTTGAAGATTTAAATGTTTATGTCAGCTTTTTTGATGAAAACAGTGTCAGAAAATCTGTCAGAGAACTTATTGAAAATAAAAAGGTGAGTATTCCTACCGATTTTAAAAAGCACCTTGATACCATTTCTTCCAATCCGGTTGCAAAAGCCAAGCTTATTGATGTTCCCACAAATACCCGTATGAAATTTCAGCAGGGTGTGTTTATGCTTTTAACCGATTTTCAGCTTTATAACGATACATATTTAACAAAAGATATTCGCAACTCTTTTGAAATTAAAAAGTATATCATCAGCAAATCTTTATGTCCCGCTTTGGTCGATATGATTAAAAACGATGCTCCTTGGTACACCTTTAATAATTTAATGGATATTGAGTCTGCTTTTAAAAGTACAATTTACGCTAAATGAATTATAGTTAATAAACGCTTTCTCTATGAAGGCGTTTATTTTTTTTGATAATAAACTTTACAATTATTGTGTATTGCTATATAATAAAGTCATTATATGTTAAAGACGGTGTAAATTTGAATTTTAAAAAATTTATAAAATCTCAGTCGCCGGCAAGAATTATTGCCATAGGCTTTGCTGCTACAATTTTTTTAGGCTCTTTTATTCTAATGCTGCCTATCAGTCTTAATGACGGTGTTGATTTAAAATATGTTGATTCGCTTTATACTGCTACAAGCGCTGTTTGCGTAACAGGTCTTGTTACCGTTGACCCGGCTAATACTTTTACTCCGTTTGGTAGATGCGTTCTTGCTGCTTTAATTCAAATCGGCGGTCTTGGCGTAACATCATTCGGAACCGGAATTATAATAGCTATGGGAAAGAAGCTTAATCTAAAAAGCAGAAATATTACTAAAGAAGCTCTAAATTTAGATTCCAGAAAAGGCATAGTATCCTTTATAAAAGAAATATTTTTAACAACGCTGACTATTGAACTTTTAGGTGCTTTTTTCAGTTTTTTTACTTTTAGAAAAAAGTTCAGTTTTTTTAAAGCTGTCGGCATCAGCCTTTTTCATTCTATTGCTGCTTTTAATAATTCCGGATTTGATATTTTAGGCAATTTTCAAAGCTTGAGTGCATATAAAAATGATGTATATATAAATATTGTTACTTGTTTTTTGATATTTTTTGGCGGTATTGGCTTTTATGTTATTAAAGAGCTAAGAATGAATAAATTCAAGTGGAAACCGCTTTCAATGCATTCAAAAGTTGTATTATCAGTCAGTATGATTTTGATTATTTTCGGTACAATTATGCTTAAATTAACGGAAAATATCACTTGGCTGGGTGCATTGTTTAACAGCGTGTCTGCACGAACAGCCGGTTTTTCAACTTTTAATCTCGGTGATTTTTCAAATGCGGGGCTTATAATAATGATGGTTTTGATGTTTATAGGTGCTTCGCCGGGTTCAACCGCCGGCGG
>FR895334.1:71512-123570 GCA_000434995.1 Firmicutes bacterium CAG:341 | reverse complement strand
ACCGCCGGCGGTATTAAAACAACTACCATTTTTGTCTTGTTTCAAGGTGTTAAATCATCAGCTATCAATAAAAGTGAAAAAGCTTTTAAATATGCAGTTCCTAAAAATGCTTTTAAAAAAGCTGCTGTCATTACCGTTATCGGTATAACCGTTGTTTTAACAGGTACTTTTTTAATGTCCTTGTTTGAACCTAATCTTGAAATCAAGGATATTGTTTTTGAAATAGTTTCTGCTTACGGAACAGTCGGTGATTCAACCGGTATTACACCATCTATTTCAACAGCTTCTAAAATTCTTTCAATGCTGGTTATGTTTATCGGCAGGTTAGGCCCGATGACGATAGTAACCCTTTGGTATTTCTCACATGGGGAAAGGGTACGCTATCCTGAGGGCAATATTTCTATTGGTTAATTTTGTAAAGGTGAAATTATGTTTAATAAATCTAAAAATGATAATATGACTTACGGTATTGTAGGTTTAGGCAGATTCGGTATGGCATTGGCTATTGATTTGGCTGAATCCGGTTCGGAAATCATTGCACTTGACAGTAATGAAGAAAAAGTGCAAGCAATCAGAGAATATACCGAAAATGCGTTTATTGTAAAAAATCTCGAAAAGAAAACTCTTATTGAAACAGGTATTCAAAATTGCGATGTAGCGATTGTTTGCATTGGTGAACATATGGATACTTCTATTTTAACTACACTTAATCTTGTATCTATGGGTATTCCAAAAGTCATTTCAAAAGCTATGAGCAGTGAGCATGGCGTTATTCTTAAAAAACTTGGTGCTGAAATTGTTTTTCCTGAAAAAGATATGGCAGTTCGCCTTGCAAGCAGGCTTGAAACTGAAAGAATGCTTGATTTTGTACAACTTAGTGAGAAAATAAATGTATCTAAAATGAATGTACCTGATAAAATGATTGATAAAAGTGTTGAGGAAGTTAATTTGCGTAAGCATTTCGGACTTAACATTATAGCTATTGAAAATGATGAAAGTGTAAATGATGTTATTTCACCAAAGTATATATTTAAGCAAGGTGACATTCTTTTTCTTTCAGGTAGTAAGGATGGCATACTTCAATTAAGTGTTTGGGCAAAGAAATAATGTTTCGGAGGAAATTCATTTTAAATGTTTAAACAGATTATATTACAAATTATACTTATTGCTTTAAATGCCTTTTTTGCAGCTACTGAAATAGCTGTTATTTCCCTTAATGAAAAAAAGGTGAGGGCGCTTGCAGAGGACGGAAACAAAAAAGCAGTTAAAATGCTTAAAATTATTGAAGAACCTACTAAATTTCTGTCAACAATTCAAATCGGTATAACTCTTGCAGGATTTCTCGGTTCGGCTTTTGCTGCCGATAATTTTGCCGAGCGTTTATCTGCTGTAATTGCAAATGCGTTTAATTTATCTGCTGACAATACTAAAATAGTTAATACGGTAGCGGTAGTAGTAATCACGCTTATACTTTCATATTTCACTCTTATTTTCGGTGAGCTTGTTCCGAAGCGAATTGCAATGAAGCATAAGGAAAAACTTGCAAATTCGGTTTGCGGTGTTATTTCGTTTTTAACCGCTGTGCTTAAACCAATAATTTGGTTTTTAACTGTATCTACTAATGCTGTACTCAGAATTGTAGGTATTGACCCACATGAAAAGGAAGAACCGGTATCTGAGGAAGACATTGTACTTATGCTTGATGCCGGTGTAGATGAAGGCTCGCTTGACCATGATGATATTAAATATATTAAAAATGTGTTTAAGCTTGATAAAATGACTGCCGAAGATGTTATGACACCGCGTAAATCGGTTATAAGTATACCTATAAATGCCGATGATGATAAAATCGTAAATATTATTGAAGAAGAGGGTTATTCCCGTATTCCGGTATATGAGGATAATTCTGATGAAATCATTGGTATTTTACATTCTTGTGATTATTTATTAAAGCGTGATGAAGTCAATTTTAACTTGAAATCAATTCTTCACGAACCTGTTTTTGTTCCTGAAACAGTATGCCTTGATGTTTTATTTAAAGATATGCAGACCGACCATAATCATTTGGCAGTTGTAGTAAATGAATACGGTGAAACATCAGGCATTGTTACTATGGAGGATATTCTTGAAGAAATAGTGGGCGAGATTTGGGATGAGCGTGATGAAGAAATTGATGAATTCCAAAAAATAGGGAACAATGTATATAAGGTTCTTTGTACAGCTTCACTTGATGATTTCAGAGAGTATTTTGATCTTGAAGATGAAGAAGAACTTGATGTAACAACCGTTAATGGCTGGATTACTGAAGTTACAGGTATTATTCCTGAAGCGGGTTACACATTCGATTATAAAAATCTCACTGTAACTATTGTTAAGGCTGACCAATTTATGACTCACGAAATTAGGGTTGAAGTACATCCACAAAAAGAAAATATCGAAGATTAAAAAAACACACTCCTTATTTTTATGTAAGGAGTGTATTTTTTGTCAAAAAATCGTATAATCACTTGAAAAATGATTATTAAATTACTATAATATTTTTATTATCATAGAAAAGAGGCATAAAAATGGTATCACAAATTTTTGCCATAGTAATTTTTGTGCTTATGTTTGCACTTATTATTATGGATAAAATCCCAAGGCATTGGGTAACACTCGGTTGCGGACTTGCAACTATTGTTATTGTATTTGCGATTTGTATGAAAAGTCCGAGTGCGATAATGGAAACACTTAATGTTAAAAGTATATTTACCCTTGAATTTTGGCATACATCGGGGCAGGGTAATGAAAGCTCAAGCGGTATTAACTGGGCAACAATAATTTTCATTGCCGGTATGATGGTTATGGTTGAAGGTATGGCGAAAGCAGGATTTTTCCGCTGGCTTTGCCTTACTATTGCAAAAGCTGTAAAGTATAAAGTTATGCCTATACTTGTTACTTTTATGATTATGAGTGCGGTTCTTTCAATGTTTATTGACAGCATTACAGTAATCCTTTTCCTTGCGGCAGTAACTGTTGAACTTTCTCAGTTACTTAAATTCAGCCCTGTACCAATGGTTTTGGCAGAAATCTTTTGTGCTAATCTCGGCGGTTCGGCTACAATGTGCGGTGACCCGCCTAACATCATCATAGGTACAGCACTTGGTTACAGCTTTGCTGACTTCCTCACAAATACAGGTCTTATTGCCGGTATCGCACTTATTGCAATTATTGTATTTTTCTTTTTTGCGTTTAAAAAGGAACTTTCGGCAAATAAGAATGAAAAAGTTGATCCTTCAACTTTTCCTAATCCAAGCGATGCAATTGAAAATAAAAAGGATTTCATTATAAGCACTGTTATTTTTATTATTGCAATTGTGCTTCTTGTATCCCACGCACAGACGGGATTGACAGTAGCGTTTATTGGTGTGGCAATAGCACTCATTACTCTTCTTACATCAATTAAGGATATAGGCTTTATACTTAAAAAGGTTGATTATAAAACGCTTCTTTTCTTCATTGGTTTATTCGTTGTAGTTGGCGGACTTGAACAAACAGGCGTACTTGAAATGATTGCGTCATTTATTGAAAAAGTTTGCGGCGGTAATGTATTTGCAATGGTACTCATTATTATGTTTATTTCAGCAATTGCAAGTGCATTTGTTGATAATATTCCGTTTGCCGCAACTATGGTGCCTGTTATTAAAAGTTTGGCAGCAACTACTGCCGGTGCTGATTTGTCAGTTTTGGCGTATGCACTTTCTATCGGTACTGATATTGGCGGCAGTGCTACTCCTATCGGTGCTTCGGCTAATGTTGTCGGTACATCGGTTATTTCAAAAGCAGGTCACCCGGTTGGCTGGGGAAAATATTGCAAAACTGCAATTCCGGCAACAGTAATTGTTCTTGTAATCGCTACGGTTGTAATTAAATTCAGATATTTCTAATGAGGTGTTGATTATGAAACAGCAGTTTATAATTTCTATCGGCAGAGAATACGGTTCAGGCGGCAGAGTTATCGCTGAACAGCTTGCAAAAACATTGGGTATTAAGTTTTATGATAAAAATATAATTGAACAAATTGCAAACGAAAAAAGCCTTAATCTCGATCAATTAAAGAAATTTGATGAAAAAGCACGCAATATTTGGCTTTCAAGATCTGTTGACGGGCACAGCAATTCACCTGAAGATACGATTGCACAAATGCAATTTGATTTTTTGAAAGAAAAAGCTGAATCAGGCGAATCATTTGTTGTTTTAGGTAGATGTGCAAGTTATGTTTTGAGAGATTACGATTGCTTAATTAAAGTGTTTGTAACATCTGATATGCATCATAAAATGGAAAGAATAGCCTCAATCGAACACCTTGACCCACTTAAAGTTGAGGATTTAATTATTAAGAATAATAAAAAGAGGAAAACTTACCATAATTATTATTCTAAAGAAAAGTGGGGCGATTCCCGCTATTACGATTTGATAATCAGCACTTCTAAAGTTGGAATCGACGGTGCTTTTGATGTAGTAAGCAATTATGTTAAAAAGGTTATAGATGAATAAAAAATCCACCATTGGGACACACCTTGCTTATTAAGGGGTCCCAATGGTGGATTTTTTAATTCTACATATATTGCCTTTAAATACAATGACAATAAAAACAATCGCTACAAATATCAACGGAAAATAATTGGTTAAAAACATTTTCAAAGTTAAGATTTCAAAATTTTCATACAAAATAAAGACTTTGGTACTGCTGACAAAAGTGTTTATCAAATCGTACAATAACAAAACCATTATAGTTATCGGTGCGGATTTTGAAAAAAACATTATAAGCATAGATAATCCGTAATAGAACACAGCTACACTTAAAATCTTAAAAAGAAACCCTATCAAATCATCTATGCAATAAAAATGCAAAAGTATCACTGCTAAAGCATTGATCAAAGAGCACAAAAAATATACTATCGTAGTTTCAAATCGTTTTTTATTGCCGTAAAAGAAGAATACATCTTTCGTTTTATCCGAAAAAAATATTTCTGCCACAAAAACACCTGTCCATACAGAAAACATCGGGAAAAAGAAAAAAATAATTTTTTCTATATCTATTACCATATCATTGTTATTTAACTTATATATAAAAAAATTAAACAACGGCACAATCAGGTTAATGATTACTATGGGCAGAATCCATAATCCGTGAATGGATTTCAGAAAGTATTTGTGTTTTTTCAACTCAGATTTTCTATAAAGCATATATAACCATCCTCTACTGTGGGAGCAAGCGGCAAAACATCAATTTTGTTTAAACAAATAACTTTTTCATATGTCTTGCCGTCAATATAAATCGTTCCCATTGAATAAAAAGGAGCATCGATATCATCAGTACTGTTGACTGCAAAAACTTTTCCGTTTGCAACATTAGCCAATTCGTCACAAGAGTTAAATTGTGTAATAACCCCGTTTGAGAGAATCAATATTTTGTCACATAAGGATTCTATGTCGGTTATTATGTGCGTTGAAAGAACAACACATCTGTCTTTTTTTATTTCTCTGACAACATTTTTAAAATTCAATCTTTCCTCAGGGTCAAGACCTGCAGTCGGTTCATCAAGCAAAACAATGTCCGGATTTCCTATCAATGCCTGCGCAATTCCGAGTCTTCTTTTCATTCCGCCTGACAGTTTTTTTACAACAGTATCTTTTTTAGAAAAAAGATTAAGTGATTTCAACAGATTGTTGATTTCGTCATCTGTAATGCCATAATTCTTTAAATTTGCAAAAAACTGCAAAACTTCATACGCAGTAAGTTCATTAAAAATCTCAAAATTTTGAGGAAGATAGCCTATGTGAGTCAAATAATCATTTGTTTCTTTAACACCGTCTGAATAAGTGATGCTTCCGCCGTTAAGTTTTTCTATCTTAGTTATGCACCGCAACAAAGTGGTTTTGCCGCTTCCGTTTCTGCCCAACAAGCCGTATGTGCAATTTTCAAGCTGAACATTGACATTATCAGCCACAACGATAGATTTGAATCTTTTATCAATACTGTTAAGCTTCAACATACAATCACCTCAATTCGCAAAGAAATTCCGAAAAACTTCTGTCATCAGCGTTATCAATCAAATAATCATTTATTTTTTCAAGCTTTTTACCGTCATTATCGTTTTTTAAAATTTCTTCCAAAACAGGAATTGCTTTTTGTAATTCTTCGGAAGAATTCGTTTTTAAGAACTCAAAGTATTCGGGATAATTCATATAAGCGTTTACGGCGTCGTATAACTCCATCTTGTTTGCACTGATTTTGGAAACAAAGCCTAGTCTGTCTATGTCATCAATCGATGCTGTTATCATATAATCGTTAAAAGTTTTTACAAATTCAATATCTTCCAAATTTACATCGGGAATAATAAATATTTTCTTGATGTTCGGATTTTTTGAAACAAAAGTTTTCAATTTTTCGTTAATGGTGTCGCTGTTATATGCATCGTTAAAATACGGATAATAAATCTGTGTTTTATTGATTGTAACGCAATTTATAAATCCACTTAACAATGTTAGGGAATCACTTTTTCCTTTAAATTCGTTATTAGTGCTGCTTTCTAAATTACATTGCACTTTCTTAAAAGAATGAACGGTAACATTAAAATCAGTTTCATAGGGAAGTGATAAATTATCAAATCCGGCATATGAATGTGTGCTATACATTTCGTTAAATCCCGGAATAGGATAAAACGCAAAATTCCCCGGTAGAAATACGGATAAATAATTGCTGTAATATTTATCGCAAGAGCCATGGTAATATATTTTTATCAGTTTGGATTTTGAAGTGTTTTTTATCGTAAGATAATCCGAATCTCTTGTAAAATCCAACTCATTATTGTTACCATCGGTGATTTTACTGATTTTATATCCATGATACAAAGTGAATTTGTATTCGTCTTTAAAATCATCTGTTTTAATTGTTGCAACGGCGTTTAAGTCGTTTCTAAAACTAAACTCCAAGTCGTAACTGTCAACCATAAAATCGGCAGGCTTTGAAACTTGCTCATTGTTCTCGTAATATCTTTTATCTGCCGACACACCCGAAGCACTCAAATTCATTTGCGCAGCAGAAAACGGCAATATATATCCAACTAATGTTATTACACACAGGCAAAAACAAATCGTGCTTTTTAAAATCTTATTATTCTTTGAAATTTCATTATCGGTTAAACAGTAAAAAAGCAATGCCAAAAATATAAAAAACAATATTTGAGATAGCTTGTCCAAAGTTATTATATATCCCGAATGCATATTTGGAGTCCAACCGATTGAAGCGGGAGCTATATTGAAAAATTTAAGGGATTTTGTTATGTCTGTGCCGGTTGAATTATAAACGCCGACAGAAAGCGAGTCCATAAGATTTGTTTCCGATATAGCTATAATAAGCATAATGATATATGAAACAAATCTGCCCTTTATTTTCGACAGCAAAAAGCCAATAAATATTGCAGACAAAATGCACAGCAAAAAGTAAATTATCAAAACAACTAAAGTATGTATCACTAAAGAGAGTGAAAACTGTTTATTCGCAAAAATATAAATAACATTAAAAAGTAATGCCTCTGCAAACAGCAACAAATCATACAAAAAAATTGATTGCAACTGATTTTTGTATACAGACCTCATACCTTTTTTAGTGACGCATATAGGCTCATAGTACCTATTGAGTTTATAACAACATTCAAATGTGAAAAATATAAAGAATATTATTAAATAAGGTAATGTGTATAATGTATTACCTAACATATATAAAGACGGAATGTCTATATCTTTTATACAAGAAATAAATGAATACAATAAAAACGCAGAAAATGAAAAAACCATAAGGATAATCAATATCTTATAAAATTTATTTCTTTCTATTGACTTTTTTTGCAAATATAAATTAGTCATAAAATCACCACCAAAAGAATATTGTGTATAAGTTCAATACGCCAAAACTATTGTTTAGTGCTTTACTTTTTATAATCAGAACCAAGTAGGTTTTTTATTAAATTTACATCCGCGATATGCAATTCCGGGTGCAAGCTTGTCACCGTTTCTGCATAAAAGTTCATCAACTCTTACAAAGCTGTAACCCTGCGCTTCAAGTACATCAATTGCTCTCAAAGTGGCTTTTACGGTAGTTTCTTTTGTATCGTGCAAAAGTAATATTTCACCGTCGTGAGCCTTATTTACTATGTAATTAAATACATATTCTTCATCTTGATGTTTCCAGTCAATCGAATCATTTGACCATTTTACAGCTATCATATCATTAACGGCATTTAAAGAAGTGCCGAAATAATGGCCATATGGTGGCCTGTAAAATTTTACATCTGTTCCTGTAATTTCTTTAATTATTTTGTTAGTTGAATAAATTTGGCTGGCAATAGTGTTCTTACTGCTTTTCATCATATCAATATGTGAATATGTATGATTGCCGAGCAGATGACCGTCTGCAATAATATTTTTTATTGTTTCGGTATTTTTTTGCGCTTTTTTACCGAGAACAAAGAAAGTTGCTTTTGCATTTTTTGATTTTAGTCCGTCTAAAAGTGCCTGTGTGTAGTCACTCGGTCCATCATCAAAAGTTAAAGCTATCATTTTTCTGCTTGGATTTTCAACCTCAACGCCAAAACTTTTAGAGTAAGGAGTGAATATATAGCTTATAATTATAAATGCAGTTAGTGCCAATGCAATTATAATGTTGGTTTTATTTGTGGTTTCTTTTAAATTTAACATAACATATCCCTCTTGCACTTATAGGATAGCATATTTAAATTTGCAACTCAATAATTATAGAAACTCTTTGAAATATCTTAATATTGTCTTTATAATGTCTTAAAACTCGTTATATTTAGCCATTTCGTTAAGGTCAATGTGTTTGAAATGAAGCGGATTAACTTGCGCGTCATCAGCCGGATAACCGGTTGGCATAAGTGAAATAACATCAAGATTTTCCGGAATATTTAATACTTTTTTTGCAATTTCAGGATTAAATGCCATTACCCATGTTGTTCCCAAACCGAGTTCCTGTGCCTGAAGCATCATATGAGTTAAAACAATGCTGCTGTCAACTTCGGCTGATGATAAATTGTCATATTTTCTTGTCCAAGCTTTAGCTCTGTCAACGCACATTACAAAAATAAGCGGCGCATCAAATGTATATCTGGTGCATTTTTCTTCATCAAGTGCTTTGATTTTATCTTTATCGGTTAAAACCAAAATTCTTTGCGGTTGCAAGTTGCATGCAGTAGGTGCAACAAGTCCCGCTTCAAGTATTTTATCTATTTTTTCCTGTTCAACAGCCTTGCCTTTAAATTTTCTGCATGAATATCTTTCTTTAATGAGTTTTTCAAATTTCATATTTATTGCTCCTTTCGTTGTTATATATTAACAAATAATTTATGCTTAAACAATATTATTACAAAAAATATCTTTAAATTTTACTATCAATCTGTTAAAATAATCATATTACTTTGAAAGGACTAATTATGGATATTTTACAAAAACTTACTCAGGAATTTTCCGTTAAGCTTTGGCAGGTGGAAAATGCCGTTAAACTTATTGATGACGGAAACACTATTCCGTTCATTGCAAGATACAGAAAAGAAGCAACGGGTTCACTTGACGACCAGCTATTAAGAGATTTATCAGACAGGCTTACATATTTGCGAAATATGGAGGAGCAAAAAGAAAAAATAATTGCTTCAATTGAAGAGCAGGAACTTATGACGGATGAAATAATGGCGTCAATTGAAAGTGCGTCTACTCTTACCGAACTTGAAGATATTTACAGACCTTTCAGACCTAAAAGAAAAACAAGAGCTTCAGTCGCTAAAGCTAAAGGTTTGCAGGGGCTTGCCGATTTTCTCTATGCACAGGATAAAAATTCAAATCAACCGCTTGTTGAAGCAGAAAAATATCTTAATGACGAAGTAGAAAGCGTTGAAGACGCATTAAACGGTGCTAAAGATATAATTGCTGAATTTGTTTCTGATGACCCGGCAGGCAGAAAGATGCTGCGCTATTCAATTAAAAATCACGGTAATATCGTTGTAACAGGGGCAAAGGATGATCTTGGCGTATATGAAATGTATAGGGAATATACCGAGCCGATTTCAAATATTGCGTCACACAGAGTTCTTGCATTCAACCGTGGTGAAAAAGAAGGCTTTTTAAAAGTAAATATTGATTATGATAAAATTACCGCGTTGACTATTCTTTATAATCTTCATATAAAGGATAGTTCACCGACTCAAGAACTTGTTAAGGAAGCTATCGAAGATTCGTATACCCGCTTGATTTTTCCGTCTGTTGAGCGTGAACTAAGAAATTCTTTGTCTGAAAATGCAGATGACAAGGCTATAAAAGTTTTTGCGGAAAATACGCGCCATTTGCTAATGCAACCGCCTGTAAAGGGTAAAGTTACTTTAGGGTTAGACCCGGGTTACAGAACAGGATGTAAAGTTGCGGTAGTTGATGCAACGGGTAAAGTATTGGATACAAGTGTAATATATGCAGTTCCTCCGCATAATAAAGTTGAACAGGCGAAGAAAATAATTAAAGACCTTGTTAAAAAACATAATGTTCAAATGTTTGCAATCGGCAACGGTACTGCATCACACGAAACAGAGGTTTTTGCTTGCGAAGTTATTAAAGAACTCAACTGCGGTATTACTTATATGGTTGTAAGTGAGGCGGGAGCATCGGTTTATTCGGCTTCTAAACTCGCCGCAAAGGAATTCCCTGAATATGATGTATCATTGAGAAGTGCAGTTTCAATTGCGCGCCGCCTTCAAGATCCGCTTGCCGAACTTGTTAAAATTGACCCTAAAGCAATCGGCGTAGGCCAATATCAGCACGATATGCCGCAAAACCGGCTTTCAAGCGCACTTGACGGTGTGGTTGAAGACTGTGTTAATACAGTCGGAGTAGACCTTAACACTGCATCTGCGCAGCTTTTAAACCGAGTTGCAGGCGTATCATCAAAAATCGCTGATAATATTGTAAAATATAGGCAGGAACACGGTATTTTTAAATCACGCGATGAAATTATGAATGTTTCAATGCTTGGTCCAAAAGCATTTGAGCAATGTGCAGGATTTTTGAGAGTGAGCGAAAGCAAAAATGTTCTCGATAACACAGCCGTTCACCCTGAAAGCTATGATGCAACACGCAAACTTCTTAAATTATGCTCGGTTACTGATGAAGATGTAAGGAACGGTAATGTTTCTGCTGTTAAGCAATATGTTGAAACAGTAGGCACATCTGCACTTGCAAAACAACTCGATATCGGCGAGCCGACTCTTATTGATATTACAAAAGAAATTGCCAAACCGGGCAGAGATCCAAGGGATGAACTGCCGGCCCCTATGCTTCGCACAGATGTTATGGATATTGAAGATTTAAAAGTCGGAATGGAACTTAAAGGAACAGTTCGTAATGTAATTGATTTTGGTGCGTTTGTTGATGTTGGTGTTCACCAAGACGGACTTGTGCATATTTCTCAAATTACAGAAAAATATATTAAGCACCCAAGCGATGTTTTAAAAGTAGGGGATATAGTAACAGTTTGGGTGATTTCAGTTGATGTGGATAAAAAGCGTATTGGTTTATCTATGAAAAAGCCTAAAGAATAATGAATTTCAAAATAATTAAAAGTAACAGAAAAACAATTTCACTCAGTGTTGATGATGAACTTAACGCAATAGTTAAAGCACCGTATTATGTTTCAAATTATCAAATTCAAGAATTTATAGATAGAAACAACGAATGGCTTGAAAAGGCTGTGTTAAGAAAGAAAAAGCATATTGATAAATATAATATTAGCGAAGAAGATAAGAAACGCTTGATTTTAGAAGCAAATGATTACCTGCCTAAAAGGGTAGAATATTATTCCGATATTATGAATGTTAAGCCAACAGGTTTAAAAATCACTTCTGCAAAAAAGCGCTTTGGCTCCTGCAATGGTAAAAATTCTATTTGCTTTTCATATTATTTAATGCTTTATCCGAAAGAAGCGATTGATTATGTAGTTGTGCATGAACTGGCACATATAAAACACCACAATCACAGTAAAGAGTTTTATAATTATATATCAATATTTATGCCGGATTACAAGCAAAGGGAAAAACTTTTAAGAGATTAAATAATCAAAGACAAGAGTTAATTTTAATCATTATTTGAAATTAACTCTTGACTTTGGACTTGAAATCTATTATTATATCTGTTGTACGCTGGTGTGGCGAAATAGGCAGACGCAAGGGACTTAAAATCCCTCGGTAGAAATACCGTACCGGTTCAAGTCCGGTCACCAGCACCAAAGAGCAACCGTTTTGGTTGCTCTTTTTTAATACTGTTATTTCTTTAATTATTGCAGATTTTTCCTTATCTTCTATTGAAAATGCGAATTTAATATTGTATTATAAGTGTAATTAAATAAGTAAGAGGTATTTTATGCAGGATTATAAATTAAATGGCAGTGAATGCTTAGGTATTGAGTTTGGCTCAACAAGAATCAAGGCTGTTTTGATTGACAGCGAATATAATGTTTTAGCTTCCGGCAGTCATGATTGGGAAAACAAACTTGAAAACGGATATTGGACTTACAGCATTGATGATATTTTGAGTGGATTGCAAAATGCATATAAATCACTTAACGATGAATGCTTAAATAACTTTTCCGCTAAGATAACAAGCCTTTCATCAATCGGCTTTTCCGCAATGATGCACGGTTATTTACCGTTTGACAAGGATGATAATTTACTTGCCGAGTTTAGAACTTGGAGAAATACCACAACAGGCAAGGCAGCAAAGAAATTAACCGAACTTTTTAATTTTAATATTCCGCAGCGTTGGAGCATTGCTCATTTGTATCAGGCAATTTTAAACGGTGAAAAACATACTGAAAAAATATCATACATAACTACTTTGGCGGGATATATTCATTATATGTTATCCGGCAATAAGGTTGTCGGCATAGGTGAAGCTTCAGGTATTTTTCCTATTGACAGTAATATTAACGATTATAATCACGAAATGCTTGATAAGTTCAGTACGCTTGATGAAGTTAAAAAATTCAAGTGGAACATTAAAGATATTTTACCTAAAATTTTAGTTGCAGGCGTGAATGCAGGAACGCTTACTGAAAAAGGAGCTTTGCTTCTTGACCCGACAGGTACATTAAAACCGGGCGCTTTAATGTGTCCGCCTGAGGGCGACGCAGGAACAGGCATGGTAGCTACAAACAGTATTGCGCAAAGAACCGGTAATATTTCTGCCGGAACTTCGATTTTTTCAATGATTGTGCTTGAAAAGCAACTTTCAAAAGTTTATGAAGAAATTGATATGGTTACTACTCCTACCGGCAAACCTGTTGCTATGGTGCATTGTAATAACTGCTGTACTGATCTTGATTATTGGGTTAAGTTATTTATTGATTTTGCAAGTATTTCAGGCAGTTCTTTAACTAAAGCACAAATTTATGATATGCTTTATAACGAAGCGCTTAAGGCTGATGAAGACTGTGGCGGCCTTGTATCATCAAACTATTTTTCAGGTGAACCTGTTACCGGTTTTACACAGGGCAGGCCAATGTTTTTAAGAAGCGAAAATGCAAAATTCACTTTGGCTAATTTTATGCGAACAAATATCTATTCGGCAATCGCTACGCTTAAAATCGGTATGGAAATACTTGAAAAAGAAAATGTTGTAATTGATAAGTTAATGGGCCACGGTGGCCTGTTTAAGACTGAATATGTAGGTCAAAAACTTATGTCCGGTGCAATGAAAGCACCCGTTTCCGTTCTTTCAACAGCGGGTGAAGGCGGTGCTTGGGGTATAGCTGTTCTTGCAAGCTTTGCAAAAGAAAGTTTTGGCTTATCACTTGATGAATTCCTTGACGAAAAGGTATTTTCAAAATTTGAAATTAAAACCACTGTTCCTGATGAAAAGGATATAAGCGGTTTTGAAAAATATATGCAACTTTATAAAAAATCATTGGCAGTTGAAAAATCGGCTGTTGAAAACATATAAGGAGAAATATTATGGCAATTAAAGATTATGAATTTTGGTTTATTGTGGGTACACAGCACCTTTACGGTGAAGAAATATTTGCCGACATTAACGCACACGCAAAAGAAATGTGTGATGAATGGAGTGCTAAACTTCCTTGCAAGGTTGTTGCAAAGCCTTGTGTTAAAACTTCATCTGAAATTTTGAATGTTATTCAAGAAGCAAATAACACAACTAACTGCGCAGGTATTATTACTTGGATGCATACATTTTCTCCTTCAAAAATGTGGATAGCAGGACTTAATGCACTTAACAAGCCTTATCTTCATGTTAACACTCAATTTAATCGTGATATTCCTTGGGATTCAATTGATATGGACTTCATGAATCTTAATCAGTCAGCGCACGGTGACAGAGAACACGGTTATATCCACGCAAGAATGAGAAAAAAGGTTAAGGTTATTGCAGGTTATTGGAAAGATGCAACATTTCAAAACAAAATGGGTGTTTGGATGAGAGCGGCAGTCGGCGCAAACGAATCAAGAAAGCTTCGTGTACTTCGTATTTCTGATAATATGAGAAATGTTGCAGTTACCGACGGTGATAAAATTGAGGCTCAAATCAAGCTCGGCTGGCAGGTAGACCATTACGGTGTCGGTGACATTATCAAATATGTTAACGCTGTCAGTGAAGATGAAATTGATGCTCAAATGGATGAATACAAGAAAAATTATGATTTTGATACAAACAATATTGATTCCGTCCGTTATCAAGCAAGGGAAGAAGTAGCAATAAAAAAATTCCTTGATGAAAACGGTTTTGGAGCATTTCACACCAATTTTGAGGACTTGCAGGAACTTCGTCAGCTTCCGGGACTTGCTGCACAGGATTTAATGCGCCAGGGATATGGCTTTGGTGCAGAGGGTGACTGGAAAGTTGCCGCAATGACAAGAATTATGAAGCTTATGGCAGAGGGTATGAACGGCGGTACTGCATTTATGGAGGACTACACATATCATTTTGAACCGGGAAATGAAATGCTCCTTGGTTCACATATGCTTGAAGTTTGCCCAAGCGTTGCTGCCGAAAAGCCAAAAATTCAAGTTCATCCGCTTGGTATAGGTAACAGGGAAGACCCTGCGCGACTTGTGTTTAAGGCACAAACAGGTGATGCAATTGTTGTAACTCTTGTTGATATGGGTGACAGGCTCAGGATGATAGTTAACGATGTAGAGTGTAAGGAGCAGGTTAATGATATGCCGAATCTTCCGGTTGCAGGTGTTCTTTGGAAGCCGCTTCCTTGCCTTCAAACTTCTGCTGAAGCTTGGATTTATGCCGGCGGTGCTCACCACTCTGTGCTTTCGTATACTCTTACAGCAGATCATATGAGGGATTTTGCAGAAATTATGGGTATTGAGTTTATTCATATTAACAAAGACACAGAAATTAACGAATTTAAAAAAGAACTTTTCTACAACGATGTTGCATATAAGCTCGGTATGTAAGGGGATTTAAAATGTTAGAAGAACTTAAAGAGCAGGTTTTTGAAGCTAATCTTCAGCTTGTTAAATACGGTCTTGTAGTGCTTACTTGGGGTAATGTTTCGGGCATAGACAGAAATAAAGGATTATTTGTAATAAAACCTTCCGGCGTACCATATGATGATATGAAGGCATCGGATATGGTAGTAATGGATTTAGAAGGTAATAAAGTAGAAGGCAACTTAAATCCGTCTTCCGATACTCCTACTCATCTTGAACTTTATAGAAATTTTGATAATATAGGCGCAGTTGTGCACACACATTCACCATGGGCTTGTTCATGGGCACAGGCAGGCAGAGATGTAAATGCTTATGGTACAACTCATGCAGATTTTGCAAACTGTGCAATTCCGTGTGCCAGAGGTTTGAGTGAGGAAGAAGTAAAGGGCGAATATGAACTTAACACAGGTAAAGTTATTGTAGAAGAATTTGAGCAAAGGGGAATTAAACCTGAAGAATGCCCTGCTGTGTTAATTCATAGGCACGGACCTTTTACTTGGGGTAAAGATCCGTTCAAAGCTGTTGAAAACGCCTTGATTCTTGAGGAAGTATCAAAAATGGCTTATCAAACAGAACAGATTGCTTCACTTGACAATGATTCAAATATCGGAATTGAGCAATATTTACTTGATAAGCATTACCAAAGAAAGCATGGTAAAAACGCATATTATGGACAAAGTAAATAGGAGTGTAATTATGAAAAAATGTTTGAGCGTTATTTCTTCATTGCTCTTCGCAGCACTTTGCTTGGGCTTTGCATTTAATGCATATGCACAAGATGTTACTGTTTTAAATGAAGCAAATACGGTTATTTCAATTTCTGAACAAAATTATGTGTATGACGGTACACCTAAAAAGCCTACGGTTTCTGTTTATTATAACGGAATTTTGCTTAGCGAAAATGTTAATTATTCGCTTAAATATGATGATTTTGTTGTTGCCGGAACAGCTAAAGTTACCGTTACCGGTATAAATTCATATACCGGCTCTGTTACTAAGGAATATACAATAAAGCCAATAACTTTTAACAGCAAAAATTTATCTGTCACATTTGATAAAACTTCACTTGTATATTACGACAGTGCTGTTCATCCTGTTATGTATGTTTCGTTTAATGGTCAACCATTGGTGCAGGATGTTGATTATAAGGTTACTTATTCTAAAAATAACGCACCGGGCAGAGCAACCGTTAAAATCACCGGTATAGGAAATTTTGCAGGAAGTGTATCAAAATCATTTATAATTTCACCGCAAAAAGTAAACTCTGTTTCAATTGCAAAAAATTCTGCTACAACAGCAACAGTAAGTTGGGGCAAAGTTGATAAAGTTTCAGGTTATGAAATTTTAAAGTATGATGCTAACAAGAACAGCTTTGTTCATGCAGTTTACGCTTCTGCCGATAGTACATCTTATAAGTTTACAAAACTTCAAAATTCAGCTTTACATTCTTATGTAGTTAAAGCTTATAAAACTATTGACGGTGATAAATACTTCGGTGAACAAAGTGATGCTGTATCAGTATTTATAAAGCCGGCTAAAGCACAGCTTACTTCTGTAACCATGAAAAATTCAACACTTAATGTTGAATGGAAAAAGCTTGATTGCACAGGCTATGAAATCATTTATACAACTGACAGTAAGTTTAAAAAAGGTTTAAAAACTGTAAAAATCAAAAATTCAAATAAAACTAAAAAGGCTATCAAGAAACTAAAAAAAGGTAAAAAATATTATGTAAAAGTAAGAGCATATGCCGTTTATAACGGTAAAAAGCTTTATGGTAGCAAAAGTACCATGCTCAGCTCTTATTTTTCAAATGTTTATTCCACCTATTGTTCATATTATGTAAATAATAAGGACAGAACAACTAATTTGAAGATTGCTTCTAAAAAAATTAACGGCACAATTATTCAGCCGGGTGAAACATTTGATTTTAATAAAGTTGTAGGTTCAAGAACAAGCTCAAAGGGCTATAAAAAAGCACATGTGTTTACAGGTGACGATGGTGTGGCAATGGGTCTTGCCGGAGGTATTTGCCAAGTTGCTTCAACCGCATTTAACGCAGCTTTGCTTGCAAATGTTCAAATTGTTGAACGCCACCAACACAGCCAAAGGGTTTCGTATGTTCCTCTTGGCAGGGATGCAGCAATATCAGGCAATGCACAAAACTTCAAATGGAAGAATAATACTAAATACGCCATTAAAGTTGGAATGACAGTTAAGGGCGGCAAAATCACTTGTACATTTTACACTTGCCAAAAGGCAAAGCCTAAAAAAGTAAGCTTAAATGTAACTCAAAAAGGAAAAAATTTCACCTTAAAAAGAAGAGTAAAAGGAAAAGTTAACTACACTTGCCATTCGAAATATTGATAATAAATAAGAAAACACCGTCAAAAGACGGTGTTTTTTAATTGTAAATAAAGCGTGAATATTGTAAACAATATATTAACAAAGCGTTGACTTATATGTTTGAGCTACTTATAATATATTTTAAAATAATGTGTAGAGGTAATTGATATGGTTAAATCTATGACCGGTTTCGGCAGAGCAAGCAGAGAAATTGACGGTTATATGATTACGGTTGAGCTTAAATCCGTTAATCACAGATACTTTGAATTTTCGTGCCGCTGCCCGAGGCAATATGGCTTTATTGATGATAAAATTAAATCGTTTGTAAACTCTAAAGTAGCAAGAGGTAAGATTGAATGTTATGTTGGCATTGAAGCACTTAATACAGAAAGTGCTGATGTTGTTGTAAATAACACCCTTGCTAATGCATATGTAAAAGCACTTAAAGAAATTTCAACTAATTATGATTTAAAAGAAGATTTCGGTGCATCTACAATTGCTCGCTTTCCTGATGTATTGATTGTCAGAAAATCAGATGAAGACGAAGAAAAAATTTGGCAGCTTGTTAAAACGGTTGCAAATGAAGCTGTTGAAAAGTTCATAGATATGAGAAAAGTCGAAGGCAAGAAAATGTATGACGATGTGTATTCACGCAGTCAGTTTATTCTTGATACTGTTTCTTTTATTGAGGAACGCTCACCGCAAACCGTTAAAGAATATAATGATAAATTGGTTGAAAGAGTTCACGATTTACTTGGTGATGTTACTCTTGATGAGGGCAGAATATTACAGGAAGTTGCAATTTATGCAGATAAAGTGGCAGTTGCTGAGGAAACCGTAAGACTTCGCAGCCATATTTCTCAACTTCGTGATTTTATATCAAGTGATGAAGCAGTTGGCAGAAAGCTTGACTTTTTAATTCAGGAGATTAACAGGGAAACAAATACAATCGGCTCAAAGTGCAATGATGTTGAAATTGCACGCAAGGTTGTAGAAGTAAAAGCTGAAATTGAAAAAATCAGAGAACAAATTCAAAATATAGAGTAATTATTATGAAATTAGTTAATATTGGTTTTGGAAATCTAATAAATGCAGACAGGGTAATTGCAATTTTATCGCCCGAATCTGCCCCAGTTAAAAAAATTGTTAAGGAAAGTAAAGCTAAATCAACGCTGATTGATGCAACACACGGCAGAAAAACTATGAGCGTAATTGTTACAGACAGCGAAAATGTTGTACTTTCTTATCTTGATTTAAAGCAGGTTGCTGCGAAGTTTGATGTGGAGGTTGAGAATGAATAATAATGGTATGCTTGTTGTTGTTTCAGCACCGAGCGGATGCGGAAAAGACACAGTATTTAAAGAAATTCGCAAAAAAAGAAATGATATAGTTGAATCTGTTTCAGCTACCACACGAAAGCCGAGAGAAGGTGAAGTCGAAGGCGTTAATTATTTCTTTTTAAGCGAAGATGAATTTAAAGATTTGATTGAAAATAACGGACTTCTTGAATATGCTGTATATAATAATTGCTATTATGGCACGCCGATTAAAGGTGTTAATGATGCAATCAGCAACGGTAAAATCTGCGTTTTGATTATTGATGTTCAGGGTGCGGAAAATGTTAAAAAGTTATATCCTGACAGCGTTTCGATTTTCTTGGTTCCGCCAAGCTGGGAAACACTTGAGCAAAGGCTAAGAGCCAGAAATTCGGAAGAGGAAGAAATGATACAGAAAAGGCTTAACATTGCTAAAAAAGAGCTTTTGTGTCAGGATGAATATGATTATAAAGTAGTTAATGACAATCTTGATGATTGTGTTAATGATATAGAAAAAATACTTTGCGAAGAATTAAAAAAACGCAATGAATCCAAATAATTAAATTTAAAGGAGATATTTATATGTTTAACCCGGATTTGAAAAAATTATTAAAAGGCTGCAATAGCCGTTACAGTCTTGTAGTAGGTACTGCAAAGAGAGCAAGAGAAATTCGCGATGAAGCAATTGAACGCGAAGAACCTATTGATGTTAAAACCGTATCAGTTGCTATTGATGAAATTCTTGACGGAAAGTATGTAATTGAAGAACCTGATGAATTAAAATCAAATAAAAAGTAATGAACAATAATATTGCTACTGTTGCCGTTGAAAAAACTTTTTTCAATATTGATTCTGATTTTGATTATTTGATTCCTGATGATTTGGTTAAAGAAATTAAAATCGGAACAATGGTTAAAGTACCTTTTGGAAACGGTAACAGGCTCAGGGACGGAATAGTTGTTAATCTGTATTCAGCTATTAACACATCTTTGAAATCTATAAAAAGTACTGTCGGTGATAAGCCGATATTAAGTGCAGAGGCAGTATCACTTGCATTATGGCTTAAGGAACGCTGTTTTTGCACTACTTACGAATGTTTAAGACTGATGTTACCGAGAGGAATAGGTAAAGTTTCTGACGCATCTGCAAAAGTTGCAACACTATTGACAGTAAATGAAAATGATTTGCCAAAACTTACTCAAAAGCAAAAAAGCGTAGTAGATTTGCTTTTTGATGTTAATACTGCATCTGTTTCTGAAATATGTGAATTTTGCAGTGTCGGTGTATCGGTTATCAAAAATTTAGAGAAATACGGTGTTATTTCTATATATGATAAAGAGGTTTTGCGAAACCCTTATAAAAATGTACAAATAACAGAAAATAAGGATATTGAGCTTTCACCGCAGCAAACGGAAGCGTATGCCACTTACAGCAATATGCTTGATGGCGAAGGCGGCACAGGGCTTCTTTTCGGTGTTACCGGCAGCGGCAAAACACAAGTATATTTAAAACTTATTGATAAAGCACTTGAAAATCAAAAAGATGTTATTGTTTTAGTTCCTGAAATCAGCTTAACTCCGCAGGCTCTTTTGATATTTCATAAACGATACGGTGATAAAGTAGCTGTTTTTCACAGCGGTTTATCCTTCGGTGAAAGAAATGACGAATACAAAAGGGCAGACAGGGGAGAAGCTAAAATCGTTATAGGCACTAGGAGTGCTGTTTTTGCCCCGCTTCATAATTTAGGTCTTATAATAATGGACGAGGAACAGGAAAGTACTTACAAAAGTGAAAGAACACCGAAATACAACACAAAAGATGTTGCTAATTTCAGATGTAAGTATAATAAAGCATTGTTTTTAATGACTTCTGCAACCCCATCGCTTGAAACATATTCAAATGCTTTGAATAATAAATATGTGCTTTGCGAACTTACACAGCGTTTCGGTGATGCTAAATTGCCGCAGGTAATTACTGTTGATATGAAGCAGGAAATGAAAAACGGTAATAAATCGCCGATTTCCGCAAAACTTAAAGAACTTATTGAAGATACACTTGATAATAACAAGCAGGTTATTCTTTTAATTAACCGCAGGGGTTATAACACCTTTATCGCTTGTAATGATTGCGGGCATGTAATTACTTGCCCTAACTGTTCAATTTCTTTAACCTATCACAGTGCAAATAACAGGCTTGTTTGCCATTACTGCGGATATACAAAAAAGCTTGATAATGTTTGCCCTCAATGTAAGGGCGATAATATACGATACAGCGGTTTCGGTACTCAAAAAATAGAAGATGAACTTGCATATCTTTTTCCCGACGCACGCATTTTGAGAATGGACGCTGATACCACTTCAACTAAATTCAGCCATGAAAAAATGTTTAATGCTTTTGCAAATCACGAATACGATATTATGATTGGTACGCAAATGGTAGCAAAAGGCTTGGATTTTGATGATGTTACTTTAGTAGGTGTTGTAAATGCAGACAATTCACTTTATGATGAAAGTTACAACAGTGCCGAGCGTTGCTTTGATTTAATTACACAAGTAGTAGGCAGAAGCGGAAGAAGAGACGGAAACGGCAAAGCTGTTATTCAAACTATTAACCCTTATAACCAAACGCTTGAATACGCTTCAAAGCAGGATTATAAAAGCTTTTATGAAAATGAAATAGAATTGAGAAAGCTTTTAACATATCCGCCGTATTGCGATATTATTTCAGCTTCATTTATCGGTGATAATGAAAATAAAGTTGCACTGTGTTCAAAAAAGTTTTTTGAACTTTTAATTGAGGAAAACGAGAAATATAAGCATAAAATCATTGTTCTCGGCCCAAGTGTAGCAAAAATAGCAAAATTAAATAATACATATAGATACAGATTATCTGTAAAATGTAAAAATTCAAAAAATATTCGTAATATGTTTAATGATATTCAAAAGAATATAAGTAAAATCAAGGAATATAAGGATATTTCGGTATCACTTGATATAAATCCTTGTGATTTGAATTAGGAGAATATAAAATGGCATTAAGAAATATAGTTAAATTAGGTGACCCGGTTCTTAATAAAACCAGCCGAAAAGTTGAAAAATTTGATGAAAAACTTGCAATACTTATTGATGATATGCTTGAAACTATGTATCACGCTAACGGTGTAGGCCTTGCAGCTGTTCAGGTTGGAATGTTAAAAAGGGTTGTTGTAATTGACATCGGTGATGGCCCTATGGAACTTGTAAACCCTGAAATCACGATGAAAGAAGGAGAACAGAGAGAATCTGAAGGTTGTCTTTCACTTCCGGGAAAATACGGTGTTACTGTTCGCCCGATGAAAGTTCAGGTTAAAGCACAGGACAGAAACGGAAAATGGCAGGTGTTCACCGGTGAAGGCTTAAAGGCTCGTGCTTTTTGCCATGAAATTGACCATCTTGACGGAATATTGTTTACTTCACATGTTGTGGGCGAACTTCAAACACAGTAACGGAGAATAATATGAATGTAATTTTTATGGGTACGCCTGATTTTGCTGTACCTTGCTTGCAAAAGTTAATTAAAAATCACAATGTTATCGCTGTTTTTTCACAGCCTGATAAGCCGGTAGGAAGAAAGCAAGTTTTAATGCCAACACCGGTAAAAGCATGTGCAATAGAACATAATATTGATGTATTTCAGCCTACTTCGCTTAAAAATGATGATGTTTCTGCACAAATTGAAAATATGAATGCAGATGTCATTGTTGTAGTAGCTTATGGAAAAATTTTGCCGAAAAGAATACTTGAAGCGGCAAAATACGGTTGCATAAATGTACACGCTTCACTTTTGCCTAAATATAGGGGTGCTGCTCCGATACAATGGTCGGTTATAAACGGGGACAAAGAAACCGGTGTGACCGTTATGCAGATGGATGAAGGGCTTGATACCGGTGATATACTCCGTATTGAAAAAACTGAAATCGGCGAAAATGAAACAAGTGAAGAATTGTTTAACCGCCTTTCGCTTATCGGTGCAGACGCACTTATTAAAACTCTTGATGACATTGAAAAAGGTATAAGTAAACCTATACCGCAAGGAAAATCAGATAATTCATATGCCGAAAAAATTACCAAAGCTTTAAGCCCTATTGATTGGAATAAATCTGCTGTTGAAGTACACAATTTAGTCAGAGGACTTCAAACTTGGCCTTGTGCGCAAACAAAATTAAACGGTAAAAACATTAAAATTCATAAGTCGGTTTTGACTGATATTACCGGTGCAAAAGCGGGCGAGGTAATTGAAAATAATAAAAAACTTATTGTCAGCTGTGGTGACGGACATTGCATTGAAATTCTTGAATTGCAGCTTGACGGTAAAAAAAGAATGGATACTAAATCATTTTTAATGGGAAACAAGATTGAAATCGGAGCATTGTTAGGAGAGTGATATAATGGGATCTTATTTTGCATATTATTTAACAGGCTTTATTATGATACCTGTTTTCATCTTTGCAACATACTGCCAAATTAAAGTTAAGAGGTCATTTTCAACTTATTCACAGCTTTCTAACCGCAGAAGAATGACAGGCGCGCAGGCTGCATATGAATTATTGCAGCTTAACGGTATAAACGATGTCAAAATAAAAAAAATAAGCGGTACTCTTACTGATTATTATGACCCTAAAAATAAAGAAATTTGTCTTTCGCAGGATGTTTTTGATTCTACAAGTGTTGCCGCAGTAGGTGTAGCTTGCCACGAAGCAGGACATGCATGCCAGCATGCACAGGGATATGCACCTTTGAAACTCAGAAATGCTGTTATTCCTATGACTCGCATAGGTTCATTTTTAGGTGTTCCTTTAGCGTTAATAGGTATGTTTTTATACAGTAACACACTTATTTATGCCGGTTTAATTCTTTATTCAGCTGTCGCTGTTTTTCAGCTTATTACACTTCCGGTTGAATTTAATGCATCGAAAAGAGCGCTTGAAACAATTGAATCAAATCACTTCCTTGAAAATGAAGAATACATGGGTGCAAAAAAAGTATTAACTGCTGCCGCACTGACTTATGTTGCCGCACTTGCTTCGGCACTTGCAACATTATTAAGGCTATTATTGATAATTAACAGAGGTAACAGAAATTGAATAAAAGTCCGCGACTTGTAGCTCTTGAAACTTTATACAGTATTTTTTATGATGGTTCATATTCCAATATAGCGCTTGATAAGGCACTTTCTGATATTAAAGAAAACAAAGCTTTTATATCAGCACTTGTATATGGTGTAACTGAAAAAAAAATAACACTTGATTATTTTATTGATAAATACGCACAGGGCAGAATAAAACCTAAAGTTCGTATTGTGCTTTGGCTCGGTGCATATCAACTGCTTTTTATGGATAAAGTACCGTCTTCGGCCTCGATTAACGAAAGTGTTAAACTTGTCAAAGAAATTAAGCAGGATTATTATTCAAAGCTTGTAAATGCTGTATTACATAAGATAGATAATGACAGACAAATTCCTGATGACTTATCAGTAAAATATTCAGTCCCGGAAAATTTGATAAATATGTGGAAAAAACAGTACGGCGAGGATGTATTAAACGAATTCTTACCGTGCATTAACGATAAACCGCCGCTTTTTGCCATACCTAACAAGAAATTTGTAAACAGTGATGAACTGCTTTATGAACTTGAATGTGACGGTATTTTGGGTGAAGCGTATGATGAATTTGTTTTAATTGAAAATGCTAATGATTTGACTGATTCAAAAGCATTTAAAAACGGATTGTTTTATATAGAGGATTTATCAAGCTTTAACTGCGCAAATGCACTTGACGCCCTCGGTGATGATTTGGTACTTGATATGTGTTCCGCCCCCGGCGGAAAGGCTTTTACAATATCACAAAGTATGAATAACAGCGGAAAAATTTATTGCTATGATTTACATGAGCATAGACTAAATTTGATTAAAAACAGTGCAAAGCGATTATCTATTGATAATATATATACTGATGTTAATGACGCAACAGTATATAATGAAAACATTCCTAAAGCTGATAAGATTTTGTGTGATGTACCGTGTTCCGGCTTTGGAATTATAAGAAGAAAACCTGAAATAAGATATAAAGATTTAGACAGCGTTAAGGATTTACCGCAAATTCAATATAAAATACTTGAAACATCATCAAGGTATTTGAAAGACGGCGGCAGGATTATTTATTCTACCTGCACTTTAAATAAAAAAGAAAATGAAAATGTGGTAAATAAGTTTTTAAAAGATCATTCTGGATATAAATTGCTAAAAGATAAAACAGTGTTTCCGTCAACGGTAGGCGGTGACGGATTCTATTACGCTATAATGGTTAAAAATGAAAATTGATATTAGTTCACTTACATATGATAAATTAAATAGCGAACTCGGCTTGCTTGGTCTTCCTAAATTTAGGACAAGTCAAATTTATTCCTGGCTTCATAGATACGGCTGTGCATCATTTGACGAAATGACAAACATCAGTAAAGACCTTCGTGAAAAGCTTAGTGAAAAGTATTATATTTCATCTTGCCGAATTGAAGATAAATATGTATCAAAATTAGACGATACGGTAAAATACCTATTTAGGCTTAATGACGGTGAATATATAGAATCTGTTATTATGAAATATAAATATGGCTATACTATTTGTGTTTCATCACAAGTCGGCTGTAAAATGGGTTGTACATTTTGTGCTTCAACTCTTGCAGGGTTTAAAAGAAATCTTACTGCCGGCGAAATTGAATCACAGCTTCACAGCGCGCAAAATGATTTGAATATTAAGATTTCACATATTGTTTTAATGGGTATCGGTGAGCCGCTTGATAATTTTGATAATGTTATTGACTTTTTATACAATGTTAATAATGAAAACGGACTTAACATAAGTATGAGAAACATTACAATTTCAACTTGCGGTGTTGTTCCGAGAATTTATGATTTAATGAATCTTGATTTACAGCTTACTTTGACTATATCTCTGCACGCACCTAATGATAAAATCAGAAGCAATACAATGCCGATAAACAATAAATACGGTATAGATGAACTGCTGTGTGCTTGCAAAGAATATGCTAAAAAGACAGGCAGAAGAGTGAGCTTTGAATATACTTTGATAAACAATGTGAATGACAGTAAAGAAAATGCACTTGAACTTGCATCAAAATTAAAGGGCATGAATGCACATGTTAATTTAATACCCGTTAATGATGTTAAAGAAAGAGGCAATGTCAGGTCATCCAAACAGGCAATTATGAATTTTCAAAATGTATTGAAAAATCACGGAATAAATGCTACAATAAGGCGTACTTTAGGCTCGGATATAAATGCATCCTGCGGCCAATTAAGGCGGCTTAAAAACAGAGGTGAAAGTAATGAGGATTGTTGCTAAAACAGATAAAGGGCATGTTAGAAATTCTAACCAAGATGCTTATGCAGTCGGTGAATTTTCCGATGAAGTAGTGTGGGCTGTTGTTTGTGACGGTATGGGCGGTGCAAATGGCGGAAATATAGCAAGTGCTTTAGCTGTTAAAGTTATAAGCGATAGAATAAATGTGTCATATCGTGAGCAAATGCGTGACAGTTCAATTATAAATATGCTTGATTCTGCATTAAATGCCGCTAACGTTGAGGTATTTGACTTGGCACAAAGCAAAACAGAATTAAACGGAATGGGAACTACCGTTGTTTGTGCAATTGTAAAAAATGGGCAAGTGTTTATTGCACACGTCGGTGACAGCCGGGCTTATATACTTAAAAATGGTAATATTACTCAGCTTACTACGGACCACAGTATGGTGCAAGATTTGCTTGACCGCGGTAAAATCACTTCTGAACAAGCGTTGCATCATCCTAACAAAAATATTATTACTCGTGCTGTGGGTGTTGATAAAAATATTGACATTGATTTTGACGAAACTGAATTAGATGATGAATCTACTTTGCTTCTTTGTACGGACGGTCTATCAAATTATGTGTCTAATGACGAAATTCTTGAATTAACAAGTGATGGTAAACATTACGCTTTTGCAGACAGACTTGTAAACAAAGCAAACGAAAATGGCGGCGGGGACAATATCACCGCAGTAGTAATTTCTAAATAAACGGAGTTTTATATATGGATAATTATGTAGGAAAAAGACTTGACGGAAGATATGAAATACAAGAAATCGTCGGTGTTGGCGGTATGTCTGTTGTGTATAAGGCTTACGATAATGTTGACGATAGGGTAGTTGCCGTTAAAATTCTTAAAGATGAATTTTTAACTAATGATGATTTTGTTAGAAGATTTAAGAATGAATCAAAGGCAATTGCACTTTTATCACACCCTAATATTGTAAAAGTTTATGATGTTAGCTTCGGCGAAAAACTGCAATATATTGTTATGGAATATGTTGACGGAATTACGCTTAAAGAGTATATCCAAAAGCAAGGTGCAATTACTTGGAATGACGCTTTGTTTTTTACAACTCAAATATTAAAGGCACTTCAACATGCACATGATAAAGGCATTGTTCACAGGGATATTAAACCACAAAATATAATATTACTTCCTAACGGTAATATTAAAGTTGCCGATTTTGGTATTGCCCGCTTTTCAAGAAGTGAAACAAGAACACTTACAGATACAGCTATCGGTTCTGTTCACTACATCAGTCCTGAGCAGGCAAAAGGTGAATTTACCGATGAAAAAGCCGATATATATTCAGTAGGTGTAGTGCTGTATGAAATGCTTGCTGGCAAAGTACCGTTTGAAGCTGAAAGTGCTGTGAGCGTAGCTTTAATGCAACTTCAAAACAATGCCAAAAGACTTACTGAAATCAATCCGGATATTCCGCTGGGACTTGAGCAAATTTGTATTCACGCAATGGAAAAAGACCCGAAGGACAGATACCAATCTGCCACGGAAATGCTTTTGGATGTTGAAGAAGTAATCAATAATCCTAAAACAGTATTTGATTATTCTTGTTTTGTTGATAAATCACCCACTAAATATATAAGCGATACTGATAAAATAACAGCCGAAACTCCTGTTATTAACGAAAAGCCGATTGAAAAAGCAGTTGACAGTGATGAAGATGAGGTTGAGTATTATGATCCCGACCATAAGAAAAAAGTAATATCTGCTGTTTTGATTGGTATAATTATTCTTGTAACAGCCACTGTGTTACTCGTAATGGCAATAACAGGCTCGTTTAAAACAAGTACAAACACCCTTGATAATTTTGTAGGCTTTTCATATGATGAACTTATAAGTTCAAATAAATATGATTATGAATTTGTTTTAGAACAGAAAAAGACTGATGAAGTTGAACCCGGCATAGTTGTTGATCAATCACCGGAGGCAGGCTCAAAGGTTATTTCAGGCTCTCAGGTTAAGCTTGTTGTTTCTGCTTCAATGGATGATATAAATGTTCCTAACATTTACAATTTGAATGATGAAAAAGCAAAGAAAGCACTTGCAAATGAGGGACTTACAAATTATAAGTTTACAACAATTTCAAGTGAAACGGTTGAAGAGGGATTGGTTGTATATACAGAACCAAAAGCCGGTACAGTTGTTTCAAGTGATACTCAAATCGTTGTATTCGTAAGTTCCGGTCCGACCACAAAAGAGGTTGTAAATATTGAAGTTCCTGATGTAACAGGCCTTAAACAAGAGGGTGCAAGAGCTTTTCTTGAAAAAATGGGCTTTAAAAATGTTAATTTTGTAACGCAGGATGATTTAAGACCAAAGGGTGTTGTAATATCCCAATCACCTGCGGCAGGTTCATCGGCAACAGCAGATGATAAAATCAAAGTTGTTATTTCTTCAGGTGAAACAACAACTACTACAAAACCTACTTCTAAAGTTTCGCTTTCTGTTTCACTTCCTAAAATCGTTGATGAATCAGGCGAATATATAACAGATACACTTGAGGTTACAATTGACGGTGAAACATATCTTAATCAAGCTGTTACACTTAACGGTACAAGCGCAAGTGTGAGCATTACACTTGACGGTGAAAATGAAGCCAATGTTAAAGTTTCACTTACCGACATAGGCGCGCTTGAAACTAAAACTGTAAGTCCGAAAAAAAGTATGAATTTAAAAGTTGATTTCAGCGGTTTTTCAAACGAAAAAACTACTATTTCATCAAATGATTCACAAACAGTTCAGGCTTCTAATGTAAACGGAGCGCAATAAGATATATGGTTGATACAGGATTGATTGTTAAAGGAATTGGCGGTTTCTACTATGTAGAAACTGCCAATGGCTTATATGAATGTAAAGCGCGCGGTGTTTTTCGCAAGAAAAAAATCACTCCGCTTGTTGGTGACAAAGTAAGCATCAGCATAAATGATAATGCTGAAAACACTATTGATGAAATATTTGAAAGAAAAAATTCATTGATTCGTCCGCCGCTTGCAAATATTGATACACTGTTTATAGTATCTTCAATTATTGACCCGCAGATAAATACAGTTGTGCTTGATAGGCTTATAGCAATTGCTGAATATAAAGAAATTGAACCGGTAATTGTATTTACCAAAATTGATTTAGATGAGTCATATAAAAAATATGTTGATATTTACAACAAAGCCGGGTTTAAAACCATAGTTTGTGATAACAGAACAGGAAGCGGTTCTGATGAAGTAAAATCACTTTTAAAAGATAAAATCAGTGCATTTGCAGGCAATACCGGTGTCGGCAAATCATCGCTTTTAAATAATATTGATTTTTCTCTTTCTCTTGCAACGGGGGAAACAAGCAAAAAACTTGGCAGGGGTAAGCATACTACAAGGCATTGCGAATTATTTAAGTGTGCAGGCGGATATATAGCAGATACGCCGGGTTTTTCTTCGCTTGATATTGAAAGATGCGAAAAGATAATGAAAAATGAATTACCGCATTGCTTTAGAGAATTTGATGATTATATATATAATTGCAAGTTTTTAAATAACTGCTCGCACATAAATGACAAAGGCTGTGCAGTAAGAAACGCTGTTGAAAACGGCATTATCAGCCAAAGCAGATATAACAGCTATGTTCAAATGTATAATGAGGTTAAAGACATTAAAGAATGGGAAAAGAAATAAAAAAATGTTTGATTATTTCGGGTGCGCCTGAAAGTGAAATTGAATATTATAATGATTATGTTGACGGCAGATTTGTTATATCAGCCGACAGCGGATATAACAAATGTACAAAGCTTGGCATAAAACCTGATTTAATCATAGGCGATTTTGATTCTTCCGATGTTCCCGATACTGATATTAAAACAATTATTTTACCTGTAAGAAAAGATGATACCGATACTTTTTTTGCTGTTAAATATGCAATAAAGCAAGGGTTTAATGATTTGGTTATTTTGGGCGGTATCGGCAGTAGGTTTGACCATACTTATTGCAATGTTTTGGCTTTAAATTACTGCTTTGAACGAAATGTTAAAGCCGTATTGATAAATAAAAATAACGAAATAGAACTTCTTGATAAAAAAGCGGTTATAAATAAAGATAAATACAATTATTTTTCTTTTTATGCTTTTTTGGAAGACTGCATAAAGCTTACAACGAGAGGAACGCAATATGATTTAACGGATTATGATTTAACCGTAAAAAGTCCGCTGGCTCAAAGTAATTCATTTAAGGATGATAAAATAACGGTTTCTTACGAATCGGGAAAACTTTTGCTTATTTTGAGTAACGATTGATTAAAAAATGCATAGTATGTAGTAAATACAGCAAAAGAGGTGTTTACTATATGAAAAAAATGTGCAGGCGTGACTATTTGTGGATAGCGTTTGGTGTTGGCTGTGTGATAGCCTGTTGCTGTCCTACAATATGGATAACAAGAATACTTGCAATTGTAGTAATCATTCTCGGAATTCTTTGCTGTAAAAGATAGCGAGGTAATGATTATGAAGGTTGTACTTATTAAAAGTCCTAAATTTTTAGCTCCTATTCTCAGAGCTGTGTTTAAAATTGAAAAAGTTAAAAGCGAAACATAGCACATCCTTGAAGCACATTCAAAAGGATGTGCTTTTTTTATTTAAATAGGTATATATAATTGATTATTTATACTTTATGTGATAAAATAAAACTAATATTGTTTATTGGTGATAGTATGACTGAAATTGAAAAGAAAATTGAAGAATTAAGAAAAACTTTAAGGTATCATTCTGACAGATATTATAATGACGACGCACCTGAAATTGAAGATTATGAATACGATATGATGATGCGTGAATTAAAAGAACTTGAAGAAAAGTACCCGGAATATGACGCGCCGGATTCGCCGACCAAAAAGGTTGGCGGTGTGGCAGATAACTCATTTGAAAGTGTTGCACATTCGGTAAGAATGGAAAGCTTGCAGGACGCTTTTTCAAAGGACGAGCTTCGTGAATTCAGTAACAGAGTAGAAGATACTGTTTCAGATGTAAATTATGTTGTTGAACCTAAAATTGACGGATTATCAGTTAGCCTTGAATATCGTGATGGTGTGTTTTTACGAGGCTCGACCAGGGGTAACGGTGATGTAGGTGAAGATGTTAGCGGTAATTTAAGAGTTATTCATAATATTCCGCTTAAGCTTAATAAATCAATACCTTATATTGAAGTTCGCGGTGAAGTTTATATGCCGAAGAAGAGCTTTGAAAGAGTTGTTGACAGACAAATAATAAACGGTGAGAAACCTTTTAAAAACCCGCGAAATGCCGCTGCAGGTTCTTTAAGGCAAAAAGACAGCAGTGTTGCTGCAAGCAGAGGGCTTGACATATTTGTTTTTAACATTCAGCAGATAGAGGGCGTTGAGCTTAGCTCTCACAAAGAATCGCTTGATTTTATAAAAGAACTTGGTTTTAATACTATTCCGACATATAAAAAGGTTGACAACATTGAAGATGCAATTGCTGAAATTGACAGAATCGGCGAAGCAAGAGGTTCGCTTGAATATGATATTGACGGTGCAGTTATTAAGGTTGATGATTTTTCACAGAGGGACATTCTCGGTTCTACTGCAAAATATCCTAAATGGGCAATTGCTTTTAAATACCCACCTGAAGAAAAGCAAACAAAACTATTGGATATTGAAATTGCCGTCGGCAGAACAGGTGTTTTAACACCTACCGCAATACTTGAAAGTGTTCATCTCGCAGGTACAACCGTAAGCAGAGCAACTCTTCACAATCAAGATTTCATTAACGAAAAAGGTATCGCAATAGGTGATGTTGTTACGGTCAGAAAAGCCGGTGATATAATACCTGAAGTTCTGTGTGTTAATGAGCATAATTCAAACAGTGTTTTCAAATTTCCGGATGTTTGCCCATCCTGCGGTGAAAAAGTTTACAGAGATGAAGACGAAGCCGCAATAAGATGTATCAATCCTGAATGCCCGGCGCAGCTTTTGAGAAATTTAATTCATTTTTGTTCGCGTGATGCTATGGACATTGAAGGTTTAGGCCCTGCGATTATTGAAACTTTTGTTAACGAGGGTATGATAGCTAAAACATACGATATTTATAACCTTGATTTTAACAAAATCTTGTCACTTGAAGGATTTAAAGAAACAAGTGCAAACAATATTATTAACTCGGTAAATAATTCTAAAAACAATGATTTATCAAAGCTCATTTTTGCGCTCGGAATTCGGCATATCGGTGCTAAAGCAGGAAAATTGTTAGCTGATTATTTTAAAGATATTGATTTGGTTATGAATGCAAGCGTTGATGATATTTTACAAATTGACGGATTCGGAAAGATTATGGCTGAAAGCGTTGTAGAATTCTTTTCAAGTGATTCAACTAAAGAATTGATAGCGAAGCTTAAAGAAGCCGGAGTTAATATGAAATCTACAAATGTGGTTGAAGATACACGCTTTAGCGGTATGACATTTGTATTAACCGGTACTTTGCCAACTCTTAAGCGTGCAGAAGCTTCTAAAATTATTGAATCTTTCGGCGGTAAAACTTCATCATCTGTTTCTAAAAAAACAACTTATGTTTTAGCAGGTGAAGAGGCAGGCTCGAAGCTTGATAAAGCAAATAAACTTGGTGTTCAGGTAATAAGTGAAGAAGAATTTAAGGAAATGATTAAATGAGAAGTGTTAGAAAAAAGCAAAAAAATTTTTATAAGTTTTTAAAAGGCCTTGTAATATTCAGTGTAATATTCATTTTTGTTTATATTGGTGCTGAACCTTATGTAAAGGCATATAGTGCAAACTTGGCTGTCGGTGTTAATTATGCCTGTGATATTTTAGTATTAGCTAATTTGGTAGTAATATTTCTGTATTATTCAAAGTACGGTAAGGTTGAATCTTTCTTAAAAGATATTGAAAATGAACTTGAAGATGCAGGTTATTATATATCTTCAAGGGAAAAAGAAAATATAAATGACAGATGTGACACTATATGCAAGGATTTAGAAAATAACGGTTATAAAATAAGCAAAAATTTTGATGTTAAAGATTTTTCGTTTAATGTCAGAGCGTTAAAAGGTAAAAATTATTTTTATATTATCAAAGTTGAAAATCTTGATAAAAATGATGTGTTGGCATATCTTGATGAAATGATATATGACCTTACATCAAATTGCTTTAAGCGCAAGGGTAACGGTGTTTTGTGCTTGATTACCGATAATGCGCAGGAAGATGCTGTTGAAATCAGTAAAATGATTACACCTCTTGGCAGAAAAGGGCAACTTAAAATTGCTCTTGCTATTGATGAAACAGATACAGGTAATGTTTATTTTCAAGGAAATGAAGAAACTAAAAACAAAACTTTGATAGCAAATTTTGTTATGAATTGTGATATGCCTATTAAAGATAATTATATACATAAAGAGAAGATGCCTTTTCAACTTGAACTTGAAAAGAAAGCAGAAAAATTCACATTAAAAGATTTCAATAACGGTAATTTTTACCTGCACTGAGTATTGGAGATGAAATGCTATGAACATTAAAGCTAAGGAATATTTTGATTCGTTAAAAGGTAAAAAAGTTGCTTTTGTCGGAATGGGTGTTGCAAATGTTCCGTGTGCAGAATTTTGTGCGAAGTACGGAATTGAAGTTTATGCCTGCGATAAAAGAGATAAAGAATATATCGGCAAAGATATATGCGACAATCTTGAAAAACTCGGAGTTCACTTCTCGTTAGGCGAAAACTATCTTGATGTTTTGCCGCAAATGGATTTGATTTTTCGCTCACACGGTATTTTACCGTTTCAAAATTCGTGGATTGGCGAATGTATTGAAAGAGGGCAGAAAGTCACAACAGAAATGGAAGTGTTTTTTAAATTCTGTCCATCTAAAATTATTGCTGTAACCGGATCAAACGGTAAAACTACTACTACAACACTGATTTCAAAATTTCTAGAAAAGCAAGGCAGAAAGGTGTATTTAGGCGGAAATATAGGTAAAGCACTTATGCCTGAACTCGAAACCATTACTGAAAATGATATTGCAGTTGTTGAGCTTTCATCTTTTCAGCTTTTAACAATGGGAAATATGAAAAATACGCCCGATGTCGCAGTTGTAACTAATATTGAATGTACACATCAAGATCATCACATCAACCTTGATGAATATGTTGACGCAAAGCGTAATATTTTGATTTATCAAAATGAAAACTGCAAAACTGTGCTTAATGCTGACTGCGATTATTCAATCGGTAACAGGGTTTACCATGATATGCGATTTGATGTTAGGGGTAAGCTTGCGCAGTTTTCTATAAAACACAAAGTTGATAACGGATGTTATATGAATGATAAAGGCGAGATTGTTTATAACGATAACGGCAATGAAACTTTTGTGATGAACAGCAGTGATATTGTTATTCCGGGTTCGCACAATATAGAAAACTATTGCACAGCTATTTGTGCAACATGGGGACTTGTTGATATTTCCGTATATAAAGATATTGCTAATACTTTTGGCGGGGTTGAACACAGAATTGAATTTGTAAGAGAATTTGATGGCGTTAAATATTATAATGATTCAATTGCTACATCACCGTCCCGTGTAATCAGCGGTTTAAGAGCGTTCGGCAAAAAAATCATAGTAATTATGGGAGGTTCTGATAAAGGCAACGATATGAGCGAAATGGTGCCTGATATTTTGAAATATGTTAAGGTACTTGTGCTAAACGGTGCCACTGCTCAAAAAATATATGATACTGTTACAAATTATGAGGGATATAACAAATCCGGTATTAAAATAATTAAAACAGATAATTTGGAAAATGCATTAAACGAAGCTAAAAATGTTGCCGAAAAAGGTGACATTGTTTCACTCTGCCCGGCATGTCCTGCATTTGACCAGTTTAAAACATTTGAATATAGAGGCAGAAGATTTAAAGAACTTGTAAATGGATTTGATGAATAATGGAAAATATTGAAAATTTATTAAAAGAACTTACATCGGCAGTCGGTGTTTCGGGCGAAGAGGAAAACATAGTAAAATTACTTACTGAAAAGCTTGAAGCTTACGGCGATGTAAGTGTTGATGATATGAATAATGTGTATTGCACATTCGGTGAAGGCTATCACTTTTTACTTGATGCTCATCTTGATGAAATAGGTATGATAGTTACTGACATTACTGATGACGGATTTATTAAAGTAAACCGTTGCGGCGGAGTAGACAGAAGAATGTTGCTCGGCTATGAAGTATCTGTGTGGGGAAATAAGGAAGTAAAGGGTGTTATTTCCACTTTGCCGCCGCATTTGCAAAGTGCTGATGATGAAAAGAAAGTTCCCGAATTTAAAGATATTTCAATTGATGTGGGAATGAATAAAGAGGAAATTGAAAAAATTGTTTCACTTGGTGATAAGGTTACATTTAAGCGTAATTTTACTCCGCTTTTAAACAATCAATTGTCTGCCTCATGTCTTGATGACAGGGCAGGCGTGGCTTCAATATTATTATGCCTTGACAGGCTTAAAAAAGTTCCTTGCAAGATTACAGTGATGTTTTCATCGCAGGAAGAGCTTGGTACACGCGGCGCAAAAATAGGTGCTTATTCAAAAAATATTGATGAATTTATAAGTGTTGATGTATCTTTTGCATATACACCTAATTGCGACAAGGCGGATTGCGGAATTATTGGAAATGGCGCAATGATTGGTTTTTCGCCTATACTTGATAAAAATATTTCCCATAACCTTGTGAAAGTTGCCGATAAAAATAATATTAAGTATCAGCGCGAAATCATGGCAGGAAGTACAGGTACTAATGCTGATGTAATTACTCTTTCTGAAAAAGGCATACAAGGTGGACTTATTTCAATACCTGAAAAATATATGCATCAGCCTTGTGAAGTTGTTAATATTGATGATATTGTAAGTGTCAGCGATTTAATTTGCGCTTATATTGAAGAAAAGGCAGGTGTGCAAAATGCTTAAAGAACTTTGCCTACTCAACGGTACATCAGGTGATGAATGTGCCGTAAAAGACTATATTGTTTCTAAAATCAAAGACAAATGTGAATATAAAATAGATGCACTAGGCTCAATAATTGCATTTAAAAAAGGTGTTAAAAGAGCAAATAAAAAGGTGATGATTTGCGCCCATATGGATGAGGTAGGCTTTATCATTACCGATATTACGGATGATGGGTATTTAAAATTTTCACCCGTCGGCGGAATTGACGCGCGCGTTGTTGCCGACAGAAAAGTTAAAATTAACGATATTTACGGTGTTGTAGGATTAAAACCTATTCACTTGCTTTCAGGTGATGAAAAAGATAAGGCTGTAAGCTTCAAAAATCTGTTTATTGATATTGGTGCTAAAGATAAGACACAAGCCGAAAAGTATGTATCCTTGGGCGATTATGCTTATTTTTCAAGTGATTATTATGAATTTGGTGATGGATATATTAAATCAAAAGCTCTTGATGACAGAATCGGCTGTATGCTGATGATTGAACTTATTAACAGTGAGCTTGAATATGACACTTATTTTTGCTTTAATGTTCAGGAAGAAGTCGGATTAAGAGGCTCAAAATGTACTTCTTTTGATGTTCAGCCTGATGTTTCACTTATTCTTGAATCAACTACTGCCGGTGATTTATGCGGCGTTACGGGCGGAAACAGAGTGTGCGTTTTGGGCAAAGGCCCGGTTGTTTCTTTTATGGACGGAAGAACTGTTTATGATAAAGAACTTTATAAGCTTGCACGCAAAGTCGGTGAAGAAAACAATATACCGACTCAAACTAAAACTGCCATTGCCGGTGGAAATGATGCAGGTGCAATACAAACCAGCGCAAAAGGAAGCAGAGTTATTGCTGTTTCACTGCCAAGCAGATATATTCACGGTGCTTCAAGTGTTGTGAAAAAAGATGATATTGAAAACACAAGGAAACTATTAAATAAATTATTGCCTAAGCTTTATGATTAAACTGATTGAAAAGAACAAAGAATTTGATGATTTTTTTAAAGATGATATATTTTATATCAGAATAATGTCACTTTTAAAAGCATATTCCACAAATTACAATTTTGCACTTTTTTATAAACAACTTGATGATAATGGTAATATTACATCAATTATTTCTCGGCTTGATAATGATTATACCGTATGCCATAATGATGATTTTGATTTGATTGAGTTGGAAGATTTCTTTACAAGAATAGGATTTAATTCGATTTTAGGTGATGATGAACTTGCACTCTCATTTTCTTATGATTACGGTATTGTTATGCGTACAAATAAAAAGGTGGAAAAAATAATTAACTACGCCACAATTGATGAATATCCAAAGCTAATGGATTTGTTTAATTTGGAAGATTATTCGACTGCTGATTTTGAAAGTTGGTATGTGGATGTCAGCCACAGAATCAGACATTCGTGTGCAAAGGCGGTTACTTTAAATGTAAATGATGAAATTGTATCAAGCGGTATTTTTTCATCAATTTATAATAATGACGCAATATTGACTTCTGTTTCAACCGTACCCGAATTCAGAAGAATGGGATATGGAAGTGCACTTGTAAGTGCAATGATTTGTGATATTAAGGGAAAAGTATATTTAATGCGTGATAAAAACAAAAACGAAAAATTTTATAAAAAACTCGGTTTTGAAAATATGGGTTATTGGAGAATGTATAAATGAATGAATTTTTCAAAATAGATAAAAGAATTTTGGATGCTTCAGACAAAGCACTGAAACTTTGCAAAGAGCAATTTGAAAATATTGAAAAAATAACAGAATATAATCAGCAAAAAGTTCAAAAAGCTTTTATTGATAACAGAATATCTGAAACACATTTTGGTACAAGCACAGGATACGGATACGGAGATATTGGCAGGGAAACGCTTGATAAGGTTTGGGCGCAGGTTTTGGGTGCAGAATCTGCACTTGTGCGCCATAACTTTACTTGCGGAACGCATACACTTGCAACTGCACTTTTCGGGGTTTTAAGACCGGGGGATAATATGCTTTGCGTATCAGGAACACCTTATGATACAATTCATAATGTTATCGGTATCAGCGGCGAGGGTATGGGTTCACTTAAAGAATTCGGTGTTAACTATGAAGAAGTGGCTTTGAAAAATGAACGACTTGATTTTGAAAGTATTGAAAATGCTGTTAACAGCTCAACCACTATGGTCTATATCCAGCGCAGCCGCGGATATGAGCTTAGGCCAAGTCTTTCTGTTGACGAAATAGGCAAAGTTTGTGAAATTGTAAAAAAGAAAAATCCAAATGTAATTGTTATGGTGGATAACTGCTATGGCGAATTTGTAGAAATACAAGAACCTACACAAGTAGGCGCTGACCTTATAGCAGGTTCAATGATTAAAAATGCAGGCGGCGGCATAGCTACAACAGGCGGTTACATTGCCGGCAGGGAAGATCTTGTTGAAAAATGTGCTTATAGGCTAACAACTCCCGGACTTGGCAGGGAAGTCGGCGCAACAATCGGAATGAACAGGGAACTTTATATGGGGCTTTTTTATGCGCCGCATACAGTTGGTGAAGCACTGAAAAGTGCTGTTTACATATCCGCATTATATGAAAGCTTTGGATATGATGTAACGCCGAAATATAACGAAACAAGGCACGATATTGTGCAGTCTTTAGGGCTTGAAAATGCAGAAAGTCTTGTTGCATTTTGCCAGGGGGTTCAAAGCGGCAGCCCTGTTGATAGCTATTTATCACCTGAACCGTGGGATATGCCGGGATATGACAGCAAAGTTGTTATGGCAGCCGGAGCGTTTACACTCGGTTCATCAATTGAACTTTCAGCAGATGCTCCTATCAGGCCGCCGTATTATGCTTGGATTCAGGGCGGACTTAACTTTCACAGTGCAAAGCTCTGTGCGCTTTTAGCCGCTCAACAAATGGAAGATAAAGGACTTTTAAAATGAGCGAATATAATTTCAAAGGTATTAAACCTGAAAGTATAGAACTTCTTTGCCTTAACAGGTTTAATGATTCAAAAGAATTTTATGAAGAACACAAGCTTGAATTAAAGGAAGGCATCACAGTTCCTATGCGCCAGATTGTACTTGATTTGAGTGGTTTGATGTATGAAATTGATGATAAAATGTTTACTGACCCAGTACGCTGCGTATCAAGAATATACAGAGATACAAGAGGTAACAGAAGCAAAATCAAATATCGCGAAAATATGTGGCTGATGCTTCGAAGATATAAAAATGAATATCCGAGTGCACCGTTTTTCTATTTTGAATTTTTCCCAAACAGTTTCGGTTACGGCTTGGGATTTTGGACTTGGAAACAATCAGCTTTTAAGGAAGTTCATAATTTGATATTAGATAAGCCTAATGAATGGCTTGAAGCACTTGACGCTTGCAAGCAAGCAGGTTTTGTTTACGGTTCAAGAGATAATTATAAAAAAGATATGTATCCAAATGCACCTAAAGAATTAAAGCCATATTTAAGTGCAAAAAATATGGAGTTTTCGTATAAATCTTTTGATATGAATAAGATTAACTCATCTGCACTTATTGATGAGATTAAACTTGCTTTTGATTTAGCAAGCCCGATGTACACTTTTTGGGCTAAAGCTTATGATAATATGCTTTCTAAAGGGATTATAAAACCTGAAGATGCAATGAGATAATAGGTGATTATTTGTTAAAATTTGTATTTGGCAGAAGTGGCTGCGGAAAAAGTGATTATGTATTTAATCAAATAAAAGAACTTGCGATTTGCGGGGAAAATAATATTCTTCTTTTAACACCGGAACAGTATTCGCTTGTGGCAGAAAGAAGATTACTTAATGATTTAGGCGAGGATAAAGTCAACTGTGTTGACAACTCGTCTTTTTCGCGTATCTCCAATGATGTAAGAAGAAAGTACGGTTCAGACGCTTTGCCTACATTATCAAAAGGCGGCAAAGTTATTTTAATGTGCAAGGCTATTGATAATTGTAAAGATAATTTTCAGCTGTTTAACAAAAATCTTGATTCTTTAAGCTTTGTGACTTCAATGATTAACATTTATGATGAAATGAAATCCTGCAATCTTGATTCATTGCAAATAAATGAACTTTCAAAAAATATTGATAATCAGGTTCTTTACAAAAAGCTTGCTGATATTTCGCTTATTATGAGTGCTTATGAATTGCTTATTAAAGATAGATTTAACGATTCATCAAACGAACTTACAAGAATTTATAATCAAATCTTTGATAAAGGCTATTTTAAAAATAAGTATGTATTTATAGACGGATTTAACGGCTTTGTTGCGCAGGAATATAAGCTTCTTGAATTGATAATTGCAGAGGCAAACTGCGTTACAATCACACTTTGCACAGATTCATATGACAGTGATAATAACTATGATTTATTTTCGTATGTAAATAAATCTTTTCAAATAATTAAGAGAATTGCCGATAAATCTGATGTTGAAACGCAAATTGTTAACCTTGAAGAAAATCACAGATTTAAAAATAACGAACTTAAAGTAATTGAAAAACATTTTTTTAATAATTCAAATAAAGCTCTTGAAGCTAATGAAAATGTACATATTTATGCTTCAAAAAATATTTCTGATGAATGTGAAAATGTTTCAAGAGAAATTAAACAGCTTTTAAGAAAAGGGTATAAAGCTTCTGAAATCACTGTTATTTGCCGCGATTTACAAAAGTATTTAAGTGAGCTTGAATATAACTTTTCTAAATATGAAGTACCTTATTTTCGTGATGAAAGACAGCCGGTTAACACCCAGTCACTTGTAGTAATGATTGAATTTATGCTTAGGTGTATTAACTTTTCGTTTAAAAGCGACGATATATTAAGCCTTGCCAAAACAGGATTAACGGATATACCGGACGAAGATATAAACGAGCTTGAAAACTATATTTTTTTATGGAATATAAATGGTTTAAAATGGACTAAACCATTTGAAAATTCAACCAAAGGTTTTGTAAACGAATTAAGCGAGGCTGACAGAAATGCTCTTGATAAAATAAATATAACAAGGGAAAAATTGATTGCACCGCTTGTTTTGCTGAAGAAAATTACAAAAACCAAAGATTCAAAAAAAATAAGCGAGGGAATATATAATACGCTGATTTCCTACTGTGCTGATAAAAAAGTAAAGGAATATGCTGTTTTGTTAAACAAAAACGGATTTTATTCGCTGGCTCAAGAGCAGGGCAGAATTTGGGAACTTGTTATGGAAATATTAAATCAGCTTGCAACTACCCTTGGCGAAATTGATTTAAAAACATATGCAAAAATGTTTTCACTTATTATTTCTTGTGAAGATCTAGGTACTGTTCCGAGTGGGATAGATAATGTGCAAATCGGACAGGCAGACAGAATAAGGACCGATAATCCAAAAGCAGTTTTTGTTTTAGGCGCAAATGAGGGCGAATTTCCGCAATCAGCCATTACAAGCGGGCTTCTTTCCGAGGCAGAGAGAAGAATTATGCTTGAAAATGATTTTAAGCTTTATTCATATGCCGAAATATTTAATCTGCAGGAAAGATATTTTGCTTATATGGCGTGTTCCTGCTCAAGCGAAAAGCTGTATATTTCATATTTAAAGGGAAGTTCTAAAGATTCTGCACCGTCGGAAATAGTTACAGATATTGAGGCAAAGTACAATTATTTCAAAGAATATGACATTTCTGATTTAGACGAAATTGAACTGATTGAAACAAACAAAAACGCTTTTGAACTTATGAGTGAAAGATTTTACGATAACACTCCATTTTATGCATCGCTTAAAGAATATTTTAAAAACGACAGCAGATACGAAGCAATAAAGTATCTTGCAGAAAACAAACCGATTGAAATTAAAAGCAGAAAAAAAGCTATTGAACTTTTTGATAAAGATATGTATATTTCTGCTTCAAGAATTGAAGATTATTATAATTGCCCGTTTAGATATTTTTGCAAATTCGGTCTTTCAGCCAGAGTTATAAATAAGGCTGAAATTGACCCAATGCAAAGGGGTACGCTTATTCACTATATCCTTGAAATGATTTTATCCGATGTGGGTACTAAAAAATTATCAACTCTTAATTACACTGAAATTAAAGACTTGGTTGATAAGTATATGGCAAAATATTTTGAAGAAAATATGGCTCTTATTAAGGATAAAAATAAACGCTTTGATTATAATTACAAAAGGCTTTCAAAACTTGTTTATGATGTAGTAAACCACCTTGCTTTAGAGTTTAAAAATTGCGATTTTGAAGCTAAAGCATTTGAAATGTCAATTGATAAAGACGGTGAAGTTAAACCCGAAATTATACCGCTTGAAAGTGGCGGAAGTGTGCAAATTCGTGGCTCAATTGACCGTGTGGATGTGTTTGAACATAACAACGAAAAATATATCAGGGTTGTTGATTACAAATCGGGCAACAAGAAGTTTAAGCTTGCCGATATTATGGACGGTTTAAATTTGCAAATGTTTGTATATCTTTTTTCATTATGTGAAGATAAATCATCTGCACTTAACGGTATACCTGCCGGCGTTTTATATATGCACGCTGCAAGAAATACATTGAATTTTGATTCCGCAAACGAGGCTGAAAAGTCGATTGACAGCGAAGAAGCTTCAATGTTTAAAATGAACGGTATTATACTGAGTGATGATGAAAATGCAGTAGCACAGGCAATGGAACACGATTTGAGCGGAAAATATATTCCTGTTCAGGTGAAATCAAACGGAGATTTGAAAGGAAGTTTAGTATCACTTGAGCAGCTTGGCTTAATACATAAAAAAATAAATCAATTGGTTGAAAAAATGGGAAATGATTTACAAAGCGGATATATTGACAGAAAGCCGATAAAAAATCCAACCCACAATAATACTTGTGATTATTGCGATTACCGTGATGTATGTGCCAATTCCAAAATGATTTTTAACAAAGTCAGCGAACAGCAAAGTGACAGCGAAGTTATTGAAAACTTATACAAGGAGTTTGAAACTAATGCCAAAGTGGACACCACAACAGAATAATGCAATTACCGCCCGCGGCAGAAACATACTTGTAAGTGCTGCTGCCGGTTCAGGAAAAACCGCTGTTCTTGTTGAAAGGGTTATAAAAAAAATAACCGATAGCAAAAATCCTGTTGATATTGATAAGCTTTTAATCGTTACTTTTACCAACAATGCGGCAAGTGAAATGAAGTTCAGAATTACCAAGTCGCTTAAAGAAATTTTAAGAAAGGAACCATTTAATCAAAATGCACAGCGCCAGCTTAATTTAATGCCTAACGCCAAAATTTGCACTATTGATTCATTTTGCATAAACCTTGTCAGAGAAAACTTTTTTGAACTCGGAATAAATCAGGATTTTACAAATTTGGATGAAAATGAAGCAAGCTTGCTTGAAGATGAAATCATAAGCAATCTTACAGATGAACTTTTTGAAAATAATGATGAAGAGTTTATAAAATTAGTTGAACAGTTTAATACACCCGGAAATGAAAAACCATTTATAAATGCAGTAAAAAAAGTCAGACGCTTTATTTATGCACAACCTTTTCCATATAGTTGGGCATATAAAATGTCTGAACTTTATAATTCAAATACTGCTTTTGAAAACTCAAAATGGTTTGAATATATTAAAGATGAGGCGGATTATTTAATTTCTATTGCAAAAAAATGCGTAAATAACAATCTTACACTTTTAAATCAAATTGATGATTCAAAACTTAATGAAAAATTTGAAAATTTATTTTTAAATGATAAATCTTTAATTGATAATGTAAGTGATTTGCTTAATACTTCTTGGGATGATTTGGTTAAACTCGGCGTACCTTCATTTGCAAGGCTTGTAAGCACCGCTAAGCTTGATGAAGAACTTGCAAGTGAAATCAAAGCTAACCGTAATACATATACAAATATAATTAAAAAGGAAATCCCTACATTTTTGATATGCAGTAAGGAAGATTATGTAAAAAGCCTTAACACCCTTTATCCTATAATTAAAAAACTTATTGATTTTGTAAAAATCGTAGATGCAAGGCTTATGGTAGAAAAAAATGAGCGTAATTCTTACTCGTTTTCCGATACGGAACATTTTGCAATCAACTTACTGTTTACCCCTGACGGTGATAGAATTATCAAAAAAGAGCTTGCTGACAGATTATCCGCTGAATTTGAAGAAATACTTGTTGATGAGTATCAGGATACAAACGAAGCGCAGGATTTGCTGTTTGCATATCTATCAAACGGGCATAATCTGTTTACGGTAGGTGATGTTAAGCAGAGTATTTACCGCTTTAGACTTGCTATGCCTAATATTTTTAATTCAAGAAGAAAACTTTATACCGATTATAACCCAAATGACAATGAAAAAAGTTCAAAAATAATATTGGACAAAAATTTCAGAAGTTCAAAGGGTATATGCGAATATGTTAATTTTATCTTTTCAAAAGTAATGAGTGAAAGGGTAGGCGAGCTTGATTATGATGCCCAAAACAGATTGAATTTTGGTGCTGATTATAAGAAAAATGAAATTCCGAGCGCACAGATACATATTTTAGACGGTGCAAAGGGAGAAGAAACAGACACACGCGAAGCAATGCAAATTGCCAAGCTGATTAGAAAAAAGATAGATTCAAAAGAGCAAATAAAAGACGGTGATGAATACCGAGATATAAGATACAGCGATTTTGCAATACTTTTTCGAAGTATGAAAAATCATGTTGACTCTTATGTTGAAGTGTTTACGGATATGTCAATTCCCGTTCAATGTGATAATTCAAGCAATCTGTTTGAAAATAATGAGATAAAATTGATTTTATCTTTGCTCAGAACTATTGATAACCCAACTAAAGATATTTCACTTCTTTCTACAATGATGTCGCCTGTCTATGCCTTTACGGCAGATGAGCTTGCTCAAATCAGGATTGAAAATAAGCGGAAGAATTTTTATTTTTCTGTTGTTAATTCACAAAATGAAAAAGTATTAAACTTTCTTGAAGATATAAAAAATCTTAAAAAGCTCAGTGTTACAATGTCTGTTTCTAATTTTATCAGATATTTGGTTGAGAATAAGGGGATAGTAGCTTTTATTAACGCTATGGGCAATGGTGAACAAAGGTATCAAAATATACTTGCTTTAATATCTTTTGCTCAGAAATTTGACAGCGGAGTTAATATCGGCCTTACATCTTTTATAAGATATATTGATAAGATTATAGATACCGATAAAGGTATTGACTCAAAATCAATTGTATCGGGCAAGGATGACGCGGTAACGATTATGACTGTTCACCATTCAAAAGGCCTTGAATTTCCGATATGCATTTTGGCCGGGGCTGCAAGAAATTATAATACCGGTGAACTGACAGAAAATCTTTTAATCAATACAGTTTACGGATTTGGACTAAAGGTTCATAATGAAGAAAGAATGTATAATATTCAATCTATTCCGTATTCTGTAATTAAATCTAAAAGCGCAAATGAGTTGATGAGTGAAAACTTGCGTGTTTTATATGTTGCTATGACAAGGGCAAAAGAGCAGTTTATTACATTTATTTCCTGCCAAAATATTGAAAGGAAAATGCAAACACTTTATTCCAAACTGATTGACGGTGAAATAACACCATATTCAGTGAAGTCCTGTAAAAGTGATGCAGATATTATTTTGCTTTGCTCGCTTTTTCATCAAAATGCAGGGCAGCTGCGGGAACTTGCAGGGTGCAGATTATTTGCCAATCCTGCCGATTTTGATATGAGTATTTATATTGATAAATCGGAAGGCTTTGCAGAAGATGAAATCAAACCTGAAAAAGCCGAATATCAAGAGGGTACAGTTAAAGAAATAGCTGAAAAACTTTCTTATAAATACGATTATTTGCCTTTATCAAATGTTACATCTAAAATGACGGCGTCTTCACTTGATGACAGCGATACTAATTTTGAATATATTACTTCTTCAAAGCCTGCATTTATGAATAAGCCTGAAATGACACCTGCAATGCGCGGTACTGCGATGCATACATTTATGCAGTTTTGTAATTATAATTTGGCTAAAGAAAATCTTGATATAGAAATTGAAAACCTTGTATCCGGCGGATTTATAACAGAAGAGCAGGGAAAAAGTCTTGATAAAAAAAGACTTGCTTCGTTTTTTAATTCGCCGCTTGCAAAAAGAATGTTTAATTCAGATAAAATATACCGCGAAATCAAAGTATCAACTTTTTTAAGCGCAAATGAAGTATACGGTATTGATTTTGATGATAAGATTTTAGTTCAGGGTATTGCTGACTGCGTTTTTGAAGAAAGCGGCCAGCTTGTGCTTGTCGATTATAAAACCGACAGAGTAAAAGATGAAAATGAGCTTTTGGAAAGATATAAAAAGCAGTTGACTTTTTATAAATACGCAATTGAAAAAACGCTTAAAATGCCTGTTAAAGAAGTTATGTTATATTCATTTTATTTAGAAAAAGAGTGCATATATAAATAATTTTAAAAAAAGCTTGCAATTTACCACAGCTTGTGGTAATATATCAAAGCGTAATGAAGAAAACCAGTAAAGAGGTGAAAATAAATGAAGGACGGCATCCATCCAAACTATGATACTTGCACAGTTAAATGTGCTTGTGGTGCAACTTATGAAACTAAGAGCACAAAGAGCGAATTGAAGGTTGACATCTGTTCAAAGTGCCACCCGTTTTATACCGGTAAGCAGAAGCTTGTTGATACAGGCGGTCGTGTAGACAGATTCAATAAGAGATATGCAAAAAAAGGCTAATCTGAAAAATGAAGGCAACGGTATTATATCGTTGCCTTGTTTTTTATCGGTGAAAGATGAAAGAGTATAAAACAGTTGAATTTGAAAGTAAAGATGAATTCATTGAAAAGAAATCGCGGTTTATAGGTTATGTTAAACCTGTTAAAACGCAGGAGGAAGCAACTGAATTCATAAACGCAATTAAATCAAAACATTGGGATGCTACACATAATGTATCTGCATATGTATTAAGGGATAATAATATTCAGCGTTCAAGTGATGACGGTGAGCCGAGCGGCACTGCCGGTGTACCTACTCTTGATGTTTTACTTAAAGAGGGAATTGTTGATACCTGCGTGGTGGTTACAAGATATTTTGGCGGCACCTTGCTTGGTGCTGGCGGTTTAATTCGGGCATATTCACACGCTTCCAAAATTGCGGTTGACGCAGGGCATATAATAACTATGGCACCTTGCAAAGTTATTAGCGTGAGTGTTGATTACAGCTTTTATGACAGGTTAAATATATTACTTAATGAATTTTCAGCTAATATTGAAAACAGCGAATTTACAGACAGTGTTACCGTTATTTTCAGTATTAGAGAAAATACGGTTTCTTTACTTCAGGATAAGCTTACGCAGCTTAGCAACGGTAAATATCTGCTTAAAGAAATCGGAGAAAAATTTGCTAAAGTTGAATAAAAATGTAAAAACCTACCAATCATTTGTTTGAAAGGTAGGTTTTTCTTTTGAAATTCAATAAAATATTTATCCCTTTATTTCTTACTTTTACAATAATTTTAGGAATTGCACAGCCTGTTGTTGCGGCAGTTAAAACGAGCGAAGATATTAGTAATAAAGTATTTAGACTTCACATTCTTGCTAATTCAAATTCTACCGAAGACCAAAATACAAAACTTATGCTTAAAAACTTCATTCTTGAAAATTCAAAGGATGTTATCGGCGGCAAAACATTAGATGAGGCGATTAGCAATGCCAAAAATAATCGCAAGGAAATTACAGAAATGTGTAATGAGTATCTTAAATCAATCGGTATTGATTATAAAGTTGTTGTGAGTGTTGTAAAAGAATACTTTAAAACAAGGGTATATGATGATTTTACATTGCCGGCAGGAAAGTATAATTCATTAAAAATAGAATTGGGTGAAGCAAAAGGACATAATTGGTGGTGTATTGTATTTCCGAGTGTTTGCTTATCAGCCTGCACAGAGTCAATGAACGATTACTTGAACGAGGATGAAATGAAACTTGTGTCAAATACTTATTCGCCTAAATTTAAGGTTGTAGAAATTTATGAGTCCGCAAAAGAAAAAATTAAAAATATGAGATAAATTGCAGTTTAATTTTTCTTGAAAACATCAAGCATATGCTGTGAAAATCCTACTAAATCTTCACGCTCGCATACTTTGCATAATCTTTACTTGCTTTGCCCCAATCAAATTCTTTTCTAAAGTCAATATTATCTTTTTTCATTTTGATACCTCCTAAAAAAATAACTGCTGACAAACATCGGTGTTCGTCAGCAGTTTAATTTATGCTATAAAAACCTAATTACCTCTGATTAAAAGATAACACATACTTTTCAGCTTGTCAAACAAAAAATGAATAAGCTTTGTAATATCGTTTTGAAAAGAAGCATATGTATTGTTAGAAACTGAAAAGGAGATTCGTTATGGAGCTAAGCAAAGAATTTAAAGAAATGAACTGTAATGAAACAAAGGAAAGAATAAACGAAAGCTTTGATATTGATTATCAGCTTAATTTGCCGCAATATCTTGATGATGTTGAAAAATTGATTAAATGCTGCGTCAAAAATGTAGTGGCAGATTATAATTTATCTTCATCATCAATAATTATTTACGGCAAAAGTATAATCACAATTATGTATAAAACAGCTGACGGCTCTACACTTTCTAATATATTTGAAGAAGAGTTTTCAAAAAAGTTTGATATAACATCGTGTGATTATCCTGATTTTGCAGATGTGAATGTATTTACTGCCTATTCAAACAGCAGACTTGTAAATCAGCGCAGAATTGATGTTCACACCGCCTTAAACGCTCAAATTAACATTTTTTGCAAAAGATGTACACACTCGCTTTCACAATGTGAAAATGCTTTTATACGCAGTGATGAAGAAGAAATACTGAATATCAAATCAACCGGTGTATGCTCGGTAGATTTTGATGAATCTTTTACATTACCTAAAAATGACAGCCAAATCAAAAATATTGTAAATACATATCTTGATACGGTAGTCAGTGATAAAAAAATAATCAAAGATAAAATGCTTGTTAAAATTGATAATGAAATATCGGTGGTTTATTGTGATGAAAATGACAATATTGATAAAATCAAGTATTCATTTTCTGCAAGCAGAATTATTGATATAGCAAATTGTGTTGATAATGATTATTCGGTAGTAGATGCAAAGGTATGCCAGCTTTATATTAAGCCGAAAGTTAATGAAAATAATTTGCTTTGCGATATTGAAGCAGTTGGCAGAATAGCACTTAATTATAAAATTTATTCTGTTGAAAAAGAGAGCTTTTCGATAGATTCATACATTCCGCATTTCAAAACAGTAAGTCAAACCGAAAAAATCACACTGAAATTAAATCCGATTTATTATTTTGATTCTAAAAGCTTTGAATTAAGTTTTGAAAATGAAAAAAGTGTTGTTGAAATAGTAGATTTAAATGCACAAATTACAAGATATAACATCGTTTCATCTACTTTAAATTGCAGTGTTTTATTAAGATACTTTTATTTGGATGAATCATCCGAACTTTGCTATTTTGAAAAAGAGGAAACATATTCATTAAAGCTGAATGATATTGAAATGAGCGGCGAAGCCGGTGTAAGCTTGGTGAATTATGATTTTGTTATCAGTAATACAAATAAAATAAATTTAAGGCTTAATATTGATTACACCGCCTTTTTATATAAAGAGAGTTCACTTGAATACATTACTGATATTTCAGCCGATGAAATGCTTGATGATAAAAATTCACCGGAATTAACGCTTTATTTTGCAAGGCAGAATGAAAGTGTGTGGGATATTGCAAAAAGCTTTTCAACCGACTCAAAACTTATTATGGAAGAAAACGAATTAACATCGGATATTATTGATACCAGACGAGTATTGCTTGTTCCGGGAATGTGAGGGTATAATTATGTATAATGATATTTACAGTGATATTTCCAAAAGAACAGGCGGAGATATTTATATTGGTGTTGTAGGGCCTGTAAGAAGCGGAAAATCAACTTTTATTAAACGTTTTATGGATACGCTTGTGATTCCTAATATCAGCGATGAATATGTAAAGCAAAGAGCTATGGACGAATTGCCGCAATCGGCTGCCGGCAGAACTATTATGACTACCGAGCCTAAGTTTATTCCTGAAGAAGCTGTTGAACTTAATATGAATGATAATATCAATATGCGAGTTCGACTGATAGACTGTGTGGGATATATTGTGCCGAGTTCCGTAGGTTATATTGAAGAAGAGCAGCCAAGAATGGTAAAAACGCCTTGGTATGATGAGGAAATACCGTTTAATATGGCGGCTGAAATCGGCACTAAAAAAGTCATTACCGAACATTCAACAATAGGCTTGGTTGTTACAACAGACGGTACAATTACATCAATTCCGCGTGATGAATATGAGGAAGCAGAGGAAAGGGTAATTGATGAATTAAAAGCACTTGATAAACCTTTTATAGTATTGATGAATACCGATAATCCAAAATCTCCGTCATCAATAGCGCTTTGCACTTCGCTTACAGAAAAATACGGTGTACCGGTTGTACCTGTAAACTGCCTCGAAATGACAGAACAGGAAATAAATGATATTTTGACTGATATTTTATATGAATTTCCTGTTTGCAGTGTGGGTATCAATTATCCTTCTTGGATAAATAATCTTAAAAGTGATAATTATCTTAAATCATCCATTTATACATCTATTAAAGAAAACACAAGTATTATAGGCAATGTAAGAAGCGTTGGTGTATTTGCCGAAAAGATAAAAGAAAACGAATATGTTGACTCGATAAACATAAATTCCTTGAATTTATCAACAGGTAAAGTGAATATGAAAATATATGTTGATAACAGTTATTTTTATAAAATTTTATCTGAAAGCTGTAATGTTGTAATAAACGACGAAAAAGATATGATGAGCCAATTTATTACACTTGTTCAAATGAAAAAGCAATATGAAAGATTTAACAAGGCATTAAATGATGTTGAAGAAACAGGATACGGAATCGTAATGCCTGAAATGAATGAATTAACTCTTGATGAACCTGAAATTATGAAACAGGGTGGACGATACGGCGTTAAACTAAAAGCACAAGCACCGTCAATTCATATGATTAAGTGCAACACTTATACCGAAGTTGCACCGATAGTCGGCAGTGAAAGCCAAAGCCAAGAGCTTGTAATGTATCTTTTAAAAGAATTTGAGGAAAATCCTTCGGAAATTTGGGATACAAATATCTTCGGCAAATCGCTTCACGAGCTTGTAAGCGAAGGACTTAACAATAAGCTTTACCGTATGCCGATTGACGCAAGAAACAAATTCAGAGAAACAATAGAAAGAGTTATAAATGAAGGCTGCAACGGACTTATATGCATAATTTTATAAAAGGAAAAGGTC
>FR895334.1:0-71483 GCA_000434995.1 Firmicutes bacterium CAG:341 | reverse complement strand
AAGGTCGCACAAAGTGCGACCTTAAATATTATTAAACTTCTGATTTGAATTCCTTAAGCGGTTTTAAATCAAAATTTCCTATTGATAGTTTTTCACCTTTTTGAAAGGCTTTACCTCTTGCTTCTTCAACTGTAAAAACAGATGCACATTCAGGGCATACAAGAAAATATACATTTTTGCAGTCAAGAAGCGTTGCTTTAACTGCAAGGCGCCTTTCAAAATTTGAGAAAACTCCAAAATTAACTTTATTCTTACATTCGGGACAAACAATTGAAACTGTTTCTCCTCTTTGATGCACCCATCTTGAGTTGCCAAGTCTAAATTCCATTTTAATCACCATTATTATTTTACTATAAAATTAGGATGTGTTCAAGTGTATAAAAAAATTATTTTATCAATATTTCTTGTTTTTTGCTTGGCAGGATGTACTTTTACTGCCGATAACAGCAAAATAAATGAAAATACAGATAATCAAAATACTTATGTTAAAAGTGTTTTCATTTCTTATTATGAATTATCTGAATTTACAAAAAACAGTGATAAAAAATCATTTACTAAATCAATTTCAAAAGCTTTTAAAGAACTTTCAAATAAAGGCTTTAACCGTGTAACAGTTCAGGTAAGACCGTGTGCTGACGCCTTTTACAATTCATCGTATTTTCCTACAAGTGAATATTGCTTTGGCTATCAAGGTGCAAAGCTTATTTATGACCCGCTCGAAATAATGGTTCAAATTGCACATAAATATAATTTATCAGTAGAAGCGTGGATAAATCCTTATAGAGTTTGCCAGAGAAATGATTTTAACTCCTTGGCAAAAAATAATATAGCGTTAGAGTGGCAGGGTACCGATAAGCTTATTGTTCTTGACAGCGGTATATATTTTAACCCCTGTTACAGTGAAGTAACAGATTTAATAGTTAACGGAGTAAAAGAAATCATTTTAAATTATGATGTTGATTCAATATGTTTTGATGATTATTTTTACCCGACTAAAGATAAAAAAATTGATAAAGAAGCATATTCGGCATATAAAAACAACAGCGGTAAAATGAGCCTTTTTGATTGGCGGCGCGAAAATGTAAACATTATGATTAAATCTGTTTACAGTGCGATTAAATCTAACAACAAAAACATCACTTTCGGTATAAGTCCGGCTTCTGATATGGATTATGATTATTCAACGCTTTATGCCGATGTAATTAAATGGTCAAGAAATGAAGGATACATAGATTATATTTGCCCGCAAATATATTTTGGCTTTAAAAATGAAAATCAACCTTTTATGCAAACTACTAAAATGTGGTGCGATAATGCAACTTGCAAGCTTTATGTTGCATTACCTATGTATAAGTCAAACAGTGAAGATGAATATGCAGGGGAGAGCGGCAAAAATGAATTTAAAAAAGAAAAAGATATAGTAGCACGGCAGATTACTTATCTTTCAAAAATCGATAATGTAAGAGGATATTATATTTTTTCTTATAGTTCATTAAAGGATAATGAAGAAACATCAAATGTTTATTCAGCTATGCAAAATTCATCACAGTAATTTGTAATTTTGACTTCGAGTTCTTCACCTACTATATTTCTGTCATATTTCATTCTTACCGGCAGATAGCTTTTTGTATATCCTTGGTAAATTCCCGGTTTGATTTCATTTTCAAATAACACTTTTTTACTTGTGTTTACAAGGCTTTTGAGGTAATTATGGCGAATCTTTTCCGTTTCTTCTATCATAACGGCGGCACGGCGTTCTTTTTCTTGTTTTGAAACATTATCACCGCGCTTTGAAGCGGCTGTTCCAACTCTTTCACTGTATGGGAATACATGCACTTTTTCAAATGCAATTTCTTTAACAAAATCAAGGCTTTCGTTAAAATCCGCCTCTGTTTCATCATTAAAGCCAACCATTACATCGGTGGTTAAGCTGGCGTCATCAAATGATGCACGAAGCTTGGCACATAGTGCTTTATATTCTTCGGCAGTATAGTGCCTATTCATACTTTTAAGTGTTTTGTTACACCCGCTTTGAAGTGAAATATGAAATTGAGGGCAGAGTTTTTCACAGCTTGCAAGGCCTTCAATAACTTCGTCGGTTAAATGGTCCGGTTCAAGCGAGCCAAGTCGTATACGCTTGATTTTTTTATTTTCGTTGCAAATTTTCACTGCGTCAACAATATTGAAATCTTCACCTTTACCGTAAGCCGATAAATTTATGCCTACAAGTACGATTTCTCTAATTCCGCCGTTTGCAAGAGCCTCAATTTCATTTTTCAATGTGTTAAGCGGCTTAGAACGAACTCTGCCTCTTGATTTTGGAATAATGCAATATGAGCAAAATCTGTCACATCCGTCTTCAATTTTTACAAATGCTCTGATTCTCTCGTGAAAGCGGTCTATTGAACAATCCCAAAATTTATCTCCGGTTTGGTGTTGTTCTATTTTTACAAGTCTGTTTTTATTAAGGTTATATTCGTTTATAAGTGAAAGTATATCACCGTCATTTTTGTTTGAAAAAACAATATCGGCTTCTATAAGTTCATTGGCTTCTTCAGGAAAAGCCTGCGGCATACATCCCGTTAATATAACGGTTGAATTAGGATGATTTCTTTTAAACTTTCTGATACTTTTTCTTGTCTTTTGGTCAGCGGTAGCTGTAACGGTACAAGAATTTACAATGTAGTAATCAGCTTCATCATTTTCTTTAACTATTTCAAATCCGGCATTTCTCAAAAGTTCCGCCATATATTCGGTTTCATATTGGTTTACTTTGCAACCAAGTGTATAAAAAGCAGCCTTCATTTTTGGCCCTCCATCTTTAATTTAAGTAATTATATCAAAATATTGTAATCAAAACAAGATAATTATAATAAATATTAGTGGGTGATTTTATGAAAAGAGTAATTAGCTTAATATTGGTATTATCATTTGTGCTGAGTTTTCCAATTTGCGCAAATGCCGAGGAAAACAAAAAATCAAATGTAAAATCAAGTGTACTGATGAGCCTTGATACAGGCGATGTAATTAAACAAAATAATGCATACGAGCATCTTTCACCGGCTTCGGTAACAAAATTGATGTCAATACTTCTTATACTTGAAGCGATAGACAGCGGTAAAATCAAGCTTACCGATGAGGTTGCCGCAACGGAAAACGCCGTATCTAAAGGCGGCTCGCAAATTTGGCTTGAAGTAGGTGAAAAAATGACCGTAAACGATTTATTTAAAGCTGTTGTAATAGCTTCAGCAAATGATGCTTGCACACTTCTGGGCGAATATGTTGCAGGCAGTGACAGTGCATTTGTTGATATGATGAATAAGAGAGTTGAAACATTAGGTTTAAAAAATTCACATTTTGAAAATTGCACCGGCCTTGACGATGAAGTTACAAATCATTATTCGTGCGCTTACGATTTGGCTGTAATTGCCAAAGAAGTTATGAAGCATAAATTGATTTTGAAATATTCAACAGTTTGGCTTGACAGTTTAAGAAACGGAAAAACCGAACTTAATAACACAAATAAGATGATAAATAAATATAACGGTATGACGGGGCTTAAGACCGGTACAACTTCAAATGCAGGATTTTGCCTTTGTGCCACTGCAACTCGTGACGGCATAAGCTTTGTTTCAGTCGTTTTGGGAGCGCAAACCAGTGATGAAAGATTTGCACTTACACAGGAACTTTTAGATTACGGATTTGCAAACTATAAGCTTGATAATATAAAAATTGATAATTCAAAACTCAAAACCGTAAAAGTAAAAAACGGAGTTGATAAGTCTATTACCCCCAAATGCGAGTTAAATAAAAAATTGCTGTTACCCAAAAATTCCGATAAAATAACTTATGAATATTCCTTTTTGGATGAAGTTAAAGCACCGGTTAAAAAAGGTGATAAGCTTGGCGTTATAACTGTTTACAGCGGAAATAAAAAAATATCTTCAATTGAGTTAAAATCTGACAAAAATATTAAATCTGTAACATTTTTATATATTTTTAAGAAAATGTTTAACAATATATAAAAAGATATTGAATATTTCGACAAAATAGTGTATTATATCATTTCAATGAATTTATATTAACATTATTTTTTGAAACAGAGGCGATTATTTTGGCAATAAAATTTTTTAACGAACATGCAAAAAGCATTGTATCAGATGAAGACATAAAGGCAATTGCACCAAAAGCAGTTGAAGCACTTCATACCCTTAATGATAAAACAGGTGAGGGTAATGACTTTCTCGGTTGGGTTGATTTGCCTACAAATTATGATAAAGAAGAATTTGCAAGAATTAAAAAAGCAGCTGAATATATTAAATCAAATGCAGATATACTTGTAGTTATCGGCATCGGCGGCTCATATCTCGGTGCAAGGGCGGTTATTGAAGCTTTAACTTCACCAAACTATAACTCATTAAAGAAAGATACACCTGATATTTATTTTATCGGCAATTCTATAAGCCCTTCAGCTCTTAATGAAGTTGTTTCTATCTGCGAGGGCAAAGATATTTGCGTTAATGTAATAAGCAAGAGCGGCACAACAACAGAGCCGGCTATTGCGTTTAGAGTATTTCGTGACCTTGTTAACAGCAAATACAGCAAAGAAGAAGCTGCTAAAAGAATATTTGCTACAACAGATAAAGCTAAAGGAACATTAAAAGAACTTTCTGATGAGGAAGGTTATGAAACATTTGTTGTTCCTGACGATGTAGGGGGCAGATATTCAGTTCTTACTGCTGTTGGACTTCTTCCTATTGCTGTTGCAGGAATTGATATTGACGAACTCATGGCAGGCGCACAAAAGGCTCAAAATGAGCTTTGCAGTGAAAATATTGATGAAAACGATATGCTCAAATATGCAGCTGTACGAAATGTATTTTACAATAAGGGTACAAAGCTTGAGTGCTTTGTATCATATGAGCCTTGTATGGCAATGTTTAACGAGTGGCTTAAGCAATTATTTGCAGAAAGTGAGGGTAAAAACGGCAAGGGACTTTTCCCTGTATCTTGCATTTTTTCAACAGACCTTCATTCACTCGGCCAATACATTCAGGAAAGCGGAAGCAAACTTATGTTTGAAACAGTTATTAAGTTTAATGCGCCGCATAATGATTTCATTATCACCGAGCAGGAGGGTAATATTGACGGCCTTAACTTCCTTGCAGGCAAGAAAATGAGCTATGTAAACGAAAAGGCAAGGGAAGGCACACTTCTCGCACATACAGACGGCGGTGTAGGTAATCTTGTTATTGAATGTGATACTATTACACCTAATGATTTAGGCTATTTAATTTATTTCTTCGAGAAAACATGTGCAGTTTCAGGTTATATGCTTGGTGTTAATCCTTTCAACCAGCCGGGTGTAGAAAGCTATAAAAAGAATATGTTTGCACTTTTAGGTAAACCGGGATATGAAAAGGAAAAAGAAACTCTTGAAAATCGTCTCGGTATATGCTAATATATAGTTAGAATAAAACTCGGAGGAATTTTAATATGATTAAACTCATAATCGGTAATAAAGGTTCAGGAAAAACAAAAAAGCTTATTGACCAGGTCAATGTTTGCGTTGAGAACTCTGACGGCAATGTAGTTTGCATTGAAAAAGAACCAAAGCTTACATATGATGTTTCATCAAAGGCTCGCCTTTTAGAAACTGAAACATACCTTATCAACGGTCATAAGGCATTTTACGGTTTCCTTGCAGGTATTTGTGCCGGCAACTATGATGTAACAGATATTCTTGTTGATGCTACATTTAAAATTGTAGGCAGGGAATATGAAAAGCTTCCTCAATTTTTTGAAATGCTTTCACAGCTTTCCGAAGCTTCAGATGTAAACTTCTATTTCACAATCAGCTGTGACAAGGAAGATTTACCTGTTGAAATCTTTGATTACTGCGAAGAATTATAATCAAAACTATTATTAAACAGTACAGCATAATCAAGCTGTACTGTTTTTTATTTATTCTATAAAAAACAGAGGCTGATAATTCAGCCTCTGTTTTCATTTATAAGTATCAATTACATAAGTGAAAGATAAAGTTCTTTGATTTCTTCTACACTTGTTTCTCTTGGGTTACCAGGGCGACAAGCATCATCGTATGCAGATTGCGCAAGGAAATCAACATCTTCCGGTTTAACAATATCTTTAAGATTTTCAGGAATTCCGACATCGTGTGAAAGCTTTTTAACTGCGTCAACAGCAGCTTTTCTTGCTTGATCAAGTGTCATTTCGTCAACACCTTCAACACCCATTGCCTTTGCAATATTTCTGTATTTTTCACCGGTAGCAGGTGCGTTATATTCCATAACTGTCGGAAGAATTATGGCATTTGCTACACCGTGTGGTGTGTCATATAATGCACCGAGCGGGTGAGCCATTGAATGAACAATACCAAGGCCGACATTTGAAAATCCCATACCGGCAACATATTGACCGAGAGCCATACCTTCTCTTCCTTCAGGTGTGTTTTCTACTGCACCTCTAAGGCTTCTTGAAATAATTTCAATTGCTTTAAGATGGAACATATCAGAAAGTTCCCAAGCACCTGCGGTAATATAACCTTCGATTGCGTGGGTGAGTGCATCCATACCGGTAGCAGCTGTAAGTCCTTTTGGCATTGATGACATCATATCAGGGTCAACTACTGCAACAACAGGAATGTCTTTAGGGTCTACGCAAACCATTTTTCTGTTCTTTTCAGTATCGGTAATTACATAGTTAATAGTTACCTCTGCTGCTGTGCCGGCTGTGGTAGGAACAGCGATGATAGGTACGCACTTGTTTGTTGTAGGTGCTACACCTTCAAGTGAGCGAACATCTGCAAAATCAGGATTTTTTATGATAATACCGATTGCCTTTGCAGTATCCATTGATGAGCCGCCGCCAATCGCTATAATGCAATCTGCACCTGAATTTTTAAATGCTTTTACACCTGTTTGTACATTTTTAATTGTTGGATTAGGCTTGATTTCACTGTATATTTCATAATCAATTTCAGCGTTATCAAGAACATCTGTAACTTTTTTAGTTACACCAAATTTGATAAGGTCAGGATCAGAACATACAAAAGCTTTTTTGAAGCCTCTGCCGTTTACTTCTGTTGCAATTTCCTTAATTGCGCCTGCGCCGTGATAGCTTGTTTCGTTTAATACAAATCTGTTAACCATAATAATATTACTCCTTTGTATTTATTAGGGATAATCCCTTTATATAATAATACTACATTGACAATAAAATATCAATAATGAAATGTAATTTGCAATAATATTTAAGAGTTTGTTAATTTTTAGTCATAATTCAAATGAAATATGAGAATAATCATCGATTAAACCAAAAATAGTTTCCATTTTCAAAATAACTATTGACAAAATGCGCCCTTATATATATAATACTTAAAGTGCAAGTGCGAGGTGGTTTTATGAGAATTGACCTTAATAATTTATTGAGCGGTGTTGTTACAAAGCTTGATATTGATTATAATCTCGATTTAAGTAATCTTATTTACAGCACTTATAACCCTATTAAAAACGGTGTTAATGTTATCGGCAGTTTATATTCTAAAGCTGATGTTTTATATCTTGATATAAATATCAGTTTTGATTTTTATGGCTTTTGTGACAGATGTGCCGAAGAAGTTAAAAAGAATTTTTCTTTTAATGTTAAGCGCATTGTAGTTGAAAAGCTAGAAAACGAAGAAGACGATGATGATTACATTGTTGTAAGTAATAGGGAACTCGATTTAGACGAATTAGTAAACGAAGAAGTTTCGCTTTCACTGCCTAACAAAATTCTTTGTAAAGATGATTGCAAAGGTTTGTGTCCGAAATGCGGTGCTAATTTGAATGTCAAACAATGTAACTGTAAAAAAGATGTTGACCCAAGAATGGAAGCTCTTTTACAGTTGCTCGAAGATGAATAATATGGCTTTTTAAATAAAGGAGGCAATTAAAATGGCAGTACCTGCAAGAAAAACATCTAAAGCAAGAAAGAACAAGAGAAGATCAAGCGTTTGGAAAATGGACGCTTCTACACTTGTAAAATGCCCTAACTGTGGCGGCTATGCTGTATCTCACAAGGTATGTGGCAACTGCGGCTACTATAACGGTAAAGAAGTTATCAGCAAGGAAGCGTAAGATTTTACATTTGTTGGCGGACATTATTTGTCCGCCTTTCTTGTTTTATTGTGATATTTAAGGAGGTTAGCTTATGGCAAAGCCTGTTGTAGCAATTGTTGGCAGACCTAATGTCGGCAAATCTACTCTTTTTAATAAATTGATAGGAAGCAGACTTTCTATTGTTGACGATACTCCCGGTGTAACAAGAGATAGAATTTACGGTGACTGCGAATGGCTTAATCATAAATTTTTGTTAGTTGATACCGGTGGTATAGAGCCAAATACATCTGATGTAATTTTAAGTCAAATGAGAACTCAGGCTGAAATTGCAATTTCAACAGCGGATGTTATTATTTTGGTTACAAATATTCGTGACGGTGTAGTCGCAAGCGACTACGATGTTGCAACTATGCTTCAAAAAAGCGGTAAGCCTATTGTTTTATGCGTCAATAAATGTGACAGTATCGGTGAGCCTGAACCTGAATTTTATGAATTTTATAATCTCGGTTTAGGTGACCCGGTTGCAGTTTCAGCATCGCATGGGCATGGCACGGGTGATTTGCTTGATGAAGTGCTTAAATATCTTCCGGAATGTGAAGATGAAGAAGACGATGATGAAATAATTAAAGTAGCCATCATCGGAAAGCCTAATGTCGGCAAATCATCACTTGTAAATAAAATCAGCGGTGTAAACCGTGCTATTGTATCTGACATAGCAGGTACTACGAGGGACACTACTGATACTTTCGTTGAAAATGAATACGGAAAATTTAATTTTATTGATACAGCCGGATTAAGAAGAAAAAGCCGAGTAGACGATGCTATTGAAAAATACAGTATTATTCGTGCAAGAATGGCTGTTGAGCGAGCAAATGTTTGCGTAATTATGATTGACGCTGTTGAAGGCTTTACCGAGCAGGATTCAAAGGTTGCCGGCATTGCACTTGAACAGGGAAAAGCGTGCATTATTGCTGTAAATAAATGGGACGCAATTGAAAAAGACGGAAACACTATGAAAGAATACAGGGATAAACTTACTAATGATTTTTCATTTATGAGTTATGCCCCTATAATGTTCATATCTGCTAAAACAGGACAAAGAATTGATAAGCTTTATGAAATGATTTCATTTGTTCATTCTCAAAATTCAATGCGTATTTCAACAGGTAAGCTTAACGAAGTGCTTGCAGGGGCAACTGCCCGTGTTCAGCCGCCCACCGATAAAGGTAAAAGGCTTAAGATTTACTATATGACACAGGCATCTACAAGGCCGCCTACATTTGTATTTTTTGTGAATAATGCAGAACTGTTTCATTTTTCATATCAAAGATACCTTGAAAATCAAATCAGGGATATTTTTGGACTTGACGGAACGCCTGTGAGATTTATTATTAGGGAACGGGGAGATGGCAAAAAATGATATCAGCCTTAATAATTTCGGCAATTATCTCATATCTTCTCGGAAGCCTTAATTTTGGTATTATCATTTCAAAATCTTTAAATAAGGATGATGTAAGAAGTCACGGAAGCGGAAACGCCGGTTCAACCAATATGCTTAGAAATTATGGCAAAAAGTACGCTGTAATGACTATTATAGGTGATATGCTTAAAGTTGCTGTTGCAATTTTTATTTCGTTTATAATAGTAAGAAAATTAGGCAACATTTCTCTTGCTGAAAACAGCGACGCACTTATTTATGGAATAAATGCAAGAATGTTTACCAAATCATTTGCAGGTCTTTTTTGCGTATTGGGGCATATATTTCCTTGCTTTTTTGGGTTTAAAGGCGGTAAGGGAGTTGCTACTGCCGGCGGAATGGTATTTATGATAGATTGGCGCATTGCACTTATTTTACTTGCAATATTTGCCATCATAGTATTTATTACCAAATATGTATCGCTCGGAAGTATAGCAATGGCTGTATTTTACCCTGTATTTATATTTATATTTTATAAATCAGTTGCGCTTGCATTTTTATCTATGGTTTTCACTTTAATAGTTGTTTTGGCACATAGAGAAAACATCAAAAAGCTGATTAACCATACGGAAAGCAAAATCGGCAGCAAAAAAAATAATAAATAATTGTATATAAAAATACCTTTTGATATAAATATCAAAAGGTATTTTTTGCATCAGCATCAGCGGGCATATGAGTGATTATATAAAGCATTCTTCATCTTCATTTTCATCAAAAGCGAGAGCTTATTTAAAAATTACTTATTTACAACATTTTGTGCATGTCCGTCAATGTACGCTTTTAAATTATCTTCTAATATACCTAAGAGCCTCTCTCTTGTTTCTTTTGCCGCCCAAGCAATATGCGGTGTTATATAGCAATTTTTCGCGTTTAAGAGGGGATTATCTTTATCGGCAGGCTCTACGCTTAATACATCAAGCCCTGCGCCTTGTATCATTTCATTATTAAGTGCATTTGCAAGTGCTTTTTCATCAACCACCGGGCCTCTCGATGTGTTTATAAATATGGCACTTTTTTTCATTTTTGTTATTGTTTCTTCGTTAATCATACCTTTAGTTTCATTTGTTAAAGGGCAATGACAGGTGATTATATCACTTTCTTTTAATAATTCATCAAGTGTTACAAATTTAACCGTTTTCAGTTCAGCTTTATCTTTTGGGCGCGGTGCATATGCAAGCACATTCATATCAAATGCTTCTGCAAGCTTTGCAACCTTTTGCCCGATTGCGCCAAATCCGATTATACCAATTGTTTTTCCTGCAAGTTCAGCAAGCGGGGCTTTCCAAAAGCAAAAATCAGGGCAACTGCACCATTCGCCGTTATGAACTGCTTCACTGTGAAGTGATACTTTATTTGTGAATTGCAGGATAAATGAAAAAACAAGCTGTGCCACTGCGTTAGTGGAATATGACGGAATGTTGCACACTGTTATTCCAAGCTTTTTTGCACTTTCGCAGTCAACAACATTATATCCCGTTGATTGAAGGCCGACATATTCAAGTTCCGGCTTTAACTGTTCAAGTATTTCTTTTGTAAGAATTGTTTTATTTATTATAAGTGCATTTGCACCTTTTGCTCTTTCAATTATTTGGTCAGGTGATGTTCTGTCATATACAGTGAAATCGCCGAGCTTTTTCATACCATCCCAGCTTAAATCACCTGGGTTGGTGGTAACACCGTCTAAATTAACAATTTTCATAAGTATACCTCCTGATAGTTTTCTGTCCTAATTATATCCCTATGTAAGCTAAAATGCAATATCGCTTGATAACTTTGTAATAATATAGTATAATTTATTCATAAGTATTAACGGTGATTATTATGAATAAAGGTACAATAATATTGTTTACCGTTATATTTACTTTTTGCTCGTGCGTAGGTATAAATGCTTGCTTTAAGAATAGCAGTGCAGTTAACAACAGTGCACAAAACAGCAGAATAAATCTTGTTATTGATGCGGGTCACGGCGGTATTGATGCAGGCACTATCGGTGTTGACGGTGCCAAAGAGAAAGATATTAACTTAAATATTGCATTAAAATTATATGATTTTGTAAGAATTTCAGGTGTTAATGCAAGCTTAATAAGAAATGGTGATTATCTGTTTTATAAGAAAAACGATAATCAAAAGCGTTCCGATTTATATAACAGATTAGATTATGTTAATTCAATAAATAACAGTACACTTATTTCTATTCACCAAAATCATTTTGAAAATGAAAAAGAAAACGGCATGCAAATATGGTTTTCACCAAATGATGATAAAAGTCCAATACTTGCAGACAGTATTTTAAACATAACTAAAAAATTTTTACAGCATGATAATAAGCGTTTTAATAAAAAATCTGACAGCGCATATTATCTTTTGCATAAAGCAACCGTACCGTCTGTAATGGTTGAATGCGGTTTTATGAGCAATACCGAAGAAAACAGCAACCTGCAAAAAGAAATTTATCAAAACAAACTCGCATATTTGATTATGCTTGGGTTAAATGAGTATATTACTGAGGAATTGTAAATGGCAAAAATTAAAACTTCTTACATATGCAGCGAATGTGGATTTGAATCACCAAAATGGTATGGCAAATGCCCAAGTTGCGGAGAATGGAATACACTAAATGAAGAATTAAATAGTCAGCAAACTAAAAACAGCTTTTCAAATTCATTCAGCACTGTAAATCAAGTTTTGGCACTTGATGACATTTGCGGTGAAAATGATGAAAGAATACCTACCAAAATTGAAGAATTTGACAGGGTATTAGGCGGAGGAATCGTAAAGGGCAGCCTTGTTCTTTTAAGCGGTGACCCCGGTATCGGTAAATCAACCATACTACTTCAAATTTGCCAGAATCTTGGCTCTAAAGGGCAAAAAATTCTTTATGTAAGCGGCGAAGAATCAGCTAATCAAATTAAGCTTCGTGCAGTAAGAATAGGTGTTACTACCAAAAATTTATTTATTCTTTCACAAACCGACTTGGCTACAATCGTTGAATGTATTAAAGCAGAAAAGCCTGATATAGTTATAATAGATTCGATTCAAACTATGGTATATGAACAGGTGAATTCATCCGCAGGGTCAATAACACAGGTTAGGGAATGCACAAATGTATTTATGCATACTGCTAAAGGACTGGGTATACCTATTTTTATCGTCGGCCATGTTAATAAGGATGGGGCAATTGCCGGTCCTAAAGTTCTTGAACATATTGTTGATACGGTTTTATATTTTGAAGGCGAAAGGAATTATTCATACAGAATTTTAAGAGGTGTTAAAAACAGATTTGGTTCTACAAACGAAATCGGTGTTTTTGAAATGACGGCAGACGGCCTTAAAGAAGTACTAAATCCTTCGCTTATGATGATTTCAGGCAGACCTAAAAACACTTCAGGTACTTGCGTGGCGTGTGTTATGGAGGGAACAAGACCTATTCTTGCCGAAGTGCAAGGCCTTGTTTGTGCGACCGGATTTGGCACACCGCGAAGGATGAGTACCGGATTTGATTATAACAGAATGAATATGCTTCTTGCAGTGCTTGAAAAAAGGGCAGGGTACTTCTTTAATAATATGGATGCATATGTTAATGTTGTAGGCGGATTAAAGCTTGATGAACCTGCCGCTGATTTAACAGTTGCACTTGCACTTGTATCATCGTTAAAAGATAAAGCTGTTGATGATAAAACCATTGCGTTCGGAGAAGTAGGACTTGCAGGTGAAATAAGAGCTGTAAATAATTGTGAACAGCGAATTGCCGAAGCTAAAAGGCTTGGATTTGAGCGATGTATTATTCCTTTTCATAATTATAAATCAATCACCAATTCTTTAAAATCAACATTTGATATAATTCCCGTAAGAAATATAAGAGAAGCTTTTTCAGCTTTAGTTGAAGAATAAAAAATAAACCACCGAAAAATCGGTGGTTTATTTTTATGTATAAGTTATTATGCTTAGTGCTTAATGTCGTCCCACTTAACGCCGTCAATGTGGAAAAGGTCATCAAACTTATAAACATTATGTTCTTCTTTTGTATGGTTTGGATACCAAACTTGAGCGAAGAATGGGTTAGTTTTAGCAACTTCGTCATAGTTCCATTCTTTTTGCGGAATGTAACATTCAGGGCACCAATGACCGCCAAGAAGAATAAGAGCAGGTGATGCTTCAAATTCAGCACCGCAAGTACCGCATTTCCACTTAAGCTTTGTAGCCATATCACCCTTAACCATTGTTTCGCTGAGGCATTCACCGCCACGGAATTTAGCTGCTTGCTTCATATCTTCAATATCAAGTTCTGATTCAGGCTTGCTTTCATCATAACCGTGGTCAAGCTTAAACTGTTCAGCAGCACTGTTATCCTTATCAAAGTGAATGATTTCAAAATCTTCCCACTTTGAAGGAATCTTGTTGTATTCTTCAAGAGAACCATAGTATGATGACATTCTTTCAGGGTTGTTAGTCTTAACCCAGTCAAGTGTACCAAAGTCAGGTGTAGAAGCAATTTTCTTCATAAATGGCTTTGCACAAGCTGCAACAAGGTTCTTTGGAAGGTATCTTGGTATTTTGAAGTAAAATTCAACATGGTCAGCAAGTCTGTTAAAATAATCCTGAATAGGAAGATTTTCTCTAAAGTGGAGATAGTTTTCAAGCTTATCACCATCAGCATAGAACTGACCGTGGAAGTTCTTTGTAATGAACCAGTTTGGTTCAAAAAGCTTTTCAGGGCCTGCAAGACCAAGAGTGCCGAGAAGAAGGCATTCAAATTCATAGTTAGAAATTCTGTATTCCTTACCTGAACCGATGTTATAGAAATGATTCCAGAAATCTGAACCAAGGTTACCTGCTTCATCTTCAAGAACAAGGTTACACATAAGTCTGCCTGAATCTTCTACTGTACACCATTCAAGTACACCATTGATAGGAACATGGAACATAATAGGGTCCATATTCTTAAGAATGTTAGGATAAAGGATACCTGACTGACGCATTACAACCCAATTCTTGATTCCGCTTTCAACGAATGTGCGTTCAGCAACAGTCTTTGAAATAGCATAATGGTCATAAATAGAAATTTTGATAGGGTCGCCACATCTGCCCCAATGGATAGGGTAGTTACGGTCACCTGTTTCAGCAACAGTACCGATATAGCAAACTTTAATATCATCCGGATTCGGCTGAGCAAGAACTGCTTTGCAGATGCTCTGTGCAGCACCAATGTTTGTTTTCTGTGTTTTGTAAGGTTTCCAGTCAGCAGTCGGAGATACCATACCGCCAACATGAAGTACATAATCTGCACCTGTTACGCCTTCAAGAATTGAATCGTAATCGTTAAGGTCACCCCAAACAATCTTTAAATTTGGCTTTGCCATTAAGTCCTTAAGTTTTTCTTCGTTTTTTGGGCTTTTTCTTGCAAGCATCTTAATATTGATTTCATTTGGATGCTTAAGCATTTCCTGAACAGCAGCCCAACCCATATTACCTGTACCACCGGTAATAAATACGGTTTTCTTTGCCATAATTTTCCTCCTTATAAGGCATATGCCTTTTATTGCTATATAATTATAAACTATTTATTAAGAAATTACAATAGTAATTATAAAATAACATTGATTATTTATAAATATTTGTTGACTTTATCAGTTTTATGATGTATTATAGCTGTGATGTTAATATGCTTTATCAAGAGTGGTTGAGGGACAGGCCCTGTGACGCCACAGCAACCTGCATTTGCAAGGTGCTAATACCTGCGGCTTACCGAGTGATGATAGCTTAATGCACACGCTCGTTTCGTGTGCTTTTTTCTTTCTAAAGCAATTAACAAATATTTTTGATTAGAGGATATTATTATGTCAAAACATTTGTTTACCAGTGAATCCGTAACAAAAGGTCATCCTGATAAAATTTGTGACCAAATTTCAGATTCTATTCTTGATGCTATGCTTGAGCAGGACCCACAAAGCCGTGTTGCCTGTGAAACAACATGTACAACCGGCCAGGTTCTTGTAATGGGTGAAATTACAACAAAGGCACAGGTTGATATTCCGTCTATCGTAAGAAAAACAATTTGCGATATTGGATATGATGACGATAAGAAAGGTTTTAACGGTAATACTTGCGCTGTTTTGCTTGCACTTGACCATCAGTCTGCCGATATTGCAATGGGTGTTGATAAGTCACTTGAACTTAAAAACGATGATGAAGATGAGTATAACCTCAACGGTGCAGGTGACCAAGGTATGATGTTCGGTTACGCTTGCAACGAAACAAAGGAGCTTATGCCTCTTCCAATCAGCCTTGCGCATAAACTTGCTGTTAAGCTTACAGAAGTCAGAGAAAACGGTACACTTCCTTATCTTTATGCTGACGGTAAAACACAGGTTACTGTTGAATACGATGATGATAAGCCTGTAAAGGTTACTACTGTCGTTGTATCAAGCCAGCACAGTGCAGATGTTGAGCTTTCACAGCTTCGTTCAGATATTATTGAAAAAGTTATTAAAGCTACAATTCCTGCTGAATTTATTGATGATGATACAAAGTATTTTGTAAACCCAACCGGCAGATTTGTAATAGGCGGCCCTCACGGTGATTCAGGCCTTACAGGTCGTAAAATCATTGTTGATACATACGGTGGATACGCACGCCACGGCGGCGGCGCTTTCAGCGGTAAAGACCCTACAAAGGTTGACAGAAGTGCTGCATACGCATCACGCTGGGTAGCTAAAAATATTGTAGCTGCCGGCCTTGCTGATAAGTGTGAAGTTGAACTTGCTTATGCAATCGGTGTTGCAAAGCCTGTTTCGGTTATGGTTGATACTTTCGGCACAGGTAAAATTGATGATGAAAAAATCGCCGATATTGTAAATAAGGTATTTGACCTTCGTCCGTCAGCTATTATAGACAGACTTGACCTCAGAAAACCAATTTATAAGAATGTTGCTGCTTACGGTCATATGGGCAGGGAAGACCTCGGTGTTTCTTGGGAAAAGACTGATATGGTTGATGAAATCAAAAAGTATATGTAATTAACATAAAGAAACAAAAGCTCGGTTATACCGAGCTTTTGTTTCTTTTTTTAGTTTTAAGTTTTGCACCTAAATAATAAAATAATGCGGGCAGAAGCAAAATTATATAACTTGCATTTCCGAAATATCCGTCAACTAAAAGTATCGAAGTAAATAAATATGCAATTAAGCCATCTTCCATAATATTCCACAATAAATTTATAAGAAGCATTATTGCAGTTACCGTCAAATATGCATTAGTTGATTTTCTGCATACATTTTGACCGAATAAAATTCCAAATATAAAAGGTAAAATGAAAAGTAAAGCTATTGAAATATAACTGATAATAGAAATTATATCGTATTTACCGTCACTTCCACCTTTAAATTGTTCATACAAAACCAAATAAATAATTGACGGAAGCCAAACAGATAAGCCAAAGACGAATAAGTCAATAAAATAGTTTTTTGCTGTATATTTCATATAACCACCTTCAATTATTATACAATATAAAATAAAACAAAGAAAAAATTTTTAACAGTTAGCTCATGCTTTTTTAAGCTTATTTTTAATTGCTGAACCTAAAAAATATAAGAGTGTGTATAAAACCGGTGTAATAATAGATATTGTTATTTCTCTGATTTCATTATACTTATTAAATAATCCTCTTATCCATTCTTCCTGAGGAAGTAAAAAAACAAAATAACTATCCGGAATTTTGATATGAAATATGCAAATTATTTCCATTATTAAGAAAACTGTTAAATATGAAGATATAGATTGTTTGCAAAGTTTTCTTGAAAGAAAAATGCCGAATATAAACGGTAACAAAAATGAAATGAAAATTGCTAAATATAAGTAAACAGGGGTATTTATATAATCAAATTTGTTTACTATTATAAATGTTGACAAATATACAATTGGGGTAATTGATACAGATAAACCAAACATAAGTGTATCAATAAGATAATCTTTAAAAGAATATTTCATATAACCACCTCCAAGTCCTGTATATCATATAAAATAGACATTGTCAATAATTTAACAATATCTTAATAAAAACTTTAGAAAAAAGCTCGGTAAAGGGAGTAACCCAAAACCGAGCTTTAATTTTATAATTTTTTATCTTTATCAAGCGCTTTATCAACTGCATTATGAACTGCCGCTTCAAATCCGTCTGCCTGAAGCGAGGTTACACCCTCGATAGTTGTACCGCCGGGGGAGCAAACATTATCAATAAGCTGCCATGGATGCTCGTCGCTTTCCAAAATCATTTTTGCACTGCCTAATACGGTTTGAGCAGAAATTTTAAGCGCATCGCTTTTCTTCATTCCGTTTTTAACGCCGGCGCGTGCCATGGCATCAATAAACATATATGCAAATGCAGGGCCGCATCCGCCGATTACACCGAAAAGAGGAAAGAAGCTTTCACCAAGGCAGAGAACCTTACCGATACCGTTTAAAAGTAATTCAACATTGTTTTTATCTTCATCATTTACTAAATCATTAAAGCAATAAGCAGAAATTGCTTCGCTGACTTTTGCGTTGATATTAGGCATTACACGCACGATTTTAGCCTTACATTTTAAATTGCTTTCGATAAAATCAATAGTTTTGCCGGCGGCTATTGAAATTAAAAGTTTGTCACCGATTTCACCGTCGATAGTATTCAAGACAGAAGCCTGAATGTTCGGCTTAACTGCAAGGAATATAATATCACTTGATGATACAACATCTTTTTCACAATTGCATACATTTATATTTAAGCTTTTCTTAAGTTTTTCAGTTGCAGGTGCATATATATCAAAAGCATATACATCTTCACCGTTAATTGCATTATTTGAAGTAATACCGTTAATAATTGCAGTAGCCATATTGCCACAGCCGATAAAACCGACTTTCATATTTACACTTCCTTTAAATTATTATTTTTATAATAACATTATTTCAGTAATTATTCAATGTTTTTATTATCTTTTAATTTTCTGTATTTTTCTTTAGTTGCAAGTCCACCTCTTATATGTCTTTCGGCTTTATTTTGTTCTAACACAGCCTTTACTTCGCTGCAAAGAAGTGGGTTAATCATTGCAAGTCTTTTAGTAACATCATTATGAACAGTAGATTTACTTATTCCGAAAACTATACCTGCCTGTCTTACGGTTGCACCCGTTTCAATTATGTAATGGCCTAAATCAATGCATCTTTTTTCTACATTACCAATCAAAGAAATTCACCTTCCTTGGTAATGTATATGAAAAATATGAATAAATAGAACGAAACCCACATCAACGATGTGGGTTTTATATCCTATTCAGCTTTTTGGGTAGTTGTATTATTGTCGCTCACTGCGTCACCTATAAGGTCTGCAAGAGTTTTCATTTTAAGTTCCTTAACAGAATCAAATTTGTGTTCATCAGTTTCCTTACCGTCTTCAATAAGAGTAAGGGTAAGAACTTTTCCTTTAACCTTATATTTATATACAACTTCACCGCTTGTTTTAGGGTTAGTTAATGTTAATTTGTTGCCCTTTACAGTATATTCGCCTGTGAAATTTACTGTTGATAAATATGAATCATATGTACCGTCATCATAAAAAACATAAGCTGACATACCCGGTGCTTTTTGGCTTTGCCATTTGCCAATAAGCTTTTCTTCATTAGAAAACATTGAAGTAACAGCCGAAGCAGGGGATTGCTCAGTAGCAACACAATAAATACCACCTGCCGCTAATAAAATGAATAAAACAGCAGCAACTATTATAATAGCGATTTTTGATTTAGACAATTTAACATTTGCCATATTATTATCCTTTTAAACCTTTATTTTTTAAGATTGTATCAATTTTTTCTGAACTGTCAAGAAGGCTAGATACTGACATATCGTGATTTAATGTATCGATAAAATATGCAGCATATTTTGAAAGTTCAACGCTTACATACCATTCTCTGCTTAAAAGTTCAGGTGTTTGATATACACCGTTTGTTGTGAATACTCGATAGAACACACCATCAGCATATGCTTTATCAAATACATCAAGTCCATTGCAGAAAAGGCCGAATGTTGTGCATACAAAAATTCTGTTACAGCCTAAATTTTTAAGCTTCATAGCAACTTCAAGCATTGATTCGCCTGAAGAAATCATATCGTCAACAATAATAATATCTTTGCCTTTTACAGAATCACCCAAATACTGATGTTCAACAATAGGGTTTCTACCGTTTACTACTCGTGTATAATCTCTTCTCTTATAAAACATGCCGAGGTTTATACCAAGCTGAGTAGCAAAATAAATGCATCTGTGAAGAGCGCCTTCATCAGGAGAGATAACCATTAAATGGTCTTTATCAACTTTTAAGTCATCAACATTGTTTACAAGTGCTTTAATCATTTGATATGTTGGCATTACATTTTCAAATGATTTATCAGGAATGGCATTTTGCACTCTTTGGTCGTGTGCATCAAATGTAATGATGTTTTCTACACCAAGATGTACAAGTTCCTTAAGTGCCATTGCACAGTCAAGTGATTCCCTTGAACTTCTTTTATGCTGCCTGCCTTCATAAAGCATTGGCATAATTACAGAAACTCTCTTTGGTTTTGAGCAAAGTGCCGAAATAACTCTTTTAAGGTCAGCAAAATGGTCATCAGGTGACATACATACTTCTTTGCCATACATATTATATGTGCAACTGTAATTAAATACATCACATACAATATAAATATCGTACCCTCTTACACTTTCGTTTATAACACCTTTGCCTTCACCACTGCCAAATCTCGGAATAGTAATATCAATTTTATATGAATCTCTTTGATAGCCGAAAAATGCAATTGATTCCGCATGCTCAATGGCCTGAGTTTTGCGCCATTTAACAAGGTATTTGTCGATTTTGTCGGTAAGTTCTTCACATCCCGGCATACCGATAATGCCAAGCGGACCGATAGGAATTGTGTTGATGTTGATTGCTGTTTGTCTAGCCATAGTAAAAAGATGCTCCTCTCTAATGTTCACGAGTATTCTACAATAAAAGCACAATATTGTAAATAGGTTTTTGTAGAATTATGAGTATTTATATCTATTCAACAATTATTTTGTCTTTTCTTCTTTTGCTTTTGTTTAGTTTTAAAGAAGACTTATTGTATATATAAAATACACATAATCCAAATACCGTAACTGCTGAAATTATAATACCATATAAAAATCCAACAGGGAAATACTTATATTCAATTTTGTGCTGACCCGGAGTCAATTCTATGGCTAAAAGTGTGCCGCCGATTTCAAATGTTTCTGCTTTTTTGCCGTCCACATATACGCTCCATCCGTCATCATACGGAATTGACGAGTATAAATAGCAATTTTCTTTCGCATTAACAGTTCCTTTAATGGTTGTATCACTATATGATTCAACATTAAGTGAATTGCCTGCAAGCGAATTATACATATTTTTAACAACAGTATCATCTGCAGTATAGCAATAAAAATCAAATGATGTACTTTCGCTTTCCATTTTACTTGCATCAAGTGATACTAATACTTCATCACCCTTATTGTGATAGCCAAGGTCTAAAATATATGCGTCTTCCATACTTTGAGTAATGTCTGAAACTTTTTCGGAATTCACCGTTATGGTTTTAAGGTCACTTGATTTGACATATAAATATAAATTTCCGTCAATAGTAGGGGAGAGTGAAACAGTTTCCGTACCGTAATTTGATGATGAATCGCTTTTTTCTAACCAATATGTTCCGTTTTCGGTAACATCATCGCCGCTTACAGCATCAAAATCCGTGCTGTTATATTCAACAGGTTTAAATAAATTTGAATATCCGGTTGCAAGTTTAACGAAATCACTTTGAATTTCAAAAGGATTTCCTTCATCTGTTACCCAATCATCAATTTTTGAATTTACACAATACGCAATAGGAAGATTATATTTGCTTTCATATACATTTGATTTCTTATCGGATGTAGTATAAATCTTTTTGTATAAATTACTTGACGGGGCAAGGCTTACATCTGTTTGAATTAAATATTTGATATTAAACATCATATTATAAACAGGTGTTTGGGTATTATAGGTGTAACTGTTGACCTTGTTTGACTGCATACCTAATGAGGATTGAAGCTGCGAATACGATTCATATGCCATTGAAGAAAAGACTGATATGCCGTTATATCCATAATATGCCGGGTCCATTCTTGTGTTTAAATAGCATAATTCTGTTCTGTAAAATCCGCTGTCTTTATTATCAATATAATTGATGGCGTCGGTATATGTTTTATAATTTTCTTTGTAATTTTTATTATCTTGATTAAGCGGAAGGCCTACAATACTGCTGATTATAGTTTCACAAAGGATAAATGTAACCAAAACAAATGAAACAGTCTTTTTTTGTGCATTCTTATTTTTAAGTAAGAATAAGAAACCGCACCATAATGCAACAAAAATAATGGTTGCATATATCGTGCTATTAGTCATTTTGTTTGTCAAAAATTTTTGGCAGATAATAACAAAAGAAATTATTGCAAGCCCGGTATATGCTATATCCTTAACTTTGATACCTTTAAAATTAAGAATTGTTTTATATCCCATTACAGCAATGATGAATGAATACATATATGAATATCTGTATGGTAAATCATTTGGAAAATGGAAAGCGTGCCAAATATATTCGGCGCAGTTATTGTTAAAACAAAATACAAAGAAGATTATTAAAACAACATAAGTTGCTTTTTCTTTAAGCTTAATTTTGTTATTTACAAGGAAAAGCGGTAATAAAATAAAAGTAAGAATACCGGTGTAAATATTAGGCAATACATTGTCACCGCTGCTTCTGATTGTGGTTTCAAGAAGAGCAAAATGCGATGTGATTAAATCAAGTAAATCAAAATAACTTTTAAATGTTTGCGGGAATGTACCTGATGTTGCAGAACTGTTTTTAAGAATCATAAATACAGGCACAAGCGTAATTGCACAAATTAAAGCTGCAATAATGCTTGCGAATGCAAATTTAACTCCTCTGTTAATGAAAACATTATTCATTAAAGCTTTTGTAGAATACTTCTTTTTATAAACAGCGTTTTCATTAAGCTTTCCGTCATTGCTGTATGTGTTGATAAAACATACGAAAAAGTATAAAACAGCAAAAATACAGCACATATATCCCATATAATAATTTGCGAAGAACAAAATTACAAGTGAAGCTGTATAAAGCTTTATATCACCGGTTTTAAATATTTTTTCGATTCCGAGTGCGATAAGCGGCAGCATAATCATTGCGTCAAGCCACATAACATTCCAGTAGTATGCAAGAAAATAGGCACTAAACGCATATAAAATGCCGAATACGCTTAAAAAGTAATTATCCTTATTAAAGCTTTTTTTGAGGTAATAGCTAAAGCTTGTAGCACTCAATATACATTTAAATGCCACAATAAAAGTAATAGCATATGAAATATCTTCTTTATCAAACAAAAAGATTAAAAATGAAAGCGGACTTGATAAATAGTTTAGGTAATTACCCAAAAAGCTTGAGCCGCCACCTGTATTCCAAGAATAAAGCAGACTTTTATGCTCAACAATTCTGTCATATAATTCTGCAAAGAGCGGACCGTATTGGTGATAAAGGTCCATTCGCATAACTGTTATACTGCCAAAAGGAAAAACAGAAAAAATTACATAAATGACTGCAATGCAAGCTGTTGCCAAAACAGTAGTTAAAAATACATATCTATTTTTATAGAAAATTTTATAAGTTTTTGATTGCCTTACGCTTACGGCATCATATCCGCAGTCAAAAATAAGTGTTCTGTCATACACATAATTAAATAAAAAGGAAGTTACTATTGCAATAAACCAAGCAAAAGAAATCGGCATATCAAGCATATTGAAAAATCCGAATTCCGCAAGCTTATAAAATCCGAAATTTACAGCAATTCTTATAACAAAAAATATGATTTGCTTAATGTTTGACGATAAAATCTTTTTGCCGAAAACATATTTTCTTTCAATAATAAATGAAACAATACTTGCAATTAAGAAAGCAATGATACAGCTTGGTGCAACACCAATACCGATAAATACTTTCAAAATTTGTTTAATTGAAAACAGAATAAAAAGCGAAACTGTTGCCATAAGGGTATAACTCACTGTTTCGCCGTTAATAAATTTATTTGTTTTTGGGATGTTTGCTGAAATACTTTCCATTATTGCACTCCGTATATTTAGATATTATATACATATATTAACACAATTGTTTTTTCAGTTCAACAGAATTTTTGTTATATCTTTTTAAATTTTTGCATACTATTAAGCGAGGTGATTATATGGACAATATTTATTCAATAATCGGGCAGTTACCTAATGAATTGAAAAGCTGTTTTATGGCATTTGACAATGTACTTTTATCAAACATTACGGAAATACGACTTAGAATTAACAAGCCGATTATCATCTACATATTAGATAAGCCTTATTTTATCAGTAAATATGACAAGCTTATCAATCATTATACCGATTCGGTCAGATATTTAAGCGGTGAAGAATTCAAATTTATTCTTGATAATATATGTAACAATTCATATCACACGCATATTAACACAATGATTAACGGGTATGTGACCGATAACTACGGTTCAAGAGTCGGAATTGCCGGTGAAGCCGTATATAAAGATTCAGCACTTACAAGCGTGAAAAATATTGAAAGCATAAATATAAGAATATCACATAACATTATTGACTGTTCAAGAAATATATTAAACACACTTTATTTAAAATCAAGTCCAAGCATTATTATTGCAGGGCCGCCGGCAAGCGGAAAGACTACGATTTTAAGAGATATGACACGCTTGCTGTCAAGCGGGTATGCAGGCAAATACAGAAAAGTAAGTGTTATTGATGAAAGAAAAGAATTGAGTTCCGGTTTTGATGTGGGAATTAACAGCGATGTAATTTCAGGCTATGAAAAAGCAAAAGGCATTGAAATGGCAGTCAGAACACTTTCTCCCGAAATAATTGTATGCGATGAAATAGGTAACTTGCCGGAAGTTAATGCTATAAAATTCGGCTTTTCAAGCGGAGCGTCATTTATTTTATCGGTTCACTTGAAATCTGTTGAAGATATTGTAAGAAATAAAATATTAAAAGAACTGATTATAACAGGTGAATTTTCATATATAGTTTTTTTAAAAGGAGTTAACAAAGGCTACGATGTTATTGAATTAACGGAGGAAGAAATTGAAGGTAATCGGAATTTTAATGTTAATGGCAACATCTATCCTTATATCAATTCAAATATGTAAATACGAAAAATATAAGATTATTTATTGCGATAAAATGATATATTTGGCTTCGCAGGTTTCTATATTTATGAAATCTGTAATGCCTGATACGGATATGATTTTTTCATATTTAAAAAATAGCGAAAAATTAAAAGATATTGATATTTTTGATATAAATTCAACTTCACCTTTAAACAAAGTTGAAAATGAAAAAATAACAGAATATATCAATTCAATAGGAAAATATGATGCTCAAACGCAGATTGATAAATCAACCGAGTTTTGCGACTCTTTCAGACTAATAAAAAAAGACTATCAGCAGTTTTATTCTACTCATTATAAATTGATTTATGCCGCAGGCTTCAGCTTTGGTGCGCTTATATCAATTTTGCTGATATAGGAGGATAAAATGGATATTGAATTTATCTTTAAAATAGCGGCAATCGGAATTATTGTTGCTGTTTTGAATATGGTTTTAATAAGAAGCGGCAGGGAAGAACAGGCAATGCTGACTACATTGGCCGGTGTAATAGTAGTTTTAATGATGATTATTCCGCAAATAAGTAATTTGTTTTCCACTGTGAAATCGTTGTTTGACTTATGATAAAGATTATAGGAATTGTATTAACTGCACTGATAATAAATATTGTGCTGAAAAATTATTCTCGTGAATTTACTTTATTTGTAAATCTTGTGTGTGCTGTAATAATTTTTTCAATAATTGCTAATGATTTGAAAAGCATAATAGATAAAATGGTTTCGCTGACAGACAGTGTTTCAGTTATATCACCGTACATTAAAATAATGCTTAAAATATTAGGTATTTCAATGCTGGCGCAGCTTTTATCAGATTTGTGCAGAGATAACGGGGAAAACACCCTTGCAAATCAAACTGAACTTTCAGCAAAAATAATCATACTTATAACCTCACTTCCGCTTTTTACAGCTATTATCAATATTATGACAGGGATGCTTAAATGAAAAGAACAATTAAAATCATATCTGTGTTATCAATAATTATAATTTTACTTATGCCAAATACTTGCCTCGCGGATAACGAAATTGATTATAAATCAAAATTGAACGATTATGACTTATCCTCATTTGAACTGCTTGATAAAGATGCATCAAATCTGCTTAAAGAGCTTGGTATAGATGATTTTAATTATGAAAATATAAGTAATATATCTTTCAACCAAGTTTTAAAATACATCATATCGATATTTTCAAATAAAGCTCAAACGCCTATAAAATGCTGCCTTATTTTAGTTTGCTTTGTGATTCTTTCTTCAATTGTGAAATCATTTGATATGCGGCTTTCAGGTGACAGCATTTCCGAACTGTACGCAACCGTATCTAACCTTGTAATTGCGATATTTTTACTCAGCCAAATTTATGATTCGGTTAAATTTGCCTGCTCTTCAATTAAAATTTGTTCAAATTTTACATATGCGTTCTTTCCCGTTTTTTGTGTAATTTGTGCCACAAGCGGCGGTGCAATGACTTCGTTTTCCGTTAACGGAAGTTTATTGCTTCTTTCTCAGGCACTCAACTTCATATCAGCAAATGTATTTTTACCGGTTGTAAACTGCTTTATGGGCATATCTGTTTGTTCTTCAATACGGCGGGATTTGAATATGGGCAGCATTGTATCGGCTCTTAAAAATTTGATTACAAAGTCAATATCAGCTCTTTCCGCAATTTTCGTATCATATTTATCGCTGAAAACTGCTGTTGCATCAAGGGCAGATGCTCTCGGATTAAGGTCAGTAAGATTTGCAATAAATTCAATTGTACCTATTATCGGCAGTTCAATAAGCGAAGGTCTTTTATCAATTCAAAGCTATTCAAGTTTAATTAAAACAAGCGTGGGAATTGTAGGAATAATTGCAATTGTAGCTGTTTTTTTACCGGCGATTATAAATATAACTTTATGGCGGTTATCAATTTCAGTGGCAAATATTTGCTCAAAAGTATTTTTTGACAGTGAATCTGCAACTGTGTTTGACGCTTTTTTAAGCGTGCTGTTGATTATAAATGTATTGCTGATATTATCTATGGTTACAACAATTATTTCATTGGGAATTTTAGTTGCGTCAAAGACGGTGAATGTATGAAATTTATAAACGAATGGACTTATACGGTATGTATCACGCTGATATTTTCAGTTATGTTCTCTTTGCTTCTGCCAAAAGGCTCGCAAGGAAAAGTCGGCAAAATAGTAATCACAGTATTTATAATGATTTCCTTCATTTTGCCTTTTAAGGCAAACGGTTTTAATTTTGATATCGATGAATATGAATCAATCAGCAATGTTGAAATTGATTCAAAAGAGGAAACATATTCGAATTTAATCAAATCTAATATAGAAAAAACGCTTGCAGATGCCGATTATAAAAATTCAAAAGTAAAAGTGACTGTAAAATTAAAAGATGATGAACTTTATATTCAATCAGCTGATATTTACATATTAGATGATTATGATTCAAAAGAGGTTAAGGATTTTATATTTGAAAAATTAGGAATAAATGCGAAGGTGTATTATATTGGAGAATAAAATAAAGGACGCATTATCATTTATAGTTAAATCAGACTCAAAAAAGATAAAAATAATTGTTGCAATGGGGCTTATCGCAATAATTTTAATAGCTTTTTCATCAATGTTTCAGTCAAAAGACAGCAAATCTGATATTGTAGAAAACGATTCTTTTGATTATTCATCATACAGTGAAGAAACCGAAAAAAAGCTTACAAACATAATTTCTTCAATAGACGGAGTGGGCGAATGTGAAGTAATGATTACATTTGAATATACCGGCGAAAACATATATGCAAAGGACAGCGAAGCCAAAAGCGACGACACCTCACAAAGCAACAGCGACCAATATGTATTATATGATTCACAAAACGGCGAAAAAGCTCTTTTGATAAAAGAAAAATACCCAACTGTTCAGGGTGTAAGCATTGTGTGTACGGGAGGGGATAATACTCAGGTCAGAGAAGCAATAATTAACACCGTAACTTCTCTTTTTGATATATCAACAAACAGAGTTTCTGTTTCTAAAATAAAAAATTAAAGGGTGATTATTTTGAAAAAAGAAAATAAGCAAAAAAATAAAGAAAAAAAGAAAAAAGAAAAGCCTATTCTTACCGAAGAGCAAATTAAAAAACGAAAAACAAGAAATACGCGTATTGCGGCTTGCTGCTTTTTGCTTCTTCTCGGTGTAGGCGTTGCAGGCAATTGGTATTGGGAAAATAGTGATATTTCAGCTAAAATCAATGCTGTTTCAAGTGACAGAGATAAAATTTTAGGTGAAGCTACATATGTAGACGCTACCACGCAGATTGCTAAAGAAAACGCATATTTTTCTTCTGCAAGAGTTGAAAGACAGACAGCAAGGGATGAAAGCCTTGAAAAATTGCAAAAAATAGTTGATTCAACAAAAGAAACCGATAAGGCACATATTGCCGCCGCTGATAAAATTGCGTCAATTTCGGACATAATATCAACAGAAAATAAAATTGAAACACTCGTTAAAGCAAAAGGTGTAAATAATTGCCTTGCAGTAATTAACGAAGATGCAACCAAAGTAAATGTAATTGTTGATTCAAAAGACTTAACGGACCAAATCATTTTGCAAATTAAGGAAATCACTGTTTCACAGCTTGGTTGCAGCTATGAGGATGTTACCATTATTCAGTCAAACTGAATTAACAATTATTTTATAATATAATCTTGTATATTTATTCAGTTTGTGTTATAATGGTTCAAAATTAAGGAGGCTTAATTATGGAAATAATATCAAAAAGCTCTATGGGTGAGCTTGTTATATCAGATGAGGTTTTATCATCAATAGCAGTTAATGCAGCCAAGGATGTTGACGGTGTATCATCATTCTGTAATAAACCCGTTGATGTTGTTAATACAATTAAGCAGGGCAGTCTTAAAGTTATGAGTCCTGTCAGAATCAAGCAGGAAAATGACAGCTTTTCAATCAGCATTTATATTAACATTGCCCCGGGAAAGAAATTTCAAACCGTTGCAACACAGGTGCAAAGTGCCGTTAAGGAGTCTGTTCAAAATATGACAGGCAAGCTTGTAACAAAGGTTAATGTTATTGTAGCCGGTATTGATTTTGATGAGCCTGTAAGCTCTGTTGAACCTTGTGAAACTGAAGAGTAACAAAATCTGCCGACATTTATTTACATTTGTCGGCATTTTATTTTGCATAAAATAGGAGATTATCAGATGAAAAGAAGTGAAATGAGGGAGCAGGCATTCCTGTTAACTTTTGAGGGTTTATTTTCAAGCGGCGAAGATATAGATGAAGTAATTGAACTTTACAGCGAAAATGTTGAAGCTGTAAGCAAATACGCAAAAGATATTTTTACCGGTGTTAAAGCAAATAAAGATGAATTTAACGAAATAATCAATAAATATTCAAAATCTTGGAAAGTTACAAGACTTCCTAAAGTAACGGTGGCTATTCTTTATGTAGCACTTTATGAAATGAAGAATGTTGAAGATGTAGCTGACAGTATAGCAATCAACGAAGCAGTCGAGCTTGCTAAAAAATATGCATCAAGTGCTGATGCATCGTATATTAACGGTATTCTCGGTGCGGTTGCAAGAGGTTAAATCTTATGTATCTTGGGTTTGATACAAGTAACTATACGACATCTGTTGCTCTGTTTGACGATGAAAATGTATTTCAATCGAAAAAATTGTTAAAGGTAAAAAGCGGTGAACGCGGATTAAGGCAAAGTGACGCAGTTTTTCAGCACACCGTAAATATGCCTGAAATATTAGCCGAGCTTGAATACGATTCTTTTAAACTTAAAGCGGTAGGTGTTAGCACGCGTCCGCGAAATATTGACGGCAGTTATATGCCGTGTTTTACAGTCGGAAACAGCGTGGCAAATGCAGTTTCAAAATTTACAAATACACCGCTTTATACAACATCACACCAAGTTGGCCATATTTTATCTGCATTGTATTCTGTAAATAGACTTGATTTAATAAATCAGGAATTTATAGCTTTTCATGTAAGCGGCGGAACTACCGAAGCTTTATTGGTAAAACCTGATAAAGACGAAATTATTAAAGCTGAAATTATAGCAGAAAGCTTGGATTTAAAAGCAGGACAGGCTATTGACAGAACAGGTGTTTTACTCGGCTTAACTTTTCCTTGCGGAAAAGAAATTGATGCTCTTTCACTGAAAAGCGAAAAGGAATACAAAATCAAGCCTTCAATGAAAGGTTTAAACTGCTCGCTTTCCGGTGTTGAAAACAAAGCTAAAAAGATGATTGAAAACGGTGAATTACCGCAGAATGTTTCAAAATTTGTTTTAACTTATATTTCTGCTTCACTTGAAAAAATGACGGAACTTTTAATTGAAAAATACGGCGATTTACCGCTTGTATTTGCCGGCGGTGTAATGTCAAACACGCTTATTAAGAATAATATAACAAACAAGTTTAACGCATACTTTGCAAAACCCGAATTTAGCTGTGATAATGCATCGGGAATTGCAATATACGCATATTTGAAAGATAATAATGATAAATAACGCATTAACGGTAACACAAGTTAATACTTATATTAAAGCTTTACTTGATGAAGATATTCACTTAAAAAACATTTTTATTGTAGGTGAAATAAGTAATTTTCTGCATTATTTTCGTTCGGGGCATATTTATTTCACGCTTAAGGATGAAAATACGCAAATTAAGGCTGTTATGTTCTCATCAAGTGCAAGCAGGCTTAAATTTAAACCTTGCGACGGAATGAAAGTTTTGTGCAGGGGCAGAATTTCACTTTATGATAAAGACGGAGCATATCAACTTTATGTTGACGATATGCAGCCTGACGGTATAGGTTCGCTCACAATAGCTTTTGAGCAGATGAAAGAAAAGCTTTCAAAAGAAGGTCTTTTTGATGATATTTATAAAAAAGCCATTCCAAAATATCCCAAAAAAATCGGTGTTGCAACTTCAGATGTGGGTGCGGCAATTGAAGATATAAAAAATATTACCAAAAGAAGATACCCGATTGCAGAACTTGTAATTTCTCCTACAATAGTGCAGGGTGACAAAGCGGCTAATGATATTGCTAAATCAATCAAAATTCTTGATGAACGCGGTGACATTGATGTAATCATAGTCGGCAGAGGCGGTGGCTCTCTTGAAGATTTGTGGGCATTTAACACAGAACAGGTTGCAAGGGCAGTTTTCGATTGCAACACACCTGTAATATCTGCCGTAGGCCATGAAACAGACTATACAATCTGCGATTTTGTTTCAGATTTGAGAGCGCCGACACCGAGTGCAGCGGCAGAACTTGCTGTACCCGATTCAAATGTTTTGATTGATTTTCTTGACAATGCCAATAAAAGACTTTCCGCTTTGCTTAATGACAGGATAGAAAGAGAATATCAAAAACTTGACAATTTAATGCTTTCTTCCTTTATGGCTGAACCTGGCGAATATTTCAGTCAAAAAATTGATGAAGTTGATGTACTTTATGCAAGGCTTAAAGACGGATTTTCATACTTAGTAGAAAAAGAAAACAGCAAATTTTCAAATTTAGTATCGTCATTAGATGCTTTAAGTCCGCTGAAAGTTCTTGCAAGAGGTTATTCAATCACAACCAAAAATGAAAAAGTAATAAGAGACATTAAAGATATAAATATTGATGATGAATTAAAAGTTAAATTATCAAAAGGATATACAAAATGCGTGGTTAAAGAGGTAGTATCTGATGAGTGATGATATAAAATACGAAGAAGCTATTAAGCAACTTGAAGAAATAGTTTTAAAACTTGAAAACGGAAGTGCGTCACTTGATGAAAGCATTTCGCTTTTTGAAAAGGGAACAAAGCTTGCAAGTGTTTGCAGTAATAAGCTTAAATCTGCACAGCAAAAAATCACTTTGTTAACAAAGGAGAATAATAATGACTGAAACGGAATTCAATAATATTCTCACCAATGATATAAAAAAAGTTGAACATAATCTTCTTTCATTTTTACCTGATTGCAAAGACGGGCAGGAAAGTGTTGTTCAGGCAATGGAATACAGCTTAATTAACGGCGGTAAAAGGTTGCGCCCCGTATTTGCGCTTGAATTTGCCAATGCCTGCGGCGGCAGTAAGGAAGATGCATTGCCGCTTGCTTGCGCAATGGAATATATTCATACTTACAGTTTAATACACGATGATTTACCTTGTATGGATAATGATGATTTAAGAAGGGGAAAGCCGAGCTGCCATAAAGCATTTGGTGAGGATACCGCACTTTTGGCAGGAGACGCCCTTTTAACCCACGCTTTTGAAATAATTGCTATGTCAGATTTATCAGATGATAAAAAAGTTTCCGCTTCGCTTTTACTTGCTCAAAATTCAGGTGTAGGCGGAATGATTGGCGGCCAGGTAATCGACCTTATTTATGAAAAGCAAAACCCAAGTGTAAAGCAATTACTCAATGTATATAAAATGAAAACAGGTGCGTTGATTTCCGCAGCTTGCCTTATGGGATGTATAAGCGCCGGTGCAAATGAAAATCAAATGGCTTGCGCTTCAAAATTTGCGTATTCGCTCGGAATAGCTTTTCAAATTCAAGATGATATACTTGATATTATCGGGGATGAAAAAGAGCTTGGTAAACCAATCGGATCGGATGCTCAAAACGACAAAACAACATATGCAACTTTACTCGGAATAGATAAGGCTAAGGCAGATGTTGAAAAGCTTACTCAATCTGCCATAAGCCAGCTTGACGCATTTGAAAAAACAGAATTTTTAAAAGAGCTTGCATTAAAGCTTGTTAACAGAAAAAAATAACCAGCATATTGAAAAGAGAGATATTATGTCTGTTCTTGATAGGGTTAATTCCCCAAAAGACTTAAAAAAATTAAATGATAACGAACTTGAAGAATTATGCAGTGACATTAGGGAATTGCTTATTAACACAGTTTCAAAAACCGGCGGTCACCTTGCATCAAATTTAGGTGTTGTTGAACTAACCGTTGCTATGCATAAAGTATTCAACAGTCCAAATGACCAAATTGTATTTGATGTAGGCCACCAATGTTACACTCATAAAATTCTTACAGGTCGTAAAGATAAGTTTTCTACACTTCGTACAGAAAACGGTATCAGCGGCTTTACAAGGCCGGTAGAAAGCGAGCATGATATTTTTTCATCAGGTCACAGCTCAACTTCAATTTCTTCGGCAGTCGGTCTTGCAAGAGCGAAACAGATTAAAGGTGAAAAAGGCAAGGTAATCGCAGTTATCGGCGACGGTGCTTTGACCGGCGGTCTTGCTTATGAAGCACTCAACAATTCAGGCAACGATAACAGCAATTTAATAGTAGTTTTGAATGATAATAATATGTCTATCAGCAAAAATGTAGGTTCAATGGCCAAAAATTTAACTACTATAAGAACATCGAAAAGATATGTTACATTCAAATCGAATTTTCAGCGCCATCTTTCAAGAATACCTAAAATCGGAACTCAAATTAACAGATTTTTCACTTACATAAATACTAAAATCAGAAAAGTAGTATATAAATCAACATTTTTTGAAGATTTAGGTTTCAGATATTACGGTCCGATTGACGGGCATGATATTGATTTACTTGTAGATGTATTTAATGCCGCAAAAGCTCATAATCATTCGGTTTTAATTCATGTAAATACCGTAAAAGGCAAGGGATATTATCCCGCAGAAAAAAATCCTACTCAATTTCACGGTATCGGCAAATTTGATATAAACACAGGTGAGCCAAAAAGCAGCGGCAAAAACTTTTCTGCTGCCTTCGGCGAGGTTATGTGCAAATTTGCACAAAAGGACAGTAGGATTTGCTGTGTAACAGCCGCAATGGCAGAGGGTACGGGCCTTTGCAATTTTGCCAAGCAGTATCCTAAAAGATTTTTCGATGTAGGTATTGCAGAACAGCATGCCGTTACATTTTCAAGCGGACTTGCTAGAAACGGACTTGTTCCCGTTTTTGCAGTGTATTCAACATTTTTACAGCGTTCTTATGACCAACTTATTCACGATGTAGCAATGCAGAATTTAAAGGTGATTTTTGCTATTGACCGTGCAGGCTTTGTCGGTGAGGATGGGGAAAGCCACCAGGGTGTGTTTGATACTTCGTTTTTAAATTCAGTTGTCGGATTAACTGTTTATGCTCCTTCAACATTTGATGAACTTGAAGCTATGTTTTACCAGGGTATATATAAAACCGACGGTGCAGTTGCAATAAGATACCCACGCGGCGGACAGTTTGAAATTCCGGTTGAATATACTTATAATCACGAAAATTATACAATCATTGGCAACGAAAATGCAAAAAAATGTATTGTATCATACGGCAGGGAATTTTCAGAATGTGCAAAAGCTTATGAAAATTTAAGTGACACATTCTTAATTAAATTAAACAAAATTAAACCGATTGATACATCAATTGTAAACGCCTTAAAAAATTGTGACACTGTATACTTTTTTGAAGAGAGTATAAAAAACGGTTCAGTAGGTGAAACATTCGCATCAATGTTAATTGAAAATGATGTTAAAGCTCATTTTAAGCACATTGCTATTGATAATCAATTTGTTAAGCAGGCAAGTGTTTGCAGGCAGCTTGAACATTATAAATTAGACTCAAAATCTATAACAGAAGAGGTCAACAATGGCTAAAAATAAAACAAGACTTGATGTTGCATTGGTAGAACAGGGCTTTGCTGAAAGCAGAGAAAAAGCCAAGGCGATTATTATGTCGGGAATAGTATATGTTAATAATCAAAAATCGGACAAAGCCGGCAAAGATGTTAAAGACGATGATGTTATTGAAGTGAGGGGCAAAACCCTTAAATATGTAAGTCGCGGCGGCCTTAAGCTTGAAAAAGCAATGGAGTGCTTTCCGATTACTCTAGAAGGTAAAATTTGTATGGATGTAGGCGCATCAACAGGCGGATTCACGGATTGTATGCTTATGAATGGTGCTGTAAAGGTTTATTCAGTTGATGTGGGTTACGGTCAGCTTGCGTGGAAGCTACGCACAGATGATAGAGTTGTAAACCTTGAAAGAACTAATTTCAGGTATGTTACCGATGAACAAATTAAAGATAAAATCGATTTTTCATCTGTTGATGTTTCATTTATTTCACTTAAGCACATTCTTCCGAACTTAAATACTTTTTTAAAAGATGACGGAAGTGCTGTTTGCCTTATTAAACCGCAATTTGAGGCGGGCAAAGAAAAGGTAGGCAAAAAAGGTGTTGTAAGCGACCCTAAAACACATCTTGAAGTATGTGAAAAAGTGATAGGCTTGGCAATTGAAAACGGATTTAGCGTTGCCGGACTTGATTTTTCACCTATTAAAGGGCCTGAAGGAAATATTGAATATTTAATTTACTTACTTAAATCAAACAAACCATATGTTTACGAAAATGTTAACGCAAAAGATTTAGTATATAAATCACACGAGGAATTATAATGGTTATTTCAGTTTTTCCAAATTTGAATAATAATGGCGTAAGCGAACTTGCTTTTGATGTAATAAAAATACTTACCGACGGCGGTGCAGATGTTTATGTTCAAAATGAATATAAACCAATTTTTAAGTCTACAAAAGCAAAATTTGAGAATTTTGATAAAGCAATGTCACTTTGCGATTGTGCAATTGCTATCGGTGGTGACGGTACAACCCTTAATATCGCTAAAAAAGCTGCATTTTTAAACAAGTCTGCTCTTGGTATAAATGCAGGCAGGCTCGGTTTTATGAGCGGTATTGAAAGGGATGAATTAAGCTTACTTACAAAGCTCATAAATAAAGAATATATTATTGATGAGCGAGCTATGCTCAAAGCCACGATTGAAAAAGACGGTGAAGTATTATCATCACATCACTGCCTTAATGATATAGTTGTATCAAGAGGTAATTTTGCAAGGCTTATTGATGTTACAATCACTTGTGACGGCAGAAGCGTTTCAAATATGAGAAGTGACGGTGTAATAATATCAACCCCAACAGGTTCTACCGCATATTCCATGGCCGCAGGCGGCCCGGTTGTTAGTCCTGAAGCCGATTGTATCATTGAAACACCGATTTGCCCGCATTCTTTAATGGACAGAAGTATTATTTTTTCAGCTGATAAAGAATTGATTGTTACTGCGAATAATGACCAAAACAATTCGCCGATAATGACTGTTGACGGGCAGGAAGCTGTTAATTTAACACCCGGTTGCCAAATACATATCAAAAAATCAGATATTACAACCAAACTTATAAAACTTAAACCTGAAAATTTTTATGAAGTTCTCAACAAAAAGATTATTGAGAGGAGAGTATAAATGAAAAAGAGAAGACACGCTAAAATATTGGAACTTATAAATTCTCACGATATAGAAACACAAGAGGAATTGCAAACTCTCCTTTTAAACAACGGATATGAAGTAACACAGGCTACAATATCCCGTGACATTAAAGAACTCCGCCTTGTTAAAGATTTATCGGAAAAAGGCAGATATGTTTATTCTACCGGTAAAAAGAATAATAACGAAAACGCAAGGCGAACAGGCGGAATATTTGGCGAATCAATCATAAATGTTGAATATGCACAAAATATCGTTTGTATTAAATGTTTTGCAGGTATGGCGGTAGCAGTTTGTACCGCAATTGATTCAATGGAATGGACGGGTGTAGTTGGCACCATCTCGGGTGATGATACAATATTTGTTCTTTGTAAAACTGAAGATTTTGCAAAAATATTCACAATGAATATGGAGAAGATTTTAAATGCTAAAAACTCTTGACATTGAAAATATAGCTGTAATTGAAAAGGCGAGTGTTGATTTCAGCGGCGGATTAAATGTTTTAACAGGTGAAACAGGTGCCGGTAAATCAATAGTTGTTGATTCAATTAACGCAATTATGGGCGAGCGCACATCAAGGGAATTGGTGCGATACGGTGCTGACAATGCATATGTCAGTGCATATTTTGATGATATTTGTGACTCTGCGCTCAATAAATTAAAGAAATTTGATATTGAACTTGAAGAAGATAATTCACTGCTTATTACAAGAAAAATCTCTGCAAACGGAAAATCACTGTGTAAAGTGAACGGAAAAACCGTTACAGTATCAATGCTTAAAGAAATTTGCTCATATTTGGTCAATGTTCATGGGCAGCACGACAGCCAGGCTCTTTTAAACCCTGATTTGCAGTATAACTATATTGATATGCTTTTAGAGGATAAATCTGTTTTATCCGATTATAAAGAAACTTTTAAAAAGCTCATTTCCGTCAGAAGAAAATTAAAATCTTTCGCTAAAGATGAGGATAATAAGGAAAGCCTGCTTGAACTTCTTAATTTCCAAATTGAAGAACTTGAAAAAGCCGATATTAAAGTAGGCGAAAGGGAAGAACTAACACAAAAAAGAGCGCTTATTCAAAAAAGCGAAGATATAATCAAAAGCCTTAACCTTGCAATTTCTGTTATTAACGGTGATGATGAAAATATCGGAATTGAGCAAGCTTGTGCAGATGTATCAAGAACACTTTTTAAATTTGATGAAACTAAAGATGTTTACGATGTTTTTAATGATATAAACGACAAATTGGAGCTTGCCAAGGATAAAGCAGAAGCTTTGCTTTTATCAATTGATTTTTCACCTGAAGAAATTGAAATGATTGATGAAAAGCTTGACCTTTATTATAAGTTTTCAAACAAATACGGGCAGACTGAGCAGGAAATGCTTGATTATCTTGAAAAAGCTAAAGAAAAGCGAAATTCAATTCTTTTTGCTGACGAAGAATTAAACAGACTTAATGAAGAATATGAAAATTTGCTAAACATCACGGTAAAACTTGCCGATAAATTATCAGTTGACCGTAAAAAAACCGCTAAAATATTTGAAGAAAATGTAAAACAAGAATTAGCTTTTCTTGATATGCCGAAAATGCAGTTTTATGTTGATTTTAATAAAGGCAATTTGTCATCAACGGGATATGATAAAATCGAATTCTTAATTTCGGCAAATCCGGGTGAACCGCCAAAATCTTTATCAAAAGTTGCTTCAGGCGGTGAACTTTCAAGAATAATGCTTGCAATTAAAAACATTATATCGTACAATGATACAATCGGTACTTTGATTTTTGATGAAATTGATACCGGTGTAAGCGGCAGAGCAAGCCAAAAAATCGGCTTAAAGCTTAAATCCGTTTCAAAAAATACACAAGTTATTTGTGTAACGCATTCTGCACAAATTGCGTCAAATGCAGATGAACATTTTCTGATTCAAAAGAAATTTAATGATAATAAAACTTTTACTTGTGTTACACCACTTGATTTTGAGGGCAGGAAGCAAGAACTTGCACGAATTATGGGTGGCCTTGAAATAACGGATACACTTCTTCAAAGTGCAGAGGAATTATTAAATCAGAATTTATGCAGTGATTAACTATGGGTGTTAATATTGAACAAAAAGTTAAAAACCCAACTTGCGCCGCAGTATTATTATGAATTGTTTTTATTTTAGGAGGATATATAAATGGGAGTTTATGAAGAATTAAAAGAAAGAGGACTTATAGCTCAAATTACTGATGAAGATGAAGTAAGAGAGCTTATCAATAATGGTAAAGCAGTATTTTACATCGGCTTTGACCCAACCGCAGATAGCTTGCATGTAGGTCACTTTATGGCACTTTGCCTTATGAAAAGACTTCAAATGGCCGGCAATAAACCGATTGCACTTATCGGCGGCGGTACAGGTATGATTGGTGACCCAAGCGGTAAAACCGATATGCGTAAAATGCTTACACCTGAAATTATTCAGCATAACTGCGATTGCTTTAAAAAGCAAATGTCTAAATTTATCGACTTTTCAGACGGAAAAGCATTGATGGTTAATAATGCCGATTGGCTTCTTGACCTTAACTATATCAATGTTCTTCGTGAAGTTGGTGCTTGCTTCAGTGTAAACAGAATGTTAAGCTTTGAATGCTATAAGCAGAGAATGGAAAGAGGACTTTCTTTCCTTGAATTTAACTATATGATTATGCAAAGCTACGACTTCTACACTCTTTATAAGAAATATGGCTGTAACCTTCAGTTCGGCGGTGACGACCAGTGGTCAAATATGATTGGCGGTATGGAACTCATTAGAAAGAAGCTTCAAGGCAATGCTAATGCTATGACAATTACTCTTCTTACTAATTCAGAGGGTAAGAAAATGGGCAAGACCGAAAAGGGTGCTGTTTGGCTTGATGCTGAAAAGACTTCTCCTTATGAATTTTATCAATACTGGCGAAATGTAGGCGACCAGGATGTAATCAAATGTATGAAGCTTCTTACATTCATACCTATGGAGCAGATTAACGAATACGCAAAGCTTGAAGGTGCTGAACTTAATAAGGTAAAGGAAGTTCTTGCTTTTGAACTCACAAAAATGATTCACGGTGAAGAAGAAGCTACAAAGGCTCAAAATGCCGCAAAAGCACTTTTTGCCGGCGGTGCAGATAACTCTAATATGCCTGAAACCGTACTTTCAGATGATGATTTTAACGATGGTTCAATTATGCTTCTTGATATGATGGTTAAGGCAGGAATTATTAAATCAAAGGGTGAAGGCAGACGCCTTATTACTCAAGGCGGTGTCAGCGTTAATGATGAAAAAGCAACTGACCCGAATATGACATTTAACGTTGATGATTTTAATAATGAAATCATAGTTAAAAAGGGTAAAAAGGTATTCCACAAGTTTAGTAAATAAGTTTTAATTTTAGCTGTCGTGTTAATTCACGGCAGCTTTTTATATTAAAATCAATTCTTAATTAGATATAATAACTGCAATTGATTTTTAGCCAGTTATTAGTTATGGGATATTTTTAAATAAGCATTTATTAAAATTGATAAATCTATTGACTTTAGGCTTTGAATTTTATATAATAAAAAAGCTGATTTGCCGGCGTGATGGAATTGGCAGACGTGCTGGACTCAAAATCCAGTCCTGGCAACAGGGTGCGGGTTCGACCCCCGCCGCCGGCACCAAAGGGTTGTCATATTGACAGCCTTTTTATTTTTTTATTGTTTTATTTTTTATTTTTGGATAATAATTATAAGGGTGATATTATGTGCACAGCAGCAACTTATAAAACTAAAGATTTTTATTTTGGAAGAACACTTGATTACGAGTTTTCATATGGTGACCAAATAACAATTACACCAAGAAATTATCCTTTTAAGTTTAAATTTATGGGAGAGGTAAAAGAGCATTATGCAATTATCGGAATGGCACATATTGCAAAAGATTATCCTCTTTATTATGACGCTGTAAACGAAAAGGGAGTTTGCATTGCAGGTCTTAATTTTGTTGGCAACGCACAATACAGTGAATATGATGATATGAAAGAAAATGTAGCTCAATACGAACTTATTAACTGGATTTTATGCAAGTGTAAAGATATGAAAGAAGTTCACACATTGCTTTCAAAAATCAATATTACCGCCACACCGTTTTCAGATAAATTGCCATCTGCACAGCTACATTATATTATTGCAGATAAAAACGAGTGCATTACGCTTGAATGCACCAAGGACGGAATGAAAATATATAATAACGAAATTGGGGTATTAACAAATAACCCGCCTTTTGATATGCAGATGTTTATGCTAAATCAATATATGCCGTTATCGCCGAAACAGCCAAATAATAATTTTGGCTGCGATTTAACACAATACAGTAGGGGAATGGGTGCAATAGGCTTACCCGGTGACTTATCATCAACATCACGCTTTGCAAAAGTTGCATTTACCAAGCTAAATTCCAAATCAAGTGATGATGAAAGCGAAAGTGTAAGCCAATTCTTTCATATTTTAGGCTCTGTTGACCAGCAAAGAGGATGTTGTGAAGTAGGAGACGGTAAATATGAGATTACAATATATACATCCTGCTGCAATGCTGACAAAGGAATTTATTATTACACTTCTTACAATTGCCACAGAATAAATGCTGTTGACATTAACAAAGTTGATTTAGATACCGAGAAATTATATTCATACAATTTAATAGAAGAAGAACAAATTTATTTTCAAAATTGAGAAAAGCGTACATTCCAAATAGAATGTACGCTTTCTTTATATTTTCTTGCCGCTTACTATATAAATATCATCAGTTGATTTTTTATAAATATCCGTAATACCTGCCATAACAAATATTTTTTCTAAATCATCTTCACTCATAAGCCCATTAGATATTTTACTCGCATGAACGCTTTTATGGTGATTATCAAGGCTTTTTCTGCCCCTGTCGTGTGCAACGGTAACAGTACCGCCCGATTTTACGGCTTTTACAAGATTTTTAATTAAGGCTTTTGGATTTACAAAGTGCGGAAATGCATTAAATACCATTATTGAGACATATTTTTGATTAAAGCGGTAAGTTTCCGCATCACAGCAAATAAAATTTATATTATCATATTTTTTGAATTTATTTTCTGCAATTTCAATCATTTTACTTGATATATCAACACCTGTTACATCAGATACATTTCTTTTAATATAATAATCTATCATAACCCCGGTGCCGCAGGCAATATCAAGTACCGATTTACCGCTTTCTATTTGAGCCGCATCAAGTATTTGATTCATTTTATAATCATCTGTTTCCATTTCTTTATCCCACGATGATGAACGGCTGTCAAAAAATTCAATAACATCTTTTTTATTCATTTCTTATTCCTCACAAATTACATATCTTGACGGAATTAAATTTGCCTTTATAAGTGTAGCATATACAACGGGAACTAATATGATTTGCATTATAATTCCCGGCAGGCAGGTAACAAAATATGCCGTTGCCCAAGAAGCAATAGTAATTTCACCGCGCGCAAATATTAAAGCTTTAACTATGCCGGCTATAACTCTGCCGATAACAAGTGCGCCTACCAATGATATATATAAATCAAGCGCAGATTTTTTTGTATGTACAAATTTCATTAAAAGAGAAGATATAAGCGCATAGCATGTGAGTTCAACCAGCATTGAAGGAAGCATTGCAACAGGTGGCATACCGGTAAGCACACTTGAAAGAAGTACACCTGAAATGCCACACACTGCCGCATATTGCGGTGCACAAATAAGACCGCATATCAGCACCGGTATGTGCATCGGGCAATATATTATTCCTGCTCGCGGTATGCTGTGAAACGCCATTGGAAAAACAACGCAAAGTGCTATGCATACAGCAGTAATTATAGATTGTTTAACTATACTCATTTTACCTAATGTGTTAATTTTTAAATTATTATTTTTCATTTATTTTTCTCCTTTATATCCTCTTGCTTCAATAGCAAGCGAAAGCTCATCGGCGCGTTTAAAAGCATTTATAAATATCGGCACAATCAGCGGAATTACACATTTAGCTTTTTTCAGCGGATTTCTTGATTCAAATTCAGCACCGCGTGCTGTTTGTGCTTTTTTTATATTTTGCGTTTCAATCAAAAGAGTAGGTACAAACTGAATTGAAACAGATAAAATTAAAGCTAAATTTTCTGTCGGAATTTTAAAAATTCTTAACGGCTTTAAATAAAAACTTATTGCTTTAGTTATTTCTATCGGGGAAGAAGTTGAAATAAAAAGCTTTGACCAAAGAATAACCAAAAGCACATTTAATACAATTATTGCACCCTGCCTGACACCGCCAAGTGTAATATTTATTTTCCAAAAGGATAATAACACCTCTCCTTGATTATAGAAAAGGGAATTCATACAGAAAATGATTAAATAAAATGACCACAAGCTCTTAACAGCTGATAAAAAGTATTTCAATTTTATTTTGGAAATTATGATTAAAAGTGACAGTACAGCAAAGTTGATTAAATACATTACAGCATTATTTGATATTACCGTAAAAGCCAAAGCTAATATTAAGCAAGGCATTTTATATTTTACATTTAATTTATGAATGGGGGAGTTAATATTTATGTAAGTCCCCGTTAAAATATTTTCCATTCTATTCTCCAAAACAAGTTATCAGTGAGTTAAGCAAATCATTATATTTAATTATATTATCCGGCATTTGAATATCATTTGCTTTAAGCAAATTTATAATATTTTTACTGCTGCAAGTGCCGATATTAAGTTCATCGAGCATTTGCTGTTTGCCGAAAACGATATTCGGTAAATCATCAAGGACAATTTTTCCGTTATTCATAACAATAATTCTGTCGGCATATTCTGCCAAATAATCTAAATTGTGTGATATTATAATAATTGATGTACCTTGCTCTTTAAGTTTTAATAAAACTTTCATAAAACTTTCACGAGATGAATAATCAAGGCCGGCAATAGGCTCATCAAAAATTAAATATTTAGGCTTACATACCATTACACCGGCAATTGCAACTTTTCTTTTTTCTCCGCCAGATAGTGCTAAAGGTGATTTATCCCTTATTTCTTCAAAATCAAGGCCGAGCAGTTCTAAAACTTCTTTGGCTCTGGTGCATTTTTCCTTATAACTTAAATTATATTGCTTTAAACCGAAAAATATATCTTTTTCCACGCTCTGCTCAAAAAGTTGCATTTCAGGAAACTGGAATACAATTCCAAGCTTTTTTCTTAAAATCTTTTTGTTAAACTTTTTCGCTGTAATATCATCATTATCAACAATTATTTTTCCTTTATCGGCTTTTAACAGCCCTGCAATAAGCTGAACAAGGGTTGATTTTCCGCTTCCCGTATTACCTACTATTGCCAATATCTCGTTATCGTTTACTTTTAAATTTAAATCATCAATAATCATCTCGGAATTATATGAAAAATATAAGTTATCTATTTTAATCGGCATAATAATTCAACCAAGCTTTCATTGTTTAACGGGCATTTTGAAAGTTCAATTCCGTTATCTTTTAAATCATAATAAATCTTAACGCAGTAAGGAACACCTATTTCTGCTCTCTCAATAAGCGATGAATTTGAATAAATCTTTTCAGGTGAGCCTTGTGCTAATACTTCACCTTTTTTCATAACAACAATTCTATCGCAATCAACCGTTTCCTGAGCATACTGTGTTATGGTAATAATTGTAATATCCGTTTTTTTATGAAGTTCATTTAAAGTATTTAAAACACTTTTTCTTGAATTAGGCGAAAGCATTGTGGTCACTTCATCAAGTATAATAATATCAGGGTTTACGCAAAGAATACCGGCAAGTGCAAGCCTTTGCTTTTGACCGCCGGAAAGCGAATATATATCCCTGTTTTCAAAATTCTTAAGTCCAACAAGTGATAACGCTTTGCTTATCGTACTGTCATCATAATCAATATTGTAATTTTTTAACGAAAACTCAATATCTTCCTTTACAACCGATGAAACAAATTGATTATTTGGATTTTGAAAAACCATACCGCATTTCTGCCTGATTTTATATATGTTTTTATTATTTTTACAGTCGAGTGTTGCAATTGTGATTTCACCATGCTGTATATCAATCAAAGCGTTTAAATGTTTCACAAGGGTGCTTTTACCGCATCCGTTTTTACCGACTATTGATATATATTCACCTTTATTTATGTAAAGCGAAATGTTTTTTAAAGTTTTAATTTCCTTTTGTGCAAACACATATGAATGGCTTAAATCATTTATGTTGATTATATTCATTTTTATACTCCAAAATAATATAATTTATTATACACTATATTACATATTATGCTAAGCCCCACATGGGGATAAAAATGCAGAAAATAAAAGAAGCACCGAAAAATCGGTGCTTTTTATGCGAAATTATTAAGCTCTTTCAACCTTACCTGAGCGAAGACATCTTGTGCAAACGTTTACTCTTTTAGGAGAGCCGTTAACAATAGCCTTTACTTTTTTAATGTTTGGTTTCCAAGTTCTGTTTGATCTTCTGTGTGAGTGAGAAACCTTGATGCCGAAAGATACGTCTTTTCCGCAGTATTCACATTTTGCCATTTGCGAACACCTCCTTGTCAATTTAGAACGAAGATATATTATCACAATTGTAATCAAATTGCAAGCTTTTTTTTATTATTTTTTAATTTAGAACAAATATTTGCATATTTTTTATTTACTATTGATTTTAATTGTTGAATTTAGTATAATATTAAAGAATTTTGTTAGGAGGTTATCTTATGGCAGCAGATAACAAAAAAGCGGCACTTGAAGCCGCTATGAAAAATATAGAAAAAAGATTTGGCGCCGGTGCAGTTATGCGCCTCGGCCAAAATTCAAGTCTTAAAGTTGACGCTATTTCAACAGGCTCACTTACACTTGACATTGCTACCGGAATCGGCGGTTTGCCAAGAGGTCGTATAGTTGAAATCTATGGCCCTGAATCAAGCGGTAAAACAACACTTGCACTTCACTGCATTGCAGAAGCACAAAAGCTTGGCGGTGACGCAGCATTTATTGATGCCGAACATGCACTTGACCCTGAATATGCGGCAAATCTCGGTGTAGATATTGATTCTTTAATCGTTGCACAGCCTGATTTTGGTGAACAGGCACTTGAAATTACAGAAAATCTTGTAAGCAGCGGTGCTGTTGATATTGTAGTAGTAGACTCGGTTGCGGCACTTGTACCTAAAAGTGAAATTGAGGGTGATATGGGTGACAGCCATGTAGGCCAGCACGCAAGGCTTATGTCACAAGCTTTAAGAATTCTTGCAGGTACTATTAACAAAACCAATTGTATAGTAATATTCATTAACCAACTTCGTGAAAAAATCGGTGTTATGTACGGCAACCCTGAAGTTACAACAGGCGGCCGCGCACTTAAATTCTACTCATCAATGCGAATTGATGTAAGAAAAGTTGAGCAGCTCAAAGGTGCCGGAAACGAATTTATCGGTTCACGAACAAGAGCTAAAATTGTTAAAAACAAAGTTGCACCTCCGTTTAAGAGTGCTGAATTTGATATTATGTACGGCACAGGTATCAGCAAAGACGGTGAAATTCTTGATATGGCTGTTCAATACGATATTATACATAAAGGCGGCTCTTGGTTCTCATACGGTGACCGCAGGCTCGGTCAGGGCAGAGATAATGTAAAAGAAATCATTAAAAACGACCCTGAACTTGCAGAAGAGCTTGAAAAGAAGATTAAAGACACATTAGCCGAACAAGCTGAAAAAGCAAGGCAGGAACGCGCAGAAAAAGCCAAAGCAAACTCTGCAAAAGTTTCGGCACAAAAGCCTGAAAAGAAAATTACACGCGAAGAAGCATTGGAAAAAATCAACATTATGGTTGAGGATGATGAGGACTGATGATTTTAACTCATCAAAAGGGCAGAGGTACAAAAGTTCATTTGTATCTTGACGGTGAATATGTTGCCACTACGGATGAAAACTGCTGGTTTGATAATTACATTTCAAACGCAACTGACATAAATGATGAGCAGTGGCAACAGCTTCTTGCAAAAATAAATTATAAAAAAGCACTTAACAAATGTGCCGATTACCTTTCAAGACGCGACTATTCAGCTAAAGAAATAAAAGCCAAACTGTTAAAAACAGTTGATGAAACAAGCGCACAAAAAGCTGTTGACAGGTATATCGAAGCCGGCTATATAAATGATGAAAAATATTGCCAAAGGCTTATTGAATATTTATTAAATGTAAAAAAGTTTTCACTTACCAATATTAAACAGGAGTGTTATAAGCGCGGTATCAGCAGGGATATTGTTGATGAAAAACTTTCCAACTTTGAAATTGACAATGTAGCGACATTAGTTGATTTGATAAAAAACAAATATGCAACTAAACTGCAAAAAGAAAACGGAAAAGAAAAAGTAATCGCGTCACTTCAAAGAAAAGGTTTTCGCTATTCAGACATCAAATCAGCATTTTACAGGATAGAATATTATGACGAATAAAGTAGGTATGATTTCACTTGGATGCCCTAAAAATCAGGTTGACGGTGAGATAATGCTTGAAAAATTAAATAAAAGCGGCTTTGAAATTGCGCAAAGCATTGAAGACAGCGATGTTATGATTATTAACACCTGCGGTTTTATTGAAGATGCAAAGCGTGAAGCAATTGAAACAATATTAGAAGTTGCCGAATACAAAAAAGCAGGAATTATAAGCGCAATTGTAGTAACCGGTTGCCTTGCCGAAAGGTATCAGGATGAAATTATAAAGGAAATTCCTGAAGTCGATTCCGTAATAGGTATCGGCGCAGATAACGACATTGTTAAAGTATGCCACAAGGCTCTGCTTGGTGTAAGAACAAGCTTTTACCCTGATAAAAAGTATTTACTTCTTGAAGGGGACAGAATGCTTTCAACACCAAAGCACTGGGCTTATTTAAAAATCAGTGACGGATGCGACAACAGATGCTCATACTGTGCAATTCCGCTTATTCGCGGCGGGTATATCGAACGCCCGATGGAAAGCATAATTAAAGAAGCACAAAAACTTGCAAACAAAGGTATTAAAGAACTTATAATTATCGCACAGGACACCACCAAATACGGATTAAAATTATACGGTGAATACAAACTTGCAAGTTTATTAAAAAAACTTGTTAGAATTGACGGTATAGAGTGGATTAGATTATATTACTGCTATCCTGACAGAGTTACAGACGAACTAATTGATGTAATAGCAAATGAGGAAAAAATTTGCCCTTACATTGATATTCCGCTTCAACATTGTAATAAAGATATTCTTAAATCAATGAACAGGTCAGGTTCGTACGAAGAATTAAAAGCGCTTTTGAATAAAATGAAAGCTAAAATTCCTGATTTTGCAATTCGTACAACTTTTATGGTTGGTTTTCCGAACGAAAGTGAAGAAAACTTTGAAGAACTTTGCAAATTTGTAAAAGAAATCAAGTTTGATAAAATGGGATGCTTTACTTATTCACCGGAAGAGGATACTCCTGCTTGCTCTTATGACAATCAAATAGATGAAGAAGTCAAAAAACGCCGTGCCGATATACTTATGGATATTCAATACTCTGTAACAGAAGAATTAAATCAAAACAGAGTAGGAAATACATATAAGGTTATAGTTGACAGTATTGAAGACGGAATGTATAACGGCAGAGCTTATTTTGATTCACCGGAAATTGACAGTGGAATTATGTTTAAAAGCGATGATAAATTAAACATAGGTGATTTTGTTAATGTAAAAATTACAGCCTGCGAAGGCTATGATTTGATTGGAGAAAAAGTATGAATTTACCAAATAAAATAACTGTTTTCAGATTTTGTTGTATTCCTTTATTGATGTTTTTTTCACTTGTAGAATTCAAATACCATTGGGTTGGCGCACTTCTTGTATATTTCATTGCTTGTATGAGTGATAAAGCAGATGGTATTATTGCAAGAAAACGCGGATTGGTTACAGATTTCGGAAAAGTCATGGATCCGCTTTCGGATAAAACCCTTGTATTTGCCGCGTACCTTGTATTTATAAATATGGGATGGCATACAGAACTTTGCATTTTACTTATGCTTGCAAGGGAATTCCTTGTTGCAGGAATCAGAATGCTTGCGGCAACAAACGGTGAAGTTATTGCAGCAAATGCTTTTGGCAAATGCAAAACATTTTTGCAGATGTCAACTACCGGTATGACTTTCCTTTTACTTGCAATAGGCGAGGGGGCAGCAGATATTACCACATCTACACATTGGCTTAATGTTTACTGTGCAATTGCATTTTGGATTGTAAGTGTCGTCACTGTTTTAAGCGGACTTATTTATGCTAAAGACGGCTGGTATTTAATAAAAACAAAATAAATGTTGCAAATTTTTAAAAAATAGATATAATAGTAATAGATAATAGTATTAAAAACTATGAAGCAGAGAAGTAAGCAGGTATGTTTATTCAGAGAAAAAACCATTTTGCTGTGAGGTTTTATAATCTAACTGCCCAAATGCACTGCCGAGTTACTCAAAGGAAATCAGTATTTTGAGTCGTTTTGCCGCGTTATAGGCATAAGCTGTATATATGCAGTTAAGTTATAAACAAGAGTGGAACCGCAGTAATTTATTGCCTCTGTCATAATGACAGGGGCATTTATTTTTATTGTTTTAGTTTATAAGGGAGATATATTTATATGTTTGACTCATTTAAAGAGGATATTAAAAGCTTTATGGAGCATGACCCGGCAGCAAGAAGTCCTATCGAAATTGTGCTTCTTTATCCAGGGTTTAAAGCACTGCAGAGCCATAAGCGTGCTAAATGGTTTTTAGACCATAAAATGCCGTTTATTGCAAGATATATAAGCCAGCGCAGTGCGCACAAAACAGGAATTGAAATTCATCCCGGTGCTACAATCGGCAGGAGGGTATGTATTGACCACGGTAACGGTATTGTTATCGGCGAAACAACTGAAATAGGTGACGATGTTATGATTTACCAGGGTGTTACACTTGGCGGAACTGGTAAAGATGTCGGCAAGCGCCATCCCACTATTGAAAGCGGAGTAATGATAGGCTCGGGTGCTAAGGTCCTCGGCCCAATTACCATTGGCAGAAATGCAAAAGTTGCCGCCGGTGCAGTTGTGGTTAAAGATGTTGAACCTAATTGTACTGTTGTAGGTGTTCCGGGTGAGGTTGTAAGAATTGACGGTGAAAGAGTTGATGACCTTGACCAAATCAACATTCCTGACCCACTTATGAATTTAATTAAAGAAAACCAAGCTGAGATTAACAGCCTAAAAGAAGAAGTAAAAGAATTAAAGGAGAAGTTAAAATGAGAATTTTTAACACAATGACTCGTCAAAAAGAAGAATTCATACCAAATAACCCTGACGAAGTAAAAATTTATGCTTGCGGTCCTACTGTTTATAACTATATTCATATCGGTAATGCAAGGCCGCTTTGTGTTTTTGATGTATTAAGAAGATATTTAGAGTACAGGGGTTACAATGTAAAATTTGTGCAAAACTTTACTGATGTTGATGATAAAATTATCAAGCGTGCAAATGAAGAGGGTATAACTTTTGAGGAAGTTTCAAAAAAGTACATTGAAGAATTTTGGACTGATGCAAACGGTTTAAATTTCAAAAAAGCATCTGTTCACCCAAAAGCAACGGAAAATATTGATGAAATTATCAATATTATTAAAACGCTTGAAGAAAAAGGATATGCATATGCCGTTGACGGTGATGTATATTTCAGAACTCTTAAATTTAAAGAATACGGTAAACTCAGCCACCAGCCTATCGAAGATTTGCAATCAGGCGCAAGAATTGCAATTGGTGAAAAGAAAGAAAATCCTCTTGATTTTGCACTTTGGAAAGCTGCAAAAGAGGGTGAACCTTATTGGGATTCTCCTTGGGGCAAAGGCAGACCGGGCTGGCATATTGAATGTTCTGCAATGAATAAAAGATTTTTAGGCGACACAATTGACATTCACTGCGGCGGTCAAGACCTTATTTTCCCACACCACGAAAACGAAATAGCACAAAGCGAATGTGCTAACGGCTGCACTTTTTCAAAATATTGGATGCATAACGGCTATATCAATGTTGATAATGTAAAAATGAGTAAATCTCTCGGTAACTTCAAAACAGTTCGTGAAATTGCAAATGTTTACGGATATGAAGTAATCCGATATTTCCTTATTTCATCACATTACCGTTCACCTATCAATTACAGCCTTGAAATCATTGAACAGTGCAAGAGTGCGCTTGAAAGGCTTTATACTTGCCGAGAGAGCCTTGATTTTGCCCTTAAAAACGCGAAAGACATTCCGGATGATGAAGAACTTATCAAAAAACTTAACAGCCACAGAGAACAGTTTATAACCGCAATGGATGATGACCTTAATACAGCAGACGGTGTTGCCGCTGTGTTTGAACTTGTTAAGGATATTAACACATCAATTCTTGATAAAGAAGTATCAAAAAATGTTTGCCAAACAGCCGCTGCTGTTTTTGATGAATTATGTGATGTTCTCGGCATTCTTTACAATAGAAAAAACAACGATGTTGATTCAGACATTGAAGCACTTATTGAAGAACGCCAGCAGGCAAGAGCAAATAAGGACTGGGCAACAGCAGACAGAATTCGTGATGAACTCAAAGCAAAAGGTATTATCTTAAAAGATACACCGCAGGGTGTTACTTGGACTAAAGAATAATATAAATAAAGAGCAGGAACTTTTGTTTTCCTGCTCTTTTTAAAACAATAGGAGTAATTATGGTAGATAAAAGAAGATTTAAGGATGTCGAAGTATCACTTTTAGGCTTAGGGACTATGCGACTTCCGTGTGAAACCGAGCAAAAAAGAGAGTCAAACCCTAATATTGATTATGAAAAGGCTCAAAAGCTCGTTGACTTAGCTTATAAAAACGGCGTTAATTATTATGATACCGCATATATGTATCACTGCGGTAAAAGCGAAAAGTTCATAGGCCATGCGTTAAAAAAATATCCGCGAAATACATATTTCATTGCCGATAAACTTCCTATTTGGATGTGCGATACAAAAGAGGATATGCAGCGTATATTTGCAAATCAACTTGAAAGAACGGGTATGGAATATTTTGATTTCTATCTTCTTCATTCACTTGATAAAGAAAATTTTGAAAAATGTGAAAAATTAGGTGCATATGACTTTATTAAGCAGAAACAAAAAGAGGGAAAAATAAAATATATCGGTTTTTCATTTCACGGAACAGTTGATGATTTAAGACATATAGTTTCGGCTCACGATTGGGATTTTGCACAAATTCAAATGAACTATCTTGATTGGGAAAACCAAAATGCAAAGATGCAATACCAAATACTTGAAGATGCAAACATTCCTACAATTGTAATGGAGCCTGTAAGGGGCGGTAAGCTTGCTTTAGTTAATAACGAGATAAAAGATATGTTCAAAAGCAAAAAGCCGAATATGAGCGTAGCATCCTGGGCTATGGGCTTTGTTGCAAGCCATAAAAATATAATTTCAATTTTAAGCGGAATGAACAGCGAGCAACAGATGCTTGATAATCTGTCAACTTTAACCGATTTCAAAGCATTTGGTGATGATGAATATTCAACTTGCTTTAAAGCGGCATCAATACTTAATAAAAGTGAGGTTATAGGATGCACCGGCTGTGACTATTGCCAGCCTTGCCCAAAGGGTATTAAAATCAGTTCGTTTTTTTCACTTTATAACAGTGTTGTTTCAGGTGATGTTAACATTCAGCAGGGTAGAGAAGTATATGATTCATTTACTGTTAATCCTACCGCTTGCGCCTGGTGCAATAAATGCAAAAATCATTGCCCGCAATCTATAAGCGTACCTGATGTATTGGAAGGAAAAGTTATAAAACTGTTTATGAGATAAAAAATAAGCCTAAGTATTAAGGTTATCTTAAATACTTAGGCTTTTATTATTTTTCTATATGAAGTATTTTTTCGGCTTTTTCAACCTCTTCTTTTGTAGGCGGCTTATAGCCTTCGAGAGGATATTTGATACCGAGGTTTTCCCATTTGAAAATACCTAAGGTGTGGTAGGGAAGTATTTCAACCTTTTTAACCGTTTTAAGTGATGAAATAAAGTCGTACAAATTATTAAGTTCTTTATCATCATTAGTTAAATTAGGTACAAGAACACGCCTTATCCACATATCTTTGCCAATATCCGATAGGTACTTAGCCATATCAAGTATGTTTTCATTAGTTCTGCCTGTAAGCTCTTTATGCTTTTCAGTATCAGTTTGCTTTAAATCAAGCATAACAAGGTCAGTATACTTCATAAGCTCATTGAATTTGGAGAAGAAAGGCTCTTCTCTTGTAAAAGCAGAGCCGGAGGAGTCAAGCGTGGTGTGAACTCCTTTTTCCTTTGCAAACTTGAAAAATTCAGTTACAAAATCAATTTGAAGGAGAGGTTCACCGCCGCTTACTGTAATACCGCCGTTTGGCTTACCGTTTTTTTTCCAATAATTCTTATACTTATATGCCTTGTTAAATGCATCCTTTGCCGAAACGGTAAATTTCGCATCATCAAAGCTCCAAGTTTCAGGGTTGTGGCAATATTTGCAGCGCATATTGCAACCTTGCAAAAAAAGTACATATCTGACACCCGGTCCGTCAACAAGACCAAAAGTTTCAATGCTGTGAATTTTACCGTCCAATTTCAACAAATCCTTTATAAGTTAATAATTACATTCTGTCGTGGCAGGTTCTTGAGATAACATCCATCTGCTGTTCCTTAGTAAGGTCAATGAACTTAACAGCATAACCTGATACACGAATTGTAAAGTTTTGATATTCTTCCTTTTCAGGATGTTCCATAGCGTCAATAAGCTTTTCAGTACCGAATACGTTTACGTTAAGGTGATGAGCACCCTGGTCAAAGTAACCATCCATAACCTGAACAAGATTGTTCTTCTTCTCTTCTTCTGAATGACCGAGAGCACCCGGGTTGATTGTCTGAGTATTTGAAATACCGTCAAGAGCCCATTCGTATGGAAGCTTTGCTACTGAGTTAAGAGAAGCAAGAAGACCGCTCTGTTCTGCACCGTATGATGGGTTAGCACCAGGTGAAAGAGGAGCGCCTGCCTTACGGCCGTCCGGCATTGTACCTGTTGCCTTACCGTATACAACGTTTGATGTGATAGTAAGGATAGAAGTTGTAGGCTCTGAATTACGATATGTGTGATGTTTCTTAATCTTGTCAAGGAAAGTCTTGAGAAGCCATACAGCGATTTCGTCAGCTCTGTCATCATCGTTACCATAACGAGGGAAGTCGCCTTCTGTTTCGTAATCAACAACAACACCGTCTTCGTTTCTGATTGTCTTAACTTTAGCGTACTTAATAGCACTGAGTGAGTCAACAACGTGTGAGAAACCTGCAATACCTGTTGCAAATGTTCTTCTTACATCTGTATCAATAAGTGCCATTTCAGCAGCTTCATAATAATACTTATCATGCATAAACTGAATGAGGTTAAGAACATTAACATAAAGACCTGCGAGCCAATCCATCATTCTGTCATATGCTTCGATTACTTCGTCATAATCGAGGTATTCTGATGTAATAGGTCTGTACTTAGGACCAACCTGATCAAATGTCTTAGCGTCAACACCGCCGTTGATAGCGTAAAGAAGGCACTTAGCAAGGTTAGCTCTTGCGCCGAAGAACTGCATTTCTTTACCTGTCTGTGTAGCTGATACGCAGCAGCAAATTGAGTAGTCATCGCCCCATACCGGCTTCATAACATCATCGTTTTCATACTGAATTGAACTTGTTCTGATAGAAATATCAGCAGCATACTTCTTAAATGTGTCAGGAAGTGATGATGAATAAAGAACTGTAAGGTTTGGTTCAGGTGAAGGACCCATATTTTCAAGAGTATGAAGGAATCTAAAGTCATTCTTTGTAACCATTGAACGACCGTCAACACCGATACCTGCAACTTCAAGAGTAGCCCAAACAGGGTCACCGGAGAAGAGCTGATTGTATGATGGGATTCTTGCAAACTTAACCATTCTGAATTTCATTACAAGATGATCTATAAGTTCCTGAGCTTCAGCTTCGGTAATTTTACCGGCTTCAAGGTCTCTTTGAATATAAATATCAAGGAAAGTTGAAATTCTGCCGACACTCATTGCAGCACCGTTTTGAGTTTTGATAGCAGCAAGGTAACCAAAGTATAACCACTGAACTGCTTCTTTAGCGTCTTTAGCAGGCTTAGAAATATCAAAGCCATAGCTTTCAGCCATCTTCTTCATTTGAGCAAGTGCCTTATACTGCATTGTGATTTCTTCTCTGAGACGGATAACATCGTCAGTCATAGTACCGTCACCGCAGTTAGCAAAGTCATGCTTCTTTTCTTCCATAAGGAAGTCGATACCGTAAAGAGCAACTCTTCTGTAATCGCCTACAATACGACCACGGCCGTAAGTGTCAGGAAGACCTGTGATAATCTTATTGTGACGAGCCTTAAGCATTTCAGGAGTGTAAGCATCAAATACGCCCTGATTATGAGTCTTGCAATATTCAGTAAAAATCTTATGAAGTTCAGGATCAGGCTCATAACCGTATGTTGAGCAAGCCTGTTCAGCCATCTTAATACCGCCGAATGGCATAAATGCTCTCTTAAGAGGCTTATCTGTCTGTAAACCTACTACTTTTTCTAAGTCCTTATCAGCTTCGCTGATGTAACCCGGACCGTAAGCGGTGATACCTGAAACTACCTTTGTTTCCATATCAAGTACGCCGCCCTTAGCACGCTCTTCCTTCTGAAGACCCTGAAGAATACCCCAAAGCTTGTTTGTAGCATCAGTAGGACCTGCAAGGAAAGATTCGTCGCCGTCATAGACTGTGTAGTTCTTCTGAATGAAGTCACGAACATTAACTTCTTCTTTCCAGAGAGAGCCTTCAAAGCCTTCCCATTGTTCGAAATCTACCATGATTATTCCTCCTTAATAGAATAATTTATTATTTAATGGATTTTTTCTTTTCCGTTAATGAATTTTAACATAATAATTATAATAATAGTAATATAAATTTTTGTATATAACATATCAATTATGATATGTTATTATCGACATATGTCAATTATTGGATACTTTGTTAAATTTGTATCATATATTTGTTAAATAAAAAATTATTTTAGTATAATATTTGGAAACAGGCACAATAATCAATTATTGTCTATTAAATATTTACAGTTTATTCATATTTGTTTTTGTAAAAAAACGGTAAAAATACAGATTTAATCTGCATTTTCACCGTTTTCAAGTGCATATTTAATTTCAAATATATTTTCAATGAATTTCTTTTCAAATTCGGAAAGAGAATAATTTTTAGGATAAATAAGAATATCAACAAAAGATTGCTTATTATCAATACATTTTTTCATTACGAGTTTATGATTATCAAGCAGTGTCTGCGGAATAGGGGTTGCCCACATATATGTTTTTGCAAGGCGGGATAAAATATCAAATTGGCTGCCTCTTTCCTGTATTAAAATCTTGCTGGATGAATCATATGAAGGAGTGAGTTTCTTTATTTCTTCTTTAGATATAAACGGAACATACTCATCATCGTGCAATAATACGGAATATTCTTTTAAATCATTAAAGCAAAGTTTGTCTTTGCCGGCAAGCGGATGATTTTTTGAAAATACAACATTGCATTTAAAATTCCATATTTCCTTAAACTGCATTTGTTTTGAAGTAAGCATCTTTTTATATTTTGCTTCCAAATCTGCCGGAACTCTGATAATACCAAGATTGTAACCGTTCATCATTACATCATTTAAAATATCTGTATTATTACACTCCTTAAATGAAATATTAAAATTATTATTGTCAAAACATTTAATGGTATCACAAAAAGCAACAGAAATATACGAAGCGCGCGGAACAGCAAGTTTAACATTTATTTTTTCTTTATCATTATTATATAGAAAATGATTTAAATCATTAGTCTTTTTAATAATTTCCTCGGCTTTTTCAACAACTTTTTTGCCATTATCGGTTAAAGTAACACCTTGGGAATTTCTTATAAATAATGTTACGCCGTATTCTTTTTCAAATTCAATTACCGTGCGACTTAAATTAGGCTGATTCATATATAGATTTTCCGCTGCTTTTGTAATTGAACCTACTCTTGCTATTTCCACAATACAGCGAAGCTGCTGAATATTCATATTCCATTCACCACCATAATATATTATATATATTAAAACATATTTATATAAAAAAAACAAGACAAACCTTTAGAAGTTTGTCTTGTTATAACTTAATCAATAAGTTCTTTCATATCATAAAGACCGGCGCCCTTGCCGTTCATATAAACCGCAGCATTAACAGCACCGACAGCAAAAATTTCCTTGCTTCTTGCTGAATGTGATAGGGTAATTATTTCATCCCTGCCTGCAAATATAATTTCGTGTTCACCGACTATTGTGCCGCCTCTTACAGCGTGAATACCGATTTCATTTTTAGTACGCTTTTCACGCTTTGAATGACGGTCATATTCATACTTCATAGGCTTTTCAATTTCCTCACACATTGCATCTGCAAGCATAAGGGCGGTTCCGCTCGGTGCATCAATTTTTTGATTATGATGTTTTTCTACAATTTCAATATCAAAATCATCACCAAGCACTTCAACTGCTTTTTTAGCAAGATTAGCGAGAAGATTAACACCCATACTCATATTATATGTAAAGAAAATAGGTGTTGTTTTTGATGCTTGGGCAATCTGCTTCTTTTGCTCATCACTGTAACCCGTTGTTGCAATAACAAGTGGGGTAGAGGTCTTTTCAGAATAAGAAAGTAAATCATTAAGAAGTACAGGATTTGAAAAATCAATAATCGCATCTGCACTTTCTTTAATATCATTTATGCTTGAATAAATAGGGAAGGCACCGTTATCATCAGTATTAAGGTCAACACCGGCAACGATTTCGCAATCATCACGATTTTCAACAATACTTTTAATAACTTTTCCCATTTTTCCGTTAGCACCGGTAATAATTAGCTTAGTCATTTTTAACTTCCTTAATAATTATTATTTTACTAATCCGTATTCTTCCATTGTTTCTTTAACATATTTCTTGTTAGCTTCATCCATTTCAACAAGAGGAAGTCTTAACGGGCCTGCGTTAAAACCGATAAGACTTACTGCTTCTTTAACAGGAATCGGATTAACATCAACAAACATTGCCTTGGCAAGCTTTTCATACTTATCCATAAGTTCCTTTGATGCCGGCTTGTCACCATCTAAATATTTGGCAACAATATCATGTGTTTCTTTTGGTGCAATGTTAGAAAGAACGCTGATTACACCTTTACCGCCGCGCTCAAGAATATCATAAATTTGGTCGTCATTACCGCTCCAAATATTAAGTTCGTCACCGCAAAGTTCATGAATCTTTGCTACTTGGTCAAGGTCACCTGATGCTTCCTTAATACCGTTAACTCTCGGAAGCTTTGCAAGCTCGGCTGCTGTTTCCGGCTTAATGTTAACGCCTGTTCTTGAAGGAACATTGTAAAGAATAATAGGAAGATCTGTTGCATCGTGAATAGCTGTATAGTGAGCTATAAGACCTCTCTGGCTTGTTTTATTATAGTACGGAGTAACGAGTAAAAGCGCATCAGCACCGTTTTTACAAGCTTCGCGGCTGATTTCAATAGCACAAGCTGTGCTGTTTGAGCCGGTACCTGCAATAACAGGAACTCTGTGATTTACATATTCAACGCACCATCTGATACATTCATTATGCTCAACTACTTTGAGTGTTGAGCTTTCACCGGTTGTACCGCATACTACAATAGCATCAGTACCGTTTTCAATTTGAAAGTCGATAAACTTTGCAAATTCATCATAATTAACAGTGCCGTCTTCGTTCATTGGTGTAATGATAGCAACTGCCGCACCTGTAAATATAGGATTCTTCATAATGATTATCTCCTTAAAATATACAAATTATATTGTTTAGTCAAAATAACCTTCAGCAGCAAGAAGTTCACCAAGAAGAACTGCGCCGCCTGCTGCACCGCGAAGTGTGTTATGAGAAAGGCATACGAATTTATAATCGTACTGTGTATCTTCTCTGAGTCTGCCGATTGAAACAGCCATACCGTTTTCAAGCATTCTTTCAGAATGGATTTGAGGGCGGTCAGGTTCTGTGAAATAATGAAGGAATTGCTTTGGAGCTGACGGAAGTTTAAGCTCTTGCGCTCTGCCTGAATAATTTTCCCAAATTTCAATCATCTCTTCCTTTGTAGGCTTCTTATCTTCAAACTCAACAAAAACAGCACCGAGGTGACCGTTTGAAACAGGAACACGAATGCATTGAGCTGTAAAAGCAGGTGAATCAGCTGAAACAATTTCATCGCCTACAATTTTACCCATAAGCTTGAGAGGTTCCTTTTCACTCTTTTCTTCTTCGCCGCCAATGTAAGGAATAACATTATCAATCATTTCAGGCCAAGTTTCAAATGTTTTACCTGCACCGGAAATTGCCTGATAAGTACATACAAGAACTTTCTTAATTGGGAACTTATCTTTAAGAGGGAAAAGAGCCGGAACATATGACTGAAGTGAGCAATTAGATTTAACAGCAATAAATCCTCGCTTTGTACCAAGTCTTTTTCTTTGTGAAGGAATAATATTTATATGCTCTGCATTCAGCTCAGGAACTACCATAGGAACATCAGGTGTAAATCTATGTGCGCTGTTATTTGAAACAACAGGGCATTCGTGCTTAGCATATTCTTCTTCAAGTGCTTTAATTTCATCTTTTTTCATATCAACTGCACAGAAAACGAAATCAACCTGTGAAGTGATTTTATCAATATCATTTGTTGCGTCCATAACAACAATGTTTTTCATATTTTCAGGAATAGGTTTATCCATACACCATTTTTTACCGACAGCTTCTTCATAAGTTTTTCCTGCACTTCTTGATGATGCTGCAAGGCAAACAACATTAAACCAAGGATGGTTTTCAAGTAATGTTGCAAATCTTTGACCTACCATACCGGTTGCGCCGACAATGCCGACATTGTACTTTTTACTCATAGTTTGTAATCTCCTTAAAAAATAACTTGTAAAACAAGATAATATGCAATATAATACTTGTTGACGGTTTCGCACACCTGAGCTTTGAGCGTGTACCGTACTTATTTGTTATAATAACACTTATTATATATATATGTCAATCAAAATTTACGGAGAATATGATGAAAACTTCAGACTTTTATTATGATTTACCACAGGAACTTATTGCTCAAACCCCGATTGAGCCGAGAAATGCATCAAGGCTTATGCTTTTAGATAAGAAAACAGGTGAAATTGAGCATAAAATTTTTAAAGATTTAACTGATTATTTGGTACCCGGTGATTGCTTAATACTTAATGATACAAGAGTAATACCTGCAAGAATTTTCGGCGTAAAAAAAGAAACCGGTGCTGTTGTCGAATTTTTACTCTTAAAACAACATGAAAATCTTGTATGGGAATGCCTTTGCAAACCAGGGAAAAAAGCAAAAATCGGTACAGAATTTGTTTTTGGCGATGGAAAGCTTGAATGCAAGGTTATTAATGTACTTGAAGACGGAAACAGAATAATCAAATTTGACTGCGACGCTAATATTTATGCCGTGTTAGATGAAATAGGTCAAATGCCACTTCCACCATATATTAAGGAAAAGCTTAATGATAAAGAAAGATACCAAACAGTTTACAGCGAGCATTTGGGTTCAGCCGCAGCTCCGACTGCCGGTTTGCATTTTACCAAAGAAATGCTTGAAGAAATTAAAGCAAAAGGTATAAATATCGGATATGTAACACTTCATGTAGGACTTGGCACTTTCAGGCCCGTTAAAGTTGATGATGTCACAAAACATACTATGCATACAGAGCATTATATTATGCCACAGGAAACTGCTGATTTAATTAACGAAACCAAAAAAAACGGAGGCAGGGTTATATCAGTAGGAACAACAAGTTGCAGAACATTAGAATCAGTTGCAACTAAAAACGGATGCATTTGTGCAGATGAAGATGATACAAGCATATTTATATATCCGGGTTACGAATTCAAATGTATGGATGCACTTATTACAAACTTCCATTTGCCTGAAAGCACGCTCATAATGCTTGTTTCTGCATTTGCCGGTTTTGACAATATTATGAATGCATATAACACCGCAGTAAAAGAAAAATACAGATTTTTCAGTTTCGGCGACGCAATGTTTATTCACTGATTATTTATTTTGAGAGGAAATTATGGCTAAATATACATTATTAAAACAAGAGGGAACAGCAAGAAGGGGACAGTTTGAAACTGTTCACGGAACTGTGCAAACACCTGCTTTTATGAATGTTGCTACTTCAGCGGCAATAAAAGGCGGACTTTCAACAGATGATTTAAAAAATATCGGCTGTCAGGTAATGCTTTGTAATACATACCACCTTCATGTTCGCCCCGGAGACGACCTTGTATACGATATGGGCGGCTTGCACAAATTTACTAATTGGGACAAACCAATTTTAACCGACAGTGGCGGATTCCAGGTATTCAGCCTTGCAAAACTTAACAAAATCAGCGAAGATGGTGTAGTTTTTAATTCTCATGTTGACGGTAGAAAAATATTTATGGGACCTGAACAAAGTATGCAAATACAGTCACATTTAGGTTCTACCATTGCAATGGCTTTTGATGAATGTGTAAAAAATCCTGCAACTTTAAAATATGCAAAAGAAGCTTGCGAGCGTACACTTCGCTGGCTTGAACGCTGTAAAAATGAAATGGACAGGCTTAATTCATTGGAAACAACAATAAATAAAAATCAACTTCTTTTCGGCATAAACCAAGGATGCATATACGATGAATTAAGAATTTCACATATGAAAGAAATTGCAAAAATGGATTTAGACGGTTATGCAATCGGTGGTCTTGCAGTCGGCGAACCAAAAGAAGATATGTATCGTATTATTTCCGCAGTTGAACCATATGCACCTAAAGATAAACCAAGGTATCTTATGGGTGTAGGTACGCCGGGTAATATACTTGAAGGTGTAAGCAGGGGCGTTGATTTATTTGACTGTGTAATGCCGTCAAGAAATGCTCGCCACGGTCATCTGTTTACTAAAAAAGGCATAATCAACATAAACAACGCAAAATATGAGCGTGATGATAAACCAATTGATGAAGAATGCAATTGCCCTACCTGCCAAAAACATTCAAGAGCTTATATCCGCCATTTATTTAAAAGTAATGAAATCTTGGGTATGCGCCTTGCAGTTATTCACAATCTGCATTTTTATAATAATTTAATGCAGGAAATAAGGGATAATTTGGATAACGGCACATTTGAAGATTATAAAAATGAATTTTGTGTTAAACTTGATACAAGAATTTAGAAAAGTCTTGCAAAATGTATAAATTTAATTTATAATATCATTTATCATATTATTGGAGGAAACTATTTTTATGGAATCTATTTTATTGTTCGCACAAAATGCAACATCAAATACTGCTAATCAGAAATCAAGCAGCATTCAAATGATTGTAATGATGGTTATTTTATTTGCTGTTATGTATTTTCTTATGATTCGCCCACAAAAGAAGCGTCAAAAGGAAGAGCAGGAAATGAGAAATGCTCTTGAAATCGGCGATGAGATTGTTACAATCGGCGGTATTGTTGGCCGTGTTGTTACAATTCGTGAAAACGACCTTATCATTGAAACCGGTGCTGACAGAAACAAAATGAAAATTGAACGCTGGGCAATTAACACAAACAAAACCAAAAATGAGCAGCGTCAAAAAGAAATTGAAGCTGCAAGAGAAGCTGCAAAAGAAAAGAAAGCTTCAAAAAAGTCAGATAAAAAAGAAGGATCTGATAAAGCTGACAAAAACGAAAAATAATTTTGTTCTAAAAAAACAACCCCTTGAATAGTAATTATTCAGGGGGTTTTATTATGCCTAAAATCAGTAATTTAAACGCAAAAAGCATAATTATTAAATTTGTTTTAAAATCTATAATTTTTACAGCTTTATCAATTAGTGCTTTATCATTTATTTTTTCTTTTGCCGTATTAAAATTTGATTTAGACTTAATTATATGTAAATATTGCGGCTATGTTACTTGTGCTTTTTCGTCATTTATTGTGCCAACACTATGCTTAAAAGGGTTTAAGCATAACATTTCAGCACTGTCTTTTGCTTCGATTATACCAATAGTAATATTTTCTGTCGCGAATTATGCATTTAAAAACAAAGATTTTGTTCAGTTGTTCATATCGCTTGCAATAATAGTTTCTGTTTCATTTATTGCTTCAGTTATATCGGCAGGGAAGAGGAAATAAAATATGAATGATATACCTTTGGAATTAAAAAAAGAATTCAATTTAGAAGACAGCGAAGACGAAAAGAAAATAGATTTTGAAAAAATAATCATTGATAATAAAACAATAATTTATTCAACTGTGTTGTATTCCTGCGCGCTTGCAATCGGCTCTGTAATATATCGTCTTTTGCAAAGCAATTCATTTGATAAACTCTTTCAATCTAAAAACACAACTGTAAGCCAATTGTTTTGCGAAAATATTTGTAATTATATGTCGCTTTTTTTAATTACGGTTTTTCTTGCATTTTGCCTTATCGGATACGGAATAGTTAACATAATTCCTTTTATATTAGGCTTACAAACAGGTATAAGCACAGCTTATTATTACATGAATTTTCAAACAAAAGGCGTAGGATATGCAATAATATTGATTGCTCCTTTTTCAGCACTATTTTTAACAATACTTATGTTCACTATAAAAACAAGCAGTAATGTATCAAAAGAAATAGTCAGCATAACTAAAAAAGAAAGTGTATCAAAAATTGATTTCAAGCCAAGCATAAAAGAATTTTTGATATATGGTTTAGCAATTATCATATGTTCCGGGGTATCGGCAGTATTAGAAACTTTACTCAAAAGCATTATTACCATTTAGGCTTTTCATTTGACAACGGGTTTGAATCAACTGCTTTTTTAGTTGCGTCATCACTTATATGAGTATATATTTCCGTTGTACTCAAATTTTCATGGCCGAGTATTTCTTTTAATAATAACACATCTACATTACCGTATTGGTACATTAAAGTTGCAGCAGTATGCCTGAGCTTATGTACAGATAAACCTCTGTCGCCAAGTCCGGCTTTTTTAATATATGTTTCAACAATATGCTGAACACTTCTGTTACTTATTCTTTGATTTCTCGAACTTAAAAACAAAGCTTTGTCTTTAACTTTGTCATGTGGCCTAACTTTCAAATATGCTGTTATAGCGTTGATGCAAGCCTGGTTAAGATATACTGTTCGCTCCTTATTTCCTTTACCGGTAATAACGATAGTGCCGTCTGTTTTTATATCGTTATAATCTATTGAAACAAGTTCACTCAGTCGCATACCGCAATTTAAAAATAAAGTAATAATTGCGTAATCTCGCTCTTTGTATTTACCTTCAATTACAGATAAAAGCTTTTCCGCTTCGTCAAGCGTAAGGTATTTAGGAAGCGATTTTTTTGTTTTTGGAATATCTAAATTTTTAAGCGGATTTTTTTCAAGAACGCCTAAATTATCAGTTAAATATGTATAAAATCGCCTAATACTTATTACGCGTCTTGCACGGGTAGCTTCATTGTTTTGGCGTACATTTTTACAATATATCATAAATTCATACGCGTCTTCAAGTTTTACGCTCTGTATAAATTCTAAATCAATAGGGGACAAGTCAATTTTCTCTTCATCTGTATCAAAACTGTACAAACCTTTTAATTTAGTCATATATCTAAAAAAAGTACGCAAATCAGAAGCGTATTCCAAAACGGATTTTTCACTGTGACCTTTAATAGCTTCAATATATACAAGATATTTTTGAACAAGTTTCGGTAATGTACCAAATTCATCTTTACGCAAATTTATCAACTCCTATATATTAAATTGATTTTGTAAATCAAAACACAATTTTATTATGTAAAAATAATCAATCATCATTATATAAAATAAATAATCATCAAATAGAATCATTTTGAATGATACAAGTATCATTCAAAATAAACTGAACGGCTGGAAATTATAGCCTGAAATCAGCAGAAATGTTAAAATGATAATTACAATGCTTTATTTCGCTATTTTAACAAGATTTTAGCAAAATTTCAATATTTCAGCCTTTTCGCCTCCCCAAATTGCACAAAATATTTATTTTGTGCAATTATATCAAAAAAAGCACGGTATGTCAACGGTTTTACCCTGCAAAAACAATTGCGCAAAATTTTTGTTACTATTTTTGTAGCAGCTTATTGCCGCCCTCTAATGATTTGTAAAGGCCTAATATATCATTTAATTGATTTAATGCATCTTCAAACCCGGCTTGATTTATTTCTTGCTCTCCAGCAACTAAATTTAAGCTATAACCGTTTTTCAGATTTATTGAATCAATTTCCATTTGTCCCGGTACACTTTCCAAAAGTGCCTTAATTCTTTGTATATCCACTTTTTCGACTAACAAGATTATCATCCTTTACAAAATGGTCACAGTCAATTACTGCCTGCGTGATACTATCAAACATAATGTCACAAATCCTTGCCGGGCAATAAATTGATATATAGCTTTTAAATTTACAGTTCTTGCAAATATCTGCCATTTCTTAATCTCCCTTGCTTGTAAATAATTGAATTTTGAAATTTACCGTTACTTGTATCGTATTCATAATTTGTGGTATGCATATGATACCAGTCTACCTGATCAAGAATTTCTTTTCCAAATTCAACATCAGTTACATAGCCATCATGACAGTATTCAGTCGGTTTTTGAAGTCCCCTGCTTATATGATAGCTATGCCGGTTAAACTCTGAATAGGTTTCTTTTGTAAGATATTTTGATACATAAGCGCCTACATTGTTAATATCATTAAGCTTATGAATATCGGTATTACCCTTACCCCAGGCTTTATTTATGGCATCAAAAGGAATATATTCATCATCAAACAATATGCAGTGTGAATGTAGCGAGCCTGCATTACCTTCTTTTTTTCCTCTTTCTGTCTGATGTTCCATTATCCATAAATAATTTTTGTTGCAATACCCTGCCCTGCCTAAATTTTTGAAAAACTGCTTCATGTCATATAGAAGCGTTTCATAATCAAGCACGGTATCTTTGTATGTAAGAGTAATAAATTTTGAATACGGTGTAACATTCTGCCATATATAGCGGCGAATATTTGAGCGCGCTCTTTGTAAGTTTTCTTCTTTTTTATCTAAATCGTTTTTTGAACCCTTAACAATTTCATAATCTCTTTTTTCACAATTAACAGGTACTCTATATTGAATTAGCTCAACAATATCACCGCTGACTATAATTTTTATATCTCGTCGCTTGTAAGCAAATTTAGTCATAGGTTTTTCCCTCAGTTCTAAATTGAATAATGCATTGCCCGGTTTAGTTTAATTTGGTTCTTAAATGAGGATTAGCCAAGTTTAATAATATATAACTTAAAATGTACTATTATAATCTAAATGCATTTTTTAGGGTGTCTCCAGGACCCCGGCGGCTGAAAACACCGCCACCCCGGAGCCACCCGGTGAAAGTGCGTTTAAATCATCATCGAAGCATTGAAAAGTGTTATATATATTTGCATACTTTTTTCTTAATCTTATGATTTTAGAGCCTGTACGCGCTGCTTTCCTACCTTGACTGATAATAGGATAGTTATAAGAAATTGTCTGAAAAAGACCGCCAAACAGCATATAAAGCAAAAATCCAAAGGTTTTATAGTATTTAAAGCTCCTATGCTCAATTTCGGTTTGAATGCATCCTCTGACTTGTCTATCCAGGTATCTATCATGTTGGCAAACCAAAAGAACCTTATAACCGTAATGCCGGTGAACTCTGAAGAACTTAACAAATTCCATTCTGTCTGAAGCGCTGAAGTCTCTTGCATTGAACTTATCACCGGCTTCATCGAAGACCAACAAGCATTGATTTTCTTTTCCACGCTTTAAATGTTCCCTTGAAAATTCCTTGAGGAAGTCAACGGTTATTTCTTCATTGTCTTTAATAAAAACACGCTCACGAGCTTCTGAGGGCTTCACAGAGCTATGCTTACACAACAAATCATAATCTACAGGCAAATTTGTAATAACATATAATTTCTTTTCTATGGCAAATTCCCTTATATCCATAGTAGCGTGATAACTCTTGCCGGAGCCGGGAACACCTGAATACAGATAAATCATATTATCCACCCCCTACAAGTCTGAAGAAGCCTGCTAAAAGCCTGTAAATCATCAATGCTATAAGACACAGCAACCAACCTGAAATAATCACTATAAACTGTTTAACAGGCAAATAGTAATTGACATAGCCTAATATATTTGCGACTTCTTCCGGAACAGCCAAATTTTCCATTTTGTTATCCGGGAAGAATGATATTATAAAATCACAGATACTTGCTATTCCCTTACACAAATAGTACCAAACATTTGATACAATTGATTCTATTGAAAGTGTTATCATTTCATCACCCCTTTAGAATTCAAGCTTTTTGGTAGCAAATACCAAACCTACAAGTAATGCAGCACACAAAAAGAAATCTGTTATTTTTGTTACCGTCTTTGCCTTACCGCTCATTGTTAAGTCTAAATCAATATCACCGGATAAATTTGCACTTTCAACTTTAAATGGTATTTTAAACTTTGGATCTTTTGCATCAGCTACTAAAATATTTAATTGATTGTACAAAAACTTCGGCAGGCAAAAAGGAAACTTGTCAGCTATACCCTCTGCAGAAAATTTGATAAGTTTAGGGCCGAGGTCAAAAGGTATCGATTCTTCTGCAGGTACATCAATCTTTGTTTCTTCACCGGTTGCAGTATCAGTAACAGCTAAATCAGTTGCACTTACACCTGCTACACCGATTACATCAGACACATCTAAAGCCTTAACAGTATCAATTACAGTCGATTCAGACAAGCCGACAGAATCAAGTGTTACTTTACCTTTTACATCAGTCTTGCCGGTACTCTTAATAGCATCGGTTATACTTTTAGTTCGGTCTTTTTTAGAATCATATGTAACATCTTTATTACGGGTTCTTGTTTTTCTTAAGTCTGATGATTCCGTTGTGACTTTCTTATAATCCGCATCAGACATATCTTTGATATTACTGTGATTATCAAGAATTGTTTTATCCTTATTTTTAGAATCGCCATACGCAAAAGCAGGACGATAACCCAAGTAAAAAGTGTAATAAAGGAAATTTTCAACACTTTTAGGTTTAATGATTTTACCGTTATCATCAACAACATATGCAACTAAATAACCGTTAGAAACACTGTAATAACAATAGTTACCATTATTTCCGCTATAAGTTTTAAGATAGGTGCTGTTAATTTTTAACTTTGCAATAGCTGAACGATAGCCCCCTGCCATAGCTGTCTGCCAGGCTTCTGAAGCAATAAACCAACAACTTTTACTTGCTTTGTTTACAATCGGTTTTGAAACAAAACCACAAGCCTCCTGAAGTGTAACACCAGTTGTAAATGCATATGTAGCATCATCAACAACAAGACCAATATTTCCGTATATATCACCGCTTTCACGATATGTACCAATATAATAATTACTAACATATGTAGTTTTTTGTGCTTCCTGACCGCTTTTACCATAATAAAGGCTGCCAATAGATGACACACCAGTTAATGGCTTTGGTAATTTATCCTCTTCAAGAGTCCAGGAATTAAGCGTAGGAAGTCCCAAATCATCAATTGTCGGTGCAGATGATGTAATAAATATATAATCACTTGCAGTCGGTTCAGGCGCAGTTCCGTCAATTCCTAATGCTTGCTTTATCTTTGCACATATCATTTGAAAAACCGCAGCACTGCAGACTACTTTTTGTTTTGCTCGATTCCAAGATGCTTGTAAGTCTTTCCAAAAACTTACATCTAACAAATCTAATGATTTTTCTGAAGTAATATGTGTAATCATAGTAGCAACAGTCATACCAACACCCATAGCAACAAGAAAACAAATAAGAGCTGCGGCGATATCAGAACACAAAGCAATAGTTAAAGTAACACCTGCAGTTGCCCACATTGCAGAAAAAGTTGCTGAACCAAAAAGCATACCGGCTACCACCCCGACAGCTTCACATACTTGATTAACTTCATTTGCTAGTGCTACCGTTTCTACCGGCGGAGCAAATGCCATTACCATTGCAAGCGCAATTACAAAAAACGCTACAAGAATTTTAGCGGCAAGCTTATTACTTTGCCGAAGTTCAAATAATCTTTCAGTCATCTAATCACCCCCTACTCCGTTTGAACAATAGCCAAATAACTACGCACTGCTTTTCTGATAAAGTCGCTTAAGTTTTCACCGGTACGCAGATTGTTTTTAATTTGGTAAAGTAGCTTATCATCTACTCTTAAACTTATAATCTCTGTAAACTCTGAAGTCATCTAATCACCCTTTCATATAGATTTCTTACACTTGTGACGGAATAGTAAAGGTAACTCATTCGTCAAACCCCGCCGGCTACAACTCACTTCGCTTTTCGCTCGTTCAAACAGAAAGGCACCCCTAAACTCTTCAGGGGACAACCAATTAGGGCAATAGCAAGCGTTCCCGGTAATCGCACATTTCCGCATTTTGTAATACATTTTTACCTTAAAAAAATACAGTCAGAATACTGTATTCTGACCGTATTATAGATGAAATCACTGTTCTTAACATTAACCGTTTGAGAACTTCTTGAAGAATTTAATGCCCAACTTGATTGCGATGACAATGCCCATAATTGCAAGAGCTGCAGGAAGGGCAAGAGTCATAAGGCTAACGGCATCAGACTTAACTGTTGAAAATGCAGTTGAAAGTGCTGTTTTAAAGTCTTCGGTAAGGTTTGAACCGTCAGCGGCAAGAGCCGGAACAGCTCCGGCAATCATTACTGCACCACCTGTTATAGCAGCTGCAATTTTTGAAGCGTGTGCCTTAAGCTTTTCTTTAATCTTCATTGTTTTCACCCCCTTATTTAGTTTAATAATCAGGATGAGAATCAAGCCAATCATAATATTCATCAAGAAACTCATCCGTATTAGCGTTAGCGGCATCAAGTTCATCATCAACACCGGTTATATGCTTATAAGCTTTAATTCCGATTGTCATAGCAAGTAATAATCCCATAATAGGTACTGCATACTTGATTACATATAGCATTATATCTTTAAAATCATTTAATATCGTTGTAAACGATTCGGACATAACTTTAGAAATTTCTGATAACTCCTGCGCATCAGCAATTATGAAATCAAGCATTTTATCACTTCCTCATTATCTTAAATACTTCATAAATAACATAGCCAAATATTGATAACAAAAAGCTTATTAAAAAGCCGCCTGCAATACCAAGGGTTAAAATCTCAACCCCACCGTTTAAATTCATACTTATTCACCTTATTATTTCCATGCCCTACTCACAGAGCAGACCAGCGAGATAACTATTGACCCTAACCCTTGGAAATATTACCACTTCCAAAAGCTGAATTGCTTAAGGAAATGACAACCAATGATTATGCCGGAAGCCAAACACAGAACAATTACAAGAGTTGTTACAGTATCGAGCTTATCGACAAGTTGCTGATAATTTATCAGCTTCGAGAAATCGTTAATTACTGTCTTTTCGGGAACATAAAAACTTACAAGGTCACCAAACTTCATTCTTTGATTTGGATAAAGTTCTTCAAGCTGTTTTTCAAAGTCCTCTGATGACGAGCAATCGATATATCTATAATCACCGCTATATGATGAATTAACATCAACAACAGCGATGCAGCATTTACCTTTGCTCATTGAAAAGCTGTCAAGTCCGACATCACAATATTGTAAGTCTTCATAATTAACGAGTATATAAAAATACTGCGTAACATCAGTATCAAGCACATAAGTGTTATTTTTATAAAGCACTTTATACTTGAATGTTGGTAAATCAAAGCCTAAATCGTTGATAACCGAGTTGTCCCGGTACGGTTCAAGTTCTGCATCTGATGTTGAATATGCATAAGCGTTCATTTGTGGAAGAAAAAAAGCACCTGCGATCATAATGATTGCTAATATTTTAGTTATTTGTGACCGGTGTAATATACAAGCCATACTGACTATTTTTAATATTTACACGAAGCTCAACCGGCTGAAGCGGTTTAACATCCGCGCCAAACATCATATTGTTAATCTGCACGGTTTCATTGCCGGCTAACACAATAGCCACATTTAAAACCGTACCGTCCTTTTTCTTAATTGCATCGTTTTTAACAAAATTACCCTTTATTATTGCTTCCATAATCTTATTTCCTTTCTTTCTTTTAATTCTTTTATTATTTTTTCTTTAGGTAATTGCCCCGGTGGAACTACTCCGGGGCTTCTTGGTGCTTTCACTTTTTCAAGTGACCTTCCTGTGATACATAACATATTATGTATCTGATTACAATTATACACAAATTCTTATGTATGTCAATACATAATTTATTGTGTGTGATAAATTATATTTAGGAGGTACAAAATGAACGAATTAAAAGAAAGGCTATACAGCTTAAGAACTGACAATGATTTATATCAATCTGATGTTGCAGAAAAATTAGGAATATCACAACAGTATTATAGCGAATATGAAAAAGGAAACAGAGAATTACCTTTAAGACACTTAATTACACTTTGCAGATTTTACAATGTATCCGCTGATTACATTTTAGGATTTACAAATACATATAAGGAGTTACCAAAAAAATGAATGAAACATTACAAACAATAATACCTTATCTCGTTGTATGGATTGGATTAGGAATATTCACATATTTTATTGTTAAAAAAAGTAGAGAAAAAATAGGAATTGATAAATACCACGAATTACTTAACATTGTTGTTCCAAAAGGAACAGTTGAAAAATTACGAGCTTACGCACTTATTAAAGGCTACAAAAACGAACAACAGCTAATAGCAAAGCTTATAGCAGACGAAATAGAAAAAGATAAAGACAAATTACAATAACGCTATATGCATTGCTATTAGCTAATAAGGTTCCCCCACACCCTCCGGCAAGAATTATACTTGCCTACCTTGCTTCCTGCGTGCAGG
>FR895333.1:1185-16802 GCA_000434995.1 Firmicutes bacterium CAG:341 | reverse complement strand
TGATACTGATAAAGCAGACGGTTGTAAAATCGTCTGCTTTATTTTTTGTTTAATATTGCCAAAAGTTTATAAATATGTTATAATCAACTGTGTGATTTATTATAATGTGTAATTGTTATACCTATTTATAGGTAAACGAATTCTATTGTTAAGGAGGAATTATTTTGAAAGAAGCAAAAGCAATGGCTTATGTAAATATGTATGGCGTTCTTGCTTGCCTTGAAAATCTTTGTGAAATTGATGATGAAGCAAAGGCAATTATTAAATCAATTAAAAAGCCGGTATCACTTTGCTTTGATGTAGCAAACGGCCCGTGCTGTACATTTCATTTTTCGCAAGACGGTTGCACAATCAGTGAGGGAAACTATGGCTGTACCTGCAAAATGAATTTTGCAAGCCCTGAAAAATTTAATGCTCTTATTGATAGCGGAAAGCCGGGTATGCCTACAAAAAATGTGCCGCAGGTGCTTTCATTCTTGCTTGGCCCTTTTACCAAGCTTACTGACAGATTAACTAAAATTTTAATGCCAAGTGAGGACGACTTGAAAAACAGAAGTTTTTTTGAAGAATCAACAGTTCTTACTTTTTATACAATAGCCGGTGCGCTTTCGGCACTTGCAAATCACGACAGTGTGGCACAGCATTCGGCATTTTACACTGTTGACGGGGATATTCAAATGGGAATCACAGATGTTTGCTATGCAACTCTTCGGATTCGTGACCATAAGTTTGAAACTATTAAGGAAAAGCCTGATACTCCGCGTGCTATTATGGAATTTAAAACTATTGACCTTGCAAATGCGCTGTTTAACGGAACAGCGTCAACTATGGCTGAGCTTTGCGCGGGCAATATTTATATGAGCGGTATGATAAATATGATTGATAATGTCAACCGTATACTTGACAGAGTAGCTGTTTATTTGGGTTAAGGAGGATTGCAAATGAGTAAATTTCCTGAATATAAACACGAAAAATCACAGGAATGGTTTAACAGGGCTTTAGCTGCTATTCCATCGGGTGTATATGGCCATCTCGGCCCTTCGGAAGGGCTTTTCTTACCTATAACAAAGTGGCCGCTTATGTCTGACCACGCAAAAGGTACATATTTTTGGGATGTTGACGGTAATAAATACCTTGATTTTATGTGTGCTTACGGTCCTAATGTTTTGGGATATTGCGATGATGATGTTGATAAGGCTGCTATGGAGCAGCTTAAAACAGGAAACTGCACAACTTCACCGTCTTACAAAATGGTAGAATGTGCCGAGCTTCTTAAAGATACCGTAAATTGTGCCGATTGGGCATTCTTTATGAAAAACGGTTCTGATGCAACAACATTCAGCGTTATGTGTGCAAGGGCGCATACAGGTAAAAAGAAAATGATGTTCTTTAAAGGATATTATCACGGCGATTTCCAGTGGGCGCAAAAGATTGACTATCCGGGTATTCTTCCTGAAGAAGTTGAAAACAACATTGTAGTTCCTTGGTTTGATATGGATGCTATGCAGGAAGCATATGATGCTTGCGGCGGTGATGTTGCAGGACTTATTGCCCAGCCGTATGACCACGGTAACTTTTTTGATAATGTGTGTGCTACTAAAGAGCAATGGGCAAAAGTTCGCAAGTTCTGTGATGATCACGGAATGGTACTTATTATTGATGATGTTCGCACCGGTTTCCGCCTTGATATTGCCGGTTCAGACCATTATTATGGCTTTAAAGCAGACCTTATCTGCTTTTGTAAAGCACTTGCAAACGGCTATAATATGTCAGCTGTTTGCGGTGGTGAGCATATGAAAAACACAGCTTCTTCCGTTGTATACACAGGTTCATATTGGATGAGTGCAGAGCCTTTTGCCGCTTGCCTTGCTTGTATACCAAAGATGAAAAAGCTTGATACACCTAAAATGTTTAGGGAAATGGGTACAAAACTTACAGACGGATTTAAAGAAGCAGGTAAACAGCACGGTTTTAATCTTGTGGTTTCGGGTGAGCCGGCACTTTTCTATTTGCGAATTGCTAATGATGACAGCCTTATGCTTCACCAAGAATGGATTGCCGAATGTGTATCAAGGGGGCTTTTCCTTGCATCACATCATAATCACTTTATGAATGCGGCTGTAACCGATGATGATATTAAACTTGCAATTGATATTGCAGAAGATGCATTTTCGGTAGTTGCAAAAAGGCATCCTGAAATGCCGGGACTTATTAAATAATTAAATGTAATTGGAAAATTTATATATTTGGAGGGGTAATTTATGCCAGCTAATTACAAGCCATTTGATAAAGAAGAATGGCTGCGCCTTGAAAAAAAGGCTGACGAATTAAGAAGACTGACTATCCAAACAGCTATTTGGGGCGGTTCGGGCCATTTGGGCGGTGCGCTCAGCGCTATGGATGCAATGACTATTTTGTATCACCGTTTTATGAAGCTTGATGTTAATAATCCCGAACTTCCTGATAGGGACCGTTTTGTTCTTTCAAAAGGTCACGCAGCAGTAGGATATGCACCTGTTATTTGCGATTATGGCTTTATGCCTATTGATGAACTTAAGATTTTTAACCTTACCGGTGCTAAAATCGGAATGCATCTTGATTGCAATAAGGTTAAGGGTATTGACTGCTCAACAGGTTCGCTCGGCCACGGGCTTTCACTTGCTGTCGGCTTTGCACTTGCAGGCAGAGTTAACGGTATTGATTATATGAACTATGTTTTAACCGGTGACGGTGAACTTAACGAGGGTTCAAATTGGGAGGCTGCAATGAGTGCGGCACAGTTCAAGCTTTCAAATGTAGTTGTTCTTGCCGATGTTAACAAATGTATGATTGACGGCAGGGTTGATGATGAAATGAAAGTTGAACCTGTTGACAAGAAGTTTGAAGCATTTGGCTTTAATGTTATCCGTGTTGACGGTCATAATTTTAAAGAACTTAATGATGCTATTGAAAGCGCTATTAAAAATCATCAAAACGGCGGCGATAAGCCGACTGCTATTGTAATGGATACTTTCAAGGGTGAAGGTGTTGACTTTATGAAAGATAATTACTTGTGGCATTATGGCTCACTTGATGAAGAAAAAACCAAGCAGGCTTATGCAAGCCTTGATGCATATTATAAAGAACGCTGTGAAAGAGCAGAAAAGGAGGCGTAAGCAATGGCTGGAATGACATATACAATGACTGATACCACAAAACTTTCAACTGCTGAATGTTACGGTATTGCACTTTGTGAGCTTGGTGAGGAGCATAAGGATGTTGTTGCCCTTACTGCTGACCTTGCAAAATCAACTAAAATCGGTATGTTCGGTGAAAAATTCCCTGATAGATTTTTTAATGTGGGTATTGCGGAACAAAATCTTTTCGGCGTAGCAGCAGGTATGGCTAAAAACGGACTTATTCCTTTTGCTTCCACATTTGCAATTTTTGCTTCTGCCCGTTCTCTTGACCAGGTGCATACAGATATTTGCTATCAAAATGTTCCTGTAAAAATTATTGCAACACACGCAGGTACTTCGTTTGGCCAGGCAGGTTCAACACACCATTCACTTATTGATATGGCTTGTATGCGTGTTTTGCCTAATATGACGGTTATTTGCCCTTGTGACGGTTCTGAAACTTATCACGCAGTAAAGGCCGCTTATGATATTCCAGGTCCGGTTTATATCAGAATTAACCGCGGTTTTGACCAGGTTATTTACAAATCACCTGATGATTGCAAGTTTGAATGGAATAAAGCCACACTTATGAATGACGGTACTGATATTACAGTTATCGCTTGTGGCTCTTGTGTGTTTGAAGCTATGCAGGCCGCTCGTATGATGGAAGCTGATGCAGGCTTGAAAGTAAGAGTTCTTAATATGCACACCATTAAGCCGATTGATGAAGAAGCTGTAATGGCTGCAATTATGGATACAAGAAGAATTATTACTGTTGAGGACCACGAAGTTATGGGCGGTTTAGGCTCGGCAGTTGCAGAAGTAGTGGCAAAAAGCGGTAAGGCTTGTGCATTCAAAATGCTCGGTCACCAAAATGCTTTTTCAACTATCGGCTTGCAGGAAGACCTTCTTGCTTTGGCAGGTATTGATGCAAACGGTATCAGCGAAGCTATCGGCGAAATGATGCACGCAGATTTTGAAGCTGATGATGCGTGGGACGACGAATTCTAATTTGTTGCCGTATCATTATTTTGAAATTGAAAGGAGTGTATCTTTATGGCAAGTGACGAAACTCGCTATACCAATAAAATATTTATGGCAGCGGCATTGCCGCTTATGAAAACCATTGCCACAGATGTACCTGAACTTAAAAAGAAATTTGAGGGCGTAAACGCTATTTACCAAGTTTCAGCTAAAGTAAACGCAGAGGATAAAGAGGCGGTCCATTTTATTGTTGAAAACGGTGAATGGAGTGTTAAACTCGGCGAATATCTCGGTCAAGAAAAAATTGATGCTGAACTTGCATTTTCTTCTATGGAGAAAATGAATGAATTTATGAAAGGTAAAATGACTTCACTTCCGAAAATGAAGATTAAGTCATTTGGTAAATTCACAAAGTTTATGGCTGTGCTTTTAAAAATGTCTTCACTTTTAAGCATTGCCGAACCGCCGGAAAATGACGAAGAACTTTCACTGCTTCTTTGCAAGCTGTATTTTTACTTGCTTTCTTCCGGTATATCGCAGCTTAATAAAATGGGCCATCCGCAGGTGCATGATTGGGCGCTTAAAAGTCCTGACCGTTGCTATCAGTGGGCAGTTGAGGGGCATCCTGAATGTACTGCATATATGCGCGTTAAAGCAGGCAAATCAAGAGCCGGCAGGGGCGAATATAAGCGTTCAAAGCCATTTTTCTGTATGAAATTTGACTGTGCAACTTCAGCTCTTAAAATTTTGCTCGGTACAGGCGATATGTTCCAAATGACAGCGAACAAGCAGCTTATAATGGAGGGTGCGCCGGAATTTGGTGTGCAAATCGGTGATTATATGATGCTTGTCGGCAGTTTGGCAAAATAATATAAAACCAAAAATAAACCTTTCCTCAAGTAGAAAGGTTTATTTTTTTGCCTGTATATGTTAAAATTAAAGTATCAATTTTTGGAAGGTGCGAAATGAATTATAATAATGAAAAATTTATTAAAGAATTTAAAGATATAATGCTTAAAATCAAGGCACAAAAGGTACTTTTTGTTTGCTCCGGCGAATACGACAGGTATGGCTATCGCAAGGCACTTGATGAAATAAAAATCAAAAGTGTTGCGTTTACTTCATTTGAGCCTTGCCCGGAAGTAAGCTCGGTGCAAAAGGGGATAGAGGCTTTCAAGTCTAATGCCTGCGACTTTGTTGTTGCCGTCGGTGGTGGAAGCGCTATTGATACCGCGAAAGGCATTAAGTATTATTCAAAGCTTGATTTTAAAATTTTAGCGGTGCCTACCACTGCCGGAACGGGAGCGGAAGTTACCCGATTTTCAGTTTTATATAACAATAAGGATAAAGCTTCTGTAAGTGATTGGGATATTATTCCCGATTATCAAATATTTGATTATACGACACTTAAATCGTTACCTTATGAGCAAAAGGTAGCCACTTCGCTTGATGCATTTTGCCACAGCGTTGAAGCTTATTGGTCAATAGATGCAAATGATGAAAGTAGGCAGTACAGTAAAAAGGCACTTTCTCTTTTTAATAATAATTTTGTGAAATATCTTGAAAATGATGAAAAAACATTTGAGCCTATGCTTGAATGCAGTATGCTGGCAGGAAAAGCAATCAATCTTGCCAGAACTACTGCGCCGCACGCATTCAGCTATAAGCTTCATAAGTTGAAAGGATTTTATCACGGAAGAGCGGTGGCTGTATCGCTTGCTTATATTTGGAAATATATGGCAAATTCAGGTGATAAGCTTAAATCTCTTGTAAATGAAACAACAGAAATTACGGGGTTTGATTATGCTGGGTTTATTGATTTTTTAAAAGACCTTGGCTTGCTTGAAGATTTGACTATGACAAAAGCTGAATTTGAAGAAACAATTCACGGTGTTAATACCGCCAGACTTCAAAATTTTCCTATGAAGTTAACAGATAAAGATATTGAAAATATTTATTCTTCATTTATTTTGGTTAAATGACACGCAAAGTACACATAGGTATTATATCTTATAGCTGAAAGGGAGTGGCTGAATGTTTTCTGTATTAGTAGCAGACGATGAAAAAGCAATAAGGGAAAGCATTAAGGACTATCTTGAAGCAAAAGGATATTCGGTGAAAACGGCAACCGATGGTGAAAGCGCGCTTGAGCTGTTTTATGAAAATTCTTTTGATTTAGTAATACTTGATGTTATGATGCCGAAAGTGGATGGATTTGATGCTTGCAGAGCTGTAAGAAGAGCAAGTAATTTGCCCGTTTTGTTCTTAACTGCAAAGGGGCAGGAGGCTGATTTCCTGAAAGGCTTTGAATGTGGGTGCGATGATTATGTTGTTAAGCCTTTTCCGCTGTCCGTTCTTTATGAAAAATGTAATTCACTTATAAAACGCTACAAGGGAATAGATAGTGCAAATTGGCTTAAAGTATCCGGTGTGGCTCTTGATTTATCGTGCAAAAGAGCTTATGTCGGTGAAAATGAAATCAAACTTTCATCAAAGGATTTTAAAATTCTCTGCTACCTTATGGAAAACAAAAATATTGTTTTAAATCGTGAGTTGATTTTAACTTTTGCTTGGGGATATGATTTTGACGGTGACGATAGGGTTGTCGACACACATATTAAGCGTATTCGCAAAGCACTGGGCGAAAAAGCAGAATGTATTAAAACAATAATAAACACCGGCTACTCCTTTAGGGAGGTATGATTTATGAAAAAAACAAGAAAAGTTTTGTCAATCGTAACTGTTGTTGTTTTGGTTTTGTATTTTTCATCAATGGCTGTTTTGTACGGCAATATGAAAGATACGGTTAAAGCAAATATTTATGACGAAGCAAGTACGCTTGCTGAAGAATTCAATAACAATTCGTATGAAAACTTAGAACATTTTGTAAGTGTTACTAACCAAAGTCTTCCAATGTATCCTACAAAATATTATGTTTATGACGAAACAGGTAAAAATCTACTTGCACAAACTTCAAACCAAATTATGTTCCAATACGGTCCGTTACTTAAATATGGAGTAGTCAATCTTGATGAATATTTGTCAGAAAAACAGATTGAACAGCTTGCACAAATGGATAACAAGTATTCTTCTAACTACTCAACCTTTAAGTATGCAATTGACGGAGATAAGGTAATTCCGTGTTCGCTTGTGTATAGAATTTTGCCTGATGGCACGGACGGTGAAAGTTTTACCTTTACCAATACCAAGCCTACAGGTGAAATCAGCTGTATTTCAAAATATTTTGAAATGGATTTGTATAAGGCACATTCGACTGATTTTCAAAAAAAAGATTATGATTTTATCGACAAGAAATTCAAAGACGGCAAGGTGCCTAAAGCCGAATGTAAAGAAAATAAGTCAGACCCGTGGGGAAGTGCAATTGATTATACCGACGAAGTATTTATTGAAAATGGCAGATATATTGTAAAGCAAGTTAGAGTTGTTGGTACGGAAGATGAAAACGCTTATTATGTGATAACTTATACTGCAGCTAATCTTGTCAAAAATGTTATTGAAGATTTCCGCTTTACAAGATGGGCAACGGGATTGTCATGCGTGTTTACGGTGGCACTCGCTATTTCGCTTGCAGTTTCGTACAGCATTGTGAAAAAAGAGCAGATGAAATATGCAAGGTATTCATTTTCAAATGCTGCGGCACACGAGCTTAAAACACCGCTTGCAATTATTCAAAATCGCTGCGAGCTTGTTATGGAAAAAGTAAATGAAGACAAAAATGACGAGTATGTAAAATCGATTTATGAAGAATCAATCAGGATGAATAAGCTTGTCAAAAATCTTTTGCAGTATAATTCGCTTACAATGAATACGGATATTGATAAAAAAGCATGTGACCTTGACAGAATTGTTAAAAAAGAGATTGAAAAATATCGACCTCTTGCGGCTTCAAAAGATGTCGGAATTGAAAATTTAGCAGTTGAAAAATGCTCTGTTAAATGTAATGATGAGCTTATTGGCTTGGTAATAGACAATTTCCTTTCAAATGCGGTTAAGTTTGCAATACCTAAAACTGTTATAAAAGTCAGCCTTACAAGAAAAGGCAAAAAGTTTAAACTTGGAATTTATAACAAAGGTGAAAACATTTCAAAAGAGCAGGGTAAAGAACTGTGGGAACTTCTTTATAAAGGCGATATGTCACGAAGCAGGGATGAAAATTCATCCGGTATGGGGCTTGCAATTTGCAGGCAGATACTTGAACTTCATAATTTTAAGTATGGCTTTGAAAATAAAGAAAACGGTGTAGAATTCTATTTTATAGCAAAGTAGAGTTAAGAGCTTGGCTTGATTTTTTTTAAAATAGGTTCGTAAAAACGGACAATATAAAAATCCCTCTTGATGTAGAATAAACATCAAGAGGGATTTTTAATACCAAGAAGTTATCGAAAAGCAGGCTCTATTTGTACTGTCTGCACAATCCGGGCAGATCATAACACGTTTTGCTTTTATTTTGCAAGATTATTTTTTTAAAACATCAAGTGCTTTTTCAAGCACTTTTTTACCGTTGATTTTTGCTTTTCTTATAATGGTTTTATCCGGATTATTTAATAAATATGAAAGAGCAAATCGCTTTGTTTTACCGGCTTTCAGTAACTCAATTTGCTTTTTTGTAAAGCAAGTGCTTATCAATTCATCGTTAATGCAACTTTTAAATACATCCAAAGCTTGTGAAATATATTTTATTGATTTATTAAAGCTGTATGAGTAAAGATAGTAATCAATAACACCTGTAAAGTATGCAAGTGAAAAATAATCTTTATATTTTTTAGGCGGAGTATCAAAAAATTCAAACAGCCTGTCTAATATGTATTTCTGTATTTCGTGGTAATTAGGATATATCTTTGAGCATAAACCCATAGTAAAGGTGTAATAATTGTAAGCCACAATATCGGAAATCACTACATTTTTATCAATGTGCTTTGCATATAGAAGATTAAAAATATGGTCTTCACCAAAAGAAATGTTAGTATCGAATTCCAAATTATTCTTTTTGATAATGCTCATTCTGAATAATTTGCCCCACGGCCACCAAACAGTTTCATCAAATTCAATGAATTTATCTGTTCTAATTTCATTTGCGGTATAAGTTTTTACATTTTCAATGTAAGGCTTTACTAAAACATTTTCAATTTTCACATCGTTGTGTGAGCAAATGACAAAGTCCGTTTCACTGTCCATAAGATTATTCATATTGAGCAGTGCGCAGTCATAAAGGGTATCATCGCTGTCAACAAATGTTACAAATTCGCCTTTTGCAACTTTTAAACCGGTATTTCTTGCAGATGATACACCGCCATTTATTTTGTGAATGACTTTTATTCTTTCATCTTTTTCAGCCCATTCATCGCAGATTTTGGGGCATTTGTCCGGCGAACCGTCATCAACAAGTATTATTTCAAAATCATTGTAATTTTGGTTTAATATACTTTTTATGCATCTGTCAATAAATTTCTCTGCATTGTAAACAGGTACAATTACACTTATCATATTTTTCACCATTATTTTAATGTACTTTTCATATAGTTATAAATCTGCTCGCACGCAGTTCCGTTTTCACGAAGTTTCACATAATCAAAAAAGCTTTGTAAATCTTGTTTATATTTTTCATTATCAAAGTTTAGTATTTTGTTGCAAAAATCATCAATTGTTTTTGCATAAGGGTATGGCAATTTGTTGAAATCGGTGTGAAAGCCCCAAGTTTTTAGGTAATCGTCAATATCATATATATACAAAAAACAAGGATGTTTAGAAAACGCTGCATCCCACATAAGAGAGGAGTAGTCGGTAATTATAACATCACACGAGTATAATAAAATTTGCACATCCTCAATTGTATTACATTCATATATTTTATCGGCGTTATATTTTTTTCCGTCATCTTTTAAAGTGAAATTATGGTCACGGTTTAAAAGTACAAATTCACCGCCAAATCTTTTTTCGCACGCGGAAATTATTTTTTTAAAATCTTTTTCTAAAAATTTCTTGTCGTGATCTTTTCTAAATGTTGGTGCATATAAAATCGTTTTTTTATTTTTCGGAATATTTAAAATTTCCTTGTAATCAATTTCGCATTTAAAATCTTTGTCAAAAAATAGGGAGATGCGCGGTAACCCTGAATAAAGCATTCTGCCTTCATCGCAACAAAATTTTTTCTTCCCATTTGAAGCATCTAATTCAGAAGAAAACAGAAATTTATCTATCTTTTTATATTGCCTTATTTCAAAGTTTTTATTTTCATGTGGTTGATTTTTTAAATATTTGAACAAATCAATTCCGTGGTCTGTAAATATAGCAATTTGATTTCTCTTTTTTGGGAGATACTGCGGATATGCGTGATTAACAATAATGAATTTTGAAGTAAACAGGAAGTAATGATATTTTAATGATTTTATTTTGCAGGTTTTTATGCCTTTTTCATTAAGTAAAGATTCAGTATTTGAATTTGCTGTTACATAAATCAGTTCAAATTCTCCGTTATGCTTGTTATTTAGATATTCACATAAATATTTTGGATTACAGGTATATTTTAAATCAAAGCTTTTAAAAATAATCCTGTTTGTATGAATGGGAAATAAATATGCAATCGGTGTTAATAATTTTGAAAGTACTACTTCAATTTTTTCTCTTAACATATTTATTATCCCTCACTTTTAGAAAGCTTACTTTTTAAAACCGACTTGGCTTTATTTGCTATAATCTTAATTTCGCGAATATTCATAAGTATTAAGATTGCAAGTAACAAAATAGCAACTATGTGCTTTAACCAAATATTTTGAACTGCAAAAATAATAACTGCCTGTGCTAAAAGTATTGCGTATGTTGAAAATACTTTTGCCATATTTGAACCGAGTTCAACAACCTTTGATATTTTGATATGTTTAATTATCCACATACAGAAATATGATACCATTGTTGCGATTGCAGCACCGACAGTGCCGATAAAATGAATAAGAACTATGTTTAAAACTGCATTGATTATTGCACCCGTAATTGTTGCTTTTGCAACCTGTTTTGAATCCATATTGGCAGCGAAAATACTGTCAAGAAATGCATTTAAAGCAGCAAACATTGCAGAAATAAGCAAAAAAGGAACATACTTCCAAGCAATGTAAAAGTCATTTGAATAGATGAGTTTTGCAATCAGTTGGTCAAATATTATGAGTATAGAGCAGGCAAAAGCAAGAACTAAATTGTAAGCTTTATATGTATTAGAATAAAAGTCCCCTTTTTTATTATCAAATTCTTTTACAGCCGATAAAGTCCAAGCTTGATTAAAAATTGCCTGAACGACATTGATTATTGTAGGAATTTTATAAGCTACTGAGTAAATGCCATTTTCGCTCGTGCCTAAAAGCCAGATTATAATGTAACGGTCAAGCGAGTTGTTTATCCACCAAGAAATACTGTTGAACACCAAGTGCTTGCTGTAATTTATCATTATGTGTTTTTGGTTTTTATTATTAAGATGAAGTTTGAGATATTTCCAAATTTTCACCTTAAACATTAAATACAAACCTGCAATAAAAAAGGCGAGAATATTTGCTATGAAATATCCGTTAATGCCTAAATGGAAAACAGTAAGAAACAGAATATTAAGTAAAAGTGTCATTATACAATTTATAAATCCGCAAATTGCATATTCTTTTACCTTATCAAGCCCCTTTGCAATATTTGAAAAATAAATATAAAATCTTTCACCTGCAAAATAAAGAAGCAAATAAATCGGATATTCATTTAATTGCGGAAAAAAGTTAAACACATAGTTTATCAAAATAAGTATGGAAAAAAACACAATGGATTTTACCATATTTCTGAAACCTACGGTAAATATATCGCATTTATTACTGTTTTTATCAAGTGAAAAGCGCAATACAGCATCTAATACGCATACAGATAAAATAGGTACTAAAAGAGATACAGTAGTAACATATAAATCATAAATTCCGTATTCACTTGTAGTTAAATATTTAGTATAAAGCGGAATTAAAAGAAAAGTTAAAATTTTTCCGCCAAAGTTACTAAGTGTTAAAAGCCCTACATTTTTGAATAGGTATTTGTACTTGCTTTTCATAGTTTATCCTTAAGTTTAAAAGCGAACTTTAAGTCGCTTGTCTTGCGAACTGCTATCTTGAGCTAACTGTGATACTAAAGCAATACTTAAAAATCCAATCATTCCGGCAGAACTTGAAAGTATTGCAGAACCGATAGCATTTATAATGTGTTGTAAATATGCCGCATATAAGTAGGCCTTTTTTTGAGGAGTTGTTTTTACTTTTGTCATTGAAAAGAAAACTCTTAAATATACAATGAAATACATTATTGAACCTACCCAGCCAAATTGACCTATTGCCATAGGCCAGAATGTATCACTGCTGAACGCCGGATTATCAGGTGTCAATCCTGCTATTTTATCAAAACCGTAAAGGTAGTAAAGCGGTGAATAATTTCTTGCCGCTTGGTCAGAGCCGTATGTTGCAAAGCCTGAACCGAGAGGGAAATATTCATTTGCTGTTTTGAATGAGTATTCAAAGAAAATTCGCCTTGGTGAATCCTTATCAATCAAATATGTTTCAATTTGGAAGCGGCCTGCTAATACAATGACTACGGCGCCTATAAGTATTGTCCAAATTTTTATTTTATCATGCTTTTTAAAGTATATGCTAAGTCCTATAAAAATTATTGTAAACATAATTGCCGGCGATTTCGTTGCCGAAAGTAAGCTTATAAGACCTATGGTGTAATAGAAATATCTGGTTGTTGTAGCCATTTTGTTTGTAAATACAAGTATTGCAAATACAAGCATATAAACCGCTATGTATTGAAGCTGGAATGTAAAGAAAAATTTAAAACCTTTAATTCCGTATCTTTCACCGCCCGTCATACCAATATCGGCAAAAAGTGAAATGACTGAAAAAATAAAAGAAAGTATTGTATAAAGCTTTGCAAATGGAAGCAAGTTATTTACTATTTTTTGCTTCTCTTCCACCTTGAACATATATTTTACAGCAAAATATGCAAAAAGCAGTTTGGTTTCAGATACTAAATCTATGCAAACCGAAAACCAATTATGTGTAAGTCCGCTTACTAAGTTGGATATTACACCTAAAACTGCTACTGCAAAAAGTATGATGATTGTGATAATATCATATCGTTGAATATTTTTTCTGTAAAATAATAAGTAGCCTGCTGAAGTTAAGCCTATTATTTCATCTAAATAGCTTCCGTTTGATTTAACTTCAAAAAATATCAGTAAAAATACTACTAAAATATAACCCACACAAAAAATATTTACGCGCTTTTTATTTGATTTTATTTTTGTTTGTTTTGAAACTTCATTTTCCATATGAATTCTCCGCAGTATGATTAGTTTTCTTTGACTTTATTGCTTCTTTGGGAGAAATAAAGAACATAATGAAAGGCAATTTAATTGCTATTTTATAAATGATTATCGGAACCGCAAAACTTAATGTTAATCCTAAAACAGTATGAATAAATATATTTGTAATTCCAAGTTTGAGCAATATAATTCTTATACCGGCAGCAAAGATTGTATGCATTACATATATCGGCATAAAATATTTTGAAAATTTATTGCAAAAATTATTTAATTTATCGTTTTGAAAATTATAAGAGGCAATAATTATTGATGTTACAAAAAGTAAGCCTACAATAAACTTAATCGGCTCATTTGTTTTAGGCGTTCTATAATAGAATATACAAATTGAAAATGCGCAAACAGCTGAAATTACCATAATTACTTTGCATATTTTACTTGTTAATTTAATTTCATCAAATGCCAGAAATATGCCGATTGCAAACCAAATCAGCATACCTAAAATATATTTTATTATACTTGGCATCGATACATTATTGGTGCTTAAAACAATATTTGCAATTTTTAACGCAAATGCAACCGCTAAAAGAACTTCCGCTTGCTTTTTTGTTTTCATACAAGGTGTTACAAGAAACAAGAAAAATAATGCATATAAAAACCAATACGGTGCAATTGGACTTATAAATAATGTACGAATAATATTGCCGTTTTGATTATTAACACTGTTTGAAAAAACTGCTTTCATCAAGAAGGTAATCAAAGTAAATGTGAAATAGGGCACGCCTAAATTTAAAAGTTTATATAAAACATTTTTGTTCCAGCTTTTGATTGTATGTACTCGGTTGGATTTTTGGTATAAAAAACCACTGCAAACAAAAAACAAAGGAACATGAAAAGTGTATATTGATTGAATTGTAAAGTCGTATATTACATTTTCTTTTGAAATGCCGGATACCACCATAGACATCCAAAAATGTCCTAATACAACCAATATACAAGCTATGCACTTTGTATTATCAACCCAGTAGTAATACTGTTTTTGTTTGCTCGAATTAACCATAATCTGATTCCTAATTTAGTCATTAAATTCAATTGGAAATTTTTCTGTCATTTCCCTAACAGTGCAAGGTTCATAAAGACCTGCTTCATTATATTTTTTACTGTACTCTTTGTGCTTTTTCTTGGTATCAGTGTATGTTCCTATTATTTTTGCAGGTACACCTGCCACAACGCTGTTATCCGGTATATCGTGAGTTACTATTGCACCGGCTGCAATTATTACATTGTTTCCTATTGTGATTCCCATATTTATAATTACATCTGCACCGATATATACATTGTTGCCGATTTCAACCTTGCCATGTCTACAAATATATTCGTTGGTGTTATCCTCTTTATCAAAAATTACATGTGCGGCAGAGTGGGTGATAAGTCTTACTCCGGCAGAAATTGCAACATTGTTTCCGATAGAAACAAGAAATGGCTCAGCAGGTAAATATGTGCTTTGATAAAATGAATGTTCACCAATGTGATGAAATATATTTTTCTTTTTAAGAAATTCTGCTTTTTTCCAACCGTTTCTTATTGATACCATTTTAAATTGAATTATGGCTCGTCTTATTTTATCAATCAGTTTTATCATAATAAATTACCTGTTACTTAATTTATTTTTCAAATTAAATATAATTCTTTTTAGCGTGAGTTTTTTTCTGTTTATCCAAAATGCTTTTGCATAAAACGCCAAAGCATTGCCTTTGCCTAATTTTTCAATAAGCTTTTCGGTTATTTCAAAATCTCTATCAGTCACAACATCGGAGTATATAAGGTATCTCCCTTTTGAATAATCGTTTACATTGTAGCTCATAGGCCTGCACCAAAAGTGAATATAAAGATATTCCTCTTTATAAATTTTGTGGTTGTAAAGGAAGTATCTGAAGATTTTGCCATTTTCCCAAGTGAAAATTTGGCGTTCGTTTTTATATTCCTCTTGTTTTGGCTTTGAACCTAAGTGAAATTTGGTTTCATATTTTGTTAAATTAGCGAAATCTACACCTTTGTAATAAGGAATGTTAAGATAGTTGTAGATATTTTCAATTCCGGGTTCATCAAATGCGAATCCGTCT
>FR895333.1:0-1108 GCA_000434995.1 Firmicutes bacterium CAG:341 | reverse complement strand
TTACAATTGTTTTATACCTTGCGTTAACTTCAGGTGTGTTTCTGTATAATGTGGAGTGTGCAAGAAAGCCAATTTTGTCATAATTATCAAGGATTTCATCGGTATAATATTTCCTTATATCTCCCCACATTAAGTCAACATCACAATGCCCCCAAAAGTCATAGCCTTTAAGTTCAGGCTCAAACATTTCGCCATATGTAAGCTTATAGTCACAAAGTTTCCAGCCTCTGTCTAAAACTATCGGAAAATCAAAATGTTTTTGAAATCTTTTTCTAATATCGTCAAATGTGCAGTAATTTACCTTTACATTTTCGGGATAATCATATTCGGTTTTATCATCGGTAAAAATCAACCAATCAATTGTCGGGTTCATTTTACAGCTCATCAGCCAAAGCTGAAAACCACTTGGCAATTTGCCGAAATATGGCACTATGTAACAAATTGATTTCATATTATATCTCCGTTGTAAATTGAAATAAACTGCTCTGCCTTATATTCGGTAGGCAAATATTTTCTGTAATTCATACAGCTATTTATATATTTATTATCACGGGCGATTTTGTTTAAATCATCTTCATTCCAATCATCTTTAACAATACCGAGTTCGTTTGCTTTTATATAGCTTGAATTATATGGAACAGATGTTGTAATAATCGGAGTTGCAAGTGCGATTGATTCAACTATTGATACCATATTATTATCTTTTTCGGTATAAACAAGCATTGCTTTTGATTTTTTTAAAATTTCAATTAAATCGCTGTGATTTAACTTTCCTGTAAATATTATGTTTTCATCTGCATTAAGCTTTTTTGCAAGGGCTTTTAGGTTTTCTTTTTCTTCGCCTTCACCCATAATATATAGCTTCGCATTGCTGTCAAATTTCTTTAAATAGTTTGCAAACGCTCTGATTGATTTTTCAATATGCTTTCTCGGTATAAGCTGAGAACTGATTGCAAATTGATTATCTTTATTTTCGCAAGGAATAAATTTATCGGTGTTTACACCGTGGTCAATAATAACATTGCTTACATTTTTGCAGTATTTTGAAATGAATTTTTTCGCCTGCTCACTTCTTGCAACAATAAGTGGTTTTTTAAAGCAACTTTTT
>FR895332.1:22632-22874 GCA_000434995.1 Firmicutes bacterium CAG:341 | reverse complement strand
GACCCCCGAAATAAAGAGTATTCTCGCACACTTTCACAACATAATAAAAACGAGGAACATTCTAAAGAACATTCCTCGTTTTTGGTACGCTTCGTCCAAACATATTCCGTATTCAAACAAATTGCCAAGTCAATTTGTAACGAATACTCCATATGTTTCTCCTCTCAAAAACTGCCGTACAGTGGTGCGTCAGTTTTTGTATTATGGGGTTCGAGTCCCTACAACCCGAAATAATAAAAATA
>FR895332.1:4563-22595 GCA_000434995.1 Firmicutes bacterium CAG:341 | reverse complement strand
AGATATTTATCTGCTTCGCTATTTTGGTACGCTGGAAGGGACTCGAACCCCCGACCTACTGGTTCGTAGCCAGTCACTCTATCCAGCTGAGCTACCAGCGCATATATGTGTTGCACTTTTTGTGCTTTAATAATATAACACAAATAAAATAGAAATGCAACACTTTTTTTATTTTTTGTAAGGATTATTTGAAATATATTTTTCGAGTATATCACCGGCGAGTTCTACAAGTTCAGGGCAAGGGCGCTTTTTGTAATACTCTTTTGTGCGTTTTTCGGCAATCGGTGAATCCGGCCCCGGCTTTGAAATGCCAAGAAGTTCACGGCATATAATTGAACCGTTTTCTTCCTTATATTCATTTGCTACTGCCTGAACTCTCTTGTAAATATCGGATTTTTCATCATCATAAAGAGCTGAAATCACGAAAGTCATTCCCGAAACAGCACCGCATACTTCTCTCATTCTGCCAATTCCGCCGCCAAAGCCGATTGTAAGCTTTGCCACAAGTTCTTTCGGCATATTCATTTCATCTGCAAATGCCACAGCAACTGCTTGCGAACAGTTAAGTCCGTTCATAAAGTTTTCTCTGGCAACTTTTCCTTTTGTCACGGTAAACACTTCCTTAATATTATTCGCCGAAAACGATGTCACTGCTTGTACTTTCGGCTACGGTAGTATCAGGAGCTTGGGTTTCAACAGGGGCAAATACCGCCGAAAAGCTTGCGTTTTGATTTGCGGTGAATGAATATTTTTCACTGCTGCTTACTTTTATTCCGTTAGAATACCAACCGTCAAATTGATAGCCTTCATCAGCAGTTGCAACAAGAGTTACGGTTTTACCGTTTTCATACTTACCGTCACCTTGAGTTTGGCCACCGCCGCTTGAACTTGTGTTTATTATCCAAAGGGATTTTGTGGTTTCCTTTGTGGTTTTTTCAGTGGTAGATTCGGTGGTTTTTTCAGTAGTTCTTTCTTTTGTGGTGCTGCTGCTTGAAAGCTCGTCTCTATCTGAAACCTTGGTAAGCGGTGTTGTAGTTGAGGTATCCTTATTTTTATTATGCGCAATTACAGCAATGCTTGAAACGATTGCGATAAGAAGAACAGCAAGTATAGCAATAATTATCAGGCTCTTTTTTTCAGAATTTTTGTTGCTGCCGTTATTGTTTTGCGGTTTGCCGTATTGATTATCATTATAATCATTATTGTTATTATTGTTATTGTTTTGTGGTTGATAATTTTCACCGTTTACAGCTTTGAAAGTTTGGGTTTTATCGTTATCATCGTTGGCGGCATTGTCAAAATCATCTTCATCATAAAGCGGAGAACCGCATACTTCACATATGTATCTGTTATCATCATTATCTGCGCCGCAGTTTTTACATCTCATTTTCGTCACTCCTTAGTTTTAAATACAACCTAATACTCGTTATTTATCGAAAATAGTATATCATAATGTTGTATAAATCTCAATGTAAAAATGAATTTTTTAAAAATTATGACTTATTTTTAAAATTTCTATTGACTTTTTGTGAGATTTAATATAAATTTAGTATGTAGCGTTTTATAAAACGGATTCGTATAATTCTGAAAGGGGACCCCTGAAAATGAACAAATATGTGAAGAAAGGCTTATGCCTTGTGCTTGCTACCGGTTTGATTGCAAGCTCATTTGCAGGATGTGCAAAAGTAAATTATGTAACTAACGGAGCTATTAAAGCTATCCATCAAATTAAAGACGGTAGTTGGCAAAACCAAACAGAAGGTGAAGAGGCAGGCTCTTCAGACGATACTTCTGTTCTTGAAAAGCCATTTGAAGCCGGTACATACGGCGGAGTTGACTTCAAGTCACTTGAAGATGTTGCTAACTATTATAAGGAAGCATATGATTATACTAAGAGCCTTACTGCTGAGTATACTAACCAAGACGGCGGAACAGAAACATTCTACAAACTTCTCGGTAACGAAGAAATCAATGTTGGTTCTGTAATGATTGACGGTAAGGAAAATGCAGTTATTAACAAGCTTGTTCCTGGTATCGTTGATGGTTTATTTAAGCCGAATATTTACGGTCTTGTACCTTGTAACAACCGTAACCCTAAGCTTGATAATTCAAATACAGATGAAGCAAATCCTGGCGAAAAGGACTTCACAAAGTCATATGTAACCAAGGATGATATTCTTGATGCTAACATCACAGATAACGGTGACGGTACTATCACAATGGTAATTCAGCCAAAGGCTGCAGAAATGAGTATGAGAGGTGAGGACTCACAGGGTAACTTCTTTGAAGTTCTCGGTGATATTTCAAGCACTGTTGCTCAAATTTCTGTAATTTCATTTGCACAGGGTACTGCTGAAGATAACATTAAGGTTACTTATAAGGGCGGTACTGTAACTTGCACAATTGATACAAAGACTAAGGAAATCACCAAGGCTGAGTACAATATGGTTGCAGAAGTAGCTGTTAACCACGCTACTGTTACAGTTATTAAAGATAAGAGTGCATCTCTTTCAATCACTTATAAAAACACATTCCCTGCTTCCGATGAATATCTTAAGGAAACAAAGGGCGTAGTTAGAAAGTAATAATTTAACTAATCAAAGAGCTTGGAAATTTTTCCAAGCTCTTTTTACATTATGTTAATTGAATAAACTTTAATAATAGTTTATAATATACATATAATTTTAGAATGGAAGGGGTATCTTATGCGTGAGATTTTAAACATAAATAAAGGCTGGAAATTTTCTAAAGGTGTAAGCAGTGTGCCGAGTGAACTGCCTGATGATTGGCAAGATGTTGATTTGCCTTATACTTGGAACGGTGATGACGGGCAAGACGGCGGAAATGATTATTATCGCGGCAAAGGGTATTTTGCCAAGATTTTAACTAAAGATAAAATGCCGCAGGGTGAAGAAATTTATATTCAGCTTGACGGTGTTAATTCAACAGCCGAAGTATATTTTAACGGTAAAAAACTTTGTGAGCATAACGGCGGATATTCCGCTTTCAGAGTTAAGCTTGATGATATTAAGGATGAAAATTTGCTTGTTGTTACAGCAGATAATTCACCGAATGATTATGTGTATCCGCAAGTTGCCGATTTTACTTTTTACGGTGGCATTTATAGGGATGTCAAGCTTATCGGTGTTTCAAAAAATCATTTTGACCTTGACTTTTATGGCTCAACAAGCTTTGCTGTAACCCCTGTCATCAGTGGAAATGATGCAAAAATCACACTTGATGCATATTGCAACGGTGAAGTCGAATTTGAAATTGATGACGGAAACGAAGTTGTTGCAAAAGCAAAGGTGAGCGGCAAAAACCCGAGTGCTGTGCTTGAAATTAAAGATGTTCACCTTTGGGATGGTGTTGATGACCCATTTCTTTACAATGCAAGTGCAAAGCTTATAGTAGACGGGCAGGTTGCAGATGAAGTTAAATCCCGTTTCGGCTGCCGCACATTTGAAATTGACGCACAAAAAGGCTTTATTTTAAACGGAAGGCCATATCCGTTAAGAGGTGTTTCAAGGCATCAGGACAGGCCGCATATAGGCAATGCCCTTTTACCTGAACATCATAAGGAAGATATGGATTTAATTTGCGAAATGGGTGCAAATACAATCCGCCTTGCGCATTATCAGCACGCACAGTATTTTTATGATTTGTGTGATGAAAGAGGTATAATCGTATGGGCTGAAATTCCGTATATTTCAAAGCATCTTGAAAAAGGTGTTGAAAATACAATATCACAAATGAAAGAACTTATTTTTCAAAATTACAATCATCCGTCAATTGTGGTTTGGGGACTTTCAAACGAAATATCAATGGGCGGGGCAACACCTGCCATCGTGCAAAATCATAAAATGCTAAATGACCTTGTTCATTCAATTGATAAAACAAGGCCTACCACCGAAGCAGTTCTTACAGCGTGCAATATCAATGAGGAATATGTGCATATTTCCGATGTGCTTTCGTATAACCATTATTTTGGCTGGTACGGCGGTGATGTTTCAATGTATGGCGATTGGTTTGATAATTTCCATAAGAAATATCCTAATAAAGCAATTGGTATGAGCGAGTACGGATGCGAGGCTCTTAATTGGCACACAAGCAATCCCGAACAGGGCGATTATACAGAGGAATACCAAGCATATTATCACGAAGAAGTAATTAAGCAAATAGCAAAAAGGCCGTATATGTGGGCGACTCATGTTTGGAATATGTTTGACTTTGCTGCCGACGCCCGCGCAGAAGGCGGCGAAAACGGTATGAACCATAAAGGCCTTGTTACATTTGACAGAAAGTATAAAAAAGACAGTTTTTATGCATATCAGGCTTGGCTTTCAAAAAAGCCTATGCTTCATATTTGCGGTAAAAGATATGTTGACAGGGTTGAGGATGTAACTAAAATCACTGTTTATACAAATCTTGATGAAGTTGAACTTTTCGCAAACGGTGAAAGTGTAGGAAAGCAGAAAAAGGGCGAATTCCCGTTTTTCTACTTTGAAGTTAAAAACGAGGGTGAAACAACACTTGTTGCTAAAGCAGGCGAATTGACCGATGAATCCAAAATCAAAAAAGTTGATAAGTTTAATGAAGATTACAGGCTTAAAGAAGAGGGCGCGGTAATCAATTGGTTTGAAATTGAAACTCCGGCAGGATATTACAGTGTAAACGATACTTTGGGTGATATTCTTTCAACATTCAGAGGTAAGATTTGTGCAGTAAAGCTTCTGTTGAAAATGAAAAAGGCTCTCACACCAAAAGGTCCTAAAGAAAAAGGCAAGAAAAAGCAGGGTGCTGAAATTATGGGCTTTAAGCTTAATGACATCAACAAAACTATGATTGATATGTTGAAAGGATTTACCGTAAAAAGAGGGCTTATGATGCTTGGCGGTAAGTTTACAAAAGAGCAAATTCTTGAAATAAACGCAATGCTCAATAAGGTTAAGAAAAAATAATATTTTGTAAATAAAGGCAGAAACTATTATCGGTGATAATGTGTTTTATGTTTTTGATGATGAACTTAAGAGTATTGAAATAGAAGAAATAAGCAAAAATATGCTTTGTGCAGGATTTATGACGGTTGGCGAGTTTGAACGGCTCGCCACCGTTTTTTCTTTGCCTAAAAATATTGTAGAACTTTGCAAAAAAGACAGTGATAAAAATTTTTTAACCAAATTTTTAAATGATGATTTGACTTTTTTGCGCTTAAATATAATGTGTAACAATAATAAAAATAATGAAATAGCACTTATCGTAATGAAAAATATGATTATGGCTGTTGATATTTATGATGAATTTTCGTTTAACCAAAAATGCTTTTTAAACGCACTTTCAAATTGCACCTGCGAAAGTGTGACAGCAGAAAAATTGATATGCTCGTTTCTTGAAATTATTGCAAAGCAGTGCTCTGCAAATTTTAATGAGGAGGAAGATATTTCGGCTCTTGAAAAAGCGGTTATTGATAAAAATGTAAGCGATAATTTCGGCAAATTATTGATTGAAAAAAAGCAGGAGCTTTTAATGCTTCGTGCTTTTTATGAAGAACTTATTGATGTAACCGAGGTTTTTATAGAAAACGAAAATGAAATATTGGATGAAAAATCATTAAAACTTTTTAAACTTTTTCGCGATAAAGCAGTTAGATATAAAGAAAATACCGATATACAGCGTGACAGCGTAACGCACCTTTGGGATGCTTATCAAACAAGCATTGACCGGGGGCAAAACGAAATAATGAAGCTGTTCACCGTTGTTACATCTGTTTTTCTGCCTATGACTGTAATAGTCGGTTGGTACGGAATGAATTTTAAATATATGCCTGAAATATCGTTTCGCTACGGTTATGTTTATGTGATTTTACTCAATATAGCAGTTGTTTTGACTTTGATTTATATTTTTAAAAAGAAAAAATGGATATAAAACGATTTGATTAAACAAAAAGCATTGTATATTTTGATTTATGGTTTTGTTATCGGCATATTCGTCAAAAAATAATTGTTTTCAAAAAAATTTGATGTTTTTTTATCCGCCAAAACGACCTAATCAGGCTGATTTTTTAAAAATTGTAACTCTTGTTTACAAAAGAGTAACAAAAACATCTTGATTTATCTTATAAGTTGATATATTATATAAATATTAAAGTGAAAAAGTGCGTATAAGCACAAATTATATAACAAGGGGAAAAAATCGTGATAGAATTCAGAAATGTATCAAAGGTATACGACAGTAACGGTACTCATGCCCTTTCAAATGTAAATATTAAGATTGAAGATGGAGAATTTGTTTTCGTTGTAGGTTCTTCGGGTGCAGGTAAAAGTACATTCTTAAAACTTATTATGCATGAGGAGAAGCCGACTGAGGGCGAAATAATCTTTAACGATTATTCATCTGCCACTCTTAAGAAAAAGCAAGTTCCTTATTACAGAAGAGAAATGGGAATCGTATTCCAGGATTTCCGCCTTATTCCTAAAATGTCGGTTTACGATAATGTTGCATTTGCAATGCGTGTTATCGGCGCGAAAGAAAAGGAAATCCGTAAAAGAGTTCCTTATATTCTTCAGCTTGTAGGTCTTTCACAAAAGGCGCGTTCAATGCCGAATGAACTTTCAGGCGGTGAGCAGCAGAGAGTTTCGCTTGCAAGAGCACTCGTTAATAACCCTAAAGTAATTATTGCGGACGAACCTACGGGTAATGTTGACCCTGAAATGAGCCATGAAATCGTAGGCCTTTTAACCAAAATCAATAATGCCGGCACTACCGTTATTATGGTAACGCATGAGCATGATTTGGTTCGCTCTTTCCAAAGGCGAGTTATTGTTATTAAAAACGGTGAGGTTGTATCAGATACTCCTGACCCTACTCACGCTCAATTTACAGGGGAGAACCCTAAGGCAGATACAGATATGTTCTTCTTTGATGAAGATGTTGAAATCGACGATGTAAATGTTTTGCCGAAAGATGACGAAGAAGATGTATTTGACAACCTTGAAAATGTTGTAAGCGAAGAGGAAAATCAGGGAGGTGAGCAGTAATGACAGGCGCAAGCTTAAAATATTTAATTAAAGAAGGCTTTAGAAACACTTGGACAAACAGGATGATGTCTATCGCTTCAATTTGTGTACTTATGAGCTGCCTTGTTCTTATCGGCTCGGCATCTATGATATTCCTTAACATTGATTCACTTCTCGGCAAGATTGAAGAAGAAAATGTTATTATGGTTTATATTTCCGATGATTCAACACCGGATGATATTGCAAATATGCAAAATGAAATTAACGCTTGCGGAAATATCAAAAGTGTTGAATTTGTATCAAAGGAATCAGCTTGGCAGGAACAGCTTAACACTATGGAAGAAGCACAGGCAGAGTTCTTTACTCAAATCAGCTCTGATATTCCGCTTCCAAATGCATATAAAGTAACTGTTGAAAACCTTGACCAATTTGATGAAACCGTATCTAAACTTAAGCAGCTTCAGCATGTTGATACAATCAGGGAAAATAAAAATCTCGCTAAAAAGCTTGTAGCATTAAGGCAGGGAATCACAGTTGTTGCAATTGTAATTATTGCAGTCTTGTTCCTTATTTCCGTGTTTATTATTTCAAACACAATCAAGCTTACGGTATACAGCCGCCGATTAGAAATCAGCATTATGAAATCGGTTGGTGCTACAAACTCGTTTGTCCGCCTGCCGTTTGTGGTAGAGGGTATGATTTTGGGCATAACATCGGGCGTTATCAGCTTGGGATTTGTTTGGGGGCTTTATGAACTTGCGGTTAAAGAATTTTCAGATCTTCTTAATTCCTTCAACGGATTAAGCTTCCTTAAATTTGCTGATTATGCCCTTCCGATGCTTGGCATATTTGTTGCTATCGGTGTTTTAACAGGTGTTGGCGGTTCGCTCATCACTATGAGAAAATATTTGAATAAGGAAGGCAGTGAAATAAGTGGCATTTAGTATGAAAAGAACACTGTCATTGATTTTAAGCTTTGCATTTTTTGTCGGCACTTTCAGCGGTGTTATTTCGGCTGAAGCCAAATCAACATCACAACTCAGAAGTGAAAAGCAAAAAATTCAACAGCAGATTGACAGCGCTCAAAGCAAACTGAATAAGCTTTCTGCAGAAAAAAAGAAAAATCAGGAATATCTTGAAGCTCTCAGGTCAAAAATAAATTTATTGCAGGACAAGATAGATTCTCTTGAAGAGGATAAATCTGCTTTGCAGGCAGAAATTGATGCAATCGGTGTTAAGATTGCAAAGACAGAGCAAAATATTGCAGAAGCTCAGGCGAAGATTGACCAAAAGCAAGCAGAATTTGACCAAACATATCAGATTTATTGCCAAAGACTTCGCGCTATGTATATTTCGGGTTCGGCTTCTACCCTTGAAGTGCTTCTTACCTGTAAGGATGTAAGTTCAATGCTTACCCGTGCGCAAATGGTTAAATCCGTTTCACAGCAGGACAACGCAATTCTTGATGACCTTATGAAGAAAATGGAGGAAATCGAGAAAGAAAAGAAGAAGCTTGAAGAAAAGAGAACAGAATTAACAAATGATAAAAAGCAGCTTGAATCTAACAAGAAAGAGCTTCAATCAAGCATTGATGAAATTAACAAATCAAAAAGTGAGCTTGATTCGGAAGTTGCAGAATGTAACTCTATTATGAAGGAACTTTCAAGTCAGTCAAGCGAGTATATGGAACTTATTGAAACAAATCAGGCACAGCTTGAGCAGGTTGAAAGTGAAATCCGTGCAGCAATTGCCTCAGCTTCAAGGGGCAGCGGTTCAATTTCGGGTTCAACAGGCGGCGGCTCCGGCCAGCTTGGTTATCCAACCGATTCGCGTTCTATTTCAGCCGGTTATCCTAATTATTCTTCCGGCGGTTATCACGGCGGTATCGACTTCCCGGTAAGGACAGGCTCAAATGTATATGCAGCCGCATCAGGAACGGTTATTCTTGTTAAATATCTTAATTATAGTTACGGCAGATACATAATTATTGACCACGGTGACGGATTGTCAACATTATATGCACATAATTCAAGCATTTCGGTCAGCGTTGGCGATAAGGTATCAAGAGGGCAGGTTATTGCCCACAGCGGTTCAACCGGTAATTCAACAGGTCCGCATTGCCATTTTGAAGTTCGTGTAAACGGAAGCAGAGTTAATCCAAATAACTACTTATAAAATACAAATATTTAAAGGGGTGTAGCCAATGAAACAGAAAAGTTTTTTAACTAAAATTTTAGCTGTTTTGTTGGCTACTGCCTTTTTGTTGGCTTATCCGGCAAATGTTATTTGCTATGCAAACGATGATTCATCGCAAAGTGACGAATATGCAGGAATGACTGCCGAAGAAAAGCAGGCTGCAATTCGGGAAAAGATAAAAGAACTTGATTCCAAGCTTTCATCACTCGGAAAGGAATCAAAGGAAACAAAAGAATATATAGATGCACTTGATGAAAAGATTTCATATCTTAAAAAGCAACTTGATTATTCCGAAAACAAGATAGGTTACTCAAAGAAAAAGATTGAGGATTTAAAACAGCAATATAAGGATAATGAAGAGCAAATTGCACAGCTTTCGCTTGATGTAACAAATCTTGAAAGTAAAAATGCACAGCTTGAGCAAAGCTTTAACCAAAATTTAAGCCTTTATTATCAGCGTATCCGTGCTATTTATGTGAGCGGCGAAACAAGCACAATTGCAATGCTTTTAACCTGCCCTGACCTTTCAACTCTTCTTACAAGATATGAAATGATTAAGCGCGTTTCAAAAAATGATAAGGATCTTTTGCAATCGGTTAAATCGCAGGCAGATGAGCTTACAAAAACAAAGCTTGAAATGCAAAAAAAGCAGGAAACTCTTAAAAATGACCAAGTTGTGCTTCAAACAACTCGGCAAAACCTTACCACTTCAATTTCTACGCTTGAAAATCAGCAGCAGGATTACACGCAAAAGCAAAGTGCGTATAAAAGCCAAAAGGCTGAAAGTGATGAACTGCTTAAACAGCTTGAAGATGAACAGCAGACATACAGTGAATACAGAAATCAAGACCAGGCTGAACTAAACGCAGTGAATGCAGAAATTGCAAAAGCTGCCGAAATTTACAAAAAGAAGCTTGAAGCAAAAAAGAAAAAGAAAGCTGCTACCACTACGACCACCACAACTACTCAGGCGGCACAGGATAATAATTCAACAACAAAGCAGGAAACCACTACCGAAGCAACCACTAAAGACGAGGATGATTCAAAACTTAAAATGACTTATCCCGTTCCGAGCCAGACTAAAATAACTTGCGGATACGGTTCGGCAGGGTATGCAGGGCATACGGGTGTTGATTTTTCCTGCCCGGCAGGTTCCGCTGTTGTTGCGGCAGAATCAGGTATAGTTATTATTTCTAAAGACTTAACTAATTCTGACGGAAGTTACAGAAGCTATGGCAGATATATCGTTATTATGCACGACAAAACAGATTCAGCCGGCAATTATGTTTATACTTTATATGCTCACAATAAATCAAGGCTTGTGAGCGAGGGGCAGTATGTCAGCAAAGGGCAGCAAATTGCTTGGAGCGGTTCAACCGGTAATTCCACAGGTCCGCATTGCCATTTTGAAGTCAGAACCCCAACGGCAGAATACCGTAATTGTGTAAATCCGACTTATTATTTACCGTAAAGGTAATATAATAGTTTTATATATTTATTATTTTAAGGGAATGTAAAGCGTGAATAAAAAAATATTATCATTAGTTCTTGCAAGTGCTTTTGTGCTTGGTAACTGTTTTGGAACAACTGCTTTCGCGGCTGAAACAACTACGGCTGCTCAAACTCAAAATGCTCCTGCCACCACCGCTTCGCAGGCAGAAGGTGCAAGTAATTCGCAAAGCACCACTTTGAGCGCGAAGGAAGCGGAGCAAAAGCTTAAAGAGCAGCAAAAGGAACTTGAAGAAAATTTAAAAAAAGCCGATAAAAAGCTTAAAGAATTGGAAAAAAGCTCAAAAGTAACGGAAGAGTATATTGATACTCTTGACCAAAAAATCGGCTACATAAACGAGCAGTTAACCATTCTTGAAGATAAAAATCAAAAAATTCAAGATGAAAAAAAGAAGCTTGAAAAGAAGATTGAAGCAAATCAAAAAAAAGTTGATGCATTGCAGGCGGAAGTTGATAAAGCGCAGGCAGAGTATGATAAACTTTACAGCGAATTCCAGGCTGTATATAGCGCATACTGCTTCAGGCTTAAAGCTATGTATATGAGCGGAAGCTACAATGTTTTTACCGCCCTTTTGACTTGCAAGGATATTTCGAGCTTTTTAACCAGATATGAAATGATTAAAACCGTTTCAAAAAGTGATTCAAGACTTCTTAAAGAAGTAAATTCCAAAATGCAGGAAGTTACAACTAAAAAGAATGGCTTGGCAGATAAAAAATCTGAATTTGATAAAAAGAAAGCGGAACTTGATTCGCAAAAAAAGGAACTTAACGCAAAGCAAAAAACTATTGAGCAAAACAGTAATTCAATTGCAAGTAAAAAGGCTTCACTTGCAACCGACAGAGCTGAAAGTGACAGGCTTTTGGCAGAACTTACTGCTCAAAATAAGCAATATACCGAATTCAGAAATGAGGACAGTGCGTTAATAGAGCAGGTTGAAAGTGAAATTCAAGCTGTTATTTCAGGCGTTAAGCCGCCTGATGAAATCACTACCGCAGTTGCAGGCAAAACTTCACAAAAGGTGGAAGCAATTGACCAAAGCAAAAGCGATGTTTATTCAAAGAGTGACGCTGTGCTTAATATGAAATATCCTGTGCCGGGTAAACACGGTATTTCCGCAGGTTTTCCTAATTATTCTTCGGGCAAATATCACGGCGGTATTGATTTCCCTTGTGCAACCGGCTCAAAAGTTGTGGCAGCACAAAAGGGTGTGGTTATCACTGTTAAAAGGCTTAATTACAGTTATGGATATTACATAATGATTTATCACGGTACTGATTCGCAGGGCAGAAGTGTGGTTACTCTTTATGCTCACAATTCTTCAATCCTTGTTTCCCCGGGCGATACCGTTAAGAAAGGTGAAACAATTGCAAAAAGCGGTTCAACCGGTAATTCCACAGGTCCGCATTGCCATTTTGAAGTTAGACTTAACGGTTCACGCGTAAACCCGAAAAATTATTTAAGCTGATGAATAAGATAAATTACCAAAAAGAATTAGACAAATTGATAGAGCAAAATATGAGAGAGGACTTATCGCCCTCTCTTTTGCTACATAGTTGCTGCGCTCCATGTTCAAGCTATACTATTGAATATTTATCGCAGTTTTTCAAAATAACCGTACTATATTATAACCCTAATATTTCACCTAAAGAGGAGTATGAAAAACGCAAGAGCGAGCAATTGCGCCTTATCGGTGAAATGAAAACAAAATATCCCGTATCGTTTCTTGATTGTGATTATGATTATAACGAATTTTTGGATATTGCAAGGGGATATGAGCTTTGCAAAGAGGGCGGGGAACGCTGCTTTAGGTGTTACCGCTTAAGGCTTGAAAAAACAGCCGAGCTTGCAAAGAAAAATAATTTTGATTATTTTTGCACCACCCTTTCCATAAGCCCGCTTAAAAATTCACAAAAGATAAATGAAATCGGATTTGAACTTGAAAAAGAATTAGATGTAAAATGGCTTCCCTCCGATTTTAAGAAAAAAGAGGGATATAAACGCTCGATAGTGCTTTCAAAAGAATATAATCTTTACCGCCAAAATTTTTGCGGCTGTGCATATTCAAAAGCACAAAGTGTTGAAAATAAATAAGATATTATTTATAATATCTGTATTAAATTGATTTATTGGAGAATGTATGAATAAACCACTTGCAGACCGTATTCGTCCTACTGAACTCGACGATGTTGTAGGTCAAAAACATTTGCTTGGCGAAGGTAAGGCATTAAGGCGCCTTATTGAAGCAGGTGATATTCCTAATTTAATATTTTACGGGCCGAGCGGAGTGGGCAAAACTACGGTTGCGTCAATAATTGCGAGTAAAACCAAAAGGAGCTTGCGCCGGTTAAACGGTACTACTGCGTCAACTCAGGATATTAAAGATATAGTTAATGAGCTTGATACTTTTTCTGCACCTAACGGGATACTGCTTTATCTTGATGAAATTCAGTATTTTAATAAAAGACAGCAGCAATCACTGCTCGAATATATAGAAAACGGAAAAATAACGCTTATTGCGTCAACTACCGAAAATCCGTATTTTTATATTTATCCGGCTATTCTTTCCCGTTCAACCGTGTTTGAATTCAAAAGTGTGGAACCTGATGAGGTTATTCCTGCAATAAAAAGAGGGTTTAATATTTTAGCTGATGAATATCAGGTGAAGCTTGATATTGAAGAAGATGTATTTAAGCGTATAGCATCAGGCTGCGGCGGTGATGTAAGAAAATCGCTTAACAGTGTTGAAAACTGCTTTTTTGCCACACCGACTGTTGACGGAAAGAAAAATATAACAACTTCCCTTGCAAAGGAATTTGTGCAAAAAAGTGCTGTGCGTTATGACCGCGATTCAGATGAACATTATGATATAATTTCAGCTTATCAAAAGAGTATGCGCGGCTCTGACCCAAACGCAGCTTTGCATTACCTTGCAAGGCTTTTGCAATCCGGTGATTTACCGTCGGCTTGCAGGCGGCTTGTGGTTTGTGCCTGTGAAGATGTAGGCCTTGCCTATCCTCAAATTATTCCGATAGTTAAATCTGCTGTTGATATAGCTATGATGGTCGGGCTTCCGGAAGCTCGTATTCCGCTTGCAGACGCAGTTATTCTTGTTGCAACAGCACCGAAAAGTAATTCGGGCGAAGCGGCGATTGATAAAGCAATGGCTGATGTTCAAAGCGGAAACTACGGGCCGATTCCGCGCCAACTTCAAAATAAACATTTTGACGGTGAAGATGCCGAAGAAAAAGGGCAATTTTATGTTTACCCGCACGATTATGAAAATCACTGGGTTTATCAGCAATATCTTCCTGACAGGATTAAAAACAAAAAATATTATGAATTTGGGCCTAATAAAAACGAGCAGGCGTTTAAATCATATTGGGACAGAGTAAAAAATAAGAAATGACTAAAAAAGAGCGAGTATTAAATGTAATTGAAATATTAAAAAAAGAATATCCAAATGCAATTTGTTCACTTAATTCATCAAATGCGTTTGAACTTTTGGTAGCAGTCAGGCTTTCGGCACAATGTACGGATGCAAGGGTAAATCTTGTAACTCCGGCACTGTTTGAAAGGTACAAAACACTTGATGATTATGCTAATGCCGATGTAAAGGATGTTGAAAATTACATAAGGTCTTGCGGATTTTATAAAAACAAAGCAACTTCAATTATAGGTATGGCGAAAATGATAAGAGATGATTTCGGCGGAAAAGTACCTGATAATATTGAAGATTTGATTAAACTTCCGGGTGTCGGCAGAAAAACAGCAAATTTAATAGTGGGCGATGTTTACGGTAAAGAAAGCATAGTTGTTGATACCCATATGATTAGAATTTCAAACAGGCTTGGGCTTGTAAATACTACCGACCCCAAGAAAATTGAATTTGAACTTAAAAAAATCGTGCCAAGTGATGAAGGCTCTGATTTTTGCCACAGAATAGTTCTTTTCGGGCGTGATACCTGCTCGGCAAGAAAGCCGCTTTGCGATTCTTGCCCCTTATATGATTATTGCAAAAACGGGAGAAAAAAATAAATGAATTCAAACATTGTGCTTATCGGAATGCCGGGCAGCGGTAAATCTACCTGCGGTGTTGTATCGGCTAAAATGCTGCTTAAAAATTTTTATGATACAGACTTGCTGATTCAAAATCTTGAAGGCAGAAGTTTGCAAGAAATAATTAACGCCGACGGTGTGGAATATTTTGCAAAAGCCGAGGAAAGGGCAATTCTTTCCCTTGATTTAAAAGGTACTGTAATTGCAACAGGCGGTTCGGTTATATATTCAGATAAAGCAATGCAGCATTTAAAAAGCCTTGGAAAGATAATTTATCTTCATTTAAGCTATGATGATATGTGCAAAAGAATAAGCAATCTTGAAACCCGCGGTATAATGCTTCAAGGCGGTGAAACACTTGAAGATATGTATAAAGAGCGGCTCCCTTTATATAATAAATGGGCGCAGGCAGTAATAAATTGCGGGCAAAATACAGTTGAGCAAACCGCAAGGGCAATTGTAAGGGCAAGTAAGTAACAAATAGCTTTGCCGCAGTTTAATATAATTTGTGCAAATTATATACTTGAACATCCGGCTGAAAAGTGCTATTATAGTAAAAATATTTTAATAATATAATTTAATACTTGTAAACGGAGGGAATTTAATGAGCGAATACGGTGCAAAATTTGTAAAAGAAGGCTTGACTTTTGATGATGTGCTTCTCATTCCTGCAGAGAGTGATGTAACACCAGATAAAGTTCAGCTTCAAACCAAGCTTACAAAGGATATTACACTTAATATTCCTGTTATGACTGCTGCAATGGATACCGTTACCGAATCAAGAATGGCAATTGCCATTGCAAGAGAAGGCGGTATCGGTGTTATTCATAAAAATATGACCATTGAAGAGCAGGCTGATGAAGTTGATAAAGTAAAGAGAAGTGAAAACGGTGTAATTACAAATCCGTTTTTCCTTTCACCAAATCACCTTGCAAGTGATGCTGAAGAACTTATGAATAAATATCGCATAAGCGGTGTACCTATCTGTGAAGATGATGGTACTCTTGTTGGTATTCTTACTAACCGTGATATGCGCTTTATGACTGATTACAGCGTTAAAATTTCTGAAGTTATGACTCCGAAATCACAGCTTGTTACAGCACCTAAGGGTACAACTCTTGAAGAGGCTAAAAAAGTACTTATGGGTTCTAAAGTTGAAAAGCTTCCGCTTGTTGATGAAAACGGTAAGCTTTCGGGTCTTGTTACAATTAAAGATATTGAAAAGAGTGTTAAGTATCCTAACACAGCAAGGGATAAAAAAGGCAGACTTCTTTGCGCCGCTGCATTGGGTGTAACCGATGATGTTCTTATCCGTGCAAAAGCACTTGCAGACGCAGGTGTTGACGCATTTGTTCTTGACTCTGCTCACGGACACAGCCATAATATTATGAAGAGCGTTGAAACAGTCAAAAATGCATTCCCTGAAATTTCACTTATTGCAGGTAATGTTGCTACTGCCGATGCAACAGAGGCACTTATTAAAGCCGGTGCAGATGCAGTTAAGGTTGGTATCGGCCCGGGTTCAATTTGTACAACCCGTGTAGTTGCAGGTATCGGTGTACCGCAAATCACAGCTATTTATGATTCGGCAGAGAGAGCAAATAAATACGGTATTCCTGTAATTGCCGACGGCGGTATCAAATACAGCGGTGAAATTGTTAAGGCTATTGCAGCAGGCGGCTCATGCGTTATGATGGGTTCACTTGTTGCCGGATGTGAGGAATCACCTGGCGAAACAGAAATTTATCAGGGCAGGCAGTTTAAAGTTTATCGCGGTATGGGTTCTCTCGGCGCTATGAATAAGGGAAGTGCAGACAGATACTTCCAAAAGGGTTCAAAGAAATTTGTTCCTGAAGGGGTTGAAGGCCGTGTTCCTTATAAGGGACCTCTCGGTGATACAATTTATCAAATGATGGGCGGTCTTCGTTCAGGTATGGGTTACTGCGGTTGCCATACTATTGAAGAACTTAGAACAAACGCTAAGTTTATCAAAATCACAAGTGCCGGCCTTATTGAATCTCATCCTCATGATATTTCAATTACTAAGGAAGCACCTAACTATTCAGGTTCTTTAAGATAATATAAAATGGGCGATTCGGCATTATTTTGCCTTTTCGCCCATACTATTATTATATCCGATTTTTTATAATGACAAGTAGGTAATCGTATGGCTCAAAAAATCTCTAAATGGAAAAAATTTAAAAGATTTTTAAAACGAAATATGACACCCACATGGGCAAAACATTTTTCATATCAGGTTTTTGCTTTTTTGACAAGCGTTGCAATGATAGTCGGTGTTGCCGATTATGCTGTAACCAAGTCTTATGCTGAAAGGAAGCTTACTTTAATGGATGATTTCACCATTACTGCACATACAGGTGCTTATGATACGGAAATGAACACTATTGATTCTGTTAAAGCGGCAATAAAAAATAAAGCAAAAGTTATTGAACTTGATATTCGCCAACGCCCTGACAAAACTGTTGTTATGAGCCACGATTTAGTTGTAACGAACAATGACGCAACCGAGCTTGAAGAGGCACTTAAGCTTATAAAAGATGTTCCCGATATGAAAATAAATTTTGATATTAAGGAAACCCGCGTGCTTAACTCGCTTCATGCACTTTTGGTGGATTATAATCTTATTGACCGTTCATTTTTAACAGGTATTGAAGTCATAAATGTTAAAGCAGTGAAAGAGTCAAACTGCGCAAATATGGATTATTATCTTAATTATACACCGTCAAAATTCAAGGCTTTTTCTGATGATTACAGGCAAAAGATAATCAAGTTGCTTGAAGATACGGGCGCAATAGGTATTAACTGTAACTATAAATTTGCAGGCGGCCAACTTTCAAATCTTTTGCATAAAAAGGGATATAAGCTTTCTGTTTGGACTGTTGATTCACAGCGCAATGCTAAAAAAATGCTTGTAATTAAACCGGATAATATTACAACTAAAAACCCCGAAATGATTAAAGAAGTTATATCAAATTGGGGCAAATAAATTTCAAAAAAATCAAAAAAGGACTTGACTATTATTTAAAATTATGATATAGTAGTCAAGCGTTGGAGATACGCTGGTGTAGCTCAGTTGGTAGAGCAGCTGATTTGTAATCAGCAGGTCAGGGGTTCGAGTCCGTTCACCAGCTCCAATATGGAAGAGTTCCCGAGCGGCCAAAGGGAACAGACTGTAAATCTGTCGCTATTCAGCTTCGGTGGTTCGAATCCACCCTCTTCCACCAACAAAAAGC
>FR895332.1:0-4499 GCA_000434995.1 Firmicutes bacterium CAG:341 | reverse complement strand
GGCTTTTTGTTTTATTTCAGCTTTTTAATGCATTTAATTGCCGCGAACTACACAGCCAAACAATAATTAAGCATTTGTTTAAAAATAAGCAGATTTAGAACGGATTTCTCTTAATTTTTCGCAATTTTATATATAAACATTGTTAAAAAATAAACAATCTTGGTAATATTGCCAAAAAGGTAATAATATCTTGCAAAATAAAGCAAAATAATATATAATTGTTATCGGTTAAAATTATTTATAATCATTATTAAATATATGAGAGGTAAAAACAATGGACGCTTTAAACAAAAAGACTATTGAAGACATTGATGTTAATGGTAAAAGAGTTCTTGCTCGCTGTGACTTCAATGTTCCGCTTAAAGATGGTGAAATCACCAATGATAAGAGAATTGTAGCTGCTCTTCCTACTATTAAGTATTTGATGGAGCACGGTGCAAAAGTTATTCTTTGCTCACATCTTGGCAGACCTAAGGGCGAATACAAGCCTGAATTCAGCCTTGCTCCTGTTGCTAAAAGACTTTCAGAGTATCTTGGTGTTGAAGTTAAGCTTGCTGAAGACCCTGAAGTTGTAGGTGCTAATGCAAAAGCTATGGCAAGTGAACTTAAAGACGGCGAAGTAATGCTTCTTGAAAATGTAAGATACAGAGCTGAAGAAACAAAGAATGAAGAAAACTTCTCAAAGGAACTTGCTTCTCTTGCTGATGTTTTTGTAAACGATGCATTTGGTACTGCACACAGAGCTCACTGCTCAACAACAGGTGTTGCTTCATACTTGCCTGCAGTCTGCGGTTACCTTATTCAAAAGGAAATCAAGTTTATGGGCGGAGCACTTGCTAACCCTAAAAGACCCCTTGTTGCAATCCTCGGTGGTGCAAAGGTTTCAGATAAAATCGGTGTAATTGAAAACCTTATTGATAAGTGCGACACAATCATCGTAGGCGGCGGTATGGCTTACACATTTATGAGGTATTTCGGCCACAATATCGGTGATTCACTCCTTGAAGCTGACTGGGTTGAAAAAGCAGGCGAAATGATGAAAACTGCTAAAGATAAGGGTGTTAAATTCCTTATCCCTGTTGATAACAAGGTTGGTAAGGAATATGATGAAAATACAGAATCAAAAATCGTAAGCAGTGATGATATTCCTGACGGCTGGATGGGACTTGACATCGGCCCTGAAACACAGAAATTGTTTGCAGATGCCATTAAGGGTGCAGGCACAGTAATTTGGAACGGTCCTATGGGTGTTTCTGAATGGGAAAACTTTGCTTCAGGTACAATCAGCATTGCAAAGGCTGTTGCTGATTCAGGCGCAATTTCAATCATCGGTGGCGGTGACAGTGTTGCTGCTGTTACAAAGCTTGGCTTTGCTGATAAGATGAGCCACATTTCAACAGGCGGCGGCGCATCACTTGAATTCCTTGAAGGAAAGGACCTTCCGGGTATTTGCGCACTTCAGGATAAAGACTAATATATTTATTTTACGAGGTAAAACATAATGAAAAAAGATTTAAGAAAAGCTATTATTGCAGGTAACTGGAAAATGAATAATACTCCGGCTCAAACTACTGCTCTTATTAACGAAATGAAGCCGCTTGTAGCTGACGCTGATTGCGAAGTTGTACTTTGCGTTCCTTTTGTTGATATTCCTGCCGCAGTTGAAGCTGCAAAGGGTTCTAACATTAAAATCGGTGCTGAAAATGTTCACTTTAAAGACAGCGGTGCTTTCACCGGTGAAGTTTCAGCAGATATGCTTCTTGAACTCGGTGTTGAATATGTAGTAATCGGCCACAGCGAAAGAAGAACATATTTCGGCGAAACAGACCAGACTGTTAACCTCAGAACTCTTAAGGCTCTTGAAAAGGGATTAAAGCCAATCATCTGTGTTGGTGAAACTCTTGAGCAAAGAGAACTCGGTTATACAGAAACACTTCTTAAGTATCAAACAAAAATGGCTCTTACAAATGTAACTGCTGACCAACTTAAGAATGTAGTTATCGCTTACGAGCCTGTATGGGCTATCGGTACAGGTGTTACTGCTACTGCTGACCAGGCAGATGAGGGCAACGGTTTTGTTCGTGCGGCAATTGCTGAGGCTTACGGTGCAGATGTAGCTGAAACAGTTACAATTCAGTATGGCGGTTCAATGAATGCCAAGAATGCAGATGAGCTTACATCAAAGGTTAATGTTGATGGCGGTCTTATCGGCGGTGCCTCACTTAAAGCACAGGATTTCTCGGTTATCGTTAAAGCAGCAAGCAAGTAATTATAAATTTATGGGTGGGTGTGTTTCGGCATACCCACTTTTTGTGAAAAACAATATGGAGGAAAAGTTATGAAAAAACCTGTTGTATTATGTATAATGGACGGTTATGGCAAAAATGACAGTGATTACGGAAACGCAATTGCAATGGCAAAAAAGCCAAACCTTGACAGACTTATGGCACAGTATCCTATGACATATATTGGTGCAAGCGGGCTTGATGTAGGTCTTCCTAACGGGCAAATGGGCAACTCTGAAGTTGGGCATACAAATATCGGTGCCGGCAGAGTAGTATATCAGCCGCTTACAAGAATTACCAAGGCATTTGAAGACGGCGAGGCAGAAAAAAATCCTGCACTTAAAGGTGCTATGGATAATGCAAAGGGCAAAGCACTTCACCTTATCGGCCTTGTTTCACCGGGCGGCGTACATTCACACATAGAACATCTTTATCATCTTCTTCAAATGGCAAAGAACAACGGTGTGGAAAATGTATATGTTCACGCTCTTCTTGACGGCCGTGATGTTGCGCCTGCATCTGCTGTTGAATATCTTGCAGAACTTGAAGATAAAATGGCTGAAATCGGCGTTGGTAAAATTGCATCTGTAATGGGTAGATTTTATGCAATGGACCGTGATAATATTTGGGACAGAGTTGAAAAAGCTTATGCTGCAATAGTTTACGGTGAGGGTATCCAGGCTGACAATGCAGTTGATGCAGTTAAGGCTTCATATGAAACCGTTGATGAAGACGGAAAGCATCTTACAGATGAATTTGTAATTCCGACTGTAATCGGCGGCAGTGAGGGCAGAGTAAAGGCTGATGACAGCGTTATATTCTTCAACTTCCGCCCTGACAGAGCAAGAGAAATCACCCGTACTTTTGTAGACCCTGATTTTGACGGATTTGAAAGAAAGAACGGATTTTTCAATCTTTACTATGTATGTATGACTCAATATGACGCTCAGATGCCGAATGTAAAAGTTGCTTTCGGCCCTGAAACTCTTGTTAATACTTTTGGCGAATATATTTCAAAGCACGGTATGACCCAGCTTCGTATTGCTGAAACTCAAAAGTATGCTCATGTAACTTTCTTCTTTAACGGCGGCGAAGAAAAGCAGTATGATGGTGAGGACAGAATTCTTGTAGCATCACCTAAAATTTCTACTTTTGACCTTATGCCTGAAATGAGCGCACCTGAAGTATCACAAAAGCTTAATGAAGCTGTAAGAAGCGGCAAGTATGACGCAATTATAGTTAACTTTGCAAACTGCGATATGGTTGGTCATACAGGTATTATTCCGGCAGCTGTAAAGGCAGTTGAAACTGTTGATGCATGCGTTGGCTCACTTGCCGAGGCCGTTATTGAAATGAACGGTAATCTCTTTATCACAGCAGACCACGGCAATGCTGATAAAATGCTTGATGAAAACGGTGAACCGTTTACAGCGCACACAACAAATCCTGTTCCGTTTGTTGCAGTTAACTGCGGTGACGGTGTAGAACTTCGTGACGGCGGTAAGCTTTGCGATATTGCACCTACAATGCTTCAAATGCTCGGACTTGATAAGCCTGCTGAAATGACAGGTACATCTTTAATTAAATAATTGATTTTATTTATGGCAGGCAGGGTGAAAACTCTGCCTGTTTGACTTTATATGCTTATCTTATATAGAATGAGGGGTAAATTATGCCGATTGAAATAATCAGAAATGATATTACAAAGATGGAAGTTGACGCCATAGTTAATGCCGCAAATCGCACTCTTTTGGGTGGAGGCGGAGTTGACGGCGCTATTCATAAAGCAGCGGGTAAAAGCCTTTTGAAAGAATGTATGACTCTCGGCGGCTGCAAAACAGGGCAAGCGAAGCTTACAAAGGGATATAATCTGCCCGCAAAATATGTTATTCATACGGTAGGCCCTGTTTGGCACGGCGGAAATAATAATGAAAAGGAGCTTTTAACTTCGTGCTATAAAAATTGCCTTGCAATAGCAAAGGAAAACGGTTTTAAAACAGTAGCATTTCCTCTTATAAGCGCAGGTGTGTACGGATACCCCAAAGCGCAGGCACTAAAAGTTGCAGTTGATACTATTCGTGATTTTTTGCTTGAAAATGATATGACGGTTTATGTTGTTTTATTTGATAAAGAGCTTAATGAAATCGGCACAAAGCTTTCAAAAAAATTGGAGCGAAAATGTTAAGTAGGATTTTGAAAAAAGAAGAAAATAAA
>FR895331.1 GCA_000434995.1 Firmicutes bacterium CAG:341 | reverse complement strand
GTTTGGAATGTACTTTCTTGCCAAAGGAATTAACAGCACAAAAAGCAAATATTTCGTTTTTTCGATGTTCTTTTTCGGCTTGGGATTTTACTGCTACATATTAAGTGCGATTATTATACCGGTTCTTCTTGCAGTTCTTTTCTTAATATTACTGATTAAGAAAAAAGTATCATTTAAAAATACAATTATAAGCGTTATTACGATTTTTATTGTAGCAATTCCTTTTATTTTACAGGGACTTGTTCAGTTCGGTATAATTGAAAATCTTAATTTCCTCGGCTTTTCAATTTCAAAAATGCCGTATTACAACAGAGCCGTCGAAAGTTCATCCTCATTTATCGAAAATGTAATATGCGGATTTGCTTTCACGGTATTTCCAGATTTAGTTACTATAAATTCCTGCTCTTTTAATTATCAAAATTCATTCGGCGGAATACTTCTTTTGCTTGGAATTATATACTTAATCATTACAAGAAAAAAAGAACTTTCTTTAGCCAAAATTATAGTTATATCATTTAGCATTTCAGCTTGCATATCATTTGGATTTGCATATTATTATTCAGCAACTTACAGATTTAATATTTATAATTACATATTTATTTTAGGCACTGCATTTGGAATACAATTTATAAGCAGTGCGAAAATAAAAAATATAGGAAAAATCACAATCATTGCTTTAATAATAAGTTCACTTGCAATCAGCGGTTGCAGCTTTGCCTATTACTTTAATAAAGATAAAATAGAATCAGATATTTTTTATGAAAAATCAATAACAAATTCATTGGATTTTGCCGAAAATAAAACAAATAACAGCATTGATATTGTCTATTCAAATAATAATATTGTATTTATTAAAATGGCACGAAATCAGCGTTTATATATTTCAACAATGTTTAAATATATAAACGAATATGATAGCTCAAACGCCAAAGAAGAAATGTTAAATATTTATATTAACAGCAAAAATCCAAATGAAAACACATTAAAAATCAAAAATAATAATTCAATTAACTTTGTAAGCCCCAAAAAAATATTAAACGATGATGTATTTATTGCTGAAACAGATGATATAAGCACTTTAAAATATGATAAAAAATTATACAAATACAAATCTTTTGGTGAATATACTGTTTTTTATAAATAATTTAAAACAAAATGGATTTATAACTTATGAAAAATACCTTGGTAAATAACAAAGAAAAAACTGAAAATACCAAATATAAAATCATGCTCCTATTTGCTTTTATTTTACATATAGGCGTATTTATATATTTTATGGTGAAAAAGCCTATCAATATTGATGAAGCTATGACTGTTTTAAACGCAAACAGCCTTGCAAAATCCGG
>FR895330.1:13015-15693 GCA_000434995.1 Firmicutes bacterium CAG:341 | reverse complement strand
ACTGCAAATGCCGGCAGAACTGTGCCTGACGGTGATTTTCCTTTTGAATTTGATGTTACTATTCATTTAACACCTAAAGTTAAAGGCGGAGCGGGTATCGGGCTTGAAGGTGCAGTATCAGGCGGTGTATATGCAAAAGCAGAAATGCCTGTTGAATATGCCATTAAGAAAAAACATTTTACTCTTGGTGTTGATGGCGAAATAGGCTGGGAAGCACATTATATTATCGGTGAAGCAAGCGGTACGATTATTGACGGAACATTTAATTTGCTTGATGAATATTTCGGTACAAAGTCAAAGCAGGTTCGCCGCCAAATTGCAGCCACCTATGCTATGACTGAATTTATTGATAAAACCGTAAGCCAAACAAGTGAAAAAACCACGCTTTTATCCCGTGATTATATAAATAATCAAAAATGGGTCGGCACGCAAACTTCGGCAAAGCGCAAGGCAAGAAGTGCAAGCAAGCTTACTTTTGCAAATACAACCCTTGAATCATCTGTTAATGAATTTCAGCGCCCGCAGCTTGTAACAGCAGGGAATACAATGATGCTTATATGGGTTGATGATGACACATCGCGTGATACTTATAACAGATATAGGCTTGTATATTCGCTTTACAATAACGGTTCTTGGTCTGTACCTAAAGCAGTTGATGATGACGGAATGATTGATTACCAAGTATCTGCAACAGCAGTTGGTAATGATATTTATATTGCATATCAAAAATTCAATGCTAAATTCACTAAAGGTGATGAAGAAAGATTAGATGAACTCAATAAAAAAGCAGAAATAAAAATTGCAAAATACAATGCAAATAATAATTCATTTGATAATGTTAAATCTATTACTTCAAATGATACATTTGATTATTTGCCTTGCATTGCAGTTGAAAATTCACAGCCTGTATTTTATTGGGTAAATTGCACATCAAGTGACTTTTCGGCAAGTTCCTGCTCAATTATGAAGTCTGATTTTGCCGGCAATGTATCAACTGTTTACAGCGGCTTAAACTATATTTATGAGCTTAAAGTTATCGGCAATGATATTTATTATACTGCTGAAAGTGATTGCAGCAACGAAAATACAAATGATTTGAACTTATATAAAAATAAAGTTCAAATTACAGATAATGACGGAATAGATAAGCAGGAAATTCCGACTTCGCTTGCAAGTGTAAATGATACACTTTTCTATACATCAAACAGCGGTATTTATATGCTTGACGGTGATACACCGAAGCTTTCGCTTGAAAATAACAAAATTGCAGGTAACCTTCAATTAGCTGCTACCGATGACGGTATCAGAGCTGTTTGGTCACAAACATCCGATATGGGTACTGAATTTTATACAAGCGAACTTGTGAACGGTGCTTGGAGTGAACCTGTTGCAATTACCGATTATGGCAAGCTTGTAAGCCAGTTGAGTATTGAAAATTACGGTGGCAAGCTATTTGGTGCATATAACATTACCGAAAGAACAGAGCAAGACGGAAGTATTGTAAACGGAAGCACAAATTTATGCGTATTTAATACAGACGGATTTAATAAATTTGATGTTACGCTTGATACCGTTGATGAATCACAGCTTAACAGTAACGGTCAAACCAAGCTTAATGTTTTGGTAGAAAATAACGGAACAGAAAATATTAAATCAATTGATTTTGAAATTACCGATTCATTGGGATATTCGCAAAGTGTAAACAAAACTGTTGATATACCGTCAGGTGACTATGATGTTGTTGAACTTGATTATGTACCGTCAACTTCCGGCGAAACATTTGAAAGGCGAACTGTTACAGTAAACGCAACAAGCGGTGACGCTTCGGCAGATACACAGCTTGAAGTGGGTAATGCCGATTTATCGGTAGATGATATTACACTTGAAAAGCTTGGCACGGAAAATGTAATTACCGCCCAAATTCACAATATAGGTACAGTTGAAGCAAAAAATGTGAATGTTGTATTCAAAAACGGAGAAAATGAAGTTTACACCTCTAATGTTGATACACTTTTGCCGCTTCAAACAAATATTGTTCAGTTTAATATAAGTGATGATGAATTAACTTATGAAGAAGAGGGCGGAGCAGTTATTACTGCAAGCGTAACAAGTGATTCAAACGAAGTTAATATCGGTGATAATAATTCATCGGTATTGATTGAAAAGCATATTCACGATTGGAGCGAATGGACGGTTGAAACCGAGCCTACCTGCGTAGATGAGGGTAAAAAAACACGAGTATGCAATACCTGTACCAAGCAGGAAGAAGCGGTTATAAGCCCAACAGGTGTGCATACATATTCAAAGCAAGTTGTTTTACCGACTTATGATGAGCAGGGTTACACAATCTACACTTGTGAAGTTTGCAATTATAGCTATAAAGACGACTTTACTGATAAGTTAGAAAGACCTGCTGAAAAGCCAACTGAAAAGCCTACTGAAAAGCCAACTGTAAAGCCGACCGAAAAGCCAACGGCAGCGCCTACAAATCCTACTGCTTCAAATTCCGCTGCAACATTGCCTCAATCGGCAAATTCGCAAGCTTCAAATGCAGGAAGTGCAACTCCTGCACAAGTTAAAAAACCTAAAAAAACTTCAGTTAAAAAATTAAAGGCTAAAAAAGGCTCTGTTGAACTTACTTGGTCAAAAACAAAGGGAGTTAAGGGCTATGAAATTCA
>FR895330.1:0-12961 GCA_000434995.1 Firmicutes bacterium CAG:341 | reverse complement strand
AACTGACAAGAAGTTTAAGAAAAACAAGAAAACCGTAACAATCAAGAAGCAGAAAACTACAAAAACTACCGTTAAAAAGCTTAAAGCAAAGAAAAAGTATTATGTAAGAATCAGAACTTATAAAATAGTGAACGGTAAAAAAGTTTATTCTTCTTGGTCAAAGGTTAAGAGCGTGAAAACCAAATAACTTAAAAGGCAGTCATTTGACTGCCTTTTCTTTTATAATAGATAATTTATATATTATATATTGCTTATTAAAATTCAGTATGCTATAATAAATTGATTTATTATGGGGTAGTGTGATATGATTATTCTCGGAATTGACCCGGGTTATGCAATTGTAGGCTGGGGTGTACTTGAATATAAAATGAATAAGTTTCGTGTTCTCGGTTACGGTGCTATCACTACTGAGGCACATACCGATTTCCCGTTAAGGCTGCAAACAATATATAACGATATGTGCTATTTATTTGAAAAGTATAAGCCGGAAGTAATGAGTATGGAAAAACTTTTCTATAATAACAATGCCAAAACCGTTATTGATGTTGCACAGGCGAGGGGTGTTATTACTCTTTCGGCACAAAATTACGGTGTGGATATTTTTGAATATACTCCGCTTCAGGTTAAGCAGGCTGTTGTAGGCTACGGTAGGGCTGAAAAAAAGCAGGTTCAGGAAATGACAAGGCTTATGCTTGGCCTTGCTAAAATTCCAAAACCCGATGATACTGCCGATGCGCTTGCTATGGCTATATGCCACGGTCATTGTTCGGGTTCTATAATGGGAAAATTAAATTCACTTAAATAAAGGGATTAGTTATGATATATAATTTAAAGGGAAGACTTACTGTATGTGATGCAAATTTCATAGTAGTTGAATGCGGCGGCATTGGGTTTAAATGCTTCACATCTCTTAATACAGCCAAGCAGCTTGCCGAAATAGGAAAAGATGTTAATGTATATACCCACCTTGCAGTGCGTGAAGATGCTATGGATTTATACGCTTTTGCCACTGTTGCCGAACTTGATGCTTTCAAGCTTCTTATTACCGTTTCGGGTATTGGCCCTAAAGCAGGAATTTCAATTCTTTCTGAACTTACACCTGACAGGCTGGCACTTTGCATTGCATCGGGAGATGCGAAATCAATTACTAAAGCACAGGGTATCGGCAAAAAAACAGCAGAAAGAGTTGTGCTTGAATTAAAGGATAAAATCGGTGCAGTTGCAACCGAAGCGGTATCGAGTGCTGTATCAAATGTTCAAAATATTGATAAAAGCTCGGCAGGCGAAGCGATTGAAGCACTTGTTTCGCTCGGCTATTCACAATCCGATGCAACCGTTGTTGTAAGTTCACTTGATAAATCAATGTCGGTTGATGAAATGATTAGATACGGATTAAAAGAACTTGCTAAAAATCTTTAAACGGAGGTAATTACATATGCAGGAAACTGAAATGGATTTTGAAAGCAGAATAGTTACTTCTGATTTCACACCCGAAGATAATGATATTGAAAATTCGCTCAGGCCTAAAATCCTTGATGATTATATCGGCCAAGATAAAGTTAAGGAAAACTTGGCTGTATATATTCAAGCTGCAAGAGGTAGGGGCGAAGCTCTTGACCATGTTTTGCTTTATGGCCCGCCCGGTCTTGGCAAAACTACACTTGCCGGTGTAATAGCAAATGAAATGGGAGTTAATCTTCGTGTTACAAGCGGACCGGCTATTGAAAAACAGGGCGATTTAGCAGCCCTTCTCACAAATTTGCAAGAGGGCGACGTGCTTTTTATTGATGAAATTCACCGCTTAAATCGTCAGGTTGAAGAAGTTCTTTATCCGGCAATGGAAGACGGCGCACTTGATATAATTATTGGCAAAGGCCCTTCGGCAAGGTCAATAAGGCTTGATTTACCACACTTTACTCTTATTGGTGCTACTACAAGAGCAGGCCAGCTTTCCGCACCTCTTCGCGATAGGTTCGGTGTTATTTTCAGACTTGAAATGTATACTAATGAGCAGCTTGCTTCAATAGTTAAAAGAAGTGCTGATATACTTAATATTCCTGTTGATGAAAAGGGCGCAATGGAAATTGCTTCTCGTTCAAGGGGGACACCTCGTATTGCAAACAGGCTTTTAAAAAGAAGCCGAGATTTTGCACAGGTTAAATATGACGGTATAATAAGCAGAGAAGCTGCCATAGACGCACTTGAAAGAATGGAAATTGATAATCTCGGGCTTGATAATATAGACAGAATACTTTTAACCACAATGATTAAAAATTATAACGGTGGTCCGGTAGGGCTTGATACTATCGCAGCCGCAATAGGTGAAGAGTCTGTTACTATTGAGGATGTTTATGAGCCTTATCTTATGCAAATCGGCTTTCTGTCAAGAACGCCAAGGGGCAGATGTGCAACCGCACTTGCTTATAAGCATTTAGGATTGGAGCAACCGGGCCAGCAAACACTTATTTAGAAATTATTATTTGAAATGAGGAATAGTTATGGGCAGACTTTTTGGTACAGATGGTGTAAGAGGAGTTGCAAATGTAGATTTAACTTCCGAACTTGCACTTCAAATAGGCAGGGCGGCGGCAATGGTTTTGCTTAAAGAGAGCAAATCTGCCAAACCTACTGTCCTTATCGGTAAGGATACCAGAGCATCAGGTGATATGCTTGAAGCTGCACTTACAGCAGGCTTATGCTCGGTTGGTTGTAATGTACTTTCGGTCGGTATTGTGCCTACTCCGGCTGTTGCATATTTGGTTAATAAATACGGTTGTGAAGCAGGCGTAATGATTTCTGCTTCGCATAACCCTTGTGAATATAACGGTATTAAAATTTTTCAGGGTAACGGATATAAACTTGATGATGCACTTGAAAACGAAATTGAAGCAATTATTCTTGATAATGCCGAGAAAATACCTTGCCTGACCGGCGGTGAAGTAGGCAACAGAATATATTGCAAAACAGCGGTAAGCGATTATGTAAATCATGTTGTTTCAACTGCAAGTGTTCGTTTTGACGGACTTTCAATTGCACTTGACTGTGCAAACGGCAGCGCTTCTGTATGTGCTAAAGAAATTTTCACCTCCCTCGGTGCAAAATGTTTAATGCTTTCAGATACTCCTGACGGAACAAATATTAACGATAATTGCGGTTCTACCCACCCGGAAGAACTTATGCGCTTTGTTAAAGATGCTTCGCTTGACTTGGGCCTTGCATTTGACGGGGACGCTGACAGAATGCTTGCTGTGGACGAAAACGGTGAACTTGTTGACGGAGATAAGGTTATAGCAATTTGCTCAAAGAGGATGAAGGATGAAGGCAAACTTGCAAAAAATACCGCTGTTGTTACTGTTATGAGTAATATGGGATTTTTTAAATTTTGTGAAGAAAATGATATATCTTGCTCGAAAACAGCAGTTGGTGACAGATATGTTCTTGAGCGTATGCTTAAAGAAGGATATAATATTGGCGGTGAGCAAAGCGGTCATGTTATTTTTCTTGATTTCGCTACTACCGGCGACGGTGAACTTTCCGGTGTGCAGCTTATTGAAACGGTTGTAAAATCAGGTAAAAAGCTTTCAGAACTTGCAAAAATTATGAAAGTATATCCACAGGTTTTAATAAATGTAAGGGTTACACCACAAGGCAAGGAAAAATATAATAACAACGAATATATTATTTCGGCTGTACAGCAGGCAGAAATGGAACTTATGGGCGAGGGCCGAGTTCTTGTTCGTGTAAGCGGCACAGAACCGCTTATCCGTGTAATGCTTGAAGGAAGCGATTTAGATAAAATCACTGCTCTGGGCAATAAGATTGCCGATGTTGTGAAAGAAAGATTATCATAAAGGAATTATAATATGAGATATTCAACTGATTGGGAAGATTATGAGCTTATAGATTGCAGTGACGGATATAAGCTCGAAAGATGGACCAATGAAATACTTGTGAGGCCTGACCCGCAAGTAATTTGGAAGAGTAAAAAAGAAAATAAATATTGGTTTCAGCCGGATGCCACTTACCTGCGTTCACGCACAGGCGGCGGCATATGGAAAGTACATACAAAAATCCCTTCTTCCTGGCAGGTAAGGTATAAAGATTTAACTTTTAATATTAAAACAATGGGATTTAAGCATACCGGTATTTTTCCGGAACAAGCTGTGAATTGGGATTTTACAAGGAAGATAATCAGAGAATCCTGCAGAAATGATGTAAAGGTACTTAATCTTTTTGCATATACAGGCGGCGCAACAGTTGCGTGCCTTAAAGAAGGGGCAAGCGTAGTTCATGTTGACGCGTCACGCGGAATGGTGCAGTGGGCAAAGGAAAACGCAGCTGCTTCACAGGTAAGCAATGCGCAGGTCAGATGGATAGTTGATGATTGTATTAAGTTTGTGCAAAGAGAGATTAGGCGCGGCAATAAGTATGATATTATAATTCTTGACCCGCCAAGCTATGGGCGTGGCCCTAAAGGCGAAATTTGGCACCTTGAGGATAGTATTTATGACTTCGTAAAACTTGTTGAACAGGTATTGTCGGATACTCCGCTTATGGTTATGCTTAATTCGTATACAACAGGGCTTTCGGCTTCTGTTATGAAATATATTCTTGATGATATTATTACAAATAAACGCGGCGGAAGAGTTGAAGCCGATGAAATAGGTGTTCCTGTTTCATCAAATGCAAGGGTACTTCCTTGCGGTTCAACTGCAATTTGGATGTTAAAATAATGAATTTGATTGAATTTAAAAATGTAAACTTTTCTTATGTTGTTGACGATGATGAGGAAAACAAAGTTACAGTCGATGTACTTAAGAATTTTAATTTAACAATTGAAAAGGGAAGCTTTGTTGCAATTCTCGGCCATAATGGCTCCGGCAAGTCAACAACAGCAAAGCTTATTAACGGAATAAACATTGCACAAAGCGGTGAAGTTATTGTTGACGGGCAAAAAGTTGAGGATAACGATACGATTTTTGACATAAGGCGCAAAGTCGGAATGGTATTTCAAAATCCTGATAATCAAATCGTTTCTTCTATTGTTGAGGAAGATGTGGCTTTCGGTGTTGAAAACCTCGGTGTTGAGCCTAAAGAAATCAGAGAGCGTGTTGATAACGCACTTAAAACCGTCGGTATGTATGAGCATCGGCTCAAAGCACCTAATAAGCTTTCAGGCGGGCAAAAACAGCGTGTCGCAGTAGCCGGAATTATTGCTATGAAACCTATGTGCATTGTTCTTGATGAGCCTACTGCAATGTTAGACCCAAGCGGCAGGCACGAAGTTATGAACACGGTTAAAAAGCTTAATAAAGAAGAGGGTATAACAATCGTTCTTATCACTCATTACATGGATGAAGCGGTGCAGGCAGACAGAGTTGTTGTTATGGATGACGGGCAAATAAAGCTTGATGACACGCCGCGTAATGTTTTTGCGAAAGTGGACGAGATTAAGGCACTCGGCCTTGATGTTCCGCAGTCTACCGAACTTGTTTACAGGCTTGGTATCAAATGTGAAAATACTGTTTTAAACGCAAATGAATGTGTTGATTTATTTAAAAAAACTTTGGAGGCTAAAAGGTAAATGGCGTTTCTTGTCTGCGAAAATCTTGAATATCTTTACAGTATCGGAACTCCGTTTCAAACTTCGGCTCTCAATAATGTAAGCCTTGAAATTGAAAAAGGCGACCTTATCGGAATTATAGGCCATACAGGTTCGGGTAAATCAACCCTTATCCAGCATTTAAACGGTCTTCTTGAACCGCATAACGGTAAAGTTATACTTGACGGTGAAGATATTTGGACTAAAGAGAATAGAAAAAAAATCAGGCAGGTTCGTTTTGCAGTCGGACTTTGCTTTCAGTATCCCGAATATCAAATATTTGAAGAAGATGTATATAAAGAAATTGCATTCGGCCCGAAGCAAATGGGCCTTGATGATGCTCAAATAGATGAACGAATAAGAAAAAGTATGGAATTTGTCGGCTTGTCATTTGAAAAGTATTCAAAAAAATCTCCTTTTGATCTTTCAGGCGGGCAAAAAAGGCGTGTGGCAATAGCTTCAATTATCGCTATGGAGCCTAAAGTTCTTATACTTGATGAACCTTGTGCCGGGCTTGACCCAAAAGGCAGAGATACAATTCTTAATCTTATTAAAGAATATCAAAGCCAAATGGGTAATACGGTTTTGTTTGTTTCTCATTCAATGGAAGATGTTGCCAAACTTTGCAAAAAGGTAATTGTAATGAATAAGGGCGAGATTGCATTTTGCGGCAGTGTTAACGAAGTTTACTCTCACGGTGAGGAACTTAAAGAAATGGGACTTAATGTTCCGGAAGTTACCGATATTTTTCTGAAACTCAAAGCTTCAGGTGTGGATTGCAAAACTGATATTTACACTGTTGAGCAGGGTGTTGAGGAATATAAAAGATTATTGGGAGGTGCTGTTGATTGATTACAGATATTACAATAGGGCAGTATTTCCCGGGTGATTCGGTTGTTCATAAAATGGACGCAAGAATGAAAATAATCCTTACGGTTATGCTTATTGTTGCAATTTTTATTTGCAAAACATTGCCATCGCTTGCAGTAATTGTGGTGGCAACTGCGGTACTTGTTCTCGTTTCTAAAATACCGTTTAAAACAGTGCTTAAAAGTATTAAGCCACTTGCAATAATCATTGCTTTTACCGCAGTATTAAACTTGTTTTACGGTAAGGGTGAACCGCTTGTTCAAATTTGGAAGCTTAAAATTACACAGTCGGGTATAATGACAGCTGTTTTTATGGCAATCAGAATTATCACTCTTGTGGTTATAAGTTCGCTTTTAACATATACAACATCACCGAACGAACTCACCGATGGTCTTGAAAGGCTTATGAAACCGCTTAAAATTTTTAAGATTGATGTACATTCGATTTCAATGACTATGACTATTGCACTTAGATTTATTCCTACTTTAATTGAAGAAATAGATAAAATTATGTCTGCCCAAAAATCACGCGGTGCAGATATGGAATCGGGCGGAATTATTCACCGTGCAAAAGCCCTTGTGCCTGTTCTTATTCCGCTTTTTATTTCAGCTTTCAGGCGAGCTAATGATTTGGCTTATGCTATGGAATGTCGTTGTTACCGCGGCGGTGACGGAAGAACTAAAATGAAGATAATGAAATTTCACGCAAGGGATTATATTTCTCTTGCAGCTGTAATAATATTTATAGCGCTTTTGGTGCCATTCAATTTTATTTTTACTAAAGTAATATGAGAAATTTGAAAATTACAATTCAATATGACGGTTCAAATTATCATGGCTGGCAGGTGCAAAAAAATGCTGTAACCGTGCAGGAAGTGTTTCAAAATGCTGTGGAAAAAGTATTTTTAAAAAGGCTCGATGTTATAGGCTGTAGCAGGACAGATTCTTTTGTTCACGCAAATATGTATGTTCTTACCCTTAAAACCGATATGAATATATCGAACGAGGGTGTAATTATGGCACTTAATTCAAAATTGCCGAATGATATTGCGGTTGTTGATTGTGAAGAATGCGATGATGATTTCCACCCGCGATATTCCTGTAAGTCGAAGGAATATGTTTATAAACTTTATAACGGTAAAAGACCTAATGCTTTTTTGCCCAAGTATGCTTATTATTACAGGCGTGAAATTGACGCCGGTTATCTTAACGATGAAGCACAGGCTTTTGTTGGCAAACACGATTATTCAGGCTTTTGCTCATCTAAAAGCGATGTTGAAGATACCGTTCGCAATGTCAAATCCTTTAAGGTTTGGCGCGAAGGGGATATGATATATTTTAAGGTTGAGGCTGACGGATTTCTATATAATATGGTTAGAATTATGGTTGGCACTCTCTTGTTTGTTTCGGAAGGTAAAATAAAAAAAGGTGAACTGAAAGATGTTATTTTTTCAAAACAGCGTAAGCGTGCAGGAAAAACTGCGCCGCCGCAGGGCCTTTATTTAAACAAAATCAATTATTAGGCAGGTGTTGAAATTGGCAGGCAATCAGCGTGAAATGCATAAAAAAGAACTGAAAGCGAAAAAGGATAAGAAGAATAAAACAATTATTTGGATTATTATAGCAATTATTGTTGCAATTTTGGTTGTAATGAAAATCTGCGAAATCAACATTAACACAGTAAAAGAGCATTTTACGGATTCAAACGGTAAAATTTCTGTTTCACAGGATATAAATAAAAATAATTATCCTTACAATCTTGATTCATCACAAAATGTTGTTGTAAAAAATATAAATAATAAACTCGGTGTTTTAACTCCTACAAGCTTTACAATTCTTGATTCAAAAAGAGCGGTTGCAAAGTATACATTTGACCACGGATATTCAAATCCGGTATTAAAAAGTTCGGGCATATATTCGCTTATAATTGACCAGGGTGATAAAAAAATGCGCCTTGATAATGTAAGTGAAAATGTATATGAGCATGAAGCTATGGGTGATATTCTTTGCGGTGATGTCGCTAAAAACGGCAATGTTGTTATTGCTTCACTTTCGGGTGATAAGCTTTGTAACATAACTGTTTATAATAAATCACTTGATAAAAAATTAAGTTATGATTTAAATTACGGTTATATTGTAGATGTTGCAATAAATAACAGCGGCAGCAAAATCGCATTTGTGGCAGTTAACAGTAAAAATGCCCAGCTTAAATCTAAACTTTATACAATGAATATCGGTGTGGATAAACCAAAAGCTGATTTCGATTTGCCTAATTGCAATGTTGTTGATTTAAAATATAACGGGGATAATTTATATGTTGTTGCCGATAACTATGTAGGTATAGTTTCAAATCAAAAAAAGCTTAAAGATGTGCTTGAATGCGGTAAAATCAATACTGTATATTATACTTATACTCCGTCAAACGAACTTATTTTAGCTTGCAACAGTTATAGTAATTCGACTGAAAATACGCTTGTCAGAGTAAAGGGCGGGGGAAGTACAAAATCGCAAACAACGGTTAACGGTAATATTCGCTGTGTGTCGGCTTCTTCAAGTGTGGTAAGTGTTTTGACTGACAGTAACATTATTACTTATTCTCTCGGAAATATGAAACAAAAGAAAAAAATTGTTGTTGATGATTCGGTAAAATCAATTTGCCAAATGGGTTCATCAATTTTCGTTCATAGGCAATCACTTATTGACAGAAACGAGAGTGGTAAATAATGAATTTGGTAGATTTGTCACTGATTGTGCTTATTGCCCTTACCGTGTTTGTGGGTATAAAGCGAGGGCTTTTAATTTCGCTTTTATCTGCTTTGCGTTTTATTGTTTCAATACCGCTTTCCTTTTTCGTAGGAAATAACTATAATGAAATAATATATAAAAATTATATAAGGCAGTATGTTTTAAAATATGTTAACGATAAATTATCTCAATCTAATGAGATAAACGATTTTGTGCAAAATTTAAAATCAATTACAAGCACATTTTCGTTTTTATTTAAGGATAAATCCCTTATTAAATCAATCAATTTGGTTAACACTAACACAGCTTCGGTTTATATAACTGATAATATTCTTTGTCCTATTGTTCAAGAAATTATTAAAATACTTTTAATTCTATTGACTTTTATACTTTTTTATGTAATAACAGGTATAATACTTTCTTTAGCTATAAAGATAAGGAAAAAGAAAAAATTACCGCTTCATAAAACAAACAGTTTCTTCGGCGGAGTTTTCGGTTTGGTGAAATCGGGTGCATATGTTCTGGTTTTATCTTCAATCTCAAAATTTATACTTGATATTATAACAGTTCAAAATAATTTTGTTACACAGCTTAAAGGCAGTGTGATTATTGATTTTATAAATAAATTCAACCCTTTAATATAAGGAGGCTAAACTATGAGTAAGTTTAATGAAAATGTAAAAGACCTTTTTGAAAATTGGAATACAATTCCTAACTGGCTTTGCTTTATCAGAATTGCACTTATACCTGTATTCACGGTTCTTTTTGTTAAAGAGCAGTACATAGCCGCATTTATAACTATGATTGTGGCAGCACTTACAGATGTGTTTGATGGCAAAATTGCAAGAAAATTCAATATGGTGTCAAATCTCGGCAAAATTCTTGACCCTATTGCAGATAAACTGTCACAGATAGCTATTGTTATTATATTACTTGTTAAGTTTTGGGATGGTCCGCTTAAATATATATTATTCCTTTTTATATTTAAGGAATTGCTTATGGTTATATGCGCCGGTATACTTATGGCTAAAGGTATGCGCCCTGTTGCTGCCGAAGTGTGGGGCAAACTTGCAACTGTTGTATTTTATACCTTTATGATTACCATTATTGCAATAGGTCCTAACGGTGCACTTCTTTCAATAGATTTGTTTAAAGGCTTGGAACTTAATAATACCGTTATTATGATTATGGTTATTATTTCCGCAATTCTTGCTTTTGCATCTCTTTTTGGTTATGCACCGGGCTTTATTCGTCAACTTAAGGAAAATAAAAAACAGAGCAATTCTTCTGAAAAATAATCAACTGCCTAACACGAGGTGATTTAATGAAACAACAAATGTGTTCACGCTGCGGTGAAAGACCTGCGGTTGTGTTTATTCAAAAAATGGAAAATGATAAGGTTACACCGGAGGGACTTTGCATTAAATGCGCAAGGGAACTCAATATAGGCTCTATCAATCAAATGATTGATAAGCTTGGCATTTCCGATGAAGAAATTGAAGCTGCATCAGAGCAAATGGCAAACCTTATGGAAAATATGGGCGATTTTGATATGGATAGCTTGGGTGAAATGTTTAATCCCGAGAATTTTGACGGCGCCCAAACTATGCCTTTTTCCGATTTAATTAACGGTGCGCTTTCAACTAATGATGAAGTTGATAATGATGAACTTGCAAATCAAGTTAAAGATTCAAGCGGTAAAAAGCGTAAAAGAGGAAAGAAAAACGGTAAGGATGATTCAAGAAAGTTCCTTAATACTTATTGTACCAATCTTACTGACCGTGCAAAACAGGGCAAAATAGATAATATAATCGGCCGTGAAAATGAAATTTCCCGTGCGATTCAAATCCTTTGCAGAAGAACTAAAAATAACCCTTGCCTTATCGGTGAACCGGGTGTAGGTAAAACAGCTATTGCCGAGGGCCTTGCTATTAAGATTGCAAAGGGTGAAGTTCCTGCTCGTCTTGCAGATAAAGAAATTTATCTTCTTGACCTTACTGCACTTGTTGCCGGTACGCAATTTAGGGGCCAGTTTGAAGGTAGAATTAAAGGTCTTGTTGATGAAGTTAAGCACGAGGGCAATATAATTTTATTTATTGATGAAGTGCATAATCTTGTAGGCACAGGCGATTCAGAGGGAACTATGAATGCCGCAAATATTCTTAAGCCGGCACTTTCACGCGGAGAAATTCAGGTTATCGGTGCAACAACTTTTAATGAATACAGAAAATATATAGAAAAAGATGCAGCGCTTGAAAGAAGATTTCAGCCTATTAAAGTTGAAGAACCTTCTATTGACGATGCATATAAAATGCTTGTAGGAATTAAAGGCTATTATGAAGATTACCACAAGGTTCAGATTTCCGATTCATTAGTCTATAAAGCTGTTACTATGTCAGAAAGATATGTGACTGACAGGTATCTTCCTGATAAAGCTATTGATTTGCTTGATGAAAGCTGTACAAGTGCGAATTTGCGCAATCCTGCTATCAGCCAATATCAGATGGCACTTGAACGCAAAAATCTGTTAGAAACAAATATAGATAATCTTTCTAATCCTGAAGAGAATGAAGAAATAGATTATGAGCTTGTTACAAAGCTTAAGAGCGAAGTTTTGCAGCTTGATGAGAAGTTGGCTGAACTCAAGGAAAAAGCAGCCGATAATCAAGTTTTAGAGGCTGATTTAGCTAAAGTTATTTCACTTTGGACCGGAATTCCAGCTACTAAAATTGAGCAAAATGATGTTAAAAAGCTTGCAAATCTTGAAAATGAATTAAAAGAGCATATCATCGGTCAGGATGTTGCAATAGAAAAGGTTGCCAATGCTGTACGCAGGGGCAGAGTAAACATCAGCCCGAAAAAAAGACCGCAGTCATTTATTTTTGTAGGTCCTACCGGTGTCGGCAAAACCGAACTTGTTAAAAGACTTGCAGACAGTCTTTTTGACAGCCCTGATAATCTCATTCGCCTTGATATGAGCGAATTTATGGAAAAATTCAGCGTATCGCGTATTATCGGTTCGCCTCCGGGTTATGTGGGATATGATGATGCAGGCCAACTTACTGAAAAAGTGAGACGCAAGCCTTACAGCATTATTCTTTTTGATGAAATTGAAAAAGCACATAAAGATGTGCTTAACATTCTTCTTCAAATTCTTGATGAGGGCAGAATTACCGATGCACAGGGAAGAAATGTTAATTTTGAAAATACAATTATTATTATGACTTCTAATGCCGGCTCAACTGATTCTGCATCATTAGGCTTTAATAAAACTGCAAATGATATTAACGCAGAAGTTACAATGAAAGCTCTTGAGCGTTTTCTTCGCCCTGAATTTTTGGGTAGGGTAGATGAGGTTGTTATTTTCAACCAACTTACTCACGATAATTTTGAAAAGATTGCAAAACTTATGCTTGATGAACTTGTTGAAAGCCTTAAGGATAAAGCTATTACTATGACTTATGACGAAAGTGTTCCTGTTTATCTTGCAAAAAAAGCATTTGGCTCCAAGAAAAATGCAAGGGGACTTCGCGATTGTGTAAGGCGTGATATTGAAGAAAAGCTTGCAAATGCAATAGTTTTCAACCAAGATGAAGATATTAAAACACTTGCAATTTCAACTCAAAATGACGAAATAAAAATTAAAATAAATTAAATTACAAAAAAGACTTGACATTTCATCGCTCGTTATGTATAATAATGAGCGTTGTAACGCGGGTGTAGTTCAATGGTAGAATCCCAGCCT
>FR895329.1 GCA_000434995.1 Firmicutes bacterium CAG:341 | reverse complement strand
CATTTATGAGGTAATATGAATTTTTTCATTATTACTTTTCTTAATCGGAAAGTAAATTACTTTCCTAACAAAAATATTTAATTGATTGCAGAGCGCTTGCTCAAAAGAAAGGACAAACATTATGAAACATGCAAAAATCTTTTTGACTTTTTTGATAATTCTTAGTTGCTTTACAGCAGGCTTTTCAATGACTGCCCTTGCAGGAGACGACAATGTTGCATTTTCATTTACTATGAAAGCAGACATGAAAAAGAACTATACCGGAGATAGGTATAGGGAAACCACAAGAACAAACAATCCGTGGAAAGTGAATATGACTGCCAGCACCGAGGGTAAGCACACACAAGCTTATTACTTCTTGGCAAGCAACGGTATACGTAGGATACAATATTCGGACCAACATCTTGTTAAATCCGAAACGGGAGACCATTGTTACAAAGCGTATGCAGAGGCGTCAAAGCAAGGAGTGTCATTAGGCTGCAAAAACAATAATGATGTGAATAAAAGCTATACGGTATCAGGTTATTGGGACGAAGAAACCGGCGGAACTATTAAGTGATTTTAGTTTACCTTGCAAAAATATCCCCTGCATATGACTTTTGTTGTGTGCAGGGGCACATTAATTTTTATGAAGGGAGGACGTAATGATTTGAAAGTCACATATTATTTAAAAAGAATTATCAATGATAAAATCAAGCTTGGATTTATATTTCTGCTGTTTTTATTGCCGATAATGGATTTAATATCTACACTGGTTAGTATTCACCACGGAGCGACGCCTATGGCGCCGTGGTCATCAACATTTCTTTCTTTAACATCGACCTCATTTATATTTCATTCGCTCTTTTTCAACTTTCTTCCGTTATATCTGCTCATTATCAGTTGTGATGATTGTTTTGAGGATTGCACAACAAAATACCGTAATATCCTTATTTCAAAATGGGGCAAAAAGGATTATGTAATAACAAATATTACAAAATCATTTTGCATTTCCTTTTTCCTGATACTTTTTACATTGCTTTTAAATATGCTTATGTCAGAAATAATTTTCAATACGGCGACCTACAGCATATTCAGCGAAAATTTAGTTGATGAGGATAAGACGAGCCTTTTTTATATTGAGGCAACACATCCAACCATAACAAATATAATTTACATATTTACCACGTCCTTATTGTCCGGAGCAATTGGCGCTGCCGGAGCGGCACTTGCAATGGCAATTAAAATCAGAAAAATCGTTTATCCTTTACTCTTTCTTTTATGGTTTTTGCCGGCGCACACCGACAAATCCATTATGCTCGCATTACAACCGTTTTGCGAATATGGCTTAGATACGAAAATACCCGTATTTGTCATAACTCTCGGAATTTTTGTAGTATTGACAATCGGTGCGGCGATAAAAGAGGTGCATTATGCAAAAATTTAAGCATACCGCTTCAAAGTATGCTGTGGTATCGGCATTGGCTTTGTTTATTATGATTTTTTTGTGGTTTTTTTTCAATTGGAGTTATGTAAACTTTAAGGGAGATATATTATTCAACTATTCAAACAAAGATAAGCTGACCGAATTTTTTACAGATAATTTTTATGGAACAAGGGCTTGCTGTTTTGTATTCCCTTTGCCGTTTGCCTTTGCAATTAATTATCTGCTTTACGATGAAAAAGTATTTTATATTTGCAGAATTAAAAACCGAATGCAATATATAACGCAATGTGTTTTAAATATAATTGCTTTTTCATTTATTTGTGCCTTTTTTCACGAGGCAGTCAGCATAATATGTTCTTACCGGCTTTTTGGCGGCGAATTGATAAACGAACTTCACATAATAAAATATTGCTCATTAAATTTTATTACAATTTTTTTATATTTTGTCAGAGTCGGCGGGGTATTTCTTTTGATAAGATTGTTTACCAATAAAAAAATTGCGCCGTATATTTTATTTGCCGTTTACGTTTTAGAATTTTATTTGTCTAATTTTTTTGGTTGGCTGCCGGTTAACGACGCAAATATTATCGAAAATCTGATTTTTGAAAATAATATGTCAGCTGTTATTTTTGCCATAATCAGAGAGATAAGTTTTGCGATAATAATTATAATTTTTTCGTATTTTAAATTTCAAAAAAAGGACATCTTGAACAATGAAAAGAAATAAAGCAGTCGGTTTATTTTTAATGATTATAATCATATTCCAAGCACTTTATTTTTTAAATGACGAGAGCTTGCATTTATATTCCTTTGCTGTCGGTATCAATAGGGAAAGCAAAGACGCTATGGACATAATTACAATGGCTGTTTTTCTCGTTCCGGTGTTTTTTATGCACTTTTATTTCAGCGAAACTCTGTATAATTTAACTCACGGCTACGGAAAGCTTTACATTATAAGGCAATATTCAAAAACGAAATTAATCATTAAGCAAATCGTCAAAATTTTTCTGTCGGTATTGGTTATTACCGCATTTCAAATTATCACGTCATTTATATTCAGCGCAAGCTTGAAATCTGTTCAAGCAGGCAATATGATACGCTGTGTTTCGATATACATAATATGTATTTTCACTATGCAAATGCTCCAGATGATGCTTGAATACTTTTTAAAACCGGAGCAGGCGGCAATTATATGCTGTGCTTATGCTTTAGTTTCATATAGCGTAGGATATTTTCTTGCAGACAGTATTATTGTACGAGTATTATTCTTTCCTTGTCTGATGTTTGGCGCAGTGAACGGTGCATTAACAAGCGAAACATATTACATAAAATCATTTGCAGTTTTATTATTAATATGTTTATGCCTTATCGTCGGTAATATATATAAATTCAAAAAAACAGATATATTTTAGGAGGAAAAACAATGATTACTTTAAAAAATGTAAGCAAAACGTTGGGAAAACATCTTGTGCTTGATAATATTAATTATACATTTGAAAACGGTATGGTATATGGCCTTTGCGGTCATAACGGCTCAGGAAAGACGATGCTTTTGAGAGCTATTGCCGGCCTTATTGTTCCTGACGATGGTGAGATTATAATTGACGGCGAGAAACTTCACCGTGACATTTCATTTCCGCCGAATGCGGGTATTGTCATAGAAAGTATGGAGCTTCTGCCTAAATACAATGCTTTTGACAATTTACGTTTGCTTGCAGACATTAAGAAAATTGCGAGTGACGAAGATATAAGAAACAGCTTAGAGCGTGTCGGTCTTAATTCGGATTTGAAAGTAAAAAAGTTTTCTCTCGGTATGAAACAAAGGTTGAATGTTGCGCAGGCAATTTTTGAAAAACAGAATATAATTTTGCTCGACGAGCCGACAAATGCGCTTGATAATGACGGCGTTCAGCTTATTTACAGTATCATTAAAGAGGAAAAGCAGCGTGGTGCTACAGTTATTGTTGCCACGCATCACAAAGAGGACTTGGATGAACTCTGCGACACAATTTTAACAGTATCGGAGGGGAGATTAATTGAATAGTAAATTATTAAAAAAGAAATCGACACTCATTTTTTCAGCCGTTTTTGCTATATTGATTGTTAGCTGTGTTTTTTTGAATGCCTTTTTGGTCAAACCCGCAGTCGCAAAAAGCGGTAATAATGTTGATTCATCAGCCACAGACGAGGTCACTGAGGATGAACCCGAAATCGAGAGAAAAAAGACAGACGACGGTTTTATATATTACATTTTAACAGATGATAATAAAAACGTTTATGTAACAATTAACTCCTATGACGGTGATGAGAAAAATGTAATTATTCCAAGCAGTATTGAAAATTATCCTGTAAAAGAAATTGGCGGCAACTGTTTTTCAAATATCAATAAAGTGGAGTCAATTACAGTACCTGATTCTGTTGTAGCAATAGGTGATTTTGCATTTTTCGGCTGCCCAAATCTTACAAAAGTTGTTATTCCGAGCAGTGTTAAAAAAATTGGTGCTGCCATAAATTCCGGCTCACATTTCACGATATACGGCGAGTCCGGTTCTTATGCCGAGGAGTATACGCTCCACCCCGAAAAGCACACCTGCACAGAGCCAATTCCTTTTGAGCCTATAAATTCTAAAGATTAAAAAGCAACCAAACATATATATTTGGTTAGAATTATGTTAATTTAAAATAAATTATATAGATATTCGTATGGGAAAACGGACATATGAAGATGTATCAAAATATGTTGAATCGCAAAGTCAGCATAAATGCAAGGTTTTGAGTGCCAAACCCGAACAGCAATTTGACGACTTCGATTTAGACGTGACAGTTTGGAATGTAAAAACTGATACTGACGGAGCGTGGTGGGTTGTAGAGGGAGACACTGTTCCCATGAATTTGTATCCGCAAGGTGCATACTATTTTGGAACAGACGAAGTCTACTCATTTCATATGTGATTAATGGAACGAATGCAGGCATCGCAGGAGCAATACAATCCTGATGACTATATTGAAACGGCTTCATTAGGTACTGAGATTGCTCCTCACCTTTTACGTAAACTAAGAAGCATTACCGCCCAAATTGATTTGGCAACAGAAATAGAAGATTTTCAATCAATTGGTGTTCAAAGCAGAGAAATACTAATTGAACTTGGAAATTATATTTATGATTCGCATATGGCAGGTAATCAAGAGCAACCACAAGCTTCCAATTTTAAGAAAAAAGCCGAACTGACTATCCAATTCTATTTAAATGAATCTGATAACGCAGATTATCGCAGCATGATCAAAAAATTGACTGAGGCAACATGGGACTACGCAAATAAAATAGCCCATTCGAGTAGTGCAACATATTATGAAGCATCTACTTGTGTATCCCTATGTATTTCTCTTGTTTGTGTCTATGAAAATGTTCGGAACGATATATTCATATGACGAAAATATAGCTGCAAAGGTTGGCTTTATTTCCTATTGCTTTGGGTCAAAATTCTGTGAAATGGTTATTCCACTGAAACGGTTAAGGTTGTTTTGCAATATAACGCTGATGAAATCGGTTATAACAATATCGCAATCTTTGTAGCAAAAAGCAATTACCGTTCTCAAAATGTTTTGTCCCGTTTAAGCGTATGGTTGAACCATCAGCGAATCGGAAAATTTCATGTAATTCATCCAAAGAATTTAATCGTAAAAAATGATGTTATTTATTTGCCGCCATATATGACATTTTGTTTGTAAAACTAAACGAAGAACACTTTTATATTCTTCGTCATCAAATTATGCAGTACCCTACTGTAAATGATAATGAGAATTACAAGCTGCTTTTAAAACTAAACAATGATAAATATAAAGATATTCTGAACAACTTATTACAAACAGCAACAGAGTATAATATAAAACTCGAGTAGAAGGAAGAATTTGCAATGAAAGAAAATGAAAAAACAAATACTCAAAACAATAATATAAATAGTGGTGATAAACTTGGATATTTACAGTTAATCCAAGAACCTATATGCAGAATGTCAACAATTTCTGCAATATTCAAAGGCTTCGCAGCTGCTATTGTTGGTGGGATAGCTATGATATCTTTTAAATATATCAACCTTATTGTTTTAGGATTATCATTTTTGCCTGTATTTGCATTCGCAATGTTGGATATATACTATCTTAAACTTGAAAAAAGTTTAGATATTTATATATAAAAGTTAAAGATGGTATCCAACCTATCAATTATTCTTTAAATATAAATTTTGAAAAAGATGAGATTAAAAAAGCTAAGGCGACCAACTGGGATTGTATTAAATCTCCATCAATTTATTTGTTTTATCCAATTATGATAGTAGTGTTGGTTGCTGTTTTTATTTTAAAATGTGTTAAAATTATATAAGCTCAAAAGAAAATAATTGTGCTAAGAAAAACTTCTGTGCCTTGTAAATATAGAAATTATAAATCCAAAAAATTAACTATGATATTATAATATTTTACGTTTCTAAAACATGAAAGGAAAATTATGTACACTAAATTCAATTATTCCCCATCTGGATATTTCTATAATCATGAAATAAATAGACATTTATCAAACGGTAACAAGATTTTTTCTGTTCATGAAAAAGAAGTTCAAAAATGTCTGTCTCAGTATATTACAGAAGACGGAATAATAAATGGAACTGATTTAAAAGAGCATTGGTTTTCCATTACAAAGAAAGATATATTTATATCACATTCACATTGTGATATTAATAAAGTTAAAGCATTTGCTGGATGGTTGCATGATTGTTTTGGATTGGAAGCATTTATTGATTCGTGTTCTTGGGGATATTGTGATGATTTGTTAAACAAAATTGATAAAAAGTATTGTTACGATTCAAAGAAAAAGACATATGATTATCATTTGAGAAATTATACAACTAGTCATGTTCATATGATGCTTTCAACAGCACTAGCAGAAATGATGGATAACACAGAATGTATAATTTTTTTCAATACTCCTAATACAATAAATTTAGAAGACGAGCTTGATAAGATTAACGGAAAAAATAAAGAAATAACGACATCTCCATGGATATATCATGAATTGTCAATGACGACAATGTTGCAACGAAAACAGCCAAAAAGAAGTGAAATGATAATGGAGCATTCATCACAACAGTCTCGTTATGATTTGAAAGTAAAGTATGATGTAACTAAAGCTTTAAATGAAATGATAGATTTGGAAGACAATCACATGGAAGAATGGTATGAGTTATGGAATGAACAAACAAAAGAATTGGGTTATAAAGGAGAAGCATTAGATACTCTTTATGAAATTGTATTTCCGCAATCGAGGTGAAATAATGGGCAGAAAAATATTTATTTCATATAAATACAAAGATTATGATGTAAAAGAATTATCAATTGATACTAGACCAACATGGCCATGTGATTATGTTAACTACATAAAAGATGTTGTTTTGGAAAGTGATGATATATATAAAGGTGAAAAAAGTGATGAAGATATTTCTCATTTGAGCGATACTGCAATTTGGAATCATTTAAAGGATAAGATATATGATAGTTCAATTACAATTGTATTAATTTCTCCAAATATGAAAGAACCTGAAAAATGGCAACGTTCTCAATGGATCCCATGGGAAATAAGTTATTCTGTTAGAGAAACAATTAGAAATGATCGTAAAAGTCATAGAAATGCAGTATTAGCAGTAATTTTACCAAATAAAAATGGAACATATAGTTATTATGATCAAAACAATCTTTTTCCAATATTAAAAGAAAATATTGACACAGGATATATTTATGTTACTAGGTGGGATAGTTTTATCAAATATCCTCAAGGATGTATTTCTATTGCTTTTGATTATATGAATAATACACCTGATTACAAAATATCAAAATCGTTATAATATTATAAACATCAGTTTAATTGTTGTTCTGCTTAATAATAAAATATGTAGCAATTTATTGAATATTTATTATCGGAATACGATTAATGATAAGAAGATTAGACAAAAAATTGTTGGTTAAGTATCGAGTTGCCGAAATAGAAGTTACAGAAACGGTGCAAGATTATTCAATGAGTATTCCTGATTCATATAAGGGATTATGTAGTTACCTAAAGGCATTTTTATCCGTTTCAACAGGTCTATTTTATGGGGCAATAATTATTGCACTTTTTATATTTTATTTTTTTATCAAATAAGGAGAATGTTATGGCAAGAAAAGTTTTTGTATCATATAAATATGCTGATTCATCGGTAGCGTCAATTTCTAATGGGTACTCTTGGTACAATAAAAGTACCGTTAGAGATTATGTCGATTTAATTGAAAATAGAATGGGCAATACGAATTGTGCTTACTATAAAGGCGAAAGAAATAATCAAGATTTATCATATCTAACAGAAGATATGATTTGGGAAAAATTAAAAGACAAAATCTATGATAGTTCTGTTACTATAGTTTTAATTTCGCCGAATATGAGAGAAACATATAGATACGATGAAGATCAATGGATTCCTTGGGAGATATCATATTCTTTACAAAATCAAAGCCGTAATGGAAGAACAAGTTATAGTAATGCGTTGTTGTTTGTAATATTGCCTAATAGTTATGGCTCTTATGACTATTATCAGCCATCGTCACTATTTAAAATTATGAGAGATAATATTTCAAATAATTATGCCGAAGTTATTCAATGGAACACATTTAACAGCGATATGGAATATTACATAGAGAGAGCAGTAACAAAAAAGAACTCTGTTAGCGATTATAATATTGTTAAAACAATATAAGGATGATTTTATGTTATTTAAGAAAAAGCCGATTTCAGCAGAATATACGGTATATGGTTGTTCATTACAAATAGTAGCAAATAAAGGTGAAATACCTAAAGCAAAAATGCTATGCACAATAGAATCTGATGATACAATATTAATCGGTGATATAAGGCATTATAAATGTAAAGATTTTTGCAAGGGATATGGCACTTTGATGATGCAAAAACTTATATCTTATGCAAAAGAAAACGGATACAAAACTATTTACGGTCATTTATCGACGGTCGATTTAGACCATAAGGATAGATTGTATCATTTTTATGAAAAATTCGGGTTTGAGATTACAGAAAACGAAGAACAAAATAGTAATTTTTACGGCAAAATAACTTTAAATTTATAGGAATAAAAGGCATTCACAAATATGAAAATAAAATATTCACTGATGCTATTTTCTATAAAAACATAGAAAAGTTATTGTTTGATTATTATAGCATTGGCAATATCAAATTTTGTAAGTTGCTTAAGACTCTTTTATGTAAGGTTCGCAATTCCTCATACGAATTTGCGGCTATAAGCAAAAATAAAATTCTGAGAGATTTTTGAGAGACGCAAAGTCTGAAAAATGGCTTAAATAGGCGGTTTTAAAAAAAGATTGCGAGCCTCTGACTCCATTTGCTCGGTTTTTTTGCTTATTCATTACTTTTCTGCGCTTTTGATAAAAGCTTTCAATTCATCTTTCGGCATAAAGCCTACCGTTCTTTCAACCTCTTCGCCGTTTGAGAAAATCACGATTGCCGGTATGCTTTGAATATCAAACTGATATGCAAGGTCTCGATTTTCATCAACATCTGCCGAATAAAAATCCGCCTCTCCGTCCATTTCTTCCGAAAGTTCCTCTAAAATCGGTGCAAGCATTTGGCAAGGGCCGCACCACACAGCAGAAAAATCCACTACTGCAAGCTTACTTTTAAGCACATCATCAAATTCACTGTTTCTGATTTCTTCAACCATATTTATTCTCCTTTGCTTTTATTTGCAAGGTAAGCAATTGCCGATAGTGCGGCAATATTACCCTGCCCTGCTGATTTAATATATTGGTATGGTTTGCCGGCAATATCACCGCAGGCAAAAAGACCTTTAATATTAGTTTCCATTTGCAAATCAACTATTATATGTGTACCGTCTGTTTTAAGTCCCGGCACAAGCTTATCCGCCGATATATTATTTCTAACCACAAAAGTTGAAAACGCATCGTAACTTGAATTTTCGCAAATTATTTTTTCCGCTTTCATATTTCCGGCAAAGCCTATCGGCTTATCTTTAATTATTTGTATATTACCGTATTTATCAAAAATTTCATTTGAAATATCATAAAGCGGAAAATATTTTATACTGCTGCATACCTCGCTTAAAAACAAAGCATCTTCCTCTGCTTCTTTGGTATAAGCAATAACAGCCACATCTTTACCCTTACAAAAATGTGCATCACAGGTTGCACAGTAGCTTACTCCCCTACCCAAAAACTCATCTTCATTTTCAAGTGTTTTTAAAGCGGTAACGCCCGTTGCAATTATAAGTGATTTACTTTCAATCATTTCTTTGCCGACTTGCAGGGCAAAATATTCGCCCATTGAATATACTGCATTAACTCTTTTTTCTGTTATTTCAATATCTAAATCATTAAGATGATTTTTAAGTGCAGTTGCAAGTTCTTCGCCCGTCACATTAGGCAAGCCCGTATAATTTTTAATTGAATGGGCTTTATTTATTTTATCACTCAAATCTTTATTTCCAAATAAAATGATATTTTTATTTCTCAACTTGGCAGTTATTGCCGCTGAAATACCGGCAGGCCCGGTGCCGATAATTGCTATATCGTATCTCATTATTATTTGCCTCAATTTTTATTATAATTATTTCTGTTTTCGATTTAGTTATACACATTTTTCTGACAAATGTCAATATTTTCAAATGTTTGTTAATATATAATTCACCTATTGACAAGGTAGGTTAAGAAATATATAATCTTATAAAATAATAAATTATAACAATATTATCGGTGGGGTTATTATGTTAAATCGTTTTTCAAGAACTGAATTACTGATTGGCGAAGAAGCTGTGCAAAAGCTTAATGCTTCGCGCGTTGCTGTTTTCGGAGTCGGCGGAGTCGGCGGATATACAGTTGAAGCATTAGTCAGAAGCGGAATCGGCGCTATTGACATTATTGATGATGACAAGGTATGTTTAACTAATATCAACCGTCAAATCATTGCCACCACAGATACAATCGGCAAATACAAAGTTGATGTTGCCGAAGAAAGAATAAAATCAATCAATCCCGATTGCAAGGTGTACAAGCACCAAACATTTTATTCAAATGAAACTGCGAATGAATTTGATTTTTCAAAATACGACTATGTAGTTGACGCAATTGATACTGTTTCAGGCAAAATAGCACTTGTAATGCAGGCAAAGCAAGCCGGTGTGCCTATAATTTGTTCTATGGGTGCAGGAAATAAAATGGACCCAACCGCATTTGAAGTATCTGATATTTACAAAACGAGTGTTGACCCGCTTGCAAGGGTAATGAGATATGAGTTAAAGAAAAGAAAAGTTCGCAAGTTAAAAGTTGTATATTCAAAAGAAATACCTATTAAACCAAAAGAAAGTGCGGCAAACAGTTGCAAACATCACTGCGTTTGCCCGCCGGGTACAGAGAGGACATGCACAGCAAGAAGGCAAGTGCCGGGAAGCAATGCTTTTGTTCCGTCAACAGTAGGTTTAATAATCGCCGGCGAAGTGGTAAAAGACCTCATCAAAAAATAATTTAAGGAAGAATTATGAAAAAGTATGAAGAAATAAGTGTAAGCGAAATGCTTAAACTTGACGAAAGCGAATATCTTGTAATTGATATAAGAGATGAAATAGCTTTTACTTACGGAACAATAAACAATGCTGTAAATATTCCTCAAAATCGACTTGATGAAAAGCTAGGCACATTACCAAAAGATAAGCTTTTAATAATATGTTGCAAAAGTGGTATCATCAGTGACCCGGTAGCCCAAAATATGCGTGAAAAGGGCTTCAACGCCGCTAATTTAAAAGAGGGTTATTATGGCTATATGCTTGCCAATTTAAAAGATGACAGTGACCGGGTAAAAGATATAGAAAGAAGCATAAACAAGAAATTTCATAAAGGCATTTGGAGCAAATTTACCAGTGCAATTAACGATTATCAGCTTGTGGAAGAGGGCGATAAAATTGCCGTCTGCATTTCCGGCGGTAAGGATTCAATGCTTATGGCAAAACTTTTTCAGGAATTAAAGCGCCATAACAAATTTCCTTTTGAAGTAATCTATCTTGTTATGGACCCGGGATACAGCCCTGAAAACAGAGAAATCATTGAAAAAAATGCCAAACTTTTAAATATTCCTATAACTGTTTTTGAATCAAACATTTTTGAATCTGTATTGCATATCGAAAAATCACCTTGCTACCTATGTGCAAGGATGAGAAGAGGCCATCTTTATAACAAAGCCAAGGAACTCGGCTGCAACAAAATTGCACTCGGTCACCATTATGATGATGTTATAGAAACGATTTTAATGGGTATGCTTTACGGCGGCCAGGTTCAAACAATGATGCCGAAGCTTCATTCAACCAACTTTGAAGGAATGCAACTTATTCGCCCAATGTATTTAATCCGTGAAAAAGAAATTAAGCATTGGCGTGATTATAATGATTTGCATTTTATTCAGTGTGCCTGCAAATTTACAGATACCTGTACTTCCTGCAACCCTGACAATGCATCAAAGCGCCAGGAAATTAAAAATATGATTAGCCAAATGAGCAAAATCAACCCGCAGGTTGAAAGCAATATTTTCAAAAGCGTAGAAAATGTAAATCTTGATACCGTAATAGCCTATAAAAAAGACGGTATTAAACATAGTTTCCTCGAAAAATACGAAAATAAAGAAAAAGAGTAATTTTCCTATTGACTTTTTAAACTAAATATGATAATATTATTCAGCAATAAGCGATAGTAAACTATCGCATTGAATAATATAGAGGTATAGTGTAACGGTAACACTCCGGACTCTGACTCCGTCATTTAAGGTTCGAATCCTTATACCTCTGCCATTACCTCGGAACATTCGTGTTCCGAGGCTTTTTTATGCCCGAATACTGCTTTTTACGGCGGTATTCAGGCACTTTTTATTTACCTCAAAATCTTGCGAGAGCTTTTGAGAGATTCTAAGAGACAGCAAATTTCAAAATTCCAAAGTCATTTTAGTGCGATTTAGGGCATTTATGACTGAGACTTTTGAGAGACATCGCTCAAATCAAAATCGTAACACGAATTAAAATGAGCAAAAAAATTGAGAGACATTTCAAAAAATAATGAGGGCTTAAAGAAGACTAAGTTTACGTTTCCTTGGGTTTTATAGACAAATCCATTAAATTCAAGATATTCTTGCCATTCGGTGTTATTAAAAACCATATCTTCTTTTAGTTTTGTATTTAGTAATATCGAAATGATTTTATCTTTTTCAATATCGCTGACAATTATTAAAACAGTACCTGTTGGCATTTCAAAATCTTTAGAAATATCATATATTTCACATATACTTTTCATCTATATTCTCCTTGATTTTTGATTTGTGAATTTTCAAAAATCAAGAATTATGGATATTTAGCTATGTAACATAACCACATAAAACTAAAAATGAATAAAAAAATACGCCTTGTGAAAATTCATCAGGTGTATAGCTTATTTATATGTGATTTTAATATTGTCTATATCTTGCCATAAAAGCTTTTGACCACAGCTGGAGCAGTGATTTGTATATTCTCGCTCTATCGCTTTATGACATCTCGGACAAACTGAAAACATCAAATTAGCTTTTGATATGTAAATAGCTTGTTCAATTTTCATAGGCGTTCTGTATTTACATTTTCCTATTTTGCAACGAGTAAGAGCAAGCCCTCTATGCCGGAGAGCTTGCTCTTTTTTCGTTGTACACCTTTTTAATTTTACCTGTGCCAATTAGTACACCTTCAAGTATTAAACTTGCACAACACGGTGCAAATACAACATTAAATTTAAAAATAAATGATACGATTATCGCAACAATAATCAGCGATAATATTATCCAAGATATTTTGCGAAAATATTTATATTCCTTGTCATTTAAAGGCTTTTCCGGTGTATCAAGCGGACAAAGAATGAATATTAAAACAGCAAATACTAAAGATATACTAAGTAATGCAATTCTAATATCGTACATTTTTGATAACTTGATAAGCACTATACAGCATAAAATTGATAAAGTAGATAATATTTCGCATCTTGTTTCAGTCTTGGCATGATAGCCACCAGCATATCTTCTTATAAACTGAAAAGCAATATAGAAGATAACACTTTCAAAAACTGATTTAAATATGGATCCTAAAATAATTGCAATTATTAAATATAGTATCTGCGAAAGTAAAACAAAGAATCCATATTTGTACAGTTCTTGTTCATCATC
>FR895328.1 GCA_000434995.1 Firmicutes bacterium CAG:341 | reverse complement strand
AAACCTCTTCTTAATGATATTCAATTTTGTACTTTTATGTTAATTTGTTTTATGATATAGTACTAATATAGGGGGTTATAATATGAAAAAAACAAAGAAAATTGGAATAGTATTTTTAATTGCTTTATTATTGTATGTTATTATGACGATATTGTTTGTTTCTGTATTTCCGAGAATATATTTGGCTAATAAATATGACACCAAAATGAGTGACTACAAAGTTTACGATTATTGTCCGGGAAACTTTCATTATGATATAGATTATTGGGCTGTCGTTTGGCACGATTCTTATTTGGTATATAAAGCAAAAGATGACGGTCGCATATTTAATGTAAAATTTATGAATTTTAGATATTATGACGCTTACCAAATGAAAGAGGTTTCAGAGTGGCTGACGGATGAATTGAAAAATACTGTTGATGAAAATATTGATATGGTCAATATTCGCGATACGGCTGTTTATGGTATTTATGACGAAGAAAAGGATAAATACAAAAATGTTGTTTGGACGAAAGATAATGTCGGCGAAATTATCAAAGCAGGAAGAACAGGCGAGATATTTATTAAAACAGATGATATTAACCGGTACATAAATGAATCAAGAAACGAAAATAAATATACTGATTCATTATATGGTTATGATATGAATTCTAAATTCAGAGATTATATGGCAAAACTTGATGCTGTATTTGTTGAAAAATATCATGATGATAACATTCATATTGTTTTACACCAAAATGAATTGCCTGGATGTAAATCATATTATGGATTTTACGGTATTGATTTGAATGAATTTGATAAATATGCAGGAGAATTCGTAAATATAAATTTGGAGGATAATTATGATTATTAAAAAGAAAATTACAGCTCATCTGAACTTATACAAAAAAGTCAAATACATAATTTTTTAGATTTTGCATTAAAAGATTACAACAATGATTTTGTTGTTTATTATTCAGTAAATGATATATCTCCTTATATTGACGATACAGAAGCAGCAACTAAAATCAAAAGTGATTTGCAGGATAAAATATGTAAATATTTTAATTTTAACAGAAAACCGATTGTATATATTGTTGATGATAAGATCACTGAAAATAATATTTATTCACATAAAGGATATTTCTTGGAATACAAGCAAATTGAATTGTTAAAACAAGAAAAACATTTAATTTAAAGATGGTGAGAGAATATGAAACAACACAGTAGAAAAAAAGGCAGCAAAGATTATACT
>FR895327.1:135719-136369 GCA_000434995.1 Firmicutes bacterium CAG:341 | reverse complement strand
ATTGTACAGCTCCCACTCGCAAAATACGAAATTTATCTTACTTTCTCAAAGTCTATCAGCGTGTATTTTAAAATTTTTATTTGACAATTGCTTTTATTAGTAGTATTATAATAGCGAAGTTAGGCAAAGCTAACTAATTTTATCGTTCAAAAGTTAGTTAACACTAACTGTGATAAATAGAATAGGAGAAACAATATGGCATTTGTAGAAATAAACAACATAAAAAAACACTTTGGTTACGGCGAAAACAAAATTGAAGTGCTCAAAGGCATAAATCTTGAAATTGAAAAAGGTGAAATGTGCGTGCTTCTCGGCCCGAGCGGTTCGGGTAAATCAACCCTTTTGAATATCATCGGTGCTATTGAATATGCTGATGACGGGTACATAGCAATCAACGGTGAAAAAACAAAGCTGATGAATGAAAAACAGCTTACTATGTATCGCAGAAAGCATCTTGGATATGTATTTCAAATGTATAATTTGATACCGAATTTAACAGTTAGGGAAAATATTGAAGTGGGCGCATTTTTAAGTGATAATCCGCTTGATATTGATGAACTTATGGCAACACTCGGCATTACTGACCAAGCAAATAAATTGCCGGCACAGCTTTCAGGCGGCCAGCAGCAAAGAACTTCTATCGGAAGAGC
>FR895327.1:103778-135682 GCA_000434995.1 Firmicutes bacterium CAG:341 | reverse complement strand
GTTAAAAATCCGGATATTCTTCTTTGTGATGAACCTACGGGCGCACTTGATTACAACACATCAAAGGAAATATTAAAACTTCTTGAAGACATAAATCAAAAGTACGGTAATACGGTTATTATGGTTACGCATAACGATGCTATTAAAAATATGGCAGATAGAGTTTTCACTCTTCACGACGGCGAAATTCGCAAAAATTATGTAAACGAAAACAAAGTGACTGCAAAAGATCTTGAATGGTAAGGAGTATAAAAATGCAAAATCCTTTGAATAAAAGATTTAAGCGCGATTTAAAATCCGATGCAGGCAAATATATCGCAATATTTCTATTTATTGTGTTTTTTATAGGTGCTGCATCAGGTTTTTTAGTTGCCGATAATTCAGTTTTGGCAATGTTTGATGATGTTGCAACAAAATATAATATTGAAGACGGACATATTTCTTTCAATGTTCAGCCTGATAAAAGTATGCTCTCTGAAATTGAGAAGCAAAATGATTTAAAGCTGTTTGAATTAAATTATAAGGAAGAAGATATAAATAACCTCGGCAAAACTTTGCGTATATATAAGCAAAGGCAAGAAGTAAATACCGTATGCCTTATGAGCGGTGAAATGCCAAGTGCAAAAAATCAGATTGCTCTTGACAGAACTTTTGCCAAAAATAACAATATAAATGTGGGCGATAAAGTTTTAATAAGAGGTAAAAAATACCTTGTTTGCGGTATGGTTGCACTTCCTGATTACAGTGCTTTATTCAAAAGTAATGCCGATATGATGTTCGATGCAGTAAGTTTTGGTGTTGCAATAATGACTGATGGCGGATACGATACAGTAAGTTCTGCACACGAAACAGTAAATTACGCTTGGAAATATAATAAAGCCACAATTGATGAAAGTGACGAAAATACAAAAAGCGAAAGTTTAATGAAATCACTTGAAAAGATAATTAAAAAATATGATGAACCGATAGTTCAAAATCAAGTGGACGCACTTTACGATGATGCAAAGCCATATATAAAAAGGCTTAAAAGTGAATTTGAAATTGCTGAAAAGGAGTTAGAATCAAAGTATTTTACCGCTATAAGAAATGCAGGTATAGGCAATGATTCAAAAATGGCAAAGGAACTCGGAATTACAACCAAGCAATATAATAATTTAAAAAATGTTTTGGAAGACGCTGAAAAAAATCAAGACGATTGGGATGTTGATTCCTTTGATACAGCACCTAAAATAAATCTTGATGATTATAAAACCGATAATTCATCAACCGATTTTGATGATGCGTTAAATGAAATATACAAAATAGTTGACGCTGTGAGCGATGCGAAATTATATAATTGTACGCAGATTTATAAAGATTTATCAGCTGTTAAAAAGCTTGTAAATAACTTTGAAATAAATGACAGTAATATAATTACTATTAAGGATTACAGTGCAAAATATACTAATAAATCTATCACATATGCGCAGGAAGACGGTGGCTCAGATAAAGCAAGCGTAATGCTTATGATTTATTTGATTATGATAGTTGTAGCATTCCTGTTTTCTGTTACTACATCAAATACCATTACAAAGGAAGCTAATGCAATAGGCACACTTCGTGCAATGGGATATTCGAAAGCGCAGCTTATCAGGCATTATATGTTTTTGCCTACTGTTGTAACAATTATAGGTGCAATTGTAGGCAATATTTTGGGATATACCGCATTTCAAAAAGCTTTTGTGGGTGTGTATTATTCAAATTATTCTTTAACAACTTATAAAACCTTATGGAATATGCAGGCGTTTTTGGAAACCACAATAGTTCCGTTTGTTCTTACACTTATAATCAATTTCTTGGTGCTTTCAAAGAAACTTAAAATCAGTCCGCTTAATTTTATTCGCGGTCAATTAAAACAAAGCGGTCAAAAGAATATTATAAAATTGCCGAAGAAAATGTCTTTCTTTTCAAAATTCAGGCTTCGTATTTTGTTCCAAAACATTCCGTCATATCTTACAATGTTTTTTGGTATTATCCTTGCAGGCACGCTGGTAGTATTCGGCTCAATGTTCGCCCCATTGCTTGATGACTATTCAAATGTTGTTAAGCAAAGCCAAATATCTAAATATCAGTATATAATGATAAATGAAAAAGATACTGAAAATACCAAAGCAGAAAAGTTCTGCCTGACTTCACTACAAACAACTGATAAAAAGTTTATGAATGATGATGTAAGTATTTACGGCGTTTCTAATCGAAGTGAATTTATCACTTCTTCAATACCGACAGGTGAAGTGCTTGTGTCAAGCGCAATGGCTGATAAGTTTGGAATTTCAAGAGGAGATGAAGTAACGCTTAAAGAAGAGTATAAGGATAAAACATATACATTTAAGGTTTCAGGTACATATAAGTACGACGCCGGAATAACTGTGTTTATGAATAGGGCAGATTATTTAAAAACATTTAATGAAAGCAGTGATTATTTTACCGGCTATTTCAGCAATGAAAAATTAAATGATTTAAACCCGGATGATATTGCAACCGTTATCACCGAAAAAGATTTAACTAAAGTAGTTACTCAAATGCAGGTTTCTATGAGCGAATTTGTTAAGGTGTTCAAAGGCCTTGGTGTATTGATATTCCTGCTTATTATGTATATTTTAACAAAGCAGATTATTGAGAAAAACAGCAAATCTGTTTCTATGACGAAGATTTTAGGATTTTCTGATATAGAAATAGGAAAGCTGTATATAGTCATAACTTCTATTGTAGTTGTGCTGTCACTTGCATTATCAATACCGATTATATCATTGCTTCTTCGCTGGTGCTTTAAGTCATATCTGTATACTCAAATGACGGGGTATATTCCTTATATAATTTCAAATAATTGTTATATTACAATGTTTGTTTTAGGTGTAATAAGTTATACTCTTGTATCAATTATGATGCTTATTAAAATTAAAAAGACACAGCTTGGTGAAGCTCTTAAAAATCAAACATTATAATATCAAAGTCATAGCAATTGCTTCTTTAATTGGAGCTTTTGCTATGACGTTTTTTATATGTTTGTATCTTTTTGTAAAAATCATCATAAAATATTGAAAAAACACTTGACAATTGAATAGTTGTTCAACTATAATACAGATAGAACAGTTGAGCAGTCGTTCAACTGTAATGAAGATTAACCGAAAGGATATGATAATATGAAAAAGACTTATGGTATTGAAGTGGATTGCGCAAACTGTGCAGCAAAGATGGAGGATATGGCAAATAAAACTACCGGCGTTGCGAATGCAACAGTTTCTTTTATGACTCAAAAAATGAAAGTTGAGTTTGAAGACGAAGCAGATGAAAAGACTGTTATGAAGCAGGTGCTTAAAAACTGCCGTAAAGTTGAAGATGATTGTGATATTTTCTTTTAAATGTGGGGTGGTAATATGAGTAAAAAGCAGAAAAAGGTTCTTATAAGAATAATAATTTCTTCCGTTTTGCTTGTGGCTTTGATGATAACATCAAAATTGGTTCAACTTAATAAATGGGTGGAATTTGTACTGTTTCTCGTTCCATATTTAATTATCGGCTATGATATTTTGAAAAAGGCAATTAAAGGTATTGCAAAAGGCCAGGTTTTTGATGAAAATTTCCTTATGGCTGTTGCAACTATCGGCGCGGTTGCACTCGGTGATTTTGCCGAAGGTGCAGCAGTAATGCTCTTTTACCAAATCGGCGAACTTTTTCAAAGTGTTGCGGTGGGCAAGAGCAGAAGAAATATAACATCACTTATGGATATTCGCCCTGATTATGCAAATGTTGAAGTTGATGGTAAGCTTGAAAAGGTTGACCCTGACGATGTCGAAATCGGAACGGATATTATAGTTAACCCGGGTGAAAAAGTGCCGATTGACGGTGTAGTAGTAAGCGGTGAATCAACGCTGAACACAAGCGCATTAACAGGCGAAAGCGTGCCGCGTTCGGTTAAAAGCGGTGATGAAATAATCAGCGGCTGCATTAACCTTACAGGTGTATTAAGAATTAAAACATCAAAAGAATTCGGTGATTCAACTGTTTCTAAAATACTTGACCTTGTTGAAAATTCAAGTATGAAAAAATCAAAGAGTGAAAACTTTATCACTAAATTTGCAAGATATTATACTCCTGCTGTTTGCGGCGGCGCCCTTGTTCTTGCTGTTTTACCGCCGATTGTCAGAATGATTATGGGTGAAAGTGCAATGTGGGGTGATTGGATTACCCGTGCGCTTACTTTCCTTGTAATCAGTTGCCCGTGTGCGCTTGTAATCTCTATTCCTTTGAGCTTTTTTGCAGGTATCGGCTGTGCATCTGCCAATGGTGTACTTGTAAAAGGTTCAAATTATCTTGAAGCCCTTTCGGATACACAGTATATTGTTTTTGATAAAACAGGTACACTTACTAAAGGTGTGTTTGAAGTAACAGGTATTTATCCTGCAAATGGATTTGACGAAAGCACAATTATAGGCCTTGCGTCATATGCTGAAAGTGCGTCAAACCACCCTATAAGTATCAGCCTTAAAAAGTATTTTGGCAAAGAAATTAAGCGTGACAGCGTATCTGATATTGAAGAAATTGCCGGTCACGGTGTATCTGCTGTTGTTAACGGGCATAAAGTTTATGCCGGTAATATTAAACTTATGCATAAAGAAAATATTGCAGTTGACGCCGAACATAACGAGGAAACTGTGGTTTATGTTTCCTGTGACGGCGTATATGCCGGCTGCATTGTAATATCCGATGTGGTTAAGGATAATTCAAAAAAAGCTATTTCAAACCTTAAAAAGAGCGGTATTGATAAAACTGTTATGCTTACAGGCGATTCAAAAGAAACAGCTAAAAGAGTTGCCGAAAATCTTGGCCTTGATGAATACCACGCAGAACTTCTTCCTGCCGATAAAGTTGAATGGGTTGAAAAATTGCTTGGTGAAAAATCACCTAAAAAGAAGCTTGCTTTTGTAGGCGACGGTATAAACGATGCGCCGGTATTATCCCGTGCAGATATTGGTATTGCTATGGGCGCACTCGGTTCTGATGCGGCTATTGAAGCGGCTGATATTGTTTTAATGGATGATGACCCGTCAAAAATAGCTCTTGCACGCAAAATTTCTGTTCATACACTAAAAATTGTAAAAGAAAATATTTGGTTTGCGCTTATAGTTAAGGCTGTTTGCCTTGTGTTAGGTGCGCTTGGTATAGCAAATATGTGGATAGCAATTTTTGCCGATGTGGGTGTAATGGTTCTTGCGGTATTAAATGCAATCCGTGCATTGAAACTAAAGTGAATTACTAAATGTTATAAAGGATGAAATAAACAACATAAATGGCACTTCACATTTGTGAAGTGCCATTTTTTATAGTTATTAAATTATTTAACTTTAACTTTTAAAGTTTTTGAATAGCTGCCATAGAACTTTTCGCCCTGTGACTGATTTTGATATGCACGAATTCGTACATAATATGTTTTCTTTCTTTTAAGCTTTGAAATTGTTTTAGACTTTGCTTTGTTACCTTTTGTTGTAATGGTTTTTGTTGTCTTTTTAGTAAACTTCTTTGAAGTAGAATACTGAATTTCATAGCCTGTAACATTCTTGATGTTGTTTTTCCAGCTTACAGTAATTTGCTTTTTCTTTTTACTTTTTACTGAAGAAAGAGTTGCTTTTGGCTTTGAAAGGCCTGAAATTACATAGCCTTCGCTTGCGCTTACTGCAGGATTTGAATTAAGAGTTACGGTTAAGTTGTAGCTACCGTTACTCTTTGGATAAATAACGCTGTTTTTGATTTTAGCAATATTTGAATTGCTGCTTATATAACTTACCTGGTCATTGCTTAAAGTAATACCGTTAGGGTTAATACCTTTGTTAAAATAAGCGTATGTTGTAAGCGGAGCAAAATTCTTACCGTATACAATTTCTTGCTGAACTCTTAATGTGATATTGCTTGTAAGTGTGTTGACACTTGCTTTTACATTTGCGTCAGTAAAGTTTTTATACGGTGTGCTTTGGCTGTTTGTACCGTAAATTACATACATTGAAGTAATGCCGTTTAATGTGAATAAGCCTATGCCGATACTGTTAACATACTGGCCGACAGGATGTGAAGCGTAAGACTGAATTGTTGTTTTGATTGTATTGTAATCAGGAGTTCCTGAAAAATAATAAATTGCTGATATTACAGCGTTTGAAAGATATGATGAAACCAAATCACCGTTTGGTAAGTATTTATCGTCTGAATCAAAGTAAACAAATACATCTTTTGCTCTCTGCTTTGCTTGTTCACAAAGCGTATTATCAAGCTGAATTGCAGTTTTACCGGATGCAGTTCTGCATTCATTGATTGCGTTTGCGGTATCATCAATAAGGCTGTTGTTTTCAATACCGTCTAATAAAACGGTTGCACAGTTTGATGAATCTGCGGCAAAAACACTAGTTGCAAAGGAAAGGGAAGTTATGCACATAATTATTGCAAGTGCAAGCGATAATATTTTTTTCATAATTTTACCTCTTTCATTAAATCAGTAAATAAAAAGGTGAGAATTTCCCACCTTTTTATTTGTTATTTTATTTTTTTTCAAGTTCAATTTGCTTTGATACTGTATCGGCATTAAATGCTTTTTCAGGGTCAAAGTCTTTTTCAGGGAAGATAAGGTTAAGAACGATACCTGCGATTGAAGCAACAGCAAGTGCTGTAAGAGTAATATTGTGGCCGCCTACGGTGAATGTAATGCCGTCTGTAAGGCCGAGTGCTACTACAAGGATAACAGCTGCAATAATAGTATTTCTTGCTTTTGAAAAATCAACCTTTGCTTCAACAACATTTCTTACACCGATAGCAGAAATCATACCGTAAAGAACGAAAGAGATACCGCCTACTACTGCACCAGGAATTGACTCAATAATTGCCGCGAATTTAGGGCAGAATGAGAATGCCATTGCAAAGTATGCTGCAATTCTTACTACTCTTGGGTCATATACTTTTGAAAGGGCAAGTACACCTGTGTTTTCACCGTATGTAGTGTTAGCAGGAGCACCGAAGAGAGAAGCAAGAGTTGTTGCAAGGCCGTCACCTAAAAGAGTTCTGTGAAGTCCCGGGTCCTGAATATAGTTTTTCTTACAAGTAGCAGAGATAGCTGAAATATCACCGATATGCTCCATCATTGTTGCAATTGAAATAGGAACAAGTGCGATGATTGCAGAGATTGCTTTGCCGCTGTTATGAACACCGCCGAATACGGTTGATGACCATTCGATTGGGAAACCAATCCAAGCAGCTTCTTTAACACCTGTGAAGTCAATAGCAAAGCTTTCAACTCCGCCGATGTTACCTACTACAACTGCTGTGAGATATGCACCGATTATACCAAGAAGAATAGGTATAATCTTAATCATACCTTTACCGAAAATGTTGAATACAATTACGAGTACAAGTGCTACTACTGCAAGCCACCAGTTATTTCTGCAATTGTTTACTGCTGACGGTGCAAGTCCCAAGCCGATTGCTATAATAATCGGGCCTGTTACAACAGGAGGGAAAAGCTTCATAATTTTGTTGATTCCCACAGCTTTAATCAAAGCGGCAAGAATAAGGTAAATAAGACCTGCACACGCTACGCCGAGGCAAGCATAAGGCAACATTTCTGTATTAGGTGTTCCGTCTTTAGCCATTGGTGCTACTGCTGCATAACCACCTAAAAATGCGAATGATGAGCCGAGGAATGCCGGTACTTTAAACTTGGTAAGACAGTGGAACAAAAGTGTACCCAAGCCTGCAAACAAAAGTGTTGTTGAAATACTTAAGCCAGTAAGAAGAGGTACTGTAACAGTTGCGCCGAACATAGCAAACATATGCTGGAAACCGAGTACAACCATTTTTGGTGTGCCGAGCTGTCTTGCATCATAGATGCCGTCTTTGCCGACTTTTGGTTTGTTAGACATTTTTCAAGTCCTCCTAAAAATATTAAATTTTGTAATGATATAGAAAATAGCTTTAAACTTAAAACTATTTAGTACCGAAAATTCTGTCACCTGCGTCACCAAGGCCCGGAATGATATATGCATCGTCATTAAGTTTTTCATCAAGCGAAGCACAGTAAATGTCAACATCAGGGTGGGCTTTTTTAAGAGCTTCGAGTCCTTCAGGTGCTGCGATAATGCACATAAATACAATCTTTCTTGGGTTTCTTAATTTAATTTGACTGATAGCGTCAATTGCAGAACCGCCTGTTGCAAGCATTGGGTCTACAACATAAACATCTCTTTGGTCAATATCCTTTGGTAATTTGCAATAATACTCAACAGGTGTATGTGTTGTTTCATCTCTGTATAAACCGATATGTCCGATTCTCGCAGCAGGAACAAGGCTTACACATCCGTCAACCATTCCTAAACCTGCACGAAGAATAGGTACAAATGCAAGCTTTCTGCCGGCAATATGATTGCACTTTGCAATTCCGCAAGGTGTTTTAACTTCAACTTGCTCTGTCGGTAAATCTCTTGTTGCTTCAAATGTCATAAGCATTGCAATTTCGTTAACAAGTTCACGAAAGTCTTTTGTGCTTGTTTTTTCATCACGAAGAATGCTGAGTTTATGCTGGATAAGCGGATGGTCAAAAATGACTACTTTTCTTTCCATAAATATATCCTCCAAAATCTTTTTGCTCAAATTTTATCATATTATGTCTAAATAAACAACAAAGGTTACACAGTTGTAATTATTTTTTGTAAAGAAGATGTCAAATACTGTCATTACCGTGCAAAGTATTGCGTTTTTGCAAAGAATATATTATAATATTTTAAATATGGAATATTATATCCAAAAGAGATAGGTTTGATATATATGGATAAGTTTAAATTAGTTAGTAAGTATAAGCCGACCGGTGATCAACCGCAGGCTATTGATTCACTTGTAAAGGGTGTGCTTGCCGGTGATAAAGAGCAAACACTGATGGGCGTAACAGGCTCCGGTAAAACCTTTACTATGGCTAATATTATTGAAAAAGTTAATCGCCCGACTCTTGTGCTTGCGCATAATAAAACACTTGCGGCTCAGCTTTGCAGTGAGTTCAGAGAATTTTTTCCTGAAAATGCAGTTGAATATTTTGTTTCGTATTATGATTACTATCAGCCTGAAGCTTATGTTCCTACGACTGATACTTATATTGAAAAGGATTCATCCATTAACGATGAAATAGACAAGCTTCGCCATTCGGCTACTTCCGCCTTGTTTGAAAGGCGAGATGTTATTATAGTAGCTTCGGTGTCGTGTATTTATTCAATAGGTGACCCGATTGATTATAAAAGTATGGTTATTTCGCTTCGTGCCGGTATGGATTACGGGCGTGATAAGCTTATTGAAAAACTTGTTTCAATTCAATATGAAAGAAACGATATTAACTTTGTCAGAAATAAATTCAGGGTTCGGGGAGATACTGTTGAAATTTTCCCTGCCGGTTCTAACGGTACAGCAATCAGAGTTGAATTTTTCGGCGATGAAATAGACAGAATTTGTGAAATTCAGCCGCTTACGGGAAAAGTTGAGGGCATACTTTCGCATGTTGCAATTTATCCGGCTTCGCACTATGTTGTCGGCCCTGAAAAAATGAATAAAGCAATAGATAAAATATATAATGAAATGGTTGAACGCGTAAGTGAATTTGAAGCAAAAGGCAAACTTCTTGAAGCACAGCGAATTAAAGAGCGAACAATGAATGATATTGAAATGCTTAGGGAAACAGGCTTTTGCAAGGGAATTGAAAACTATTCTGCCGTAATGAGCGGCAGAAAACCAGGTGAAGCTCCGTTTACACTTATTGATTATATGCCTGATGATTTTCTTCTTTTTTGTGATGAAAGCCATGTAATGCTTCCGCAAGTCAGAGGTATGTATGCAGGTGACAGAGCAAGAAAAGAAAGTCTTGTGGAATATGGTTTTAGACTTCCGAGTGCGCTTGATAACCGCCCTCTTATGTTTGATGAGTTTTATAAAAAGATAAATCAGGTTATTTTCACTTCTGCTACACCCGGTCAGTTTGAAAGGGAACACAGCGCACAAATTGTTGAACAGGTTATTCGCCCTACCGGTTTGCTTGACCCTATTATTACCGTTAAACCGACGGAAGACCAAATGGATGACCTTTTATCAGAAATAAATACTCGTGCTGCCGCTAAAGAAAGGGTGCTTGTTACTACCCTTACCAAAGCTATGGCGGAGGATTTGACGCAGTATCTTGAAGGTTTTGGTGTAAAAGTAAGATATATGCACCACGATATTGATACTATTGAAAGAATGGAAATTATCCGTGACCTTCGTTTAGGTGAATTTGATGTGCTTGTAGGTATTAACCTTTTGCGTGAAGGGCTTGATATACCTGAAGTATCACTTGTTGCAATTCTTGATGCCGATAAAGAAGGATTTTTAAGAAGCGAAACATCGCTTGTGCAAACTATTGGCAGAGCGGCAAGAAATGAACACGGAGAAGTTATTATGTATGCCGACAGTGTAACTCCGTCTATGGAAAGAGCAATTACCGAAACTCTTCGCAGGCGTGAAATTCAGGAAAAATATAATACCGAACACGGAATTACACCTAAAACAATTAAAAAAGATGTTCATCAAATTATTGAAATTACATCTAAAGAAAAGCTTGAAGGCAAGAAAAAGCACCTTTCAAAGAAAGAACGCCAGCTGATGATTGCCGAACTGACAAAAGAAATGAAAGAAGCGGCAAAGTTGCTTGAATTTGAACATGCCGCATATCTTCGTGACCAAATTGCCGAACTTGAAGGCAAAAAATAAACGAAAGGAATGTGACAATGAATAAAAACATAGTGATTAAAGGCGCAAGAGAGCATAATTTAAAAAATATTGATTTGACTATACCAAGGGATAAGCTTATTGTTTTTACAGGACTTTCGGGTTCGGGTAAATCAAGCCTTGCTTTTGATACTATCTATGCCGAAGGGCAGCGCAGGTATGTTGAGTCGCTGTCATCATATGCAAGGCAGTTTCTCGGCCAAATGGAAAAGCCTGATGTAGACTATATAGACGGTTTATCACCTGCAATTTCAATTGACCAAAAAACCACAAGTCGAAATCCGCGCTCAACCGTCGGCACCGTAACTGAAATTTATGATTATTTAAGGCTTTTATATGCTCGTATCGGTACTCCGCATTGTACCAAATGCGGCAGGGAGATTACACAGCAAACAGTTGACCAAATTGTTGACAGAGTTATGGAGCTTGAAGAAAAAACGCGTATTCAAATTATGGCTCCTATTGTTAAAGGGCGCAAGGGTGAATTTGTAAAAGAAATTGATTCTATTCGTAAATCAGGATTTGTGCGTGCAAGAATTGACGGTTCTGTATATGATTTAAGCGAAGAAATTAAACTTGAAAAGAATAAAAAGCATAATATTGATGTTATAGTTGACAGACTTGTAATAAATAGCGATATTAAATCAAGATTGACTGATTCAATTGAAACAGCAACTCACCTTGCCGAAGGTAATGTTTTAATTGATATTGTAGGTGACAGGGAAGAACTTTTTTCACTTAACTATGCCTGCCCGGAGCATGGTGCCGTGATTGAAGAAATGAGTCCGAGGATGTTTTCATTTAACAATCCTTTCGGTGCTTGTAAAAAATGCGGTGGTTTGGGTTCATACAGAGAGATTGACCCTGATTTAGTAATTCCTAATAAAAAGCTTTCTATCAACCAAGGCGCAGTAAAAGCTTCCGGTTGGAATATTAAAGACGGTACAATTGCAAAAATGTACTATGAAGGGCTTGCAAAGGAATACGGTTTTTCGCTTGATGTGCCTGTTGATATGATACCTAAAGACGGACTTCGCGCCATTCTTTACGGTACAGGCGGTAAAAAGCTTAAAATGAAACGCGTTACTTCATACGGTACAGGCGATTATCAGACGGATTTTGAGGGCGTTATACCTAACCTTAAGCGCAGGTATGAAAGCACGAACAGTGAATGGGCAAGAGGCGATATTGAAGCTGTTATGACAACTTGCGTCTGCCCTGATTGTAAGGGCGCAAGGCTTACGCCTGAAATTATGAGCGTTACTGTCGGCGGAAAGAATATATACGAATTTTGCTCAATGCCGATTTCAGAGGAACTTGAATTTATAAATAATCTTGAACTTACCTCCCGCCAGCAGATGATAGGTAAACTTGTTGTAAATGAAATAAGGCAAAGGCTTAATTTCCTTAACAGTGTAGGGCTTGATTATCTTTCGCTTTCACGCGAGGCATCTACTCTTTCCGGCGGTGAGGCACAGCGTATCCGCCTTGCTACGCAAATAGGTTCTTCACTTATGGGTGTACTTTATATTCTTGATGAACCGTCAATCGGTCTTCATCAAAGAGATAATGATAAGCTGTTAGGTACGCTTAAAAGTCTGCGTGATTTGGGTAACACGCTTATTGTGGTTGAGCATGATGAGGATACCATGCGAAATGCCGATTTTATTGTTGATATAGGCCCCGGAGCAGGTGTTAACGGCGGTGAACTCATTGCAGCAGGCAGTGTGGATGATATTATTAACTGCGACAAGTCAATTACAGGTATGTATTTAAGCGGAAAGCGCAAAATACCCGTTCCTGAAAAGCGCAGAGCAGGTAATGGTAAAAAGCTAACTGTTTTCGGCGCGCAGGAAAACAATCTGAAAAATATAGATGTTGAATTTCCGCTTGGTAAATTCATTGCGGTTACAGGTGTTTCAGGTTCGGGTAAATCAAGCCTTGTAAATGAAATTTTATATAAATATTTGGCGAATACCTTAAACGGTGCAAAGAAAAGACCCGGCAAATTTGATAAGATAACAGGTGCAGATAACCTTGATAAAGTTATAAATATCGACCAGTCACCAATCGGAAGAACGCCGCGTTCCAATCCTGCAACATATACGGGTGTGTTTAATGATATTAGGGAACTTTATGCACAGACTGCCGACGCAAAACAAAAAGGATATAAGGCTAACCGTTTTTCATTTAATGTTAAAGGCGGCAGATGTGAAGCGTGTGAGGGTGATGGTATTGTTAAAATAGAAATGCACTTTCTTGCCGATGTATATGTACCTTGTGAAGTTTGCGGCGGTAAAAGATATAACAGGGAAACGCTTGAAGTTAAATTTAAGGGCAAATCAATTTTTGATGTACTTGAGATGACTGTTGATGAGGGCGCAAAATTCTTTGAAGCACAGCCTAAAATATACCGCAAGCTTAAAACACTTCAGGATGTTGGCTTGGGATATATCAAAATAGGTCAAAGTGCCACTACTTTATCAGGCGGTGAAGCGCAGAGAGTTAAGCTTGCAACCGAACTTTCAAAAAGAAGTACAGGCAAAACCATTTATATTCTTGATGAGCCTACAACAGGGCTTCATACTGCCGATGTTCACAGATTAACTACTGTTCTTGATATGCTTGTTAATTCAGGCAATACCGTAGTTGTGATTGAGCATAATTTGGATATAATCAAAACTGCCGATTATATTATTGATTTAGGGCCTGAGGGCGGTAAAGGCGGCGGCACAATTGTAGCCACAGGTACACCTGAAGAAATTGCCGCTTGTGAAAAATCATACACAGGGCAATATCTTAAACCGCTATTAGATAATAAATAAACATCTTTTAAGTATTCATAAGGGGGGGATATTTATGAGAAATCATTTAGTTACATCTAAACAACCGTTGTTGAATATTGACGGAACTTTGCGTGAGCCGGGGTGGAGCAAGAGCCTTGTGCAGACTTATAGCAGAAAAGATATTAAAAAGAGGATTACCCGTATTAAAGAATGGGATTATTATTCTGTTATATCAAATAAAAACAATATTGCTGTTTGCTTTACTGTTTCTGACCTTGGATATATTGAACTTGACAGCGTAAGCTTTCTTGATTTTTCTGTACCGAGGGAGCATACGCAGGGAAACATTCTGCCGTTTCCGTTAGGCAGGCTTCATATGCCGAGTGATTCATCGTTTGGTGATGTGAAAACATATAATTCCAAACTCGGAATTGAATTTTTAGTTCGTGACGGTAAGCGTATTATCCGCTGCGATTTTCCGGAATTTGACGGCGGTAAGGGCTTAAAAGCAAATATCACGCTTGAAAGTTTGAATGATGATACTATGGTAATTGCAACTCCGTTTAAAACGGATAAAAAAGCATTTTACTATAATCAAAAAATAAATTGTATGAGAGCGTCGGGCAAGGTTTTATATGGTGGAAAACTGTATGAATTTTCACCTGAAACAGATTTCGGCGCACTTGACTGGGGCAGAGGGGTTTGGACCTATGACAATGTTTGGTATTGGGGTTCAGGCTCGGGTGATATTGGCGGTCATCGCTTTGGCTTTAATATCGGTTACGGTTTCGGTGACACATCTGCCGCAAGCGAAAATGTTATTTTTTATGACGGTGTAGCACATAAAATTGATGATGTTAAGTTTAATATCAGTGATAATTTTATCGATCCGTGGACTTTTACATCGTCAGACGGCAGATTTGAAATGAAGTTTGAGCCGATTATTGACCGCAGTGATTATACAAGCGTGCTTGATTTGATTGTGACTAATCAGCACCAAGTATTTGGCAAAATGACCGGAAAGGCGGTTCTTGATGACGGTACCGTTATCAGAATTAAAGATTTTCTCTGCTTTGCCGAAAAAGTACATAATAAGTATTAACAATCATTAAAAGAAAGGAAAGATTATGACACATACTTTAAAAAAGACTTTATCAATCGTTATTTCACTTTTACTTATAATATCAACTTTTGCAATGGCGGATTTTTCTGCTTTTGCCAAAAGTAAAGATTTTGAATATTATCCGGGCGATAATAACGGAATTATGGTGGCTTCGTACAAAGGCAATAAAGCAAAGCTTACAATTCCTAAAAAAATCGGAAATAAAAAAGTAACGGTATTGTCAGGTATTAACAACAATAAGGTTAAAGAAATTACAATAGGCGAAAATATTATTCATATTGAAGATTTTGCTTTTATGGATGCAAAAGAGTTAGAAAAGATTACCGTAAATAAAAATAATAAAAATTATTCTTCAAAAAACGGTATTCTTTATGATAAAAAAGGCACGAAGCTTATTGCTTATCCGTCAGCAAAAGTTGGCAAGAAATTTACTGCTCCCAAAAAAGTGAAGTCAATTGGTAATAATGCTTTTATCAACAATAAATATCTCGAAAGCGTAAATATAAGCACAGCGAAAAATGTTGGTGCAGGTATTTTCTTTAACTGTAAAAAACTTAAATCCGTTAAGCTTCCTTTAACATTGACAAAGCTTTCAAGCTATAATTTCGTTAATTATCCTAATGGATTTTTCGGCAATTGCAAGTCGCTTAAATCTTACACAATCCCTAAAAATATTAAAACACTTGGGGATATGTGCTTTGCAGGTTCGAGTTTGAAAGAAATAACAATTCCGAAAACAGTCAAAAAGGTCGGAAAAGGTATGTTTTTCAATTGCAAAAAGCTTACAAAGGTTACAATAAATGCCAATGTTAAAGAACTTAAAGATTATGCCAATATACCGGGTGCTTATGATGAAAAGTATTATGGCTTTTTCGAAAATTGCACAAAACTCACAAGTGTAAAAGCACCGTCGGTTCAAAAAGCCGACAGCAGAACTTATATTGGTACACCGCTTGAAATGTATCTTTAATTTTAATAACAGTCGCCGATTTACTCGGCGGCTGTTATTTTTTTGTTACAAATCACGATAATTATGTTTGGTTTTTTAAACCTAATGTCATATTTATGTAAATAATTTTAAAAAAGCTGTTTATTTTATTGTTACTTTCTGTTATAATATTATAAATTTATTTTATAAGGAGGAGTGCGTATGCCGAAATTTAAGGGTTTTAAAGTAATAGTAATGTTATGCCTTGTAGCTTTTTTGTTTTGCGGTTGTAATAATTTTCGCCTTTCCTCCTCAATAGATGATTTGATTTCACCAATTTCTCCGAGCGGGGATAATGCCGGTGTTCAAAGTGCGGTTGATGAATACTGCAAAGGTGGTTATTCAATCAAAATTCCGGCAACGGGTAAATATACAACATCTTTTATTTTGAAAGATATTGACGGGGATAAAATCAGCGAAGCTGTTGCGTTTTACGAACCTTCTAATAAAATCGGCACTATCTCAATGGCTATAATTAAAAAGAGCGGAGATAAATGGAGTGTTGTATCAAATATTGAAGGCACTGCAACAGATGTTAACTCTGTTGATTTTTGCGATTTTAACAATGACGGTAAAATGGAAATTATCGTTTGCTGGAGCGTTGTATCAAAACTTACAGGTACCTCAATAAATGTTTATTCGCAAAATGAAAATAACGGTGCATATTCACTTCAAGCTGTATCAAAAGCAATTACAGGCAGTGATTTTATTTGTGTTGATGTTAACGATGACGGTGTAAAGGACCTCCTTGTTTTTGCAACGGGAACTTCGAGTGAAAATCCGAGGGCGGAACTTTATTCGTTTGAAACAGGGAAAAGGGAGCTTATCGGCGAAACCAGGCTTGACAGTACAATTACTTCATATGAAAGTATAAAATACGCAAAAACTGACGAGGGAACCTCTGTTTATGCTGACGCCCTTTGTGGTGACGGTTCATCAATGGTGACGGAATTTATTTATTGGTCTGATTATTATAATTCCATTATTTCACCTTTTTACAGTTATTCTACCGGCAGAACTAAATCAACTGTTCGTTCAAGTCTTACAACTTGCAGGGATATTGACGGCGACGGAGTTATTGAAATTCCAAAAGATGCTTCTAATAAAAAGCAAGCATCGGAAATTACAACTCAAAATTGGGTTAGTTACGGTAATACCGTGCTGTCCCACAAGTGCTATTCACTTGCTTGCAAGCGTGACGGTTATATTCTTGTAGTCGGTGATGATGATTTTTCAAAAATCAAAGCAAGTTATGACAGCGAAAAGAGAAAGCTTGAATTAACTAATAAAAAGAATAATAAAAAGGCAATTGAAATAATAACCCTTATAAATTCAAGTTACAGCGAAAATGACCCTAAATATGAGGATTATTCATTAGTTATGAAAAATAGCGGATTTGTTTATCTTGCCAAGGCAGACAGCTCATCCGGTATAGATATAAACATTAAAAAGTTAAGAGATATGATTAAAGTATACTGATTTAGGAGGTATATGTATGAAAAAGGTACTCGTTGCAGAAGATGAGGAATCCATCAGAGAGTTTATAGTTATCAACTTGACTCGTAGCGGCTACAATGTTGAGCAGGCTGAAAATGGTGCTGTTGCACTTGAAAAATTTTCACAGGATGAAAATGGCTTTGATGTTGCGATTCTTGATATTATGATGCCTGAACTCGACGGGCTTTCCGTATGCAAAGAGCTTCGCAAGCGTTCAAGCGACTTGGGTATCATTATGCTTAGCGCAAAAACGCAGGAAATGGATAAAGTTACAGGCCTTATGTACGGTGCGGATGATTATGTAACTAAACCGTTTTCACCGAGTGAACTTATGGCAAGGGTTGACGCTGTATACAGAAGAGTTGAAATGACAAGAGGTTTCAGAAAGAATGATACTACCGGTGACAGCATTGTTCTTGATGAGTTTGAACTCAATTTGCGCAATCGTACACTTTCTAAAAACGGTGAAATGATTGAACTCACACAAGTTGAATTCCAAATCATTGAATATTTCTTTAAAAATCCTAATGCTGCACTTTCAAGAACAGACATTTTAAAAACTGTTTGGGGTGCTAACTATTTCGGTGATGAAAAAATAGTTGATGTTAATATCAGGCGTTTAAGGATGAAAATTGAGGATAACCCATCAAGTCCTACAAGGCTTGTGACTATTTGGGGGCTCGGTTATAAGTGGATAACCGATAACCAGTAATTTATTTTGTATTTAATCGGCAGGAATTTAAGTGATGAAAAAAATATCTAAAGAAAAATTGCATTTGCCAAAAATTGAGGGCATAACACTGAGGTGGCTTATAAACATCATCGGTGTTATTGTGGTATTCTTTATTATCGTTTTTATAATTTCAGCCTTTGCAATAAAAAATACTTATTATTCTAATGTCGAAAGTATACTTAATTCAGGTGCGTCATCAACTGCTGTAAGCTATTTCAGTGCAAATTTGGATGTCGGTAATACACTTGAGCAATCTGCCACAGAGTATATAGACAGTTACAGCTATAAAGAAAAAACAACCACTTGGATAATTGATAATGACGGAAAAGTTGTTGTATCATCAAGCGGCTTTGCAATTGAAAAGCAAGAAATGCCTGATTATGAAGAAGCTTTGGCAAGCGATAGTAATAAATCCAAATATATAGGCAAAATAAGTAATGGTGAAAAGGTTATGGCCGTTTGCAGAATTATTAAGGATTCAAACGGCGATAATGTCGGTGCTATCCGTGTTTTATCATCTCTTGAGCAGATTGACAGGCAGGTGGCAACTTTAACATTTCTTGTTTTTATTGGGCTTGTTATTGTTTTTGCACTTATCATATTTTCTAACCTTTTCTTTATCCGCTCTATTATTTTTCCGGTTCAGGAAATTACGGAAACTACAAAAAAAATATCTCAGGGCGATTATTCAGTTCGTATTGAAAAAAAATATGATGATGAAATCGGTAATCTTTGTGACTCTATAAATACTATGGCAGAAGAAATATCTACCACAGATAAAATGAAAAACGACTTCATTTCTACTATATCTCACGAACTTCGTACGCCCCTTACATCTATTAAAGGCTGGGGCGAAACTCTTATGCTCAGCACAGATGATACTGTGGATGAACTTACACGAAAAGGCTTGCAGGTAATTGTTAAAGAAGCAGGCAGGCTTGAAGGTTTCGTTGAGGAACTTCTTGACTTTTCACGCCTTCAAAGCGGCAGAATGAATTTGCGCCTTGCTAAAACTGATCTGTTTGCAGAGCTTGATGAAACAGTATTTACTTTCCGTGAAAGAGCGCTTCGTGAGGGAATTGAGGTTAAATACAGCATTCCCGAAGTGCCGGCTGTTGCCAATGCAGACGCAAACAGGCTTAAACAAGTATTTATGAATATTCTTGATAACGCGCTTAAATATTCACGCGCACCGAGTAAGATATTTGTTAAAGCTGAGTTTACAAAGCTTGAAAATGAAAATTTTGTTAAAATCGCAATTGCAGACCAAGGTTGCGGAATAAGTAAAGAAGATTTACCTCATGTTAAAGAAAAATTTTATAAAGCAAATGTTTCTGTCAGAGGCTCGGGTATCGGGCTTGCTGTTACTAATGAAATAGTAAATCTTCATCACGGTAAACTTGAAATCGACAGTAAAGAAGGTAAGGGTACTTTGGTTACTATTTATCTTCCTGTTGAAAACAGTCCGTCAAAAAATGAGCTTAATGATATGAAGCAAAATGCTACTCAGGCGGATGCCGAAATAAATGAAGGCGTTGAAATCAATAAAAATTGAAAGGCAAATCAGTATGGAAGAAAAAAGGATACATAAAACTTCAGTAGGCGGCCAAGCCCTTATTGAAGGTGTTATGATGCAAGGCCCACGCGGTATAGCAACAGCGGTGCGTAAAACCGACGGCGATATTGTTGTAAAGCATCACGAATTTTCTCATATTAGGGATAAGCATAAGTTTTTCGGCTTACCTATTATCAGAGGTATGGTTAATTTTGTTGAATCAATGATATTGGGCTATAAAATGCTTATGTATTCAGCCGAAGCTTCAGGTATGGAAGACCTTGAAGATGTTGAAATGAATAAATTTGAAAAGTGGCTTACAGATAAACTCGGCGATAAGTTTATGAATATTATAATGGGCATTGCCACGGTACTGGGTTTTGCTCTTGCTTTTGTTATTTTTTTCTATCTTCCTGTACTTGCTTTCAGTAAATTAAACAGTGCTTGCTCAAACGCATTAACACCTTGGCAAGGCACAATTGAGGGTGTAATGAAAATATTGATTTTTGTGATTTATATTGCAATTGTCAGCCAAATGAAAGATATTAAGCGTACTTTTATGTATCACGGCGCAGAGCATAAGTCTATTGCCTGTTATGAAGCCGGTAAGGAACTTACGGTTGATAATGTTCGCAATTGCTGTCGTTTTCACCCTCGCTGCGGTACATCATTTATATTTGTAATGCTTATTTTCAGCATTATTTTCAGTACAATACTTTCTAAAATATTTCCTGCCATTGCGCAAATCAGGGTGCTTTGGATGTTTCTTAAACTTGCATTCATACCCCTTATTATGGGTGTTGGGTATGAATTTATAAAATATGCCGGCAGGCATGATAATTTGCTCGTTAAAATTTTGAGCGCACCGGGTTTGTGGATGCAGCGCCTTACCACCAAAGAACCGAGTGATGATATTATTGAAGTTGGTATTGAATCGCTCAAAGCGGTAATAACAGAAAATCCCGAGGATGATGAAATTAAATGACGCTTAAAGAAGCATATAGCTACGCAGTAGCTTTTTTAGAGCGAAACGGTATTGACGAAAGTGATTTTAAAGCACTTTGCACTGTTTGCTCAATTCTTGGAATAAAAAACAGCGATTACGAAGCTCATAAAGATGATTTTGTTCAAAACAAAAAGCTTGCAGATATGCTTTGGAAACTTAAATCGGGGCAACCTTTGCAGTATGTAATCGGCAAATGGGATTTTTATGAAAGCGAATTTTATGTCGGTGAAGGTGTGCTCATTCCAAGGCCTGAAACAGAAGAACTTGTTGAAAAAGCAATTGATTATATAAAAACTCTGGGTAAGTGTGTTGTTTATGACCTTTGCAGCGGCAGTGGATGTATAGGCATCAGCATTGCAAAAAAATGCAGTAATGCGTTTGTTTATTTAATTGAAAAAAGTGATGACGCACTTTTTTATCTCAAAAAAAATGCCGATAAAATTAAAAATGTAAAAGTTTTGCAAGGTGATATATGCAATATTAAAGAGTTTGACTTTTTAGAAAATGCAGATGTCATTATTTCAAATCCGCCGTATATCAGGCAAGATGAACTTGCGAATCTTCAATCTGAAGTTAAAAATGAACCCTTAATGGCACTTGACGGCGGAAAAGACGGACTTGACTTTTATCGTGTAATCAACGATAATTGGTATTCTAAGCTGAATGATAAAGGTAAGCTCTTTCTTGAAATCGGAAATGAGCAGGGTGAGTCAATTTTCAATGTTCTTTATGAATTTGAAAATATAAGTGTAATTAAAGATTTATACGGTAACGACCGTATCGTTTCAGCTGATAAAAAATAACTATTATTTATTAAGGATGATTATATGCTTTCCATTCTTTCATATTTAAGAACAGGTAATTATATAGAAGCAATTATTGCGATATTATCGCGTTGCTTTGTTGTATTTTGCTGTTTGCCTATTCATGAACTTGCACACGGTTTAATGGCTGATAAGCTTGGCGACCATACTGCGCGTAATCAGGGCAGATTAACATTTAATCCGTTTGCACATCTTAATCCAATCGGTACTATAATGATTTTTCTTTTTGGTATCGGTTACGCAAATCCTGTTCCGATTAACCCTAATAATTTTAAAAATCCGAAAAAGGGTATGGCGTTAACTGCACTTGCAGGCCCTGTTTCAAATCTTTTAATGAGCTTTATTTCGCTCTTTTTCTATTATGGTATTGAATATACAGTTGGATTAAGTAATACGGTCTTATATGCTATTGCATATTTCTTTTATTTTTCTGCCAGTGTAAATGTTACCCTTGCAGTATTTAATTTAATTCCTATTCCGCCGCTTGACGGTTCAAGGGTGCTTCTTGCAGTTTTGCCGGATGATAAATATTTTAAATATATGCAATATGAAAGATATATTATGATTGGGCTTATGATTGCTCTTTTTACAGGTGTATTAGATACTCCTATTTCTTTGCTTTCAAATGCTCTTATGAATATAGTCGGTATTATACCTAAATTATTGTTTGCTCTTTTAGCGAGGTAATAATGGAACAGCTAAGTTATAAAATTGATGTATTTGAAGGCCCTATGGACTTGCTTTTACATCTAATATCAAAGCACAAATTGAATATTAACGATATACCGATTGTTCAACTCGTAAATCAGTATCTTGATTATGTCAGGCAGATGCAGGAACAGGACTTTGATATTGCCGGTGAATTTCTTGAAATGGCGGCAAGATTGATATATATTAAAACAGTTTCACTTTTGCCAAGGCACGAAGAAGCCGAAATTCTTAAAAAAGAACTTACAGGCGAACTTATTGAATATCAGGATTGCAAAATAATGGCGGGTAAGCTTGCCAAGCAGACAGACGGATTTAACAGATTTGTTCGCCAGCCTGAAGAGGGGCATATCAATTATGATTATGAGCGTTTTCACGAGGGTGAAGAGCTGCTTAATGCTTATATAAATGCCGCCGGGCGCGGAAGACGCAAGTTGCCGCCTCCGCTTGATTCGTTTAAAGTTATTGTTGCTAAAAAGTTTGTTGCGGTTGCATCTAAAGTCGGAACTGTTATGAAAAAACTTTTCGGCGGAAAGAAGATTAAATTTTTAAGTCTTTTTGCCGATGCACAGACCAAGAGCGATATGGTTGCCACATTTCTTGCGGTGCTTGAACTTGCGAAAACCAAGAAAATTACAATTGAGGGTGAAATGGATAATCCTTTAGTACAAATGACTGGCGAGGTGAATGATATTGAGCAGTAATAATATTATGGCATCACTTGAAGCGATGCTTTTTGCTGCGGGCGATCCTGTTGAACCGGGAAAACTCGCAGAAGTACTTGATGTAGATGTTGAAAATGTAATAAAAATGCTCGGTCACCTTGAAGCAATGTATGATGAAAATAACCGAGGTTTAAGGCTTATTCGTGTAGACGGAAAATATCAGCTTTGTACAAGGGAAGAGTACGCAGATGAGGTTAGGGGTCTGCTTGAAATAAAAAAGAATACTCCTTTAAGCCAAGCGGCTTTTGAGGTGCTTGCTATTGTGGCTTATAATAAAACCGTAACACGCTCGTTTATTGAGCAAATCCGTGGTGTTGATTGTTCAGGTCCTGTTTCAAATCTTATTCAAAAAGGTTTGATTGAAGAAAAGGGAAGGCTTGACTTGCCCGGCAGACCTCTTGTTTATGGTACTACCGATAGATTTTTGCGTTGCTTTTCTTTAAACAGCCTTGATGATTTACCTGATTTACCTGAGGAAGAAAAAAAGGATGATTCGCAAACTTCACTTTTTGAAGATGATAATGATGAAACATCTGATATACCCGAGGCTGAAATTTTGGAAGTGGGGGACGAAGAATAATGAAAGTATTTTTAATTATTGTTGCTGTGCTGGCAGTGATAATTATTGCTGTTTTGTCCCTGTCGGCAACTATTACTTTAGTTTACGATAAAGGTTGGCACACTAAAGTGCAAATTCTTTTTATTGAAAAAGATATTGTTCTTTCAAAAATACTTTCTTTTATACTCTTTCCTGAAAAAAAGGCAGAGCAGGTAGCAAAAGAAAGCGACGAGAAAAAGAAAAGTAAGAAAGGCAGCAAAAGCAAAAAGAAAGAAAGCACACCTGAAAAAGTGGCAGAAGCTGCTGTTGAAGCTGAGGAAAGGTCACTTGAAACCGAGGAGCAGGCGAAGGAAAATGAAACAACTGCCACCCCGCAGGAAAAGCCTGCAAAAGCGAATCCTATAAAAAATTTGTGGGATACCCAGGGCATTGTAGGTATGCTCGATTTATTTACAAATCTTGCAGAAACCGCAAATAATGCCGTTTTAACTTTATTTAGGGGTTTACATATTTACTCACTTTATGTTATGATATTAGTAGGCGGCGGTGATGCAGACCTTATAGCGCGTGCATATGGTACGCTTTGCAAGTATTACTATCCGCTTAAAGGTATTATTTTAAATGGTATGAAGGTTGATAATTATGATGATTATATTCAACCTGATTTTATAGCGGACAGGACTGAATTTGAATTTCAGCTTATTGCTAGTATAAATGTAAAGCTTATTTTAAAAGTCGGTATAAAAGCCGGTATAATATTTATAAGAAATTTAATAAAAAATAAAAAATCTATTAAAGGGGATAAATGATTATGAAGGAAACTCCGGTAAACAAAATAATGGAAAATACTCTTGAAAAAATGCGCCAAATGGTTGATGTTTCAACTATTATCGGCGAGCCTATGGTAACAGGTTCAACTACTCTTATTCCTGTTTCCAAGGTTTCATACGGATTTACTTCCGGCGGCACTGACCTTCCGTCAAAGCAGAATCAAGAGCTTTTCGGCGGTGGTGGCGGTGGTGGTATCACCATTACTCCTGTTGCATTCATTGTTATTGAAAACGGCAAGTGCAGAATGATGCAGATTAACAATTACACTTCATCTGCTGACCGTGCAATTGCTATGATTCCTGAACTTGTTGATAAAGTTACAGAGCTTCTTAAGCCTGAAAATAAGGAAGAAACAGCACAGGAAAATAACGCCGAATAATTTTGTTATTATCCCAATCACCTGCATATATTTTATGTGGGTGATTGTTTTGTTAAAGAAAATTACTGCGTTTTTATTTGTACTCCTTTTTGCATTTCCCAATGTTGCATACAGTTCCTCTTTTTCTGCTTCAAGCGTATGTGTTATGGATATGACAACCCGCCAAATGCTATATGAAAATAATATTTATGAGCATAGAAGTGTGGCGTCTACAACTAAAATTATGACTTGCTTTTTGGCTTGCAAAAGCGGTAACCTTGATAAAACTATTAAAATTACTTCTCAAATGCTTGATGAATGCGAGGGTACAATGCTGTATTTAAAAGCAGGGGATACTGTCACGCTTTATGATTTATGTGTGGGTATGATGCTTGCATCGGGCAATGATTGTGCAAATGCCGTTGCGTTTACTTTGAGTGGCAGTTTGAAAGCATTTGCCGATTTGATGAACAGCACCGCAAGCAAGTTGGGTATGAATAATACGCATTTTATCACTCCGTCAGGATTAGATGATGATAAACCTTATTCGTGTGCTTATGATATGGCACTGCTTTCGGCAAATGCTATGGAAAACGAATTTTTTTCTGAAATTGTTTCAATGCAGAGTGCCGAAGTTACAGTAAGCGGTGAGAAAAAGACTATTTATAATCATAATAAGCTTTTAGGTTATAATCTAAAAGACGGTGAATTTGTCGGCATTAAAACCGGTTTTACGGAAAATGCGGGCAGATGCCTTGTAAGTGCTAAAAAATATAACGGTAATACAATAATTTGCGTAACTTTAAATTGTCCTGATGATTGGGATGCTCATACTTATTTCACGGAAATTTGTGAGCAGAAATATAATGCAGTCAGTATATCAAATGTGATTTCTATTGATACTGTCGGCAGTGAAAAAGCGTATGTTAAATGCACATATAATAAAAAACGCTACCTTTTAGGCAGCGTTAAGGTTTTAGAATATTACTTTCCATTTGTTTATGCACCTGTTAAAAAGGGGGATAAGCTCGGTGAAGTGATAGTTTATTATAATAATAAAATATTGGAAAGACTGCCGATAGAGGCAGACGAGGATGTAAAAGAATATGGCAAACAACAATCTGGTACGCCTTCAAAAGTTTATGGCTGAATGTGGCGTGGCTTCAAGGCGAAAGAGTGAAGAACTTATTGAAATGGGTAAGGTTAAGGTTAACGGCCATGTTGCCCATATCGGTGATAAAATCAATCCTAAAAAAGATATTGTTGCAGTTAAGGGTAAAAGAATTACCAAGGAAGAGCGTATGTACTATATTATGCTCAATAAACCGCGAGGATATGTTACTACTGTTTCAGATGAACTCGGCAGAAAAACCGTAATGGATTTGGTAGATTGTGAAGCAAGGGTTTATCCGGTAGGCAGACTTGATAAAGACAGTGAGGGACTTCTTATTCTCACTAATGACGGTTCGTTTGCTAATGCACTCACACATCCAAAGCATAATTATGCAAAGGTTTATCGTGTAACAGTTAAACCTAGCGTTAATGATGAAATGCTTGAAAAAATGAGAAACGGAATTGAAATCGACGGTAGAAAAACCGCCCCTTGTGATATAAATGTTATTACTGAAGAAGATGGCAGAGTAGTTCTTGAATTTATTCTTCGTGAGGGGAGAAATCGCCAAATAAGAAAGATGTGTGAAGCAGTCGGATTGCAGGTTGCAAGGCTTAAAAGAATTTCAATCGGTCCTGTAAAGCTCGGTATGCTTCAAACCGGTAAAACACGCCGCCTTACTGATAACGAGGTGCATAAACTTCTTCGTTCTTCAAACCCTGCAACTCAGGAATATAATAATTAAATCAAAAAAGCTGTCGGAGTTTTAATTCCGACAGCTTTTTGTATATTCACATTAGTCTTGACCGTTAAGTATTGCGAAGTTTTCTTTATTGCACTTATAAAGATTTTTGAATACCTTAAAGTTCTTTTCATATACATCTTTATTTGCTTTATTTGGATGATATGTAGTTTTTACAGGAATAAGTTTTTTAACATCCTTCATTGAAGGTACAAGTCCCATTCCGACAGCAATACAAGCTGCTGCACCAACTGCACCGATGTTTTGTGGTGATTCAACAACTACAACATCCTTTTGAAGAATATCGGCAAGGATTTGGCAGGTTGTTTCACCAAGAGCGCCGCCACCGCAGAAACGCACTGCTTCGGAAGTCTTAACTTTAAGGCCTTGTCTTTCATACATCCACTTCATATGGAAACAAATTCCTTCAACTACTGCACGAATAAGCTCTGTTTTACCTGTTTCAAGCCTGATGTTGAAGAACATACCTGCTGCATTTGGGTCTTCAAACGGGCATCTGTTACCGTGAAGCCAAGGGGTGAAGATTACACCGTTAGAGCCGGCAGGGATTGTATCAATAACTTCTTCAAGGTAGTCATACATATTAAATTCAACCTGTTCAAAGCTATCGGCAGCGTTACCGTACTTTTTAAGAAATACGCCGATTTCATCAAGTGCAAGGTGGTCTTTAACCCAGCCAACGCATTTGTTAGATGTTTCAAGCTCTGCAAAGTAATTGAATGTTGCAGGGTCAGCACCTACGATAGCAGCAATCATAGCGCCTGTATCAACAGTCTGCTTTTCAACTACTGTTCCGACCCAGCCTGATGTACCTGAATAAATATGAGTGTCGCCTACTTCGGTAGCACCTGCACCTACACCGATAAGTGAAGCATCACCGCCACCGCCGTATACAGCTGTTCCCGGTGCAAGGCCGAGTTCCTTTGCAGCTTTTTCTGTTACTTCGCCGACTTTTTCTGTACTCTTTTTAATCGGCGCAAGGTGTTCCATTTTAACACCAACCATATCGCATACAGGCTTGCACCAGCCCTCGTGGCCTTTTCTTGTATCATAAAGAAGAGTACCGAATGCTGAATCCTGAGTCATAACAAATTCGCCGCTTGCACGAAGAATAAGATATTCTTTAATATCGAGCCATTTATAAATCTTTTTAAAGTTTTCAGGTTCGTGTGCCTCAACCCATCTGTATTTCCAAATAGGATCTTTTACAGATGATGAAACCGCACCTGTATATTTGAGATATTTGAGAAGCTTTGTAATTTCAGCACCTGCAATTTGGACACCGTGAGCCATACCTTTTTTAAGTTCTTCTCTTGCACGCTGGTCCATATAAGTCATAGGACGCCTGATGCAATTGCCATCCTTGTCAACAAGTACAAGACCCTGCATCGCAGAGCAAAAGCTGATTCCTTCAACTTGTTCTTTTTTTATGGCAGGCATTTTGTCAAATACTGTTCTTGTGGTAGAACACATTGCACTCCACCATTCATCTACATCCTGCTCAGCACCGCCCTTAACGCCTGTTTCATCATCTACATAAAGGTTGTAGCCAGCTGTTGCAGATGCCAAAATTCTCATTGAATCTTCAATTTCAATAAGGCAGGTTTTAATGCCTGTTGTGCCGATGTCGTATGTAATTACATATTTTTTCATACCTTATATCCTCCGTGTTTTGCTTTTGGCAAAATATTATGCTTTAAAAAGAATGATGTATAATACTACCTATTATACAGTACACCGTGTTCACTTTCAAGAACAAATGCTGAATTTTTACTGTTGCTTTTTCTTTCCATAGGTGAATGCAGATTCAATAAAGCTTAACAGTTGGCTGATAACCTGCTCATCATCCATTTCGTTTACATCAATGCCCGTGTATATTTCAAATCTTTTTCTGTAATAATCACAAGTATATGAAAATTGAAGGGAAGTTAACAGATTATCAAGATAAAATGCGAAAAGTTTAGGGTCAAGGTCAGCCCTGACATCACCTTTTTCAAGCGCCTGTGTTATACTCGTAATATATTTTCTACTTGTGCTTTCCTCAATCGCTGTTGCAAGGGTGACTACCATTTCCCCGTTTTTCAGTGCAGTTACTTCGTTATAAAGTTTAATGTAGTTAGCATATTTTTTTGAATGAAAGCAGGTTGCACGAATTACTTTTTCAGCTTTTACAAGCAATTTATCATCACTTGCCATAATATCATCAAGCGTATCATCAAGTATTTTCATACCCCTTCGCAAGCAGGTGATAAATAAATCTTCTTTAGTTGAAAAATATTTATACATAAGCCCGATGCTTATTCCGCATTTTTTGGCAATTACATTTATATTTGCTTTTTCATAGCCTTTTGATGAAAATTCTTCAATTCCTGTTTCAAGTATAAGTTCCTGTCGTTCTTCACTTGCTCTTTCAAAAGCTTCTTTGTAGTGATTTTCTAACATTTTTATAAATTTTGTAGTGTTGCACAAAATTGAATATTTCTCTTTGTGCAAGCTCTACAAATCTCCCTCTCAAAACCTATTTAATACAAATGTATATTACCATTTTGCACTGCCTTTTGCAAGAAATAAAGCGATTTTTTTATATTTTGTGATTTGACAAATCGTAAAAAAGTGATATACTTAAAGTGTAAATTTTAGTGAGTAGCGGCTCACACCTTATAGCGTGAGTAACCGCTCACATCAAAATGCAATGATTTCTAAGGAGGAATACCAAAATGGATACAAGATTCGCAATTACAGAGTATCCTGATGCAGCAGCTATCACAGCTCAGCTTGATGCGCTCATCAAAAAGCCAATTTATTCAATCAATCGTGCAGCTCTTAAGAGGTATGAAGAAGAATACTTTGAGAAGAAGTGTGCAAAATCAAAGGAAATGATTACAGAAGCAAAGAATGTTATCCCTGGTGGTGTACAGCACAACCTTGCATTCAACTATCCTTTCCCAATCGTTATGACTAAAGCTAAGGGCAACAGGCTCTATGATATTGACGGTAACGAATATTTCGACTTCCTTCAGGCAGGCGGTCCTACAATTATCGGTTCAAACGATGATGTTGTAAAAGAAAAGGTTAAGGAGCTTCTTGATGATTGCGGTCCTTCAACCGGTTTGTTCCATCCTTATGAATATAAGCTTGCTAAGAAGATTAGTGAATGTTTCCCATCAGTTGAAATGTTCCGTATGCTTGGTTCAGGTACTGAATCTTGTATGTGTGCTGTTCGTGTAGCTCGTCTTGCAACAGGTCATAAAAATATCATTAAAATGGGCGGAGCTTACCACGGTTGGTCTGACCAGCTTGCGTGGGGTATGCGTGTTCCTGGTACCCTTAATCTCCAGTCACACGGTGTTCCTTTGTTTGTATTTAAGCATACACAGGAATTCTTCCCTAATGACCTTAAAGATCTTGAGAAGAAACTTATCATCAATAAGTTCCGTGGCGGTACAGCTGCTGTATTTATTGAACCATGCGGTCCTGAATCAGCTACCCGTCCTGTTGATAAGGACTTCCCTAAGGGTGTTCAGGCTCTTTGCCGTAAGTATGGCGCTCTTCTTGTTTGCGATGAAGTTGTAACAGGCTTCCGTATCGGCCTTTCAGGCGCACAGGGTTATTATGGTATTGACCCTGATATTACAATCTTCGGTAAGATTATTGCAGGCGGTTATCCTGGTGCCGGCGGTATCGGCGGTCACAGAGAAGTTATGAAGTATCTTGGCGCAGGTCTTGATAAGGCTGAAGGTAAGAAGATTCATAAGGCTATGTGCGGCGGTACAATGGCTGCTACTCCTATTTCTTGCTGTGCAGGTTATACAGTAATTTGCGAAATTGAAAAGAGGAATGCTTGCCAGGTTGCAGGCCAGATGGCTGACAGACTTGTTAAGGGTATTAACGAGTCAATTAAGAAGTATGACCTTCCGTTTGTTTGCTACAATGTTGGTTCTATCTGCCAGCTTCATACAGTTGCTACAATGCACTTCAGAATTAACTGGAAGAAGCCTTGGACTATTCCATCAGTACTTAAGGAAACAGGTATCCGTCAGACTGAAATGCAGTATATGGGTGCTGCCTATATGGCTGAAGGCCTTGTAACTCTTGCAGGTTCTCGTCTTTACACTTCAAGTGCTTATACTGAAGAAGATATAGATGAATGTATCAAGAGATTTGATAAGGTTCTTTCTCAGTGCGAAAAAATTGATTACTAATCAATAATTTAAGGGAGCAGGTTAATACTGCTCCCTTTATGTGCATTTATATATTTTAAAATTTAAGGAGAAAACTTATGGCTTACGATGTTGAAGAAGCTAAGAAATTAGTCGTTGAAGCAGGTAAAAAGCTTCTTGAAACAGGTCTTATTGCTCGTACTTGGGGTAATGTATCTGCAAGAATCAGTGATACACAATTTGTAATTACACCATCAGGTCGTGCATATGATACACTTACACCTGAAGAAGTAGTTGTTGTCAATATTGATGACTGCTCACACGAAGGCGATATTAAACCATCTTCTGAAAAGGGGATCCATGCAGATGCTTATAAGCATCATCCGCTTGTTAATTTTGTTATTCATACTCACCAAAAGGCTGCTACTATTGTTAGCATTACAGGTATGGAAATCAGAAATGTATATAATGAATTTAAGCCGGTTCTCGGCGATTATGTACCTGTTGCCGATTATGCTATGTCAACAACAAATCCACTTCGTAAAAATGTCGAAAAATGTATGATGATGAATCCGAGCTGCCGTGCATTTATGCTTATGCATCACGGTACACTTTGCCTTGGTGATAGCTTTGACCAGGCATTTGAAGTGGCTGATACACTTGAAAAGTGCTGCGAAAAGGTTATTAAGGATAACTATCTTCGTCATTCTTGGGAAAAGACTTATTCTGTTGATAATAAGCTTAATTATTTTCTTGAAAAAGAAGATGCCGGTAAAATGCCTGAAGCAGTTTGTGACCTCGGTTCTTCTGTAAGAAATGGTGGCATTTTCACACTTACTTATGATGGCGGCAAAAAAGTTGATGTTGATATGACAACAGGACTTGCTGTTAACGGTGTTGCACCTAAATGTGCTAAAATTCACAGAGCAATTTATGAAGCTGAAAACTGCACAATGATTAAGCATGTTGTAAATCCTTATGAAGTTGCAGTATCTTGCCTTGATGAAACAATGTATCCTATGATTGATGACTTTGCTCAAATCGTTGGTGTAGATGTTAAATGTGTTCCTTGGATTGACGGCGATACAGATGAATGTGCTGCCGAAATCGGTAAGGCAATCAGCGGCAGAAATGCAGTTCTTATTCAGGGCAACGGTGCTATTGTTACAGGTAACAGTGACGGTGATATGCAGGCTCTTGATATTATTATGGAAAAGGGTTGCGAAGCGCAGGTTGATGTTTCAATTTTCAATCGCCCTCACTTTGTTCCTAAAGCAGAATGCTTCCTTATGCGAACAGTTTACCTTGCTAAATATTCAAAGCAGATAAATAAGTAATTATATAAAAATAAAAGGCACA
>FR895327.1:62590-103731 GCA_000434995.1 Firmicutes bacterium CAG:341 | reverse complement strand
CGGTTTGTGCCTTTTATTTTTGTTATTAAACCATTTCTTCCGGATGAAAAACTTCATCAAATTTTTCTTCGGTTAAAAATCCTAATTTTACGCATGCTTCTTTTAAAGAAATATTGTTTTTATATGCATACTTTGCAGTTTTGGCTGAATTTTCATATCCTATATATGGATTTAACGCGGTTACGAGCATAAGAGAGTTGTGAAGATTTGAGTTCATTTTTTCTTTGTTTGCTTTAATTCCGCTGACGCAGTTTTTGTTAAAGCTAATCATTACTTCACTCAATAATCTCACAGATTGCATAAAATTATAAATGGTTACAGGCATAAATACATTAAGTTCAAAATTGCCTTGGCTTGCGGCAAAGCCGATAGCGGCATCATTACCCATTACCTGAACTGCTACCATTGTTACAGCTTCACATTGGGTTGGGTTAACTTTCCCCGGCATTATTGATGAGCCCGGTTCGTTTTCAGGTATTGTAATTTCACCAAGACCTAAACGCGGACCGCTTGCAAGCCATCTTATGTCATTTGCAATTTTCATAAGGTCACACGCAAGTGCTTTGAGTGCACCGTGTGCAAATACTATTTCATCTTTTGATGTTAGTGCGTGATATTTGTTTGGTGCTGTTACAAATTCTTTGCCTGTAATTTGTGATACAGCTTTTGCAACTTCTTCGTCAAATCCTTTAGGAGCATTAAGCCCTGTTCCTACCGCTGTACCGCCGAGTGCTAATTCTTTGAGTTCTTTTACAGCAATTTCAATAAGCTTTTTATCCTTTTCAAGTGAACTTCTCCAGCCGCTTATTTCCTGGGAAAAGGTGATAGGTGTTGCATCTTGCAAATGTGTTCTTCCGCTTTTTACTATGCCTTCATTTTCTCTTTCGAGTTTTTTGAAAGTTTCAACTAATGTTTCAATTGCCGGAATAACCTTGTCTTCAAGTCCTATTACACTTGCAATGCTCATTGCTGTCGGAAATGTATCGTTTGAACTTTGGCTCATATTTATATCGTCGTTTGGATGAAGTATTTTTTTGCCTGCAATTTCGTTGCCTCTGTTAGCAATTACTTCATTTGCATTCATATTTGATTGTGTACCTGAACCTGTCTGCCAAACAACAAGTGGGAAATGGTCGCTCAATTTTCCGCTGATAACTTCATCGCAAGCTTTTGAAATTGCATCTAATTTTTCATCAGTCATTTTTTCCGGCTTTAATTTGTTATTTGCAATAGCTGATGCTTTCTTTAATATGCCAAATGCGTGGATAATTTCTTGCGGCATTGTTTCTATTCCGACGCCTATTTCAAAATTTTGGTGGCTTCTCTGTGTTTGCGCACCCCAATATTTATCATTAGGCACTTTCACTTCGCCCATTGAATCATGCTCAATACGATAATCCATATATGTATACCTCCAGTTTGTTTTATACTAATATACATCAATTACTTTCTACTTTCAAGAAATATTCATTTTTTGTATATTTACTTATTTATTAACTTATGATAAAATTGTATTATCAAATAACGAAAGGAAAATGTAATATGAACATTTGGCATAATATCTCTCCAAAAAGAATTAAAAAAGATAGATTTTACGCTGTTATCGAAATTTCAAAGGGCGGCAAAAATAAATATGAATTAGATAAAGAAACAGGTATGCTTAAGCTTGATCGTGTTCTTTTCACTTCAACTCATTATCCGGCAAACTACGGTTTTATTCCTCGCACATATGCCAGTGATAATGACCCGCTTGATGTTCTTGTACTTTGCAGTGAGCAAATTCAACCTATGACCATTGTTGAATGTGTACCTATCGGTGTTCTTATTATGGAAGACAGCGGTGCTAAAGATGAAAAAATAATTGCTGTTCCGGTAAATGATCCTAACTATAATTGCTATACCGATATTGACCAGCTCCCGCCTCACAGATTTGACGAAATTAAGCACTTCTTTGAAGTATATAAGAGCCTTGAACATGAAAAAACAACTTCCGTTACAGAAGTTAAACCAAAAGAGGTAGCAGAAGAAATAATTCAAAACTGTATTGACAGTTATATTAAGAATTTTCAAATGTAATATTTCTATAAAGCAACCGATAACTGCATTGGTGTGTAGTTCTCGGTTGTTTTTTTATTTTTCAATTGTTAAATAATTAACAAAAAATAAGCACTTTAATTGTGTATATTGACAAATTTTAGTCAAACACCGAAAAATATTATACAAATCATTGTTTTTATACAATAAAAAGTGTATACTTGTTTGAGTTATATATAATTATACTTTTATAGAAGAGGTAAGCTATGAAAGATTTAAAACATTTAATTTATTTTGAAAATTTATTGCAGGAAGCCAATAATGACCTTGTTCAGCAAGCAAGGAAGGACGGTAAAAAGGCGATTGCTTATACTTGCTATCATATTCCAGAAGTTTTGCTTAATCTTGATAACTGCTTTTCCGTCAGGCTTCGCGCGCCGAGAACAGGCTCAATGGATATAGCTACTTATTATTTAAGTTCGTATTTATGCGGTTATTCAAAAGCTTTGCTTGAGCGTGCAATTGAGGGCGGATATAATTTTCTTTCTGCTCTTATCGGCTCTGAATCCTGCTCTGAAATGAATAGAACTTATGAGCATTTTAAATTATTGAATCTTGTTGAAAACGATAAGTTTTTTGTGAGTATCGCAGATATTCCTTTTAAAATAGAACCTCATACAATCAAGCATTATACCAATCAAATGCAAATCAAGGTTCTTGATAAACTTCACGAAATTTACGGTATTGATATTAGTGATGATGCTATCAGAAAGGCTGTTGAAGAGCATAACGAAGTTTGCAGACTTATTACTGAAATAGGCGAATACAGAAAAGAAGAAAATCCGAGAATTACAGGATATGAGTTCCATGTAATAAATTTGGTTACATATTGTTGCCCTAAATATTTAATTATTGATAAGCTTCGTGAAACTGCCGAAGAACTTAAAACAAGAGTTCCTGATGAAAAGAAAAATTACAGAGCTAAGGTTGTGGTAGTCGGTTCTGAAATGGATGACCCGGATTTTACAAAGCTTATTGAAGAATCAGGTGCACTTGTTGTTGCTGACAGATATTGTTTCGGCTCACTTCCGGGCAGAGAAGTAATTGAACTTAAAGATGACGGGACTCCGCTTCTTGGGCAAATAGTTCTTCATTATATGAAAACTTGCCAATGCCCGCGTTATATGAGCCAAGAAAAAGTTCACGGAAGAAAAGAATATGTCAGAGATTTGGTAAATATGTATCACGCGGATGGTGTTATTTATGAGCAAATCAAGTTCTGTGAATATTGGGGATATGAGCGTGCGCTTGCATCACATATTATGACTAATGAATACGGTATACCGTCCGTAACTGTTGACAGGCAGTATACAGCAAGTGCTTCAGGCCAGCTCAGAACGAGAGTTCAGGCTTTTGTTGAAAGCCTTGAAATTAAAAAAATTCAAAAGGATAAGGAGGGAAAGTAGTTGCCTAATCAACCTAAAAATCTTGGTAAACTTCATAAAGATAAAACCGGTATCTTAAAGCATAGGGAATGGCGTGGCTTAAAAGATACCATGTATGACTATTACCGCTGGCTCATAACTTGGAAAGATATGATTGTTATGGTGCTTAAAGCTCCAGTTTCAACTGTAAAGGGACTTTGGAGTTACAGATGGATGTGCAGCTATCTTACTGTTCCTGCTTGGATTGATAGGCATACAGAGGGGTTGAGGGGCGCACAGCTTCGTATTACCCAGCTTCATTTTAATGCTATGGTTAAGCATGCATGTGATATGATTCATATGCTTTTCAAGCACGATAAGCATTTTCATCCTAATGATAAGTTTTCTGATAAAGTTGTTTGTATGGATGAATTGTTTTCATTTGAAATTATGGCAGGTTTTCCTAATTTGTATGGTGTTCCTGTTCAAACTATGCCGATTTTCCTTTCTTCAATGGTAGACCAGCATATTACTCCGCCTTATCTTGATGCAACTGAAAGTTATGGCGTCCCTGCCGATGTTTGCCCGCTTCCGTCTGCTGAAGCAGGTGTTGCAATTTGTGATGATTATCCGATGTTCGGTAAAATCTTTCTTTCTTGTAATATGCCGTGTGACGGTTCAACTATGAATTCATCTTTCCTTGAAAGAAGATTTAATATGCCTACTCATGTTGTTAATGTTCCGCTTAGATATACAGAGGAAGCAACGCAGGAATACGCTGTTGATGAAGTAAAATCGTGTATCAAATTTATTGAAGAGCAAATGGGTGAAAAATTTGATTGGAATTCATATTTTGAAGCTATGAAAGTGTATAATCAGCAGCTTGAATATGAACTTCAAAAATGGGATGTTAATAAAACACCTTATCCGCAAATGACAGGCGCAACATTCTGGCTTTACCGTTTATTCTATTTCCACCTTTCAGGCGGATTTGATAAGCGTTTCTTAAAAACAGATAAAAAAGTTAATAAGATTATGATGAAAGCTTATGAGAAAAAGACACCTTGTTCAAAAGAAATGCGCCACAGAGCTATTGTATGGTCTTGCCCTGCAAACTACTATACTTCACTTGCAAACTGGCTTGAAAATTGCTGGGGTGTAAATGTTGTTATGGATATGGAAACTATGATTTCATACATAATGTACGATACCGAGGATAAGGAAAAATCACTTGAAACTTATGCTAAAACTCTTCAAAGAACTACTATGCGTAAGCATACAAAGGGCGGCTACCAAAATGTAGTTGATGAACTTTGGCGAATTTGTGAAGAGTTTAATGCCGATACGGTTATTATGTACGACCAAATTTCTTGTAAGGGTATGGATGGCCTTAACGGCATTTTTGATGACCAGGCAAGAGAAAGAAATATTAACTTTATTTGGGTTGCACAGGACCTTATGGACCCTCGTACAATTTCAAGAAGAGATATGCGTGAGCAAATCAATAAGTATATGACTACCGTTCTTCAGGAAGAACCGGTTGACCCTACACTTGTTGATTTTGATGATACATTAGCTTGGTAAGGAGTGACTTTTTTATGAAATATTTTGGTGGATGCGATGTAGGTTCAACCTATGCAAAATGTGTAATTCTTGATGAAAACGGAAAAATGGTGGCAGACGCTACCGTTAGAAGTAAAATTAACCCTGTTCAAAGTGCCGAGCTTGCACTCGGTGAAGCAATCGGCAAAGTTGACGGTATTAACTCGGCAGAGGATTTATCGTATCTTATCGGTACAGGATATGGCAGAAATAAAGTGCCTTTTGCAGATGAAAATATATCGGAAATCAGCTGTCATGCTATGGGTGTTCATGTAACTAACCCGGCAGTAAAAGCTATTATTGATATTGGCGGCCAGGATGTTAAGGGTATTGCTATTGATACTGACGGTACAGTTAAAAACTTTGCTATGAATGATAAATGCGCTGCCGGTACAGGTCGATTTTTTGAAGCTATGGCAAATGCTTTTGAAATGTCTTTGCCTGATTTCTGTAAACTTTCACTCCGGGCTAAAAATACTATTCCTATCACTGCCCAGTGTACCGTATTTGCCGAAAGTGAAGTTATATCACTTGTAGGTGAGGGCAAGCCTATGGATGAAATTGCTGCCGGTATTCAGCTTGCAGTTGCAAAGCGTTGCTTTGTTATGGCTAAAAAATCCGGTGCAACAGATTCAATTACTCTTACAGGCGGTTGCGCTAAAAATGAGGGACTTAAAAAAGCTATTGAAAAGGTACTTAAAATTAAAGTTGTTGACCTTTCAATTGACCCTCAGCTTATGGGTGCACTCGGTGCTGCCGAATATGCAAGACAGAAAGGACTCGCACAATAATGAAAGTTTTATTGATAATTCTTATTGTAATACTTGCTCTTTTTGCTCTTACTTTTACCATCTACTTTTTCAATCTTGATATGAAACTTATCAGGATTGTGTATGACAAAATGGGCAAGCACTATGATAACCTTGATAAAAAAGATAAAAGATTGTAATAATGGGAAGTGTATTTATGAAAAAACTCTTTCGTTCTAAAAATGAAAAACTCATTTCCGGTGTTTGCGGCGGCATTGCAACTTATTTTAATGTTGACCCTACTGTTGTAAGGTTGATATGGGTTGTTGTTTCGCTTATATCTGCAAGCATTCCGGGTGTACTGATTTATATTATTTGTACATTCATTATTCCGGAAGAACCGGATGCTTTTGATACCACCGGTCAGTATAAAGAATAAAATAAATATTGGTCATAGCAACAAATTTTGACAAATGCTTCATTGCATTGTAGTTCAACACCGACACCTGAACCAACACCTACTCCAACACCTAACCCGGCACCACAGCCGTCAATTCAACCTATACAGGAATCACCACAACAAGCTGCACAGCAGACTACTCAAAATGATACAACTACATAATAGTCTAAAGCAAGGATGCATCAGTATCCTTGCTTTTTTGAATTAAATTAGGTATAATAGATTTATGTCAAGTTTAAATGAGGTGACATTATGGCTGAAATTGAAAATTGCAGTTGCAATATGACAGATAAAGAAATTATTGAAAGTATAAATGAAACAATGTTAAGTGCTTCACAGATTGATAAAATATCAACGCTTTTTAAAGTGCTGGGTGACCCTACAAGAACCAAAATTGTGCTTGCGCTTGATAACAGGGAAGTTTGTGTCTGCACTTTGGCAGACACATTAGGAATGACAAAATCGGCTGTATCGCATCAATTAGCTATACTCAAAGCAAATAATATTGTTAAATCCCGCCGTGACGGAAAGCAGGTTTATTACAGTTTTGATGATGAGCATATAACCGATATTATTGAAATTGCACAGGCACATATTAAGCATCAACACGATTAAAATCAGGCTGTCTTTTGGCAGTCTTATTTTATATGTATAGTTCTTTTATGGTTTTTATTTCAATTATTTCACCATTATTATTTTTATATGCAAGGTCAATTGTGCTTATTTTAAGTCCGTTTTTATTGAAAGTTGAAAAAAGAACAAGTATATTATCGTTTTCGTATAGTTCTTCAGTATCAATAAGTTCTAACATATAACCAATCCTTTTAATAGTTTGGTTTAATTATAACTTCTTTTTATTAAAATGATTGTCGAATTATGTTGTAAATACAAATTTTTAGGAGTTTACCATGAATAAAAAGTTTTTAAATATTCTTTTGATATTGATTGTTTCGCTTTCAGTTTTAAGCGGATGTTCTGCCGGTGAAAATAATTTCTTTAACGATCTTGATATTACCGCACAGTCAGCAAGTGATTATGCAAATTATGATTTATCTAATATTCCCGATTATGACGGTAAGGCTTATGTTGAATTAAACGGCAATGTGCCTGAATTTTCGGAAAGTGAGAAAACTTATTCTGAGTCTTTTGAAGAATACGGAAAGCTTGATTCATTAGGAAGATGCACATATGCAGTTTCCTGTATAGGCAAAGACTTAATGCCTACCGAAAAGCGCGGTTCGATAGGCTCTGTAAAACCAAGCGGCTGGCATATATCTAAATATGATTTTGTAGACGGTAAGTATCTTTATAACAGATGCCATTTAATCGGTTATCAGTTGACAGCCGAAAATGCAAACGAAAGAAATTTGATAACCGGTACAAGATACCTGAATGTCGAGGGTATGCTGCCTTTTGAAAACGATGTGGCAGATTATATAGAAATAACTAATAATCATGTGTATTATAAAGTTACACCGATTTTTGAAGGAAATAATCTTGTGGCAAACGGAGTTCAAATGCAGGCATATTCAGTGGAAGATAATGGGCAGGGTATAAGCTTCAATGTTTACTGCTATAATGTTCAGCCCGGGGTAGCAATTGATTATGCAACGGGCGATAATCAGGCGGTGGCATCATCTTCCGCTTCGGTTACATCAACTTCGTCTGATGAAGCAGATAAAAAAACATATATAGTTAATACCAAAACTAAAAAATTTCATAATCCCGATTGCGAAGGTGTAAAGAAAATGAGTTCATCAAATAAGAAAAAATATAAAGGAACTCGCGACAGCTTGATTTCAAACGGTTACTCACCGTGCCAAAAATGTAATCCGTAATAATTATAAAAAGTCTTTAAACTGTATCTATATTTAGTTTAAAGGCTTTTTGCTTTACACCATAATTTGTGTCAATAGCAAACCGTTAAATTTAATAAAAAATATTATTCATTTTACCCTTGACATATTTGCTTGTCTTTAGTATAATACCACTTGCTGTAAAGATTAAATACTTTACATACACTTTGAAAGGAGAGATACTTCGTGGCAAAAAATCTTGAAATTCCGTTTTTGTTGGATTTCTATGGCGAAATGCTTACTCAAAAGCAGCATGATTGCCTTGTTTATTATTATGAAGAAGATCTTTCACTTTCCGAAATTGCAGAAAACGAGGGTATAAGCCGCCAAGGTGTCCGCGATTCAATCAAGAGGGCGGAGGCACAGCTTTTTGATATGGAAGAAAGGTTGGGCCTTGCAAAACGCTTTAATGAGATGAAAAAGGGAATTGACGAAATCGTTGAATGTGCTGATAACATCAACGAATATAACCTCAATCATACACTTTCTATGGAAGTTAATGATAATGTTGCAAGAATTAAAACACTCGCTTCTTTTCTTAAAGAAGGATAATATTTACTAGGAGTTGATTTCTTGGCATTCGAAGGCTTAAGTGAACGACTTGAAAATTCGTTTAAAAAATTGCGTGCCAAGGGCAAATTGACCGAATCAGATGTTAAAGAAGCAATGCGTGAAGTTCGCCTTGCACTTCTTGAAGCTGATGTTAACTACAAAGTATCTAAAGAGTTTACCTCTAAAGTAACAGAAAGAGCCATAGGCGCCGATGTTATGGAGTCGCTTACTCCGGGTCAAATGGTTATTAAAATAGTTAACGAAGAGCTTACCGAACTTATGGGCGGTAACGAATCAAGGCTTGCTATTGCTAATCATCCGCCTACAATCGTTATGATGTGCGGTTTGCAAGGTAGCGGTAAAACAACTCATTCGGCAAAACTTGCTCTTAAATTAAAAAAAGAAGGCCACAGGCCGCTTCTTGTTGCATGCGATGTTTATCGTCCGGCAGCTATTAAACAACTTCAGGTTGTTGGTGAGCAAGTCGGAGTACCTGTGTTTGAAATGGGAACTGAAAATCCTGTTCACATTGCGGAGGAAGCTGTAAAATTTGCAAAAGACCATGGTAATGACTATGTATTTCTTGATACCGCAGGCCGCTTGCATGTTGATGAACAGCTTATGGAAGAACTTCAAAACATTCGTTCAACCGTTCATCCGCACGAAATATTGCTTGTAATTGATGCAATGACAGGTCAAGATGCTGTTAATGTAGCTAAAAGTTTTAATGAAACACTTGGAATAGACGGTGTTATTCTTACTAAGCTTGACGGTGACACCCGCGGCGGTGCAGCATTATCGGTAAGGGCTGTTACAGGTAAACCAATTAAATTTATCGGTACAGGTGAAAAGCTTGATAATCTTGAAACTTTCCACCCATCTCGTATGGCTTCCCGTATTTTAGGTATGGGCGATGTGCTTTCGTTTATTGAAAGGGCAGAGCAAAGCCTTGATGAGAAAAAGGCCGCTGAACTTGAAAAGAAGCTTGCTAAGAATAAGTTTGATCTTAATGACCTTCTTGACCAATTTTCACAAATTGAAAGAATGGGAAGTCTTAAAGATACAATTAAAATGATTCCCGGCATAGGCAACAAAATCAAGGATGAAGATATTGATGAAAAAGCGTTTGACCGCTTTAGAGCAATTATTTATTCAATGACTATGCAGGAACGCGAACATCCTGATATTATCAATCCGTCAAGAAAACGCAGAATTGCAAAAGGCTGCGGAATGCAGGTCGAGGATGTTAACAGACTTTTGGCTCAGTTTAAGCAAATGCAAAAAATGGTTAAGCAAATCGGTGGTAATAAAGGGCCGAAAATGAGCAAAAAAATGCGTCGTATGATGCAGGCAAATCCCGAAATGGCCGAAAAAATGATGGGCAAAATGGGTGGCTCAAATAATCCTTTTGGATTTTAATTAGTTAAACTACCAAACTTCAGTTTGGAAATAAAAAATAATAAATATATTTACTTTTGGAGGTAATTTAAAATGGCAGTAAAAATCAGACTTCGTCGTATGGGCGCAAAGAAAGCTCCTTTCTATCGTGTAGTAGTTGCAGATTCAAGATACCCTCGTGATGGTCGTTTCATCGAAGAAATCGGCACATATAACACAATGGTTGATCCTGCTGAAATCAAAATTGATGCAGAAAAGGCTAAGAAGTGGATTGCTAACGGTGCACAGCCAACTGACACTGTAAAGAGCATTCTTAAAAAAGAAGGCATCCTTTAATCTTTGATTATTAAAAGCAAAGATTTATACAGGAGGTGTTTTCTTTGAAAGATTTGTTAATTTCTATCACAAAAGGATTAGTTGAAAATCCTGATGCAATTTCTGTTGATGTTAGCGAACCTGACGAAGAGGGCGTGATCGTATATCATCTTCATGTATCTGAAGACGATATGGGCAGAGTAATAGGAAAGCAGGGCAGAATTGCCAAGGCTATCCGCGTTGTTATGCGTGCAGCAGCAACAAGAAATGATGCGAAAATTTCCGTAGAAATAGACTAATCATTGTAATAAAAAAGAGCTCGATTATCGAGCTCTTTTTTTGTATCTATTATATTTATTCATTTGCAAAAATTGAATTTATCAGGTTTTCGTACACTTCGCCGGGGTGTGTTTGAAATTTTTCTTTAACAACCTGTGCTTGTGCTTCAGACGGGAAGTATAGGCTAAGAACCATAAAGTCACAATCTTTATCGCTAACATGAAGCGTAACTTTATATCGGTTACCGTCTTTTTCAACAGTTGCTTTATTTTCTTTTTTATATAATTCAAGCCTTGCTGTTTTGGCGGCAAGTTCTACTGCTTTTTCACGGATTGTTATTGGCAAATCATTTTCAAGCATTTCAACATTAAATGCACATTTTTCAGTAATAGATAGGTGACCGTCTTCATTTTCCACAAGATTATTTGTTTTAATCATTTTGGATATTGCACTTGAAATTTCAAAATAATTTGCTATTTTACCTTCAACAAGAGCGTCTACTACATTTTTAGCTGTAAGCTTTTCATTGCTTCTTGCTATGATGTAACAAGCAAGAATGGCAATTGATGAGCTTGAGCGAAGCCCGCCATCTTCGATTCCGGCTGTGAATGCATCAAATTGTAATGCAGGGTTATATTCTTTTTCCAAGCGTTTCACCATCCTTTAAAATTACGATTTATATATTAACACATTTTTATTAAACTTGCAATGAAATAATAAATGTGTTATAAATATCTTTAGCAGATAATTATTTGGTTAAAATAATATTATCTCAAATAGATGTGAAAAGGAGTTATAATATGGAAATCACAAAAGAAACTATTATTGGTGATGTACTTGACGCTTATCCTGATACAGCACCTCTCTTTTTAGAAATTGGTATGCATTGCCTTGGCTGCCCGGCTTCAAGGGGCGAATCAATTGCTGATGCCTGCGCAGTTCATGGAACAGACGCTGACGAGCTTGTTGAAAAGCTTAATGCACAGGTAGGTTGATGCAAAATTTATCTAAAAGACTAAAAGCAGTGGCGAGCCTTGTAAAAAAAGGCTCGTCTGTTGCTGATGTTGGAACGGACCACGGTTATATACCGGTTTATCTGATTGAGAATGATATTGTATCATCTGCAATTGCAATGGATATAAATGAAAAACCGCTTGCATCCTGCCAAGCTTTAGTTAAAAGCAAGGGACTTGAAAATAAAATTCAAACTCGCTTATCAAACGGGCTTGAAAATTTAAAGCGTGGCGAATGCGATACCGTTATAATTGCAGGTATGGGTGCCGAACTTATCGTTGATATTTTATCGCACTGCGATTTTAAAAATGAACTGCATTTAATATTGCAGCCTATGACTCATCCTGAAATTGCACGAAAATATCTTTATGATAACGGATTTGAAATTTTTAATGATTTTATTGTTAAAGACAGCAAGCATTTTTATAGTGCATTTGATGCAAAATATACAGGCGCAAAGACTCCCAAAACTCAAAAAGATTATTATTTCGGTAATATTTCGGATTTCTCACATAAAGAATACTTTTTACATCTTCTTAATTATCTTAAAAATAAATCAAAATCAGGCATTGATTTGTCTGAAGTTATATCAGCTGTGGAGGCAATCTTATGACCAAGGTCAAGGATATATATAATTACATAAATACTATTGCTCCTTATGATGAAATGGAACAGTGGGATAATTCAGGCTTTATTTTAGGCGATGAAAACAGGAGTGTTTCAAGGGTTGTTATGGCACTTGATGCAACTAAAAGCGTTGCTGCGTTTGCTAAAAGTGTGGAGGCAGACTTACTTTTAACACATCATCCTATTATTTTTAATCCCTTAAAAAAGATTTTGAAAGGCTCTGCCGTTTATGAACTTATAAATAATGATATTGAGGTTATGTGTGCGCATACATCATTTGATAAAGCAAAGGGCGGTATTAACGATAATCTTGCTTCTTTGCTCAATCTTAAAAATACCGTAACGCTTGAAAACGGATATGTAGTAGTAGGTGAACTTGAACAAGAAATGAGCATTGATGATTTTGCGGTTTTAGTTGCCGAAACTCTTGATTGCCACGGACTCAGATATACCGATACTGATAAAATGATAAGGAAAGTTGCTGTCGGCGGGGGAGCCTGCGGTGATTTTATGGCTGATGCCATGCGAAATTCAGACTGCTTTGTTACAAGCGACTTGAAGTACCACGAAATGCTTGATGCGGCAGAAGAAAATTTTGCTGTAATTAACGCCGGCCATTTTGAAACGGAAAATTTACCGTTTCTTATGCTAAAAGAAAAATTGGAAAAGGAATTTGATGAGGTCGAATTTATAGAAGCACCTGTTTCAAATCCTATATTGGAAATATAATTATGGCACTTGACGGAATATTTTTATATCATTTAAAAAACGAAATAGCAGATTTTGCAATAGACAGCAGAGTTGATAAAATTCATCAGCCGTCTAAAGATGAAATAGTAATAAACCTGCGCTCAAGGCAGGGCAGTAAAAAGCTTTTACTATCCTGTAATGCAGATTCGGCACGAATTCATTTTACAGAATTTCCGCCGGAAAACCCGTCAAAGCCGCCTATGTTTTGCTTGCTTTTACGAAAAAGGTTAACAGGTGCGTGGGTGACTGGGATTGAGCAGGATAATCTTGAAAGAATTTTGAAAATAAGATTTTCCGGTACTGATGAACTCGGAGATAAAACGGATTATTCACTTATTATTGAAATAATGGGTAAATATTCTAATATAATTTTTATTGATAAGTCAGGCAAAATTATTGATTCAATGAAACGAGTTGATGAAAATAAATCTCATATTAGAGAAATTTTGCCGGGAGTGACCTATACTGCTCCGCCGAAGCAGGATAAATTGAATATCTTTACCGATGATTTAGAAGTGATAAGAGAAAAAATTGCAAACAGTAAAAAGGGTATGTATAAGGCGGTTATGGAAACCATTAAGGGCGTTTCACCGGTGATTTGCCGTGAATTTGAGTGTGGATTAACCCTTGATGAATTTAAAAAGCAAGCTCAAAATCCGACGCCTACTGTTATTTTTACCGATTCACCCAAGGATTTTGCTTTTATGGATATAAAGCAATACGATAATCTTGCACAAATAAGAAAATATGATACTTTTTCCGATCTCCTTGATTACTTTTATTATGAACGCGTGCGATTGATGCGAATTAAAGCAAGAAGTGCCGACCTTTTTAAAATTTTGACAACGCTTCAGGAAAGGGCAGTAAGAAAAGCAGTAAACAGAAGCCAAGAGCTTGAAGAATGTAAAGATAAAGAAACATATAAGCTTTTCGGCGATCTTATTTCTGCTAATCAATACAGGCTTGAAAAAGGTATGCCATACTATGATTTGGAAAACTATTATGATGAAAATAAAATAGTACGCATTCCGGCAGATGTTATGCTCACACCGTCGCAAAATTCACAGAAGTATTATAAAGAATACAGAAAAAAACAAGTTGCCGAAAGTAAACTTAATGATTTTATTGATGAAGCAAACGCGGAGGCTGAATATTTTGAAAGCGTAATTGATTCACTTTCAAGGGCGGAAACCGACAGCGAAATTACTGCTATTAAAGCAGAACTTGCATCGCAAGGATATATTAAAAAAGCCAACGATAAGAAAAAAGAGCAAAAAGCACTAAAGCCTATGCATTTTAAAACACGCGACGGTTTTGATGTTTATGTTGGCAGAAACAATGTTATGAATGATAAACTGACTATGAAAACAGCCAAGAATTATGATACTTGGTTTCATGTTCAGTCTTCGGCGGGAAGCCATGTTATTTGTGAAACTTCAGGTATGCAAATAAGCGATGAAGCCATTCACGATTGTGCCGTTATTGCCGCTTATTACAGTAAAGCAAGAGAGTCGTCAAATGTGGCTGTTGATTATACTTTGGTAAAAAATATACGCAAGCCAAATGGAGCAAAACCGGGCTTTGTAATATATGACACTTATAATACAGAATTTGCAACCCCGACTATTGAAGAAGTGGAGAAATTGAAAAATGAGTAATACTGCCATAATATTGGCTGCCGGTAACGGTACACGAATGAAAGCTGATAAAAGCAAACTTCTTCTTGAAATTAACGGTATGACTGTGATTGAAAGAACAGTAAAGACTTTTTCAAAAATCAGTGATATTGATGATATTATTGTAGTTGTTCGTGAAAGTGATATTCCTTTATATGAAAAAGTTCTTTCCGGTTATGATATATCATATTGTATCGGCGGTTCAACAAGGCAGGAAAGTGTTTCAAATGCAGTTGAAACCATTGATTCTTGCGATATGATTATTATTCACGACGGTGCAAGGCCGCTTGTAACAGAAAAAGAGATTCTTAATACTTTACGCTCGGCAGAAAAATACGGTGCCGCCGCTACGGGCGTACCTGTTAAAGATACAATTAAGGTTATTGATAATAATAACAAAATTGTTGATACACCTAAGCGTTCAAGCCTTATCGCAATTCAAACTCCGCAAATTTTTACTTTTAATAAATATGTTGAAGCAATGAATTGTGCAAAAATGCGGGGTAAGGATTTCACGGACGATTGCAAACTTTTAGAAAATATAAATGAGGATGTATATGTTGTAATCGGTGATTATTCTAATATTAAAATAACCACTCCGGATGATATTCCTTTAGCTGAATCAATATTAAAATTGAGAGGTGAAAAATGATGAGAATAGGCCACGGATATGATGTTCACAAGCTTGTTGCCGGCAGAAAATGTATAATCGGCGGTGTCGATATTCCGAGTGATTTGGGACTTTTGGGCCATAGTGATGCCGATGTATTGCTTCACGCAATTTCTGATTCAATTTTAGGTGCAGCTGCAATGGGTGATATAGGCCACCTTTTTCCAGATACTGATGATAAATGGAAAGGTGCAAACAGTTTAAAGCTTTTGGAAGAAGTTGTAAGGCAGGTAAATGCTAAAGGCTATAAGATAGTAAATATTGATTCTACTATATTGGCACAAGTGCCTAAAATGGCACCGTATATTTACTCAATGCGTGAAAATATTGCAAAAGCCTGCAATGTTGATGTAGATTTTGTATCGGTAAAAGCAACAACTGAAGAGGGATTGGGCTTTACCGGTGCGAAAGAGGGCATAGCCGCTCACGCAGTATGTTTAATTGAAAATGCTTAATTTAAAAGATGTTTGGTTTTATACTAAGCATCTTTTTTTATGATGAAAACGGTTGCTGAAAATTAAAGGTCAAAAAAAGTCAAAAAAATTTTAAAAAAACTATTGACTTTCTCTGACCTTTGTGCTATTATCACGATAGAAGGTCAAAGAAAGTCAAAGACAAACACGGATTAGTGAGATTAAAAAGCGTGTAAAATGTTTTGATGATGACCTGAAAATCTAAGGAAGTGATTGGAAAATGAAACTGAGTGACGCGATAGCCGATATGATTCTTAATATGTTTGATGATGACACACCGACAATCCAAATTCAGCGTAATGATTTGGCTGCACAGCTCGGTTGTGTTCCAAGTCAGATAAATTATGTGATTACATCACGATTTACACCCGAGCAGGGTTATAGAATAGAATCAAGGCGTGGCGGCGGAGGCTATATAATGATTACACGAGCTGCCACAAAGGAAAATGCAATTATGTCACTTGTAAATTCAATCGGAAAATCGATTGATGAAAAGAGTGCAAAAGCAAACATTTACAATTTGCATTATCAGGGATTGATAAGTGACAAAGCCGGAAGAATTATGATGTCAGTTGTGTCTGACAATAATTTTAAAGGTATTGAAAATGAAACTAAAAATCAAATCAGAGCAAACTTGCTCAAACAAATGCTTATAGCATCAGTTGATTAGGAGGTATTTATTATGCGTTGTCAACATTGTAATCAAAATGAAGCTACTACTTTTATTAAGAAAAATATAAACGGTCATAAAGAAGAAATGCATCTTTGCAGTGAATGTGCAAAGGAACTTGGAGTTATGGATGAATTTCGTATGCCGAGTATGAGCGAAATGTTCGGCGATTCATTCCTCGGCAACTTCCTTGGTGCAGGGGTTGCGGCTATGAATTCACTTGCCGGTGTAGATAGGTGCCAAACCTGCGGCTCATCATTTAATGATATTGTTCAAAGCGGCAGAATGGGATGTGCAGATTGCTATGATAAATTTGAAGATAAGCTTGAACCTTCATTAAGGAAAATTCACGGTAAAACAAAACATATCGGCAAATTCGTATCATACAGCGAAGAAAATGAGAAAAGCGAAGATACAGGCGATAAGAAAGAACAAGCGAATGAAAAAAGCGAGCTTGAATCTTTACAGGAGCAAATGAAAGCCGCAATTAACGAACAAAGATTTGAAGATGCGGCAGTTATTCGTGATAAAATCAAGGAAATTCAGGAGGGTAAAAATGAGTAAGTGGTACACAGCTCAGGGAAATAACAGTGATGTTGTTGTTTCATCTAAAATAAGGCTTGCAAGAAATCTTGCTGACGCCCCTTTCCCTTCAAGAATGAGCAATGAAGTCAGAAAAATGGTTTGCAAAAAGATTTTTGCATCTATAAAAAATTCTCCGCTTGCCGGTGAATTTGATTTAACCGAACTTCAAAGTATGAACGATTTGAAAAAAGTATCAATGGCGGAGCAGGGAATTATAAGTCCTGAATTCGCCAAGCAAAACGGTTTTGGCTCTGTTATAGTATCAAAGGATGAATCAGTGTCAATAATGCTTTGTGAGGAAGACCATATCAGGCTTTCATCTGTATCAAGCGGTCAAAGCCTTGAAGAAGCATACAAAAAAGCAGATGAACTTGATGATATTCTAATAAATAATCTCAAAATTGCATTTAGCGAAAAATTAGGATTCTTAACTTCAAACCCTATGAATTTGGGAACAGGTCTTAAAGCTTCCTTTATTCTTCACTTGCCTGCAATATCTGCAAAAGGTATGATTTTATCTTTAACAAATATGGTTTCAAAACTCGGATTTGATGTTAAACCGGTATATTCCGATAACAGCGATTTTTATGAGCTGTCTAACAGAATTACTCTCGGCATCACCGAAAAAAGTGCTATTGATAATTTAAACAGCATTTGTGAGCAAATCGTTAAGCAGGAAAGGGCATACAGAGAGGAACTTGTTAAGTATGAAGATTTTGAAGATAAAATCTTTAGAGCTATGGGTACACTTAAAATGGCAAGAAAGCTTACTGCCAAAGAATTTTACAGCCTTATTTCGCTTGTAAGACTGGGAATATCAATGGGTAGCTTTAATGAAAAATACGAAACAGTTTCAAGACTTCTTCACGATGTGGGAACAGCCACGATAATGAGCGAAAGTGACGAAGGATTAACTGTTGACGATACGGAAAAAATTCGTGCGCAATATGTAAGAGAAAGCTTAGCTTAAGAGCTTTACTTCTTAAGTGGCTTTCAGCTTCTAAAGGAGGAATTACTATGTACAAGTTTAGCTATTTTACTCAAAGAGCTAATGAGGCTCTAAACTTTGCTATTAAATCAGCAGAAGAGTTTGGCCACAATTATGTAGGAAGCGAGCATATTTTGCTCGGTCTTTTAAAAACAGACGGCGGCATTGCACTTAATACTCTTGAAGAAAAGGGCATTACTGCCGAAGATGTAGAAAATTTAATTAAAGAATATATCGGTCAGGGAATGCAAACAAAATTAACCCCTGATGATTTTACACCGAGAACAAAAAGAGTTCTTGATGTTGCATTTCAATATGCAAGAAGTATGAGAAGAAGTTTTGTTGATACTGAACATCTTCTTATGGCGGTTCTTCAGGAGGGTGATTCATATGCCGTTAAATTTATAAATTCTTTCGGCATTGATGAACGCCAACTTTTTGAAGAACTTGTAAATGTATCCGGCAGAGAAAGTGCCGATGAAAAATATTCGCAAAGAAAAGGTAAAAACGGTAAGTCAAAAACACCTACTTTGGATGAGTTCGGCAGAGATTTAACCGCTCTTGCAAAAGATGGTAAGATTGACCCCGTAATCGGCAGGGAAAAGGAAATTGAAAGGGTAATTCAAATTCTTTCAAGAAGAACAAAAAACAACCCTTGCTTAATCGGTGAGCCAGGTGTAGGTAAAACTGCTATTGCAGAGGGACTTGCATTAAAAATCGTTAAAGGCGAAGTGCCTGAATTACTTAATGACAAGAAGATTGTTGCCCTTGATTTAACTTCGATGGTTGCCGGAACAAAGTATCGTGGCGATTTTGAAGAAAGAATTAAAAAAGCAATGGACGAAGTGAAAAATGCAAAAGATATTATTCTTTTCATTGATGAAGTTCATACCCTTATGGGTGCAGGTGCTGCCGAGGGTGCAACCGATGCGGCTAATATTTTAAAACCGTCGCTTGCCCGTGGTGAAATTCAAGTTATCGGTGCTACTACGATAGATGAATACCGTAAAAACATTGAAAAAGATGCCGCACTTGAAAGGCGTTTTCAGCCTGTAACAGTAGGTGAACCTACCGAAGAAGAAACTGTTCAAATTTTGAAAGGTTTGCGCGATAAATACGAAGCACACCATAAAGTAAAAATAAGTGATGAAGCAATTGATGATGCAGTTAAAATGTCATCAAGATATATTGCGGATAGATTTTTACCTGATAAAGCAATTGACCTTATAGATGAAGCGGCTTCAAGAGTAAGACTTAAAGCTTACACTGCGCCTGATAATATTAAGGCAATGGAAAAAGAAGTTAAGTCCCTTGAAGAAGAGAAAAGCTCGGCAGTGCGCTCACAGGATTTTGAGCAGGCTGCAAAGCTTCGTGATAAGCAAAATAATCTTAAAAAGCTTCTTGATGAGGAAACAGAAAAGTGGAAAAATCTTTCTTCGCACCAAGTAAAAGAAGTAGGCAGTGAAGATATTGCCGAAGTTGTATCTTCGTGGACGGGTATTCCTGCTACTCAAATTACAAAGGAAGAATCAGAAAAACTGTTACATCTTGAAGATGAACTGCATAAACGAATTGTAGGCCAAGATAAAGCAGTATCTGCAATTTCACGCGCAATCAGGCGTGGCAGGGCAGGACTTAAAAATCCGAAAAGACCGATCGGTTCGTTCATTTTCCTCGGCCCTACCGGTGTAGGTAAAACCGAACTCAGCAAAGCACTTGCCGAAACTATGTTTGGCGATGAAGATGCGATTATAAGACTTGATATGAGTGAGTATATGGAAAAGCACACTGTGTCTAAGCTTATCGGTTCGCCTCCGGGATATGTCGGCTTTGATGAAGGCGGTCAGCTTACTGAAAAAATAAGAAGAAAACCTTATTCGGTTGTTCTTTTTGATGAAATCGAAAAGGCTCATCCTGATGTTTTTAATATGCTTCTTCAAATTCTTGAAGACGGTGTCTTGACCGATTCACAAGGCAGAAAAGTAAGCTTCAAAAATGCTGTGATTATTATGACTTCAAATGTTGGAGCATCAAAAATTACAGACCCTAAACTTGCTCTTGGCTTTGATAATAAAGATAATGCAGATGAAAATGTAGATATTGAAAAGCTCGTGATGGCTGATTTGAGAGCTACATTTAAACCTGAATTCCTTAACCGTGTTGATGATATAGTTGTCTTTAAACAACTTGAAAAAGACGATATTAAAGAAATTGCCCGCCGTATGCTTAAATCTCTTGATAAAAGATGTGAGGACATTGGTATTACCCTTGATGTAACAGATAAAGCTATTGACGCTATTGCGGAAAAAGGCTTTGATAAGGTATACGGTGCAAGACCTTTGAGGCGTGCAATTCAAACAAAGATTGAGGATAAGCTTTCAGAACTTATTCTTGAAAATAAGGTTAAAGGAAAATGCAAAGTCGATTACGAAAATGATGAATTCACTTTTGTAAATGAGTAAAAAATAAAAGCATTGGCGTAGCAGAAATGCTATACCAATGCTTTTTATAGGCTTAAAATTAACCTATTGCTTCAAAGCGGCCATTTGGATTATCTTTGCTGTATTCTTTATTTGGTGAATACTTGTACCAAATAACAGTTGAGTTTTGCATAATTACTCCGATGTCATTGCTTTTATCTCCATTAACATCGGCTATTTTAAGTTCCTGTTCACCGGCGCCGATTTGGTAATTTGGACATGCAAGTGTGCCTATTCTTTCGCCGTTTTCGGTATTGTATACAGCGTATCCGCTTAAATCGTCAAGCGTTGATATACAAATGCTCGTCTCTTCGTTTAATTGATAATCCTGCGAATAGGTTTTTTGCTCTCTCCAGTTGGTGTTGACGAGAGCAGGCGATTCATAATCTTTTCCGTTATCTGCACAAAAGGATATTGTTAAGACTATAAATACTGTCAAAACTCCTGTTCCGATAACTGAAAGAATGTGCCAAAGTTTTGAATTTTTACTTTTTGCTAAAATAAACCCAAGAAAAATTATTACAATGCCTGCAATAATTCCACCAATAAATAAACCCATTTTTATTACTCCTTTAAAATATAAAAACATTATATATAATTTCTTCATTTTTTGCAAGATTAAATTAAATAGTGATTTATTGCAGTGCGTATTCATAAAAATATATAAGTAATAATAAAAGAAATTTTAAAATATTTGTTAACGCTATTGACAAATGAAAAATAATTGCTAAAATAGTAATTGTTAGCACTCGAGGTAATAGAGTGCTAAATGGTTTTTAAAATAATTTCAGAGGTGATAAATATGACAATCAAACCACTTGCTGACAGAGTACTTTTAAAATCTGTTGAAGCAGAGGAAACAACAAAGAGCGGTATCATTCTTGCCGCTTCGGCACAGGAAAAGCCTGAAATGAGTGAAGTCGTTGCAGTAGGCCCGGGAACAGATGAAAACCCTATGACCGTTAAAGCAGGCGATAAAGTTATTATCAGCAAATATTCAGGAACACAGGTAAAAATTGATGGTGTTGAATATACTATTACATCAATCAAAGATGTTCTTGCAGTTGTAGAGTAATCGGAGGGATTTATTATGGCTAAAGATATAATTTATGGCGAAGATGCAAGAAAAGCACTTCAGGCAGGTATAGATAAGCTTGCAAATACTGTTAAAATTACACTTGGTCCTAAAGGACGCAATGTTGTTCTTGACAAAAAATACGGTGCACCGCTTATTACTAATGACGGTGTAACAATTGCCAAAGAAATTGAACTTGATGACCCATTTGAAAATATGGGTGCTCAACTTGTTAAGGAAGTTTCATCAAAAACTAATGATGATGCCGGTGACGGTACAACAACTGCTACACTTCTTGCACAGGCTCTTGTACGCGAAGGAATGAAAAATGTTGCTGCCGGTGCAAATCCAATGGCAGTTAAAAACGGTATTAAAGCTGCTGTTGATGCTACCGTTGAAGCTGTAAAGGCTAACAGCGAGCAGGTTAAAGGTTCAGATGATATTGCAAGGGTAGCTACTGTATCTGCTGCAGATGAATATGTAGGTTCACTTATTGCTGATGCTATGGAAAAAGTATCTGCTGACGGCGTCATCACAATTGAAGAATCCAAGACTGCCGAAACTGTTTGTGAAGTAGTTGAAGGTATGCAGTTTGACCGTGGCTATATTTCACCTTATATGGTTACCGATACAGATAAAATGGAGGCTGTAATTGATGATGCAATGCTTCTTATTACAGATAAGAAGATTTCATCTGTTCAGGATATTCTTCCGCTTCTTGAATCTGTTCTTAAGAGCGGTCAAAAGCTTGTTATCATTGCTGAGGATGTTGAGGGCGAAGCTCTTCAAACTATCCTTCTTAATAAGCTTAGAGGTACATTTACCTGTGTATGCGTAAAAGCACCTGGATTTGGTGACAGAAGAAAAGATATGCTTCAGGATATTGCCACTCTTACAGGCGGTCAGGTAATCACTTCAGACCTCGGCCTTGAACTTAAAGATGCTACAATGGCAATGCTTGGAAAAGCTCGTCAGGTAAAGGTTACAAAGGAAAATACAATCATTGTTGACGGTGCAGGCGACAGTGAAGAAATCAAAAACAGAGTTAACCAAATTAAAACAGCTATTGATAATTCAACCTCTGATTTCGACAGGGAAAAGCTTCATGAACGCCTTGCTAAACTTGCAGGCGGCGTGGCAGTTATTAAAGTAGGTGCTGCTACCGAAACAGAAATGAAGGAAAAGAAGCTTCGTATCGAAGATGCTCTTGCAGCTACTAAAGCAGCTGTTGAAGAGGGTATAGTAGCCGGCGGCGGTGTTGCTCTTATTAACGCAATTCCTGCTGTTGAAAAGCTTCTTGACAGCGATGACGCTGATTTTAAGACCGGTGTTCAAATCGTTCTTAAAGCACTTGAAGAGCCGGTTCGCCAGATTGCAAAAAATGCCGGTGAAGAAGGTTCGGTTATAGTTGATAAAATTAAGAGTTCGGATAAAATCGGATATGGCCTTAACTTTGCAACTAATGAGTATTGCGATATGATCGAAGCAGGTATTGTTGACCCGGCTAAAGTTACTCGTTCGGCTATTCAAAATGCTTCTTCTGTTGCTGCTATGGTTCTTACTACCGAATCACTTGTTACCGATATTAAAGACCCACAGGCTGACGCAGCACAGGCGGCAGCTCTTGCAGCAGCTCAAGGCGGCGGAATGTACTAATATAATTATTAAAGATATTTGACAAATTTAGAATATGCTCTTATAATTAGAGCATATTCTTTTTGTTATATGAAGGTTTAAAAATGAAATTTAAAAAGATTTTATCAATATTTTTATCTGCTGTTTTAGTTGTAATTACACTTTCTTTTTCAACTTGCAGTTCTTTCGCTGCTGTTATGACTACGCAGGAAGAAGTAACTAATGTTAATAATTATGATACTTTGATGACTTATCCTGAATTTAATTCTAAAGTTACTGACGGTGCATATCTTTGCCCGGGCCTTATGTCAAGCGTATCATATGATAAGCAGATTAAGCGTATTACAGCAACGCAGTCAATGTGTCCGCAGGCAATTTGCAAAGTTAACCAATATACTCTTATCACTGCATATGACAGCTCTGTTTATGATAACTCTTCTATTTGCAGATCTGTAATATATGTGCTTGATAATAATGATGTACTTGTAAAAACACTTATTTTACCTGATTCATACCATGTCGGCGGCATTGCATATGACAGTTCTAACGGTTTAATTCTTATTACCAAAGCTTCTAAATCTGCTGTTGGTGTTATATCTCTTGATGATTTTAATAAATATATGCGCTTTTCAAGCAATTTTGTAAGTGTTAATTATACTATTGATGAAAACGATTCAAATAATTTTATTATTTCTGCATCAAGTGTAACATATAAAAACGGATATGTTTATCTTGCAACTTTCGGTGCAGGTTCCGATAGCTTTGCTTATTGCTATACCCCTGTGTATGACAGAGCGAATAATACTTATACGCTTATTTATAATTACAAGTTTTCGCTTCCAAGCTATACTCAAGGCTTTTCTATATCGAATTATAAGGGTAAGCTTAGGCTTTTTGCTTCTGTATCCTATGGCAGAAATGAAACAAAAGGTGTTTATTGCTCATATATTTACACATATGTATTTGATGAATCAAACGGTAATAAAACACTTGATAATATTTTGGCTTGCCCGCCTATGCTTGAACTTACATATGCGCAGGGCGGTAAACTTTATTGTCTCTTTGAATCTGCAGCATATGAGTATAGGGATGTTTCAAGAAAGCCGCTTTCCTGCATTGTTCCGCTTAAAATGAGCTTGCTTTGTGATGAAAAGAAAGGTAGCTTTGTTAACATAAATGTATCAAATGTTGCAAATGGTAAAAAAGTAAGTGTTAATTGTAATATTCCAAACAGCAAAATTTATTACAGTGCGTCTATGCCTTATTACAGTAAAAGTAAAATTAGATCTTGTTATGCTTATAACAAAGCGTATTTAAAGCAAAGATCAGGCACGGTATATGCCGTTGCGGTTGTTGATGGGCGAATAGTTGCTTCGGATGCAGTTTATGTTTCAGTATCAAAAGCTTCGTCACCATCAAAGCTTAAAGTTAAATCGACTTCAAAAAATTCGGCTTTGATAAGTTGGAAGGCAGCTTCCGGTGCAACTTCATATGAAATTTACAGAAGTACAAGCAAATCAAAGAAGTATAAAAAGGTCGCAACTGTTTCTTCATCTAAAAAATCTTATAAAAATAAAAAACTTAAGCGAAATAAAAAGTATTATTATAAAGTTCGCGCAGTAAGAAAAGGATATGTAAATTCTAAATATTCAAATATTGTTTCAGCTAAAACGAAATAGTGATAATTGTTTAAATTAACCAAAAAAGACAAGGTATTTTTTACCTTGTCTTTTCTTTTATACACTTGTATGTTTTTGAACTATATGTTATTATAAGAAAGTGAAATTATACAAATCATTAAATTTGACATAAATTGGAGGTTATTATGCCTAAAAATAATAAATTGGGATGTTCTTATTCAACACAGCTTAAACTTGCAAAGTCACTTAAAGATTTAATGTCAAACCAACCGTTTGAAAAATTATCTGTATCAGATATTACTAATAATTGTGATTTGCACAGGCAAACTTTCTATTATCATTTTGATGATAAATATGAACTTCTTGATTGGATTGTGTATAAAGAACTTATTGAACCGCTTGTCGAAGGTTTTACTTTTGATAATATGTATGACCGCTTTATGAAACTTTTTACTACTATGGTTGATGAAAAGAAGTTTTATCTTAATGCACTTAAAATTGATGTTAATGATATGTCGAAATATATAAATCGCCTTGCTTATGATCAATTTATGGTGGTTATCAGCTGTATTGAGAAAAATTCAGGTTTAAAATCAGGCCATGAAGAAAATTTGATGCTTGCTGAATTTTTGGGATACGGTTTAGTCGGTATCGTTTTTGGTTGGGCACAAAGAGGAATGAAAGACTCGCCTGAAATTATGACAAAGCGACTTGAAAGAATCATCAATAACTTAAAACATATTGCTATTGAAAACAGGCGTTAATTATAATATCTGTTTAATGTATTTTTAATATTTGTGTGCAATTATCTTATTATAAGGGTGTTAATTCCAAATCAATAAATGGATAAAGCAAACCCCTGCTTCAAATGTGGTGAAGCAGGGGTTTATTTAATATGTTTTTCTTTTGCCTTTTTATGTTTTATAGGCTTTTGATTTATTGTGTTTTTTAGTTCTTTTTGTGCCGCTTTTTTCAAACTGTCGGCATCGTGAATTATTGTTTTATCATAGCAATGGCTGAGTGCTTGGGTTAAACCTAAAAGAATAAATATATTTATAATTTGCTTAGGTGAATTAAATATATAGTCTGTTAAACCGAAAAGCAAGTACATCATCATTGATGTGAAAATGCAAAATACAAGTGTGAATTTTTTGCCGTTATTAGCGTTTATTTCAAGTAATTTGCCAAATGCGCATACTAAAACGGTGAATAATAATGCTAAGCCGATAACACCGAGTTCCACCCATGTTTCGAGTACGAAGTTATGACCGTGCGGTTTATCAAGGTGATAGGTGTTTAATAGTATTTGACCTGTTCTTTCAATTCCGAAGCCTGTGCCGATAATAAATGGTAAAGCATGGTGGAATATATAATCGAGCAAGCTTCCCCAAATTTTTAAATGGGCGGCTGATGATTTTACAGCTTCGCTTCCTGCACCTCTTGCTTTAAATATAATACCATATCTTGTTAATAAAGACGGAATAATTACAAGTACGGTAGGTACAAATATTTCAAGAAGCGGCTTTTTGTGCTGCTTAAATAATACTATGAACATAAACAGCCATCCGGCAATTGCAATAACACATCCGCCGCGTGTTAATGTTGCACTTATGCCGCCGCTGATAAGCACATTCATCATAAAATATAAAATCTTATGCTTTTTACCTTTTGTGTTTAAGAAAAGATATATTGATATTGGATATACAATCATTAAATAGGTCGCCAAAAGATTTGGGTTTGAAAAAAATCCGCTTGCTCTTGAATCCCACCAAAGTGTTGTATCAATATCAAATGGCAGCCAAGTGTAAACAGCCTTGTCAAGCGGCTTGTAAAAAGGTGTTACAAATACCTGCGATTTTTTTATGTAATCATACTTGAATAATGTGTATGAGCATATTTGCAGTATTGCAACAAAACCGTTTATTGCGCCTGAAAGGGACATTGCAGCTAAAATTCTGTCGATTTTCTTTCGTGTTCGTACAAGGTTATTTATCATAACCTGAATTAAAAACAATCCCCACCATAAGCCTGCTGTGGCTAAAGTTGAAAACTTTGTTGTTGACCAAAGGGTACTTACTAATGAGTATCCCATAAAAGCTATCATAAGCTTGCCGAGTGTTCCGACTTTTGCTTTCTTGCCTTCGTGTGACCATTGTACTTTGAATACTATAAACCCTATAAAAAGTATAAATGGACTTACATATTCCGGCAATATTGGAAACAAAAATATGGTTGCAAGGAGCCAGCACCAACCGGGATTGGTTTTATACTGCTCCCTCAAACTGATTAACTTTTCTTTCATAATTATGAATCCTCAATGTTTTTATTAAATAATTATAGAATAAAATATTTATATTTTAGTATGATTTTAAAAATAGTGCAAAACACAAATTATAATATACACTACTTACTTTAAATTTGCAAGTATAATAATTATATATAAAAAATTTAAGAATGTTTTTCAAACATTTAATAATGTGATAATATAAAATTTATTTAATATTCTTAATATAATATTGCAATATATAGTTTTGTATTGTATAATTAGCAAGTATATAATTATTATATTACTGCACTTTGGCAGTAATTACAGGAGTGAAATTATGGACGATAAAGACTTAAATAAAGAAAATGAAGAAAAGGTGACTGAAGTTTCTGGCGAAACAGTTGATGATACCCTTGAAGAACAAGATGGTATTAAGTACGAAACCAATGATGATTGGGAATTTGATGCCAATGCACCAACTCTTGATGATAACATTGTTTTTGAAAATCAAGAATATTCAATTTCTTTTGCTGACGAAAAGCCTTCATCTAACGCTGTAAGCCAAATAAACAATTTTGACAATAATTCAAATCAAATTGTTATAAATAAAGAGCCGCTTAAATTTGTACCTCTTGCTATTTTTTTGGCAGCGGTAATTGCAGTTGTTGCTGTTTTCGGTGTAAGGTATTATACAATACCTAACGGTAAAGAGGGTAAGTATATGAACCCGGCATCTGTTGTGGCAACTGTTGATGACCAAAAAATAAGCATTGGTATGTTTGATTATTATTATGCAAGCATAGTAAGCTATTATGAGCAGTATGCGTCATATGGTTATTATAATCTTGATACCACAAAGGATTATTCAAAGCAGTATACTACCGATGATGACGGCAATAAAATTTCTTGGCAAAAGTTTTTTGAAACCGAAGCGTTAAAAGAAGTAGAGCAAATCGCAACTTATTATTCAAAGGCAGTTAAAGACGGAGTTACAATCACATCTGCACAGAAAAAAACTATTGATTCGCAAATTCAAAAATTGAAAGATTCTGCATCGCAAAATGATGTCAGCCTTGACCAATATATTAAAGCAAACTTCGGCTCGTATTGTTCGGAAGATACAATCAAGCTTATGCTTGAACAGTATTATGTAAGTGCTAACTATAAAGGTAAATATAAAAGTGAAACTAAAGTTACGAATGATGAAGTAGATAAGTATTATAATGAGCATAAGAATGATTATAAGAAAATCGAGTTCTACTATATTGCTTCGGAATATGATTCAACAGACGATGCTTCTAAAAAATCTTCAATTAAAAAAGCTGAAAAAATAATGGCTAAAATGAAAGATAAGAAGTCGGTTATTGCCCTTGTTCCGGATGTTTATAAATCATATATCGAATCGGAAGCTCAATCATCAATGGAGAAGGATTCATCACTCAGCGAAGCAAAGGCTAAAGAGGAAGCAACAAAAGCTTATGAAAACAATGTTGTTGCAACGGTTTCAGGCAGTGATGCACCGTTTGATGATGAAATGAACGATTGGCTGTTTTCTGACAGCACCAAGGTTGGCTCAAAGAAATACTATATTGATGAAGAAGCAGGATATATTTATATTGTATTAAAAACATCAAATGCAAGCATTGAGAATGATGAAACTTACACCGTAAGGCATATTCTTGTTACACCTGAAAGTGACAATGATTCTTTATCTTCTTCAAACGAAACAACATATACTGACGCACAGTGGGAAAAGGCAAAGAAAAAAGCCGATTCAATCGTTGAAAAGTTCAATAAAACAGATAAAAGCGAATATGCTTTTGCTAAACTTGCAGAGCAGTACAGCACAGATACAGCATCAACTTCTTCAGGCTCAAGCGATTCATTCGGCGGCCTTTATGAATCGGTAGCTCTTGGCCAAATGGTTTCTGATTTTGAAAAGTGGTCTACCGATGATTCACGCAAGTACGGTGATACCGGCATTGTTAAAAGTGATTACGGTTACCATATTATGTTCTTTATAAATGATTGCCCTGAATATGAATCAAAAATCATTGCTCAAATCAAGTCGGACAGATTATCGGAAATGGTTGAAAAATCTAAAATCAAAGTTCACGAAAACGCAGTTAAAAAAGCAGTAGATAAAGAAAAAGCTGCTAAAGAAATTGCAAATACAGCTTCGACTTCAAATAAATCATCAAGTTCTGCTGCTGATACAACAAGCAGTAAATAAAATGATTTTTGTATGATATTTACAGCAATTTGCATATAATTTAGGAAAAAATAAAATAATTCTTGTAATATTCACAAAAATAGTGTAAAATATTTTGTGAATTAAATTTGATTGAAATAGGTAGGACGAAAAAATGGCAAAAAAACAATTAGAAGATGATTTGTTAACAGGCGGCAGTGTAAGTGCTGATGATAAGTCAGCTAAAAAAGCCGCTAAAGCAAAAAAATCTGCTGAAAAGAAAGCTGCTAAGGCTGCAAAAGTTCGCGAAAAGAACGAAGCTAAAAGAACAGAATTGAAAAAAGAGATTGATGCTCTTAAAGCTAAAAAGGCTGAAAGTACAGATGAAAAGGAAGTTGAAAAACTTTCTGCCGAGATTAAAAAGCTCAGTGATAAGTATTCTGAAATCGGTTCAAACGCTAACGGTCTTGCACCGAAAACAGTTAAAATCATCAAATCTGTAATTTGCGTTGTTATCGTTGTAGCACTTCTTGTTACATATGTAGCTACCGGTGCGGTAAGAAAGGGCTTTATAGCTTCGTTAAGCATCCCGGCTCAAACATTTACAGGTATGACTGTTACTAACGGTACTGAAAAGGCAAAAATCAAAGTTGCTACTTACAACTATTATTTTGCTATGACTTATAATAGTATGAGAAATCAGCAAGAACAGTATACACAGTACGGTCTTGACCCGGCTGATTATAAGCTTGATGTTGATTTTGATAAGAAGCTTTCAAAGCAAACTACTAAAAATGACGATAACGAAACTGTAACTTGGGCAGAGTATATGCAAGAAGAAGCAATTGAGTCAATTGAGTCAACTTATACTTATTACCTCGCAGCTAAAGCTGATAATGACGGAAAAGACCCTGAAATTACAGCAGACCAAAAGAAAGAGCTTAAAGAAACTCTTGACCAATACAGAGAATCAGCACATAAGTATGGCTATACATTAAGCGGTTATCTTGTAAAAGCAATGGGTAAGGGTGTAACTGAAAGCTTGTTTAAGCAGGAAGCCACAAGAAGCTATATTGCCGATAACTATAAGGATGGACTCAGCAATAAGTCAAGTGAAAAGGAATATTCAACTAAAGATTTAGAAAATTATAAGAAAGAGCATAAGGATGACCTTCTTGCTGTTGATGTAAGACTTTTTGAATGTTCAAGCGAAGATGATGCAAAAGCATTTAAGAAAGCGCTTGCTTCTGATGCATCTAACTTTACAGAACTTTGCCAAAAGTATGCTTCTGATAAGTTTGATAAAACTGCATATGAAGATGCCGGCTATTCAACCGAATACGGCGTAACTAAAGATAACCTTAAGAATAAGGGTTATGCTATTGCAACTGCTGATAATAAAGATAAGAATAAATATCCAGGCCTTGATTGGCTTTACAGCTCAAAAAGAAAAGCAGGCGATTCATACCAGTACAGCACAACTGTTGTATATGTTCTTTCTCCTGCCTCAATTCAGGATAGAAAAACTGTAAATGTTCGCCACATTCTTGTAGCACCTGAAACAAATGATAAGAATACTAAGGCTAAGGATGCAACTGATGCACAGTGGGCAGCAGCTTACAAGAAGGCTACCAAAATTCTTGATGAATTCAATGCCGGTGATAAGAAAGAAAAGAGCTTTTCAAAGCTTGCTGAAGAAAATTCAACCGATACAGGCTCTAAAGATAACGGCGGACTTTATGAAAATGTAGTACCTGGCCAAATGGTTAACTCATTCTCAGCTTGGTGTTTTGATTCATCAAGAAAAGCGGGAGATACCGCAATTGTTAAGTCAGATTTCGGTTATCATATTATGTACTTTGTTGGTACAGGTAAACTTACTGCGTGGCAGTACACAGCTAAAACTGCACTTGCTTCGGCTGACAGCACAAGCGCAACTGAAAAACTCGAAAAAGATTATACAATCAAAGTAAATTGGTTTGGTTCTCGTTATTTCGAGAAAGATGTCGATATCGACAACTAATGTAAAATAATAAAGAGGTTGTATATTCAACCTCTTTATTTTGCTTTTATTTAAGGGGAACACTATGGTAAAAAATTCCGATGTGCAAAAACTTAAAGATGAAATTTCTCGTCTTATGGCTGCACTTGAAGATGTAAATTTTGAATGTCAAAGATTGGAAATTGTTAATTCAAATCTTGATTTTCAACTCAAATCCGTAAGTAGGGAATTAAAACAAAATATTTCAATTCTTGAAGCGCTTGAAGAAGAAAACAAGGAATTAAAAAAGCAGTTGAATGATAAGTAATTATTCAATTTCGTTTTTAATGTCATTTAATATCTTTTTTTCAATTCTTGATACATAGCTTCTGCTTATATTAAGCCTTTGTGCAACTTCCCGTTGTGTCAAAGGCTTTTTGTTATTTAACCCGTAGCGAAGTATTATTATTTCTTTTTCTCTGCCGTCTTCCATATTTTGTATTATTTTAGATACTTTTTCCCAACGCACTTTAGTTTCTAAATCCTCAGCTAAATCCACCGGTGAACTTATTGTGTCTTCAATAGTTAAAGGGTTGCCGTCTTTATCAATTTCAAGTGCATCTCCCAAATAAATATCGTTAGCTTGCTTTTTTGCAGAGCGAAAATGCATAAGTATTTCATTTTCAATGCAACGCGAAGCATATGTTGCAAGTCTTACGCATTTATCGCTGTCAAATGAGTCAATTGCCTTAATTAACCCTATTGTTCCGATACTGATTAAATCCTCATTATCATTTGTTTTTGAATAGTATTTTTTTACTATGTGGCTTACAAGCCTCAAATTTCTTTCAATCAGTATGGCTCGTGCATTTTTATCTCCGTTTTTCATTCTTTCAAGCATTTTTTGCTCTTCTTTCGGAGAAAGAGGTTTTGGGAAGCTTGAAGTGTTTTGAATGTGAAGTATAAAATAGATTAAATTTGCGCTTATTGCTGATAGTAAAGCAGATAACATTTTCATCACCACTATATTATATGCTTCGTATCCTTGTACATTTTACTGATATTATCTATTTTATATTGACTTATAATATTTTAAATGTTAAAGTGTCATTAGAATAAATACAGAGGCATTTGTTATGAAAAGTGATTTGATAAACGGAAAACCGGTGAAAAGTATTATACTGTTTGCTCTTCCTATTATGCTAAGCTCAATGTTGCAGTATAATTATAATTTGGTTGATAATATTATAGTCGGCAGATTTGTTGGTACCGACGCACTTGCCGCAGTCGGTAATGTTGGTTCGATAAACGGGTTCATAATCGGCACTTCGCTCGGTTTAACTTCCGGTTTTACTATTTCCGTTGCACAGGCATATGGCGCAAGAAAGTTTGATAAAATGAATAAATATGCCGGTAACAGTATTACTTTGGCTTTTGTTATCGGTATGGTTATTATGATAGTTGCACATTTTTTATCTCGCCCGCTTCTTAAAGCTATTGATACGCCTGATGATATTATTGATATGTCTGCGCAATATATTGATGTGCTTTATTATGCAGTACCTATACAAATGTCATTAAATAATTTCAATGCTCTTTCGCGTGCTGTGGGTGATAGCAAAAGGCCGTTATATTTTTTGATTGTAAGTGTTATTGTAAATCTTTTGCTTGATATATTATTTGTAGGTGCTTTTAAATGGGGAGTTATCGGTGCTGCTTGGGCTACTGCGATTTCTGAACTCGTTGCGGCTGTTTTATCGGCAATAAGTGTTTTAAAGTATACAGAAGAATATAATATTGATAAGACTGCATTGAAAATTGACGGTAAAGTATCTTGGGCACAGATAAAAATAGGTATTCCCATTTCACTGCAATTCAGTATAACTTCTATCGGTTCAATGGTTCTTCAAACAGCAGTTAACGGTTTTGGTTCAAGCGTAATTGCAGGCTTTACTGCTGCCGGCAGAGTGGAGCAGCTTACCAATATTCCAATGTCCGGTTTGGGTGTCGGTAATATGACTTTTGTATCACAAAATTACGGTGCCGGCAAGTATGAAAGAATAATTAAAAGTGTTAAGCGCATATTTATTCTTGATGTTATTGTATCTTTGGCTTGCAGTGCAATCCTTGTCTCAATAGGGCCGTTTATCGTTAAGTTATTTATGAAAGAATATAACGCACAAATTATGGATGCGGCAATGCACTACCTATGGGCAATAGCCGAATGTTACAGCCTTGTAGCAGTTTTGTTTGTATTTAGGAATACACTTCAAGGCCTCGGTTTTACATACGCTAATATGATTGCAGGTGCAGGCGAATTGTTTGGTAGGCTTGCAGTAGCGCTTGTTTTCACTCCGCTTATCGGCTTTAATGCAATATGCTATGCCGGTCCTGTTGCTTGGCTGCTTGCTGATATTCCGCTTGTTATTATTTATCTTAATAAGAAAAAGAATTTTAAAAAGTTGATTGATAATCAAAAACAAATAAGTAAGGGGTAAACGAAAATGATGTATTATATTGTTTTGGCGTTTGGTGTTGTTTTGTCGCTTGTTTTTTGCTGGAAAAGGCGACTTGGGTACAGTGTAAATAATTTGATTTTTAAATCAGTTTCAAGTTTGTGCTACTTGCTTACTGCGGTCTTTGCCTTGATTTCAAATCCGCAGGCGCATACTTATGGCTCACTTGTAATTATGGGCGGTGCATTAGGTCTTGTAGGTGATATACTTCTTGATTTAAAAGGAATATATAAGAGTGAAGAAAAGGTTTATTTAAAGGGCGGATTTATATTCTTTTTAATTGGTCATATTTTTTATTTCTGTGCAATAATATATTCAATAAAAATGAAGTGGTGGCTTGTTTTAATTGCCGCTGTTGTTTCAGCTGTAATCGGAATATTAACTGTTCTTTTAGCTAATGTTATGAAAGTTCATTATGGCGCTTACAGGCGTATTGTGGCTATTTATGTTGCATTTTTGGCTATGACTTCTATAATATCCGTAATTGCAGTTTTTGCAACCCATTTTCAAAAGGCTTATGTTATTATGGCAATTGGCTCAATACTTTTCTTGCTGTCTGATGCAGTTCTTTCAAACACCTTTTTCGGTCGTGGTAAGGATAAACCGTTTCATCTATTTATAAATCACTTTTTGTACTATGCCGGTCAATATCTAATTGCTGCTTCGGTTGTGTTTGCATAAAAAAATGACTTGTTCATATTGAACAAGTCATTTTTTTATTATTCGTTATTTCTCAATTCTTGCAAAAGTTCAATGCATTTATCAAGTCTTTCATCACTTTTTTGAATTCCGTTTTTATTTATGTTGTCACAAATCATATTATCAATCATATCTTCAACTCTTGAAAGGGAAGCTATATATTCTGTCTTTTCCGGATTTCGTTCATCTCTGTTTTCAACAACTTGGTTTTTAGAAAATAATCTTGAACCTTTGTTTGTTTTAACGGTGTTAACAATTGCACCGTTTTTTTCAATCATAATTGAATCAATGCTTTCTGATGAACGGTACGATACTCTTTTAAGTTTGTTAAATATGTATGTTGCATCAAATAAGCTCGTAAAAGTAAGTTTTTCAATGCCGGTTGCTCTGTTTATATATAATGTGATTTTTTGATTTGTGTGATTTATGATTTCTTCATTTACTTTTTTCAAAAACGGCGTTTCGGCTGTTGAAAGTTCGTCAAAAGTAAATGTGTAAAGTAAATTCATATCATTATCAAATACTAATGCGTTTTCGCGAATCGCTAAATTGTACTTTTTTCCGCAGTATTCAAATGATATTAAGCCGCCATTATGATTGCTCATATCGTCAATTGAGTATGGAGCCTTGATGTTCCTGCTGTTATTAAGTAATTTTCTGAGTTTTCCCGGCATATGTATCCCTCTTTTCTATACAAAAACTATTATATATTGTTATTAACATAAATGCAACAAAATTGTGGGCATTTGTCGATTTTCGCCAATAAGATTGTTTTAATATAATTGATATGTTATAATATTTATGGTGATTATTATGAATTTATGGTTTTATATGTTATTTATTGATTTGCTTTTGCCGATAATTATGTTTATGAGCAGCTTTATTTTTGTAGCCGGCGGTCCGAAAAATATAAATAATATTTTTGGATACAGAACAGGTTGGTCAATGATTAACAAAGATACTTGGACTTTTGCGCACGAATTTTGCGGCAAGCTTTGGATGAAATTCGGCGGGATATTTATTTTGGCTTCAGGTATAATTATGCTTTGCCTGATTAAAACCGACCAGCGTGTATTTGTATCGGTGGCATTTGCGATATTTTTTGCTGAATTTGTTACTTTATTTGTTACAATCGGTAAAACCGAAAAGGCCTTATCAAACACTTTTGACAGAAAAGGAAACAGAAAAAAGTAATTTTGTTTTTATGTATAAATTGTTTGCAAAATATCAATAATATCCTATTGACAAGGTAGGAAATTAGTGTTATTATTTCCTATTGAAAAGGTAGGAATATTGATTTTTTGTTTTTACCTTTGATATTTTACATTTTTTCTGTCATCCACAGCAGATTTATATTGTGGTTAGAAAGGCGATATTATGACGGTTTATGCAGATAATGCGGCAACTACACAAATGAGTGAAAATGTGCTTAAAGCAATGATGCCACTTCTTACAGATATTTATGGTAATCCATCATCTCTTCACTCAATCGGCCAAGTTGCTAAAGAGTATTTGGAAAACGCGAGGGAAACTGTTGCTGATTGTATCGGCGCTGACCCTAAAGAGATATATTTCACTTCAGGTGGAAGTGAAGCTGATAACCAGGCAATTCGTTCTGCAGCATATATTGGTGCAAGAAAAGGTAAGAAACATATTATTTCAAGTAAGTTTGAACATCACGCTGTTCTTCACACACTTGATGCCTTGAAAAAAGAGGGCTTTACCGTAACTCTTCTTGATGTGTACTCAAACGGTGTAGTAAAACCTGAAGATGTTGAAAATGCGATTACAGATGAAACCTGCCTTGTTACAATTATGACTGCTAATAATGAAATCGGCACGATTCAGCCAATCGCTGAAATCGGTAAGATTTGCAAGGAAAAGGGCGTACTGTTTCATACAGATGCTGTTCAGGCAGTAGGTCATATTCCTGTAAATGTTAAGGATATGAATGTTGATATGCTTTCTGTATCGGCTCATAAATTCCACGGTCCTAAAGGTGTAGGTTTCCTTTATGCGCGTAAAGGTATTCTTCTTACTAATATTATTTACGGTGGTGCGCAGGAACGCAGTAAAAGAGCAGGCACTGAAAATATGGCTTCAATTGTAGGTATGGCAACGGCTATTAAGGAAGCAACAGACCATCTTGAAGAAAACGCAGCTAAAGTTACAGCTATGAAAAACAGACTAATTGACGGTCTTAAGGGTATTGAAAGAAGCAGAATTAACGGTGACCTTGAACATCATCTTCCGGGTACATTAAATATGTGCTTTGAAGGTATTGAGGGTGAAAGCTTATTGCTTTTACTTGATGCAAAGGGTATTTGTGCATCAAGCGGTTCTGCTTGCACAAGTGGCAGTCTTGACCCTTCGCATGTTCTTCTTTCGATAGGTGTGCCGGTTGAAATTGCTCACGGTTCATTAAGGCTTTCAATCAGTGAATATAACACTATGGAACAAATGGACCACATTGTTGAATCGGTTCCGGGGGTAGTTGATTACCTTCGTTCTATATCTCCCGTTTGGGAAAGAATCAAAAAGGAGGAAAATAAATAATGGCTCTCTATTCAGAAAAAGTAATGGACCACTTTACAAATCCGCGAAATGTTGGTAAAATTGAAGATGCTGACGGTGTAGGTGAAGTTGGTAACGCTAAGTGCGGCGATATAATGAAAATGTATATTAAGGTAAGTGATGACGGAATTATTGAAGATGTTAAGTTTAACACTTTCGGTTGCGCGTCTGCTATTGCTTCAAGTTCTATGGCTACTGAAATGATTAAAGGCCAGCCTATTGATAAAGCATTGGAGCTTACTAATAAAGCAGTTGTTGAAGCACTTGACGGTTTGCCTCCTGTAAAAATTCATTGCTCAGTATTAGCAGAAGAAGCAGTTAAGGCTGCTGTAAAAGATTATTATGATAAAAAAGGCATAGAATACGACCACGCAAAGTTTGCAAGCGTTGACTGTGCAGAGTGCGGAGTACACAACTAATATGATTACTGATATTCAGCAAGAGATAATTAAATTAAAAAAAGAAAAGGATATTTGCATCCTTGCACATTGCTATCAATCACCGGAGATATTGGAAGTTGCCGACTTTGTCGGTGACTCCTTTGCTCTTTCTGTTGAAGCTTCAAAAGTTAGTAACAAAATCGTTATTATGTGCGGTGTTCGCTTTATGGCTGAAACTGTTAAGATATTATCACCGGATAAAACTGTTTATTTGGCAAACCCCGATGCCGGATGCCCTATGGCAGAAATGATGGATAAGGATGTAATTTCACTTGTGAAAGAGCAGTATCCTGATTATACGGTTGTAGCATATATTAACACCACAAGTGAGCTTAAAACTATTTGTGATGTATGTGTTACATCTTCATCTGCTTTGAAAATCTGCAAGCAAATAGAAAATGATAATATTCTTTTTATACCTGATTGCAATCTAGGCAATTGGATTTCAAAGCAACTTCCTGAAAAGAATTTTAAGCTTTTAAGTGGTGGTTGCCCAACTCACGCAAGAATGGGCGAACGCGATGTTGAAAAAGCAAAGAAAGCTCATCCTAATGCACTTTTTCTTGTTCACCCTGAATGTGTACCTGATGTAGTTAAACATGCCGATTATGTGGGCTCTACAACCGGTATTATGAATTTTGCCAAGGAAAGTGATGCAAAGGAATTTATTATCGGCACTGAAAACAGTATAGTCACCCATCTTCAAATGTCTTGCCCGGATAAAATGTTTTATCCTTTATCTAAAGATTGCGTTTGCCATAATATGAAGGCAACCACACTTGTTGATGTGCTTAATTGCTGTAAGGGTACTTTTGGTGAAGAAATTACTCTTGATGAAGAAACATATATCGGTGCAAAAAGATGTATTGATGAAATGATAAGGCTTGGTTAAATGAGTAAAAAATGTATTATCGCAATGAGCGGTGGCGTTGATTCCAGCGTTGCCGCTTTTTTAATGAAAGAAAACGGATATGAATGCATCGGCGCTACAATGAAACTCTATGATAATGAAGATATTGGTATCAATAGGGAAAAGACTTGTTGTTCGCTTGATGATATTGAAGATGCCAGAGCGGTTGCAAGGCGTCTTTCAATGCCATATTATGTGTTCAATTTTAAAGATGAATTTGAAGAAAAAGTAATAAATAAGTTTATAAAAACATACGAAAACGGCGGTACACCTAATCCTTGTATTGATTGTAACAGGTATCTTAAGTTTGAAAAGCTTTTTCAGCGTATGTATGAGCTCGGGTTCGACTATGTGGTTACGGGCCATTATGCAATTGTTGAGGAAAAGGACGGCTGGTTTTATTTAAAAAAGGGTAAGGATGATACTAAAGACCAAAGCTATGTATTATATTCACTTACTCAAAGTCAACTTTCACATATAAAGTTCCCGTTGGGCAAATATTCAAAGGTTGAAATTCGTAAAATTGCCGAAGAACAGAGATTTTTGAATGCCCGTAAGCGTGACAGTCAGGATATTTGCTTTGTTCCTGACGGCGACTATGCTAAATTTATTGAAAATTATTTAGGCAAAACATATCCGGACGGTGATTTTGTTGATATTAACGGTAATGTTATCGGCAGGCACCACGGAATTATCAGGTATACAAACGGGCAGAGAAAAGGGCTTGGAATTGCTTTTGGTAAGCCTATGTATGTTGCAGATAAAAATATTGAAAAAAATACTGTTACTTTGTGTACAAACGATGAGCTTTTTTCAAGTGAAGTTAATGCTGTTGATTTTAACGCCCTTGTTCCTAATCTTTCGAGTGAATTTAAATGCAAGGCGCGTGTAAGATATAATATGAAAGAGCAGGGCGCAACCGCTTATGTTAACGGTGATAAGCTTAAAGTGGTTTTTGATGAGCCGCAAAGGGCAATTACCAAAGGCCAAGCAGTAGTTTTGTATGATGATGATATTGTTATCGGCGGGGGAACTATTGTATGAATGGGGAAAACACTTGCTATAAGCAATCCGTAACCGCAGTTGTTATTCGCGCCGGAAAAGTTTTGCTTGCAAGGCATACATATGGTGCCGGTAAAAATATGCTTATTGTTCCCGGAGGATATTTAAACAAAGGCGAAACACCTGAACACGCAGTTAAAAGAGAATATTTGGAAGAAACAGGTGTTTTGATAAATCCAAAGGATATTATAGCTGTCAGATTTAATCTTAAAGATTGGTATGTGGCTTTTTCAGCCGATTATGTCAGCGGGCAGGAGCATTCGGATAACGATGAAAACAGTGAAGTCGTTTGGCTTGATGTGGATGTTGCCCTTAAAAGAAATGATGTACCGCAACTTACCAAGAAGCTTATAGAAGCTGCGTTAAATGAAAATAGAGCATTCAAAAAAGTTGATTTCGTCAGCAGAGAAAATCATGGCACTTATTCACTTTATACTAAATGAATATACAATATATTGGTATAAAATTAAAACAACAACTATATTTGTAAACACTTGACTTGTTGATTTTTTTACTAAAATAATGATGAAACTATGAAAAATAACTTCAAAAAGCTTCAATGTTTACAATTTGTTCATAAAATACCACCATTTCTGTATATTTTTTTGTTGAAATTTAATATCTTTAATGGTATACTACTAGTAGACTTATAAGGGGGTAACTGCCTTGACTAAAGAAGAAAAACAAGCAAAGAAACTTGCCAAGAATGAGGCAAAAACTGAAAAGAAAGAAGCTAAAGCCGAAAAGGCAAATGCTAAATATAAAGCAAAGGCTGAAAAGAAACACGCTAAGGCTTACGCAAGCTTTGTAAAAGATACTGAAAAGAAAAATGCAAAGCTCCAGACTAAAGCTCAAAAGGACGGAAAGGAATTTATTCCTATCGCAATTCCTGATGCTGATGAATTCCAATCAAAGAAGGAAATCAAGGCAGCAAAAGCAACTACTAAAGCATATGGCAAATATGTTAAAAAGTTAGAGAAAAAGAACTCAAAAGCTGAAAAGAAATGTGCGAAAAAGGGTAAGCCTTTTGTTCCGGTTCAAATTCCTACTGAAGAAGAATTTGCCAATTCATCAACAGGCAGCCAGAATAAAGCCGGAAAGATTATTCTTATGATAATCCTTCTTCTCCTCATTTGGTTCTTAATTTATTTCATTATTATGTACATAAATACAGCTTATGTTTCACCTGTTGTTGAAGAAACAACTGTTGCTGAAGAATCAAAGGCTCCGGCTGTATATGACCTTTATTCAAACCCACACGAAATCACAACAACTCCTGATTATAGTGTTGATGAAGCTAAGCGTTTACTTAAGCAAACAATTCACGATAATTGGAAGCAAATCGGTTATAGTTCGGATGTATCATCTAGTGCTATTTCATTTAATAACAGTGTTAAAACTGTAAACGGTGCTGATTGCTATATGTTTACCTGCTCCGGTAAGCAGTACGCAGTTGCTGTTAAGCTTTCTGCTGTATATGTTGTAAATAACGGCGAGTATACACCGCTTTCATTTGCTAATACTGAAATCTTATTTGACTAAAAGTTTTT
>FR895327.1:50734-62489 GCA_000434995.1 Firmicutes bacterium CAG:341 | reverse complement strand
TTAAATTATATTTATCAAAATTCTACTTTTTGCGGAGCACCGCCGTTTTCTCTTGATTCATCTGCAAGATAAACAGCAAGGTGGCCTGCAACGCTGTCAAAAATTGATGTGCAGGCAAGGCTTGGCTTTTCACCTTGGATGAATTTTACAAAGTCTTCTGCAAGCTTTTCATCTCCGCCGCCGTGGCCGCCGTATGCACCAACCATATCACCGTTAACATTAAGGTCAACTTCTTCAATTTGGCATTCGCCGTTGTGTGCATCAGGTGATGGGTCAATTGTTGAAACATAGAATTTTGATTCTTCAAAATTACCGTAAATTTCACCTTTTGTGCCGATAATATGAATTCTTCTCATCGGTTCGGATGAACCGCCAACCATATTATGTGTACCTGTTGCACCGTTTGCAAAATTGATAAGTACAGATTGATGGTCAACAACATTGTTATCGCATTTATACATACATCTTGCATATGGGCTGTCACTTTTCATAAGTGCAATTTTATCATCAATAGTTGGGTTTTCAATATCTTCAAGTGCATCCCAAACATAAAATGCCCATCTGTCAGGATGGTCTATGTATAATCTCTTTGTAGAATAAACACAAGTGTCAACAAGCGGGCAGTCTTTCATACAAATTGTGCCTGCGCCTTTCGGTGCATTTTCAGGTTTAAATTGATATTTACTGCCAAAAGAGGAAATTTGGGTTGGTTTAGTGTCACTCATCATCCACATAATAATATCAAGGTCGTGGCAACATTTTGCAAGAAGCATTGAGGTGTGGCATTTATCTGAATTTGCCCATTTGCCCCTTACATATGATGTTGAAAGGTGATGATATGAAACATGCTCATTTGTTTGAATATTGATAATGTCACCAATATCACCGTTAACAATTCTTTTTTTAATTCCGTAATAAAAAGGAGTATATCTAAGTACATGGCAAATCATAACTTTAGAATTGTTTTTCTTTGCACAGTCAACAAGCTCTCTCATTTCTTCTTCATTTACGGCAAATGGTTTTTCAAGAAGCATATCATATCCTGCATTTAAAAGCGGAATAGATGTTTCAATGTGCTGTTCATCCATTGTACCGTTGATAATTGTGTCGGCAAGCTTACCTTTTTTTGCAAGCTCTTGCGCATTTTCAAAGCACATATCTTCTGAAAAGCCGAATTTTTCCATACAGTGCTTTCTTCTTACAGGGTTTGGGTCTGCAACGCCGACTATTTTTAATAACTCCGGATTAGTAAGTGCAAGCTTGCTGTAAACCATAGCTCTGTGGCCGGCACCTACAATTATTGCAGTAACAGGTGATTTGTTCATTTTTAATTACCTCATCTAACTTGTTTTTATTTAATATACACCTTAATTTACTTTATGTAAAGTGTATAAATAATTTTTTTTAATTTGTTGACTTTATTCTATTAAGTATTATAATATATAAATTAGTAATAAATATAAGGTGGTAAGGTTTGAAATCATTATTAGTTTATCTTAAAAATTATGTTAAAGAGTCTGTGTTTGCACCTCTTTTTAAATTGCTCGAAGCTTCATTTGAACTTATTGTTCCGCTTGTTATTGCAGCAATTATTGATAAGGGTATTGCAAATAACAATACTTCGTATATATTAGGTAGATGCGGTATACTCGTTCTTCTTGCAATTGTGGGTATGGTGGCTGCAATCACAGCTCAATATTTTGCCGCAAAAGCTGCAACAGGATTTGGCAGGGAACTTCGTTCTGCGTTGTATCAAAAAATACAAACGCTTTCGTTTAATGAGCTTGATAACCTTGGTACATCATCGCTTATTACCCGTATGACTAACGATGCAAATACTGTTCAAAATGGTGTTAATCTTGTTTTAAGGCTGTTTCTGCGTTCTCCGTTTATAGTTTTCGGCTCTATGGTAATGGCATTTTTTATTGATGTTAAATGCGCACTTGTTTTTCTTGTGGCAATTGTTCTTTTATCAATCGTTATTTTTTCAATAATGGCTTATACTACACCGGGTTATAAAAAGGTTCAGTCAAACCTTGACGGTGTAACACTTATTACCAGGGAAAATTTTGAAGGTGCGCGTGTAATTCGTGCTTTCACAGGTGAAAATAACGAAATTGCTGAATTTAACAGGCGCAATTCTGCACTTTCAAATATGCAAAAAAGTATCGGCAGAATATCTGCTTTGCTTAATCCGGTAACATATGTAATTATAAATATAGCTATCGTTATTCTCGTTTATTCCGGCGGTGTTAAAGTTAATATCGGCGATTTAACACAGGGGCAAGTTGTTGCACTTTATAACTATATGAGCCAAATACTTGTTGAACTTATAAAACTTGCAAATTTGCTTGTTACTATTACAAAAGCCCTTGCTTCAGCAGACAGAATTAAGAATGTATTTGAGCAAAAATCAACACTTGAACATAATTTTAATGATAAAAAGTCAAATTCTTATATTGAATTTGATAATGTATCACTTAAATATCGCAATGCCGGTGATATGTCACTTATAGATATTAGCTTTAAAGCTGATAAGGGTGATGTTATCGGTATTATAGGCAGTACCGGTTCGGGTAAGTCAAGCCTTGTATCACTCGTTCCGCATTTTTATGATGCCACAAAAGGTACTGTTTATGTTAATGGAAACGATGTTAAATCGTTAAATGATGATGAATTAAGAAACAAAATCGGTTTTGTTCAGCAAAAGGCAGTTCTTTTTAAAGGCACTGTTCGCGATAATATGAAATGGGGCAAAAAAGATGCTACTGATGCCGAAATTATCGAAGCACTTAAGCTTGCACAGGTTTATGATACTATTGTGGAAAAAGGCGGCCTTGATTTCTTTATTGCACAGGGCGGTGCAAACCTTTCAGGCGGACAAAAGCAGCGTTTATCTGTTGCCCGTGCGCTTGTAAGAAAACCTGAAATTTTAGTTCTTGACGATTCATCATCGGCGCTTGATTTTGCAACCGAAGCACGACTTCGCGAAGCTATTTATTCGCTTGATTATAACCCGACTGTATTCATTGTTTCACAAAGAGCATCATCGGTAATGAGTGCTGATAAAATTATTGTTCTTGATGACGGAAAATGTGTAGGCATGGGTACACACAGCGAACTTCTTAATTCCTGTGAGGTATATAAAGAAATTTATGTATCTCAATTCGGAAAGGAGGAAGCATAATGGCTGATAAGAAAGTTAAAAACAAAAGCGTACTAAAAAAAGTCTTTTCATATATCGGTAAATATAAGTATTATTTGATTTTATCTATGCTTTTTGCCGCCGTTACAGTCGGACTTACTCTTTATGCTCCTATCTTGGTAGGCCACGCAATTGACTGTATAGTAGGTAAAGATAATGTTGATTTTGATTTAATGAAATCAATTCTTATCAAAGTTGCGATTATAGTTATAGCTACTGCGATTATCCAATGGCTGATGAATGTTTGCAATAACAAAATAACATATAATGTATCACGCGATTTGCGTAAAAAGGCATTTGAAAAAATTGAAGTTCTTCCTTTTTCATATATTGATACTCATTCAAAGGGTGATATAGTCAGCCGAGTAATTACTGATGTTGACCAGCTTTCAGATGGACTTTTAATGGGATTCACTCAGTTTTTTACAGGTGTTATCACGATTATAGGCACGCTCGCATTTATGCTTAGCGTAAATGTGTTTATAACAATAGTTGTAGTAATTGTTACACCTCTCTCGTTTTTTATTGCCAGATTTATTGCTAAAAAGACATTTAATATGTTTTCTCTTCAAACTAAAACCCGTGGTGAGCAAACAGCTTTTATTGATGAAATGATTTCAAACCAAAAAGTTGCCGATGCTTATTCAATGGATGATGAAAACAAAAAACGCTTTGATGAAATAAATGATGATTTGGCGAAATATTCGCTTAAAGCTACTTTCTTTTCATCAATTACAAACCCTGCAACAAGATTTGTAAACAGTATTGTTTATGCCGCCGTTGCATTATTTGGTGCTATAATGGCTGTTAAGGGTAATATAACAGTTGGTATTCTTTCTTGCTTTTTATCATATGCTAATCAGTATACAAAGCCTTTTAATGAAATAAGTTCGGTTGTTACAGAACTTCAAAATGCAATGGCTTGCGCCTCACGTGTGTTTGAACTTATTGAAGAAACACCTCAAATACCTGACAGCATCGACGCAAAAGAACTTTCAAATGTTAAGGGCGATATTGACATTAGCGATTTGTATTTTTCATATAATCCTGAAAAAGAACTTCTTAAAGATGTAAATGTATCTGTTACTTCCGGCAAAACTGTTGCTATTGTTGGCCCTACCGGTTGCGGAAAAACAACACTTATAAATCTTTTAATGCGCTTTTATGACCCAAATTCAGGTTCTGTAACAGTTGACGGAGTAAATACTCAAAATATTACCCGTCAGTCACTCAGGCAGAATTTTGGTATGGTTCTTCAGGATACTTGGCTTAAAAGCGGCTCAATTGCTGATAATATTCGCTTGGGCAAACCTGATGCAACATACGAAGAAATAGTAGAAGCCGCTAAAAAAGCTCACGCTCACTCATTTATCAAGCGTTTGCCTGACGGTTATAATACCAAAATAGGCGAGGACGGCGGTTCACTTTCACAGGGGCAAAAGCAGCTTCTTTGTATTACGCGTTTAATGCTATGTCCGCCGCCTATGCTTATTCTTGATGAAGCTACTTCATCAATTGATACAAGAACCGAAATCAGAATTCAAAAGGCATTTAATACGCTTATGAAGGACAGAACTACTTTCATAGTAGCACATCGCCTTTCAACTATTCAAAATGCGGACTTGATTCTGGTTATGAATAACGGTAATATAATTGAGCAGGGAACTCACGATTCCCTATATGCACAAAAAGGTTTTTATTATAATTTGTATAATTCACAGTTTCCAAAAACTTGATGTTTGAGGAGGATAATTTATGAAAATTACTATCATCGGTGCAGGTAAACTCGGTGTTATGCTTGCAAAAACGCTGACAGCAGAAAATCACGATATAACTGTTATTGACATTAACGAAGATAAAGTTGAAAAGCTTGCTGAAATGCTTGATGTTCAAGGTGTCGGTGGCAGCGCAACGCATTATAATGTGTTAGAAGAAGCTGATATGAAGAATTGTGACTTGCTTATTTGTACAACTCCTTCTGATGAAAAAAATATTTTGTCCTGCCTTATTGCAAGAAAAATGGGCGCAAAGCATACAATAGCCCGTGTAAGAAATCCTGAGTATTCGGCACAAATGAATTTTATGCGTGATGAACTCGGCATTTCGATGATGATAAATCCCGATTTTGCGGCAGCTCTTGAAATATTTCGCATTTTGCAATTTCCGTCAGCTTCTACCGTTGAGTCGTTTTCTCACGGCAGAATACATATGGCAGGTTTGAAAGTTTCTGAAACAAGCCTTTTGGCTAATCGCAAAATAAGTGAAATTCCAAATAAATTTATTAACTCTTTCATTATTTGTGCGGTTTGCCGCGGAGATGATGTATTTATTCCAAACGGTGATTTTATTATTTTACCCGGTGATATTCTTCACATTACCGGTTCTCATCACGATTTGGGAAAAATAGTTAAGGAACTTATAGCTAAAAAATCAACTAATGTAAAAAGCGTAATGCTTATAGGCGGTTCAAGAATTTCAATTTATCTTTGCAATATGCTTACAGCTTCAGGCAAAGATGTAGTAGTAATTGAAAAAAATAAGAATAATTGTGATAAGCTTTATGAACATTGCCCTAAAGCTACAATAATAAACGGTGACGCCGGTGATTATGAACTTCTTGCGGAAGAGGGTATTGATAAGGTCGATGCAGTTGTTACTTTAACCGATACCGATGAAGTCAATTTCCTTGTTTCAATGTATAGTGAAAGTATTGGCGTTCCTAAAAATATCACAAAAATTAACAATCAAAATTTAAGCCGAATGCTTACAAAAATGGGTATGGAATCATATGTTAATATTTCTGAAATAACAAGTGATATTATTACCCAATATGTAAGAGCAAGGTCAAGTGTAAGTTCATCAAATATGAAAACACTTTACAAGCTTGTAGACGGTAAAATTGAAGCTATTGAATTTGCGGCCGGCGGGGATATTAAGTTTTTAAATAAGCCTATTTCAACTCTTAAAATCAAAAAAGATATTTTGATAGCGGCAATACAGCGTAAAAATAAAACTATATTCCCGACAGGCTCTGATGTTATCAAAGAAAACGACAGAGTTATTATTGTTTCAAAAGATACAAAAATATATAGTTTAAACGATATTTTATCGTAAGGAGCAGGGTATGAATTACAGGTCTGTTTTTTATGTTCTTGGTAAAATTATGAATATTTTAGGCCTTTTGATGCTTTTGCCGCTTTTTGTTTCGGTTTATTATAATTTGCAGGGTTTTCAAGAGGCTGATTATATATCTTTCGTTATTCCCGTTGCACTGTTGCTTTTCCTTGGCCAATTATTAAAGCTTTTTAAGCCACAATCGGTTAAAATTTATGCACGCGAAGGTTTGGTTATATGCGGCTTGGGTTGGATACTTGTGTCACTGTTTGGCTCACTTCCGTTTATTATAAGCGGCGCAATTCCTAATTTTGTTAATGCTTTTTTTGAAACCACATCAGGTTTTACCACCACCGGTGCAACTGTATTAAATGAAATTGAATCTTTGCCTAAATCGATTCTTTTTTGGCGCAGTTTTACTCACTGGATTGGTGGAATGGGTATACTTTCATTTCTTATTGCAATTGTTCCTAAATCAAACAGCAATTCAATGTATGTTATGAAAGCTGAAGTTCCAGGCCCAATGGCAGGTAAAGTTACACCTAAAATATCTGAAAGTGCAAGGTCACTTTATATAATTTATTCTGTTATGACTGTTATTCAAATTTTGATTTTGTTTTTCGGAACAAGGATAACAGGCAAAAACTTAAGACTTTTTGACAGTGTTGTCACTTCATTTGCAACTGCCGGTACAGGAGGTTTCAGCGTACTTAATGATTCAATTTTAGGGTATCACAACAAGTTTGTAGAATGGGTATGCGTAGTTTTTATGTTCCTTTTCGGTGTTAACTTTAATTTGTATTTCTTTTTGCTTACTAAAAAATATAAGGAAGCTTTTAAAGATGAAGAATTTAGAACATATGTAATTATTAACCTTACATTTATAATTTTAATTACTCTTAATATTATGGGTTCATATTCTAATTTTTTTGATGCAATTCGTGATTCTTTTTTTGCTGTTAACACTTGTATGAGTACAACGGGATTCGGTACAGCCGATTTTGATATGTGGCCTTCATTTTCTAAAATATTGCTTTTGGTTGCTATGTGTATCGGTTGCTGTGCCGGTTCAACAGGCGGAGGTATCAAAGTCTCAAGAATTGTACTTTATACCAAGCAAATTTTCCGTGATTTAAGGCTTTCAACCCGCCCTAATACAGTAATCAAAGTTAGGATGAATAAAAGAGTAGTTGATGCAAAAGTTCTTCGTGGTGTTGATGTTTATTTAATCATTTATGTTGCTTTTCTGATAATTTCAACCTTATTTTTATCAATGTTTGAAAATTGCAGTATAACAACTTGTTTTTCAGGTGTTGTTGCTTGCTTTAATAATATAGGCCCGGGGCTTGAGGCACTCGGCCCAACTAAAAATTTTGAATTTTTAAGTTTACCGTCTAAAATAGTTTTAATTATTGATATGCTTGCAGGCAGGCTTGAACTTTTCCCGATAATAGTTCTTTTTTCACCGATTACTTGGAAAAAGGCAAAATAATAAATGATATAACCACTGACTTGTTCGTTTATTTATTGAATAAGTCAGTGGTTATTTTTTTATAATATTATCAGTTTTTTAGTTATTTTTGAAAGGTTTTCTCTTCCTCTTGGTGAAATATAAAGCAAATCTTCAATTCTTATTCCAAATTTATTCGGTATGTAAATTCCGGGTTCAATTGATGTTACATTGCCTATTTCATAAGTGTCTTTGCTTCTTGGGGATGCGTTATATCCCTCGTGTATGTCAAGTCCTACTCCGTGTCCTAAGCTATGCCTGAAATATTTTGCCATATCTTTTTTATCTAAAACATCATAAGCTTTTTGGTACACATCTGCACATTTTTGCCCTGCGCTTAGTGCTTTTATTCCTTCAAGCTGTGCTTTTAAAACAAGCTCGTACGCTTCTTCCATTTCATCGGTTGCATGGTCTATTGCAATTGTTCTTGTCATATCCGAATGGTAACCCTTATATGTTGCACCGAAATCAAAAAGGACAAAGTCACCTGCTTGCACTTTTCTGTCACTCGGTGTACCGTGTGGCATTGATGTGTGTGTACCGGTGAGAAGAATTGTATCAAAGCTGACTTTTTCAGAGCCGTTTTTTGCCATTATGTAATCAAATAAAGATGCAAGTTCTTTTTCTGTTTTTCCTGCTTTAACTTCATTTAATAACTCTAAAAATGATTTTTCGGCAATATTATTTGCTTCTTTCATAAGTTCAATTTCAAAAGGCTCTTTTTTATTTCTCAAAAGCATCAATTCGTGGTTTAGTTCAACAAATTCACATCCGCTGAATTTTTGCGTATATGTTTTATATTGAAGAAGTGAAATTGTCTCATTTTCATATAAAAGCTTTTTTATGTTTTCTTTTTCAATTATTTCTTTTGCGGTATCACTGAATGATGTTTTTATTTCAATAACTTTAACACCTGTTTTTTGTGCATTTATTTGCGCAATTTCCGTGTAGCGTGAGTCAACAATGTGATAAGCACTTGCCCCTTTTGTAACGATAATTACACCCTCACTCGGCGAAAATGAACATATATAATGCATATTGCTTTCGTTAAACAGGATTATAGCATCGCATTTTTTATCATTTACTAATTTAGCAACTTTTTCAATATTTATATACATTTTATTACCTACTTTCTTACTCATTTATGATAATCTCATTTTTGTTTAAAGTCAATATTTATAGTGATTATTGACAAAGTTAAATTGATGTGTTATCGTTTTATTATATTTAATAATTTGCGTATTTAGGAGAATTTTATGGAGAAATACTTGATTAACCCAAATCATAAAGTGAGTAAAATCAACAAGGATATTTATGGTCATTTTTCAGAACATCTCGGCAGATGTATTTATGAGGGTATTTTCGTCGGCAAGGATTCTAAAATTCCTAATGTGAACGGAATGAGAATTGATGTTGTAAATGCGCTTAAAGATATGGGCATACCTGTTTTAAGATGGCCGGGCGGTTGCTTTGCAGATGAATACCATTGGAAAGACGGCATAGGTGATTTATCTAACCGTAAAAAAATGGTTAATACTCATTGGGGTGGTGTTGTTGAAGATAATTCATTCGGTACGCACGAATATTTTGAACTTTGCCGCCAGCTTGGTTGTGATACTTACATTAACGGAAATGTGGGTTCCGGCACAGTTGAAGAAATGAACGAATGGGTTGAATATATGACTTTTGACGGGGTATCGCCAATGGCTGAACTTCGCAAGAAAAACGGTCAGGAAAAGCCTTGGAAAATTAAATATTTCGGTGTAGGAAACGAATCTTGGGGTTGCGGCGGAAATATGGACCCTGAATATTATGGCTGCTTATATAAGAGATATAATACATATGTGCGTGATTATGACAGTGCAAATAAAATAAAGCGCATTGCCTGTGGCCCTAATGTTGATGATTATCACTGGACAAGAGAGGTAATGGATAAAGTAAAGCATCACGCACAGGGTATATCACTGCATTATTATACTATTCCCGGGGATACTTGGGAACATAAAGGTTCAGCTACTCAATTTGATACTAAAGAATATTATAAAACTATTGCAAAAGCATACAGAATTGAAGAACTTATCAATAATCATATTGCTGTTATGAATTCAATTAACCCACAGCAGTGGGTACAGCTTATTGTTGATGAATGGGGTACTTGGTATGATGTTGAACCCGGAACTAATCCTGGATTTCTTTATCAGCAAAATACTATGCGTGATGCTATGGTTGCCGCATTAACACTTAATATTTTTAATAAGCACAGCGACAGAATTATGATGGCAAATATAGCTCAAACCGTCAATGTGCTTCAGGCAATGATTTTGACCGATGCCGAAAAAATGGTGTTAACACCTACATATTATGTATTTAAAATGTTTAAAGAACATCAAAATAATATGCTTCTCGGCTCGTTTATTACATCTGATACTATTGAATCTAAAGAAGCAAAAAGGTCCTGTCCTATGCTTATAGAATCGGCTTCAATAGATGAAAACGGTGTAATTTATTCTACGATTGCAAATGTGTCAGATAAAAAGCCGGCTAAAATTAAATGCCAAATTGCCGACAGAAAGATTAAAAGCATTAAAGCGGAAATTCTTTGCGGTGATATACATGATAAAAACGATTTTGAAAATGGCGATAATGTTAAAATTGAAGAATTTACTGATTTCAGGCAGCTAAAAGACGGATTCACAGCTACACTTCCTGCTTGCAGTGTTGTTAAATTTATAATTGAATAATGAAAAAATGTAAACGCTGCCTGCTTCTTGAAGCCGGTGAAAAAGCTTCATACAAAACTGTATCCGATTATATAGATAATCTTGATAATTCATTAAAGGTTGATGAAAAGCGGTATAAATTAAGACTTGAAAAGTGCAAAAACTGTGATTATCTGATTTCCGGTATGTGCCTTAAGTGCGGCTGCTATGTTGAAATTCGAGCCTTGCTTAAAGATAAACATTGTGCCTGTTATGATAATAGATTATGGTGATAAGGTTAGGAAAATAAATGAAAAATAATTTGTCAAATTTTAATTTTGGTCTTGCTCTGTCAGACCACAAAAATAAAGACAGATTTACAAATAAATATTACGAAAATTCATTAGATGAAAATTATCCGATTAAGAATTTTAATGAGGTATCGGTAAATTCATCTAATCCAAATTTGAGCAGAAACGGGCATAGGCAGAGAATGAGGAGAACATATCTCCTCGGCAGAATGGAAAATGCACCTGACCACAATTTGCTTGAATTATTTTTATCAATAATCATTCCTCAAAAAGATGTAAAACAGCTTGCGTATGATTTGATTAACCGTTTCGGTTCGCTTGAAGGTGTGCTTAATGCCGATGCTAACCAGCTTATGAATGTCAGCGGTATCGGTGAGTCGGCTGCGGTCGGTATCAAAATGGTTGTGGAGTTAAACAAAAGAGTAATTACAAACAGAAATAAAAATGTTACCGACCTTAACTGTTCCGGCGAAGCGATTGCTTATTGTGCTAATCTTTTGAAGTATGAGAAAACCGAAAAATTATATATGATTTCGCTCAATAATGACGGTTCTATAATAAATCTTCATTTGATAGGTGAGGGTAATGCCAACACCGCTCCGTCAAATACCCGCGAAATTCTTGAATCTGCAATTATTGATAAAGCTTCGGGTGTGCTGTTTACTCATAATCATCCCGGTGGTTCAAGTAAAGCTTCGGATGCAGATTTGAACTTTTCTGTTTCAATCGATAAACTTCTTCAAAGTGTTGATATTAACTTTATTGACCATATTATAATAGGTAATGATGAACCTTTTTCATTGCGTATGAGTTTCATGAATGATGAATGGTAGTTCAGACTGTCGATAAAGTGGCTAAAACGCGCCGAATAAAATAAATAAACCTTTTTGCCTCCCTTGTAAATGGAGGTGGTTGC